>NZ_JBWHZP010000002.1:0-452659 GCF_056323165.1 Streptomyces sp. 3-6
CGACGCCCATGTGATCACGTCCATGCCCGGCATCGGCGACACACTCGGCGCCGAGTTCATCGCCGCGACCGGCGGCGACATGAACGCCTTCGCCAGCCCCGACCGGCTTGCAGGCGTCGCCGGACTCGCTCCCGTTCCACGCGACTCGGGCAAGGTCTCCGGCAACCTCCACAGGCCCCGACGCTACAGCCGCCGACTCCTGCGCATGTTCTACATCTCCGCCCAGGTCGCAGCAGTCCACTGCCCCGAATCCCAGCGGTTCTACCAACGCAAACGCGCCGAGGGAAAGACCCACAAGCAAGCCGTCCTGGCACTGGCCAGACGCCGCCTCAACGTGCTCTGGGCACTCATACGCGACCACCGCACCTTCGAGACAGCCATGCCCAGGACCAGTGTCACAGGGGCATGACGCCCTCACGGAACGTCACCGCCCCCGCTTGACAATGTCATTGGGAGTCTCCCAGCAACCTCTCGATGAACTCCAGGGACTCTCTCGGGGTGAGAGCCTGGGATCGGATAATCCCATAGCGGGCGGCGGCGAGCGCCGTCTGCTGCGGGTCGGTCTGGAGAGTGCTGGTCCCCTGAGCCTCCGTGTACGCGAATTTCTTGCCGTCGTCGCGCGTGACGACGGTGAAGGGCCCGTCCACACCGGCGCTTTCCTCGCAGCGGAGCGGAGCGACCTGGATCTCGACGTTGCGCTTGCGGCCGACGGCGAGCAGGTGCTCCAACTGCCCCCGGAGCACGCCGACTCCGCCCAGCGGGCGCCGCAGCACCGACTCGTCCATGACGAAACTCAGCAGCGGCGCGGACGGCCGGTCGAAGATGTCCTGGCGGGCGAGGCGTGCCGCGACCCGCTGCTCGATGGTCTCCTCGTCCAAGGGGGGCCGACGCATGGCGAGTACGGCCCTCATGTACGCCTCGGTCTGGAGGAGGCCCTTGACCACGAGCGTGTCGTACGACAGCAGTTCGATGGCCACCTTCTCCAGGCTTGCCATCCCCTGGAAGAACACCGGGTACTGCGCCCGCTCCACCTGCTCCTTCCACACCGTCAGCAGACCGTCCGCGCCCAGCAGTTCGTCGGCGCGCTCGATGATCCTCGGTGAGGGGATGCGCCGGCCCTGCTCGTAGGACGCGATCGTGGACGCCGAGTAGCCGATGCGGCGTCCGAACTCCTCGCGTTCCAGGCCCGCCCGCAGGCGCAGTGTCTTGAGTGTCTGCCCGAACGCGGCGACGACCGCCTGCCCCGACGTGTCGGCCGTCGTCCCGTCCGTGTCGTCGGCCATGACAGCCTCCCTCCCCGGCTCCGTACCCTCGGTCATCCGTGTCCCCTGTCGCCTCCCGTGCCCAACGGCGGCGCCCGTGATCCCGTCACGCCCCGCGCCTCGTACGCGGGGAGGCGCCGCGCGTACAACGGACCGCGTCGTCGGGTCACCGCTGGTCACGCTGCGCGACCGGCGGGACGGTGGACGGCGTGACGAATCAACTCCCGGGTGCCGTCGGCACCGTCCGGTCCGCGGCTTCGGCCGATGCTCCGAGCCGTACCTTCGAGATGCGGTTCACCTCCACCCCGCGCGGTGCGCGTCTGGCCCGACGGCTGGCCGCGCACCGGCTGGACGCCTGGGGTGTCCCGTACGGGACCGGACCGCACGAGGAGATCGTGGTGGTCGTCGGCGAGCTGACCGCCAACGCCGTGCGGCACGGTCATGTGGGCGGCCGGGACTTCCACCTCCGGATGGAGGTGACCACGTGCCCGGGCACCGTGCGGATCGAGGTCACCGACACGCGGGGCGACCGGACCCCGCCCGGACCGGCGGAGGTGCGGGCGCCGGGGGCGGAGGACGGGGGAGGCCGCGGGCTGCTGCTGGTGGCCGGGCTGGCCGCCCGCTGGGGCTGGTGTCCGCGGTGCGACGGCCCGGGCAAGACGGTGTGGGCGGAGTACCTGCTTCCGGCCACGGGGTGAGGGGAGAGGCGGGGGCGGCTTGACCCTGACATCGTGACAAGGTGTCCCCTGGGTGCAGGAGGTGGTTTCGATCAACCCGACCAACGGAACCCCGCACCCACCGCACACCCGAGTGGCCGCCGCCCTGCGTGCCGAGACCTCGTCGGTGCGGCTCCAGGCGGCGATGGCGGCCGGTTCGGCGCCGGATCCCGCCCTGCTGGAGACGCTGGTCGAGCGGTGCGCGGTCGAGCCGGACTTCTTCGTGCGCGACATGCTGACCTGGGCGCTGATCCGCCTCCCGGCGGACCTCACCCTGCCCCGGTTGCGGGAGGAGCTGGCCTCCGGGCGCGCCCAGGCCCGCAGCCAGGCGCTGCACACGCTGTCCAAGATCGGGGACCGCCGGGCGTACGGCTGGATCACGCGTGCTCTGCTGCACGACGCCGACGAGGTCGCCCGCACCGCGTGGCGGACGGCGGTGGCTCTCGTGCCCGAGGACGAGGAGGAGAAGGCCCGACTGGGCCATGTGCTCGCGGAGCAGCTCGGGCGGGGCGACCGGACCGTGCGGCTGAGCCTGAGCCGGGCCCTCGTGGACCTGGGGGAGGCCGTCTCGCCCATATTGGAGAAGGCAGCGGCGGACCCCGACCCGGAGGTGGCCACGCATGCCGCTGCCACCGAGCTGCTGCGCCGGGACCCGGAGGCCGGGTTCGACGCGGCGGTGGAGGAGGCGAAGCGGGTCGTCGCCCTCGGTCCGGAACGGCTCGCCGCCGCCGAGGAGGCCGCCGCGACCGCGCAGCCCGCCCGGGACCACAGGGGCGGGGCGACCGGGGCCACCGCTTCCGAGGGGGCGCCGCATGCTGATCGGTGAGGTGGCGCGGCGCTCCGGGGTGAGCACCCGGATGCTGCGCCACTACGACACCCTCGGACTGGTGCGGCCGACGGGCCGGACCGTCGGCGGCTACCGGGAGTACTCCCCGGACGACGTCCGCAGGATCTTCCACGTGCAGAGCCTGCGGTCCCTCGGGCTGTCGCTCCAGCAGATCGGGCGGGCGCTGGAGGACCCGGCGTTCACCCCGTCCGCGCTGGTCGGAGATCTCATCCGGTGGACGGAGGACCGGCTGGAACGCGAACGCGAGCTGCTCGACCGGCTGCGCGCGATCGACGCCTCGGGGCCCGGCGACTGGCAGGACGTGCTGCGCGTCGTCGCCCTGATGCAGGGCCTCGGCTCGCCCAGCGCGGCGCGCAGGCAGCAGACGGTGCTCGGCCCGGCCGGTGGTGGCGACGGTGCCACCGAGCTGCTGGCCGAGGCGGTCCTCGCCGAGTCGGATCCGCACGTGGCGGGCGCCCTGCGCTGGGCGCTCGCCCGGTCGCACGACCACGGCGCGGCGGTGGCGGCGCTGGCCGCCGGCCTGGACGCGGACGACGCCGCCGTCCGGCGTCGTGCGGTGCGGGCGGTCGTCGAGCTGGGGGCGGACGCGCCGGGAGCGTCCGCGCTGCTGACGGACGTGCTCGGGGACGCGGACCCGACGGTGCGCGGGCACGCTGCGCTGGCACTGGGGCGGCGCGGCGCCGGGGACGCCGTCCCGGTACTGGTCGCCATGGTCGTCGCCGGAGATCACGACGTGGAGGCGGCCGAGGTCCTGGCGTCGCTGTCCCGGGACCACGGCTGCGCGGACCGGATCAGCACCGCGCTGACCGCCGAACTCGCCGCCCCCACAGCCCGGTCCGCGACCCGGATCCGTCTGGTCCAGGCGCTCGTCGAGCTGCCGGGGGACGGTGTGCGGGAGATCCTCCGGGGCCTGACCCGGGACGACGATCCCGCCGTCGCCCTGGTCGCCTCGGCCTTCGTGACGGTGCTCGACGAGCGGTCCGCCGGGGAGTGAGTGCCCCGGCCCGCAGGTGAGGCTCGAAGGGGGAGTCTCAGTCCGCAGGGGGAGCCCCAGCCCGCGGGTGGGAGGCACAACCGGCAGGTGCAAGGCACAGGCCGCCAGGCGGGAGGCACAGGCCGCCGGGTGGCGGCGCCGTGGCCGGGTGCGATCAGCCCTCCGGCTGGTCTCGTGGTCGTGTGCGGTTCGGTCCGCCGACCGACCTCGTGACCGCGCGCGCACGCCCCACCGGCCGAACCCGCGGCCGTGCGCGGTTCAGTCCGTCGAGCGGCGCAGTGCGCGGGCGCGGAGGGCGACCTGCATCTCGAACTGGGCGGCGGGGTCGCGTAGTTCCTCGCCGAACACCTCCTCCAGCTGGCGCAGCCGGTAGCGCACCGTCTGCGCGTGCACGGCGAGGCGCTGGGCGACCTCGCTGGCGTTGCGGGCACAGCTGAGCCAGCACAGCAGCGTCTCGGCGAGCCGTTCACGCTGCGGGGAGCGCACGGCGTCGAGCGGGGCGAGGCGCTGCCGGGCGAGTTCGTCGACCAACTCCTCGTCGCGGAACAGCAGCAGGGTGGTCAGATGGTCGGCGCACCGGACGAGGCCGGTGCCGGGCAGGATGCCGCGCTGCGCGAGGTCGAGCGCGTCGCGGGCCCAGCGCAGGGAGCGGGCGCCCGCGTCGAGCGGCACGGTGGGGCCGAGCGCGCCGCGCAGGCCGCGTAAGACCCCGGCGACGGCCCGTTCGCGGCCCGGCCCCTCCGGATCGGGCACCACGAGGACGCCCGGCCGGCCGTCGAGCCGGGCGAGGAACTCCGGCGGCACGATGCGGTTGACGGTGTCGGGCTCCCCGGTGTGCTCGGTGACGACGACGGCGATGTCCCGGGGCAGTGGCCACTGCGCGGTGCGCGCGAGTTCGGCGACCGCCTCGGGGGAGACGGCCGCGTCCCCGGTCAGCAGGTCGATCAACCGGCTGCGCCGCTGCTGGAGTTCGCCGGCGGCGTGCAGCCTGGCCTCGGTGTAGCCGCTGGTGGTGGCCGCCGCCATCTCGTCCAGGTGCAGGAACATGGTCTCGCCGAACGCGATGAGTTCCTGCGGCGGAAGACGGTGGACGTCGACGAGTTCGCTCACCCGGCGCCAGGTCACCCGCGCGCCGAGCCGCAGCGCCGCCTGGAAGGAGTCGAGGCTGCGCCCCTCGTCGGCCTCGCCCTGCCCGATGCGCCGGTACGTGGCCCTGACATCGTCCCAGTCCGCCCCCGAGCCGGACAGGCGGGACAGGAAGCCCTCCAGGGCCTGTTCGACGCCCCGGTTGACCACGTGCATGTACGTCTCGTCCGTCGGGCGGGCGTACTCGGGGATCTCGGTGCGGATGGCCCGTACGACGTCCTCGGTGATCTCGCGGAGGAACGGCCGCAGGTGGTCCTGGAGTTCGGCCGGGAGGTCCGTGGCGCGGGTGTCGTCCCGCCGGGGCGGGATCCTGGTGATCCCGGTGCGGGCGTCCTCGTCCCGTCCGGACGGGATCCTGGTGCGGGTGTCGTCCATGGGGCTCCCTCGGTGTCAGGGACATCAAAGGCGGGCCCCGTGACCTTACCGGGGAGTAGGTCCCCGGGCCCGTCGGTGTCCGACAGATCCGGCAGCGATGCTTGTTATGCAAGTGACAACGATACGGTTCGTCCCTGCGCGTCCGCACACAAGTGGTCACAGCGTGCGATGGGTCACCATCCCGGCATGACGGATCTGTTCGAGCGACGGCCCGCCGAGGAACCCGGCGTGGGCTTCTACCCGCACGGCGTCCCGTGGTCCCTGCCCGTGCCCCGGGGCACGCTGCCCGACCTGCTCGACGGCGCGGCCCGCAGGTACCGGGGACGCACGGCCCTGGCCGCCCGGGGGGCCCGCACCGGCTTCCGCGCGTTGCACCGGACGGCCGCACGCATCGCCCCGGCACTGTCCCGGCTGGGCCTGCGGCGCGGCGACCACCTGGCGCTGCTGCTGCCGGACTGCCCGGAGGCGGTGGTGCTGTGCCACGCCGCGTGGCGGCTCGGCGTGGTCGTCGTACCCGGCGACATCCGTGACCCCGGGCGGGCCCTGGCGCACGCGGCGGTGGCCGCCGTCCCGGAGGACCGGCTGTCCGAGGTGGCCGCTCGCGCGGACCGCGCACTCCTGCGTGCCGTGGTGACCGTCCCGGTCGTCGCGGAGGGCAGGAGGGCGGGCGCGTCCTCCCGGACCGGAGGGCGGGAGGGCGCGGGGGAGCCGGTCGCGGCACCGGTCGCGGCCGTCCGGCCGACGGCGGCCGTCCCGAACATCCCCGCCCAGCGCACGAGTTCACGGCCGGCGCACACCGGCCTCGGTCCGCGGGCCGCTCCCGCGCGTCGCGCGCCGGTGGACATCGTGTCCTACCGGGACCTCGACCGGCGGGCGGGCGGCTCGCGGCCGGACCCGGTACGGGAGTGGGACTGGTCCGGCGGTCCCGAACCCGACGACGTCGCCGTCGTCGTGCACCGGCGGGACGGCACCCGGATCTCGCTGCCGCACCGCGCGATCGTGGCGGCGGCCCACCAGATCGCGGCGTGGCACACCGGCCCCCTGCCGCGCCGACCCCGCCTGCTGTCCCTGGTCCCGCTGTCCGACGTGCGGGGGATCGTCCTGGTCACGGCGGCCCTGCTGGTCGGGTTCCGCACGGTGCTGGTGCCCGGCGGCGACCCGTCGCGCGCGCTGCGGGCGGCGCGCCGGCACACCCCCACCGTGCTGGTGGCCCCGCCCGCCGCACTGGGCCGGCTGCTGGCGTGCCCCGCCCGGGAACGGCAGGCGCTGGCCGGGGTGCGCACGATCGTCACGGCGCCGCTGGACGTCACCACCGGCGAGCGGTTACGGGCGGCGGTGGGTGCCCGCGTCGTGGAGGCGTACGGGCCGACCGCCGCCGCGGGCGTCGCCCTGGCCAACCCGCTCACCGACGGTGCCCGCCCGGGGACGGCGGGAGTGGCCCTGCCGCGCACCCGCGCCCGGATCGCCGTCGAGGGGTTCGCCGACGTGGACGCGCTGCCGGGCCACGCCGGTGAACTACTGCTGCGGGGGCCGCAGTTCGGCGACGACCAGGGCCGCCGGACGGGCGGCTGGCTGCGCACCGGGTGCCGCGCGGTGCGCGGACCGGACGGGTTCGTCACCCTGCTGGGGCGGACGGGGGACCGGTAGGTGCGCACGTCTCCGGGATCGCCGGGCCACAGGCCGCAGGCCGCCTGGATCACCCGGCCATCGGGCCACCAGGCCATCCGGCCACCAGGCCACCAGGTCGTCGGGCCACAGGGCCCTCAGGGCCTGAGGTGTCGTCGCCGTGCCGATCACGAGGTTCGTCGAGCGGACGGGAGTCCTGATCGGGTGATCACCGACCCGACCCGGCCCGGCCCGACCCGGCCCGACCCGGCCCAGCCCGGCCCTGCATGAGACCGGACCCGACGGCGGGCGGGAGAAAATCGAAGGAGCGGGTGACCGTGCGCTGTTACGGTCGGGCGCCATGAGCTGGCTTCCCGAGGACTTCGTCCACCCCGTCCTGGTGCCGCTGCCGGGCGGTGGTCATCATCTGCGGCCGATCCGGGAGGCGGACGCCCCGCTCGACTATCCGGCCGTGATGGGTTCGCGTGAGCGGCTGTGGACCATTTTCGGCCCGGCCTGGGGCTGGCCCGCGGCCACCATGACCTACGAGGCCGACCGGGCCGACCTGTTGCGCCACGAGCGAGAGATCGCCGCGCACCAGTCCTTCAACTACGCGCTGTTCGACGCGGCGGAGACGGCCCTGCTCGGCTGCGTCTACATCGACCCGCCGGAGCGGGCCGGCGCGGACGGTGAGATCTCCTGGTGGGTGGTGGACGACCTGGTGGGCAGCGAGGTCGAGCAGGCCCTCGACGCGCTGGTGCCGCGGTGGATCGCCGCCGACTGGCCGTTCGCGCAGCCGCGTTACCTCGGCCGCGACCTCTCCTGGTCGGACTGGCTCGCCCTGCCGGAGCACCCCGACACGCACGTGCGGTGAACGGGTGCGGACGGCACCGGGCGACGGGCCCGGTGCCGTCCGCCCGCCCCGGCCCCAGGGGGCGTGCCCCTCGGGGGAGTGGGGCCGGGGTGGCTCACACGCCGCGGGCTGCACGGCGCGGCTCATGCGGGGTGGGCGCCGCCCCGGCCGGTCCCGGTTCCCCGCTGCTCGCCTACCGCTGGGAGCACACCGACCGCGCCCTCGCCGACCAGCTCGCCCTGGAGGCCGAGGGGTACGAGGGCACCGTGGAGCCCGGCCACGCCGCCGTCCGCTTCTCCGACCCGGCGACCGGCGCCGACGTCCTGCCGACCATCCGCGCCGAGGTGCACCGCGTCGCGCGCGGCGCCGAGACCGCCCCGGTGCGCGAGACCGGCTCCTCGGTCTACCAGGTCTTCGACGGCTCCGGCACGGTCACCGTCGGCGACACCACCTGGTCGGTCAGCCGCGGCGACCTGTTCGTCGTCCCCTCCTGGCAGCCGTTCTCGGTCCGTTCCGAGGCCGGGTCCACCGACTCCGACTCCGGCGCCCTGGACCTGTTCCGGTTCAGCGACTCGCCGATCTTCGAAGCCCTGCGGCTCGACCGTACCCACGTGGAAGGAACCACCCGATGAAGCTCGCCACCCTCCGCACCGGCGGCACCACCCGCGCCGTGAAGCTGGACGGCGACGTCCTGGTCGACCTCGGCGCCCCCGACCTGGGTGCCCTGCTCGCCGAGGACGGCTGGGCCGAGCGCGCGGCGGCCGTCACCTCCGACGGCGCCACCACCTACCCGGTGGCGGGCGCCGACTTCGCCCCCGTGGTGCCCGCCCCCTCAAAGGTGGTGTGCGTCGGCCTCAACTACCGCAACCACATCCAGGAGATGGGCCGCGACCTGCCCGAACACCCCACCCTGTTCGCGAAGTTCGCCGACTCCCTGATCGGCGCCACGGACGACATCGTCCGGCCGGACGAGACCGAGCAGTTCGACTGGGAGGTCGAGCTCGCGGTGGTCGTCGGCAAGGGCGTGCGCCGGGCCCGCGGCGAGGAGGCCGAGCAGGCCGTCGCCGGCTTCACCGTGCTCAACGACATCACCTGCCGGGACTGGCAGTTCCGCACCCGCGAGTGGCTCCAGGGCAAGATGTGGGACTCCACCACCCCGGTCGGCCCCTACCTGGTGACCCCCGACGAGCTGCCCGGCGGCGTCCGCCCCGCCCTCGACGTCACGCTCACCGTCGACGGCGAGGTCATGCAGTCCGACACCACCGGCGACCTGCTGTTCGACCCGGTCGACCTGGTGGAGTACGTCTCGACCATCACCCGGCTGAACCCCGGTGACATCATCGCCACCGGCACCCCCGGCGGCGTCGGCCACGCCCGCAAGCCCGCCCGCTACCTCCTCGGCGGCGAGCGGATCGTCACCGAGATCCAGGGTATCGGCCGGCTGGAGAACACGGTCGTCAAGGAGAAGTCCGCCTGATGGCCCGCACCTTCGACCAGGCCCGCGACTGGAGCCGGCACGGCACGGAGCTGCTGCTGAAGGCCGCGGACGGTCTCGACGCCGCCGCCTTCGCCGAGCCCAGCACCCTGCCGGGCTGGAGCCGGGCCCACCTGGCCGCGCACGTCGCCGCCAACGCCGAGGCGCTGTCCAACCTGGTGCACTGGGCCGCCACCGGCGAGCCCACCCCCATGTACGCCTCACCCGAGGAACGCGCCGCCGGCATCGAGCGGGGCCGGGCCCTGCCCGCCGCCGAGCTGACCGCGTGGCTGCGCTCCTCGGCCGAGGCGCTGGAGGCGGGCATGGCCGCGCTCGGCGAGGACCAGTGGCGCCGCGAGGTGGTCACCGCGCAGGGCAGGACGGTGCCGGCCACCGAGGTGCCCTGGCTGCGCTCCCGGGAGGTGTGCGTGCACGCCGTCGACCTGGCGGCCGGCGTCACCTTCGCGGACCTGCCGGAGGACTTCCTGGCCGCCCTCTGCGACGACGTGGTGGCCAAGCGCTCCGCCGCCCCCGGCCCGGCCGTGACCCTGCGGGTCCCGGCGGGCGACACCACCTGGAACCTGCCCGGCGACGGCGAACCCGCCCTGGTCGAGGGCACGTTGCCGGACCTCGCCGCCTACCTCACCGGCCGTGGCGCCGGGCCGCGCACCGCCGACGGCGGGCCCGCCCCCACGCTGGGCGCCTGGCTCTGACCAGGGCCCGCGAACCGTAAGGAACCGATCATGAACCCTGAACCCACCCCCGCCGGGCGGCCCGACGTCCTCGTGGTCGGCGGCGGCCTCGGCGCCGCCTTCGCCCTGTCCCGCAAGGGGCTGCGGGTCCGTGTCCTGGAGCGGGCCCCGGCGTTCGGCGAGGTCGGCGCGGGCCTGCAGATCGCGCCCAACTGCACGCGCATCCTCCACGAGTACGGGCTCCTGGACGAGGCCCGCGCACTCGGCGTCGTGCCCGAGGCCATGGTGATGCGCGACGCCCTCGACTCCAGCGAGCTGACCCGGCTGGACCTGCGTGACCTGGAACGCCGGTACGGCTTCCCGTACATGGTCATCCACCGCAGCGACCTGCACGGCATCCTGCTGCGCGCCTGCGAGCGCGCCGGGGTCGAACTGCTCACCGACCGCACGGTCGTGGACTACGAGCAGACCGACGACGGCGCCCTGGTCCGGCTGGCCGACGGCGGCACCGAGGAGGCCGGCCTGGTGATCGCGGCCGACGGCCTGAACTCCGTGGCCCGCGCCCAGCTGGTCGGCGACGACGTGGTCAGCTCCAGCTACGTCGCCTACCGCGCGGCCGTGCCGATCGAGCAGGTCCGGGACAACGGCGTCGCGGAGAACGACGTCACCGTGTACGTCGGCCCGCGCTGCCACTTCGTCCAGTACGCCCTGCGCGGCGGCGACATGTTCAACCAGGTCGCCGTGTTCGAGTCGCCCAAGGCCCTGGCCGGGCAGGAGGACTGGGGCACCCCCGACGAGCTGGACGCCGCCTTCGAGGCGACCTGCGACTCCGTGCGCCAGGGCATCCCGCTGATGTGGCGGGACCGCTGGTGGCGGATGTTCGACCGGGACCCGGTCGACACCTGGGTCCACGGCCGCATCGTCCTGCTCGGCGACGCCGCGCACCCGCCGCTGCAGTACATGGCGCAGGGCGCGATCATGGCCATCGAGGACGGCTGGGTGCTCGCCGAGCACTACGGGCGGCTGGCCGAGGCCGCCCCCGAGGGCACCCGTCCCGCGTGGGACGGTGCGCTCGCCGCGTACCAGGCGGTCCGGGTCGAGCACTGCCGCCGGATCCAGACCACGGCCCGCACCTGGGGCGAACTCTGGCACCTGGACGGGGAGTCGCGGCTGCGGCGCAACGCGATCATGCGGGCGCGGGACACCTACGACTACCACTTCACCGACTGGGTGTACGGACCCACCGCCCTGACTCCCCACGAGGAGCCGCCCATGTTCACCCCGATCCCGCTGTCCTCGGCCGAGCCCGAGGAGACCGGGGGAGGAGCCCTGGCGGCGACCGGCAGCGGCACGGCGTAGACCCTCGACGCCCGCCGCCGGCCCCGCGCCGCCCCCACCGCCGCCCACGCCCCCTGCCGGGGCCGTGGGCGGCGGTGTTTCTCATGCGGGGACCGGCGGGGCCGGGGCGGCGGGGCGCGCGGTCCCGGAGAAGCCGAGCGTGCGGTAGACCGTGACCCCTTGGCCCCTCTCGCCCCCGTGGACGCGGTCCGTGAGTTCTCCGCACGCCTGGGCCGCGGCGGTGACGCGGTGGGTGTACGCCGGGTCCGCGGTGTCCAGCAGCACGCCCAGGGCCGTCCCGCTGTGACCGACGGCGACGCCCAGGCCGCCGACCTCGCGGCAGATCTCGCACAGCGGGTCCAGCAGGCGTTTCGGACGCAGCGCCTGGTTCATCAACGCGCTGCGGGTGGCGATCCGGCCCACCGCGGCGAGGTCCTGGGCCCGCACGGCGAGGGTGAGCCGGTCCAGCAGGCGCGCGTACTCGTGCCGGTCGGCCGCCGTGAAGGGCTTCGGCAGGCGGTTGAAGGCGACCGTGTCGACCGCGCCGCCCTCGTCCACGGCCACCACGGCCATCGGCGGCAGTGACCCGAGCACCGCCCGCAGCCGCACGCTGCGGTGGTGGAAGGCGACGATGCCGGGATGCAGCACGCCGTCGGTGGGCTCGATGCGGGCCAGGAGCCGCTCGATGCGCCCGGCGGGCAGCGCCAGCCCCAGGGCCTGTCCCACCGCCCGCGCGGTGGCGACCAGATCGGCGGACGAACTGGCCAGCCCTTTGCCCTCCGGGAGCAGACTGCTGACCGTGAGCACCCCGCCGACCGGCCGCGGGGCCTGCCCGACGAGGAGCCGGGCCAGCCGCTGTGCCTTGCGCTTCCCGGCCGGCCGCACCACCACGTCGGTGGCCGCCGGGTCCGGCCGGAAGACCGCTCGCGACCACCGCGCCACCGGCAGGGTGACCAGGAAGTCCCCGTCCTCCTCCGGCAGTTGCCCCTGCAGGAGCTCGCCGAAGGTGCCGTGGGCGGTACCCGTTCCGGTACGCACGTGTGTCCTCCCCGAGGGGGCGTCGGTCGCCGCAGGTGAAAGTGAAAACCATTTGTACGTGAGCCCCGCCCGGCGGGGCAACCCCGGATTCCGGGCGGTCGCCCGAGGATCTGCGGGGACCTCTACCGATGTTGACAATCATTTTCATTTGATGTGATGCTCACGCCGGTCCCGTCACCGACCCGACAGGAGGACCGGTATGGACCCGCACATCGCGGAGGCGGTCAAGAGACCGGATCTCATCTCGCTGCGACCCGGCCTGATCTGCCTCCGCTTCGAGAGCATGAAGGTCCACTCGGCCCTCGGGGCGGTGCGCCACCTCCTGGAGACCGGCGCCGTCCGCCCCGGTGACACGCTCGTCGACAGCTCCAGCGGCATCTACGCCCACGCACTCGCCCTCGCCTGCCACCGCTACGGGATGAAGTGCCACATCGTCGGATCCACCACCGTCGACCGCACCCTGCGCGTCCAGCTGGAGATCCTCGGCGCCACCGTGGAACAGGTCCGGCCCTCCGAAGACCTGCGCCTGGACCAGGAGTCGAGGGTGCGGCGCATCGCCGAGATCCTGGACCGCAACCCGACGTACCACTGGATGCGGCAGTACCACGACGCCATCCACTACCTCGGCTACCACGAGGTGGCCGCCCGGATCGACCGGGAGATCCCCGACGGCCCCCTGACACTGGTGGGCGGAGTCGGTTCGGGCGCCTCCACCGGTGCCCTCGTCACCTGGCTGCGCGAGGCGGGCCGCGACGTCTCGCTGGTCGGCGTGCAGCCCTTCGGCAGCGTCACCTTCGGCGCCCAGCACGTGACGGACCCCGACATGATCATCGCCGGGATCGGCAGCGCCATCGAGTTCCGCAACGTCCGCCACGCCCTCTACGACCGCGTCCACTGGGTCGGCTTCGACTGCGCCGTCTCCGGAGCCGTCCGACTCCTGCGGGACACCGGCATCTTCGCCGGCCTGTCGGCGGGCGCCGCCCACCTCGCCGCCCGCTGGGAACACCGCCGGGAAGGCTCCCGCACCCACGTCTTCATCGCGGCCGACACCGGCCACCGCTACGTCGACAGCGCCTATGCCCGGCACCGGGAGGCGCAGGACCCCGACGCCCTCGCACCGCACGAGATCACCGACCTGCGGGACCTGCGGCGCCCCTGGTCCACCGCCCCCCGTGCCGCCCTCCGCCTGCCGAACTCCCCCCGCCCCACCGACGACAGGGACTGACATGCCCCACCCCGAGCCGCGCACCGTGGCCGCACTGACCGACGCCGTCCTGGCCGGCGCCCACGGACCCGACCCCCACACCCTGCACGTCACCAGCGCCTTCCGGCTGTACCACACCACCCGGCTGGCCGGCGGCGACGCCACATACCACAACCACTACGTCGTGCTGCGGACCGGACCCGTCTTCGGCGCCTCGGCCTTCGAAGCCGGCGAACTCGGCCCCGACATCTGCGAGAACGCCTCCGGGCGCAGCCTCGGCGCACTGCTGCGCCACCCGGCCACCCCCGTGCGGATCGCCGCGCTCGACGCCTACCTCTCCCACGTCCTGCCCCACCGGGACGCACCCGGCGCCGAACCCGTCCCCCTGCCCGCCGGCACCCCGGAGGTCCGGGCCCGCGCCCGGGACGCCGCCGTCGCCTCCCTCCTCGACATCGCGCCGGGCGCCAAGGTCGCCCTCATCGGCGTGGTCGACCCGCTCGTCGCCGCGATACACGAGCGGGGCGGCGTCTGCCTGCCCTGCGACCTCAACCGGCGCACCACCCAGTGGGGCGACCGGATCAGCGACGACATGACGGACGTGCTCGCCCCGGCCGACGCCGTGGTCGCCACCGGCATGACCCTGAGCAACGGCACCTTCGACCTCGTCCTCGAACACTGCCGGGACCAGGACGTGCCCCTCGTCGTCTACGCCCAGACCGGCAGCGCCGTCGCCCGCGCCTTCCTCTCCCACGGCGTCACCGCCCTGAACGCCGAACCCTTCCCCTTCTCCCAGTTCAGCGCCGAGCCGACGCTCATGCACCGCTACCGGTCCGCCCGCCCGGCGCCCGGAACCGTCGACGGGGTCGCCCCGTGACCACCGGCCCCCTCGACTCCGGTCCCCCGGGCACCACGCCGGCCGGCCGGGACCCGCTGCCGGGCGACCTCGCGATGACCCGCGCCCTGTGGCCGGTGCTGCTGGCCTCCGCCGTCGGACTGCTGCCGTTCACCGTCTTCAGCACCTACCTCGTCCCCATCGCCGACCGCGCCGGAAGCAGCGTCGCCGCCGTCGGCGGACTGCGCGGACTCGGCGGACTGGCCGCCCTGCTGGTCGGCACCGCGCTCGCCCCGCTGCTGGACCGGGTGCGCCGGGACCGGGCGGCGGCGGGCGCGCTCGTCGCACTCGGCGCCTCGGCGGCACTCGGCGCGAGCGGCGACTTCGTGCTGCTGGCGGCCTTCTGCCTGCTCGTCGGCGCGAGCACCGCCGTGCTGAACCCGGCCCTCACCGCCGCCGCCGCCGACCGCTTCGGCGACGGCCTGGCGGCCGGGCGGGCGGCCACCCTGGTCACCGCCACCCAGTCGATGACCGCGATGCTCGCCGCCCCGGCCGTCGCGCTGCCCGCCCTCCTGTGGGGCTGGCAGGGCGACCTCCTCGCCGTGACGGCCGCCTGCCTGCTGCTCGCCGCGGTCGTCCTGGCCCGCGGCCGGCACGAGACGGCCGGGGACCGGCCGGACGCCGCAACCGGCCGGCACCCCGGCTACCTGGCCTCGTTCCGCGGGCTCGCGGCCGTCCCCGGCGCGGTGCCCCTGCTGCTCGTCTCCCTGCTGCGCACCGCCGTGTTCATGGGCTACCTCGCCTACCTGGCCGCCCACTACGACGAACGGTTCGGGTTCGACCCCGCCGTCTTCGCCCTCGTCTGGACGCTCAGCGGCACCTCCTACTTCGTCAGCAACCTTCTCACCGGACGGCTCACCAACGCCGCCGCCCCCCGCGTCGGCACCGAACGGCTCCTGCTGCTAAGCCTGTCGACGGCCCTCGCCTCGGTCGTCGCCTTCTACGCCACCGACCGGCTGCCGCTCGCCCTCGCGCTGACCGCGCTGCACGCCGCGAGCCACGCGGTCGTCGCCGCCTGCGCCGTCAGCCTGCTGGTGCGGCGCTGCGAAGGCCGGCGCGGGACCGCGCTGAGCCTGAACGCGGCAGGGCAGAGCCTCGGCGTCTTCGCCGGCGCGGCCCTCGGCGGCGCGGGCCTCGCGCTGGCCGGCGAGGCGGGCATCGCCACCGTGTTCGGCGCCCTGGTCGCCGTGGCGCTCGGCGCCGCACTCCTGGTCGCCCGCACGCGCCCGGACACCGCGCCGGAACCGGACCCGGGGCGGACGCCATGAGGGAACGGCTCGCCACCCCGGGCGGACTCCTCGCGGCCTGCGCGACGCTGCTCGCCGCCCTGCTCGCCTCCGTCGTCGTGGCCGTCGGCCTCGGCGCCGCCGTGATCACCCCCGCCGAGACCGCCCGCCACCTGTGGGCGGCGCTCAGCGGCGGCACCGTCCCGGCCCACGAGGTGACCACCCATCAGATCATCTGGCAGATCCGCACCCCGCGGGTGCTGCTGGCCGCGCTCGTCGGCGCCGGACTGAGCGCGGTCGGCGTCGCCATCCAGGCGCTGGTGCGCAACGCGCTCGCCGACCCCTTCGTCCTCGGCGTCTCCTCCGGGGCGTCCGTCGGCGCCGTCGCGGTGACCGTCACCGGGGGACTCGCCGCGCTGGGCATCCACGCGGTGTCGGCCGGCGCCTTCCTCGGCGCGCTGGCGGCCTCGCTGCTGGTGTACGCCGCCGCCCTGCGACGCGGGACGCTCTCCCCGCTGCGGCTGGTGCTGACCGGTGTGGCGATGGCGCTCGGCTTCCAGGCCGTGATGAGCCTGATCGTCTACACCGTGCCCGACGGCGAGGCCACGAGCACGGTCCTGTACTGGACCATGGGCAGCTTCGGCGCCGCCACCTGGAGCGCCCTGCCCGCCGTGGCCGCCGTCGTGCTGCTGGGCACGGCGGTGCTGCGCCGGCACGGCAGGGCACTGGACGTGCTCGCCCTCGGCGACGAGACGGCGGCGAGCCTGGGTGTCGACCCCGACCGGCACCGCGAGCGGCTCCTCCTCCTGGTCTCCCTGATGACCGGCGTGATGGTCGCCGTCAGCGGCGCCATCGCCTTCGTGGGCCTGGTGCTGCCGCATCTGGTGCGCATGGTCGCCGGGGCCGGTCACGCCCGGGTGCTGACCGTCGCGCCGCTCGCCGGAGCGGTGTTCATGGTGTGGGCCGACCTGGCGGCCCGGACCGTGGTCGCCCCCCGCGAGCTGCCGCTCGGCGTGATCACCGCCCTGGTCGGCGTGCCGGTCTTCGTGGCCCTGATGCGGCGCCGGCAGTACCTGTTCGGGGGGCGTTGAGATGGACCTGCGACTCGACGGGCTGTCGGTGGTCACCGACGGCCGCAGCCTGGTGCGCGACCTGTCCCTGGACGTGCCCGACGGCAGCGTCGTGGGCCTCGTCGGACCGAACGGCAGCGGCAAGTCCACCGCCCTGCGCTGCGTGTACCGGGCCCTGCGCCCCACCGCCGGCACCGTCCTGGCCGGCGGCGACGACCTCACCCGGCTGCCGGTGCGCCGCGCCGCGCGGATCGTCGCCGCCATGACCCAGGAGGGCGCGGTCGACCTCGACCTCACCGTGGAGGAGGTCGTCGCCCTCGGCCGGGCGCCCCACCTGCCGGGCAACCGGGCCCTCGATGCGCGGGAGAGGGACCTGTGCGACCGGGTCATGGACCGGCTCGGCATCCGCCGGCTCGCCCGGCGCGGTGTCCTCACCCTCTCGGGCGGCGAACTCCGGCGCGTGCTGCTGGCCCGCGCCCTCGTCCAGGAACCGGAGATCCTCGTCCTGGACGAGCCCACCAACCACCTCGACCTGCGGCACCAGCTCGACATGCTCTCCCTGCTGCGCGGCTCGGGGCTCACCGTCCTCGTCGTGCTGCACGACCTCAACCTCGCCGCGGCCGCCTGCGACCGCCTCGGCGTGCTCTCGGCCGGACGCCTGGTCGCCGCCGGGAGCCCCGCCGACGTCCTGACCCCGCAACGGATCCACGAGGTCTTCGGCGTGCGGGCCGACGTCGTCCCGCACCCGCTCACCGGCCACCCGCAACTGCTGTTCGCGCTCGGCTCCCCGACCGAACGGCCCACCCACCCCAGCTGAAAGGGCACCCGCCATGCGCACCCCCCGCTCCTCCCGTCCGGCCCGGCGCCGGGCCGCCGTCGGCTCCGCCGTCGCCGCCACCCTGCTGCTCAACGCCTGCGGAGCCCAGGTCGAGTCCGACGGGACCAACGCCTCCGAGACGGTCACCGTCCGGCGCTGCGGCGAACCCGTGGAGTACACGGTGCCGCGGCGCGCCGTCGCCTACGAGGGCGGCAGCGCCGACAAGCTGTTCGCCCTCGGCCTGACCGACCACGTGCACGGCTACGTCATGCCGCCCGCCAACCCGCCGGTGAGCGAGTCGCCGTGGGCGTCGGAGTACGCCGAGGTGAAGATGCTCAGCGACGACCTCCTCAACAAGGAGGTGGTCGTCGAGGCCCGCGCCGACCTCGTGGTGGCCGGCTGGAACTCCGGCTTCAAGGACGAGCGGGGCATCACCCCCGAGATCCTGGACGAGCTGGGCATCCAGAGCTTCATGCACACCGAGAGCTGCTTCAACTACCCCGGCCACCCCGAGCGGATGACCCCCTTCGAAGCCCTCTACACCGATCTCGAACGGCTCGGCCGCATCTTCCGCGTCGAGGACCGCGCCCGGCGGGTGGTGGCCGGGCTGCGGAAGCGGGTCGAGGCGGTCGCCGACCGGGCGCCCGCGGACGGCGGCCGGCTCCCCGTCTTCCTCTACGACTCGGGCACCGACCAGCCCTTCACCGCGGGCAACCAGGTGCCGCCGAACGACATCATGCGCATGGCCGGAGCCCGCAACGTCTTCGACGGGCTCGACGAGCGCTGGACCCGGGTCACCTGGGAGGCCGTCGCCCGCTCCGAGCCGGAGGTCGTCGTGATCCTCGACTACGGCGACAAGCCGGCCGAGGAGAAGATCGAGTTCCTGCGGACCTCACCGCACACCCGGGACCTGCCCGCCGTCCGGAAGAACCGCTTCTTCGTCCTCGACTACAACGAGGGCATCAGCGGCCCGCGCACCGTCGACGGCCTGGAGAAGTTCGCGGCGTACCTGCGCACGCTCACCGGCTGAGCCCGGCCAGCCCGGCGGCAGTCCGGCCGCCGCGCGGGGTGACGGCGGGGAGACGGTGGGGAGACGGTGGGGAGCGTCACACCCGCCGGCCCGAACGGGGGCCGGGTGTCCGTCCGTACTCCCGGCGGGGCGCGTGATCCGAGTGCGAGGATGTGACCTCGATGAGTGCAGGGTGGGGTGCGCGCACGGTACGGGCCGCGGTGTTCGCGGCCGTCTGTGTGCTGCTCGCCGCGCTCGGTCACACCCTGATGTCCGGTGCCGGGGTGCCCTGGTGGGCCCTGGCGGTGGGTGCGGCGGTGACCGGCGGCGCCGCCTGGTGGTTCGCCGGGCGGGAGCGCGGGCCGGTGCTCGTGGGCGCCGTCACGGTCGTCGCGCAGGCCGTGCTGCACGCCGGGTTCTCGCTGGCCCAGGCGCTGACCGGTCCCGGCCGGGCGGCCGGCGGCCCGCTGCTGCGGCGCTGGCTGGACCACCTGCTGTGCGCCACCGCCGGCGGACCGCACGGCCACCCCCTCCCCGCGCCCGGCCCCGCCGGGGCCTCGGCGCACGCCGGTCACGCGGCGCACGCCGGTCATGCGGCGCACGCCGGACACGCCGGTCATGCCGCGCACCCAGCGCACGCCGGGTACGGCCCGGGCGGCGCGGAGCACCTGGGGGCGCTCGCCTCCCTGCCCGCGCCACCCCTGGACCACGCCGCGGCCGGCCTCTCCCCGTCCGCGATGCTCGCCGCCCACCTGCTGGCCGCGCTCCTGTGCGGCCTGTGGCTGGCGCACGGCGAACGCGCCGCCTTCCGTCTCCTGCGCGCCGTGGCCCAGCTGCTGCTCGCCCCGCTGCGCCCGCTGCTGCGGCTCCCAACGCCGCCGGACCGCCCGCGCCCGCCGCGCCGCACCACGGACCCGGACCGCGTCCCACGCCTGCTGCTCCTCACCCACGCGATCACCTCCCGGGGGCCGCCCGTCCGCCCCGCTGTCGGCTGACGACAGCCGGATCCCCGGGGCCGCGGCCCGCCGCCGCCGACATGTGCCGGCCGCGCGGCCGGCGCCGTCCGAACCGCCGGTTCCGCCCCGGGCACCCGGCCGCGCACCACCGTGCCCGGCCGCCCTTCACCCCACCCCTCACCGGCCCCGACACGCCGTCGACGCCGCCCGGTGCCCAAGCACCGACATGCCCCGCGCACCGACACGCGCCGGGCGACCGGGCGCCGCCGTGCCCGTGGGCCGTGCCCCCGGCTCGCGACGCGCACGCGACGCGCCCGTGACGCACGCCCGTGGCGCCCAGGCGCCCGGCGGCCGGGCGAGGGACCGGAACCCGGATCGCCCGGAAGGACGCACACGTGACCACCGCTGCCCTCATGCCGCCACCGGTACGGCCCCACGACGAGGCCACGACCTCCTGGGCGCTCGCCGCCCGCGGCGGCGACCCCGACGCGGGGGAGCACCTCGTACGGGCCCTGCACCGGGACGTCCGGTGCTACCTGCTGTTCCTCGGCGCCGACCCGCAGGGCGTGGACGACCTCGTCCAGGAGACGTTCCTGCGGGCCCTCGGTGCCCTGCCCGGGTTCGAGGGCCGTTCCTCGGCCCGCACCTGGGTGCTGGCGATCGCCCGCCGCACGCTGGTCGACAGCATCCGGCACACCGCCCGCCGCCCCCGGAGCGCGGACACGGAGGACTGGGCGGCGGCCGTCGAGGGCGCCCAGCCGCGCGGCCTGCCCGGCTTCGACGAGGGCGTCGCCCTCACCGGCCTGCTGGACGCGCTGCCCGCCGACCGGCGCGAGGCGTTCGTGCTGACCCAACTGCTGGGCCTGCCCTACGCGGAGGCCGCCGCCCTGAGCGACTGCCCGGTCGGCACCGTCCGGTCCCGGGTCAGCCGCGCCCGCACCGCGCTGGCCCGGTGGCTGCACGAGGCGGAACGGCCGTGCGCCCTGGACGCGGAGGCGCGGTGATGTGACGGTTCTGCTGCGACGACGGCGCTGACCCGTGCCCCGAGGAACGGAAGGCGGTCCCATGACCAGCAGGCGCAGCGTGACCGGCGGGCCCGGCCCGGCCGGCGGAACCCCGGCGTCCCGGCCGCGGTGGGAGCCGGTGGTGCCCCGCGCTGGTCCCGCTGCACCTGCGGCTGACCGGGACCGACCGGCGGTACGTCACCGCCGAGGGCGCGCGGCGGCACCTGCGCGAGCGGACGCTGCGGCCCCGCCCGTACGGACCGCCCCGGCGGCTGCGCGGGGACGTGACCGTGTCGGTGGAGCGGTGGCGGGGATGGCCCGTGTACACCCTGGGGCCCGCCGCGGGCGGGGCCCGGGGTGCCGTGGTGTACGTGCACGGCGGCGCCTGGGTGAACGAGATCGTCGCCCCGCACTGGCGCCTGGCGGCGCGGATCGCGGCCGAGGCGGGCACGCACGTCGTCGTGCCGGTCCACCCGCTCCTGCCGTACGCCACCGTCGGCGACGTCGTCCCCGCGATGGCCGACCTCTTCCTCACCGTGCGGGAGCGGCACGGCGACACCGCGCTGGCGGGGGACTCGGCGGGCGGACAGATCGCGCTGTCCACCGCGGTGCTGCTGCGCGACGGCCCCGGGGTGGTCGCGCGCCGCACCGTGCTCGTCTCGCCCGCCCTGGACCTGTCGTTCGGCCACCCGGGCATCGACGCCGTGCAGCCGCACGACCCCTGGCTGGCCCGGCCCGGCCTGCGGGTGTTCGCCGACCACTGGCGGGGCGCCCTGCCCACGTCCGACCCGATGGTGAGCCCCCTCGCGGCCGACCCGCGCGGTCTGGGGCCGGTGACGCTGTTCAGCGGCACGCACGACATCCTCCACCCGGACGCCCGGCTGTTCACCGACCGGGCGCGGGCCGCGGGGGTGGACGTCGAACTCCACGAGGCGCGGGGCGCCGTGCACGTCTACCCGCTCACCCCCACCCGGGACGGCGCGCGGGCCCGGGCGGTCGTCGTGGACCGCCTGCGCGTCCCGTCCGGCGGCCGGGACCCGTCGGGCTGACCGGCGGATGCCCGGCCGGTACGGGGTGGCGACCGCCTGGTCAGGGGACGGTGGGGAGGGTGCCGCGCTGCCTCACGGAGAACCGCGGACGGCCCTCGTTCGGCGTCACGGTGGGGTTCGAGGACGCGGTGACCGGGTCCGAGGCGCCGAGCAGGGACATCGCCCGGTCGTGACGGGTCGTGCGGAAGGTGACGACCATCGTGCGGGGGAGGTGAGCGGCGTGACGGCGCCGACCCGGCCGACAGGTCGGCGTGTTCGGTGCCGCCGGGACCCACCGGACTGCTGTGCTCCAGCGCGCCACCGGCCGTGACGAGCGGCGAACGTCCGCGCAGGGGGCCCTGGGGCCGGAGGGACGGGCCGGGCCCCGCGCCACCGGTGACGGGTGGCCGGGACTGCGGGGCCCGGTGACCCGGCGGACGGCGCGCGGGAGAGCGCGCGCCGTCCGCCGGGTGGTCAGACGCCCTTCACCGACGGAGCCGCCGGTGCGGGCACCGGCACGGGACCGTCGCCGGGCTGCGGGTGGACGCAGTGCCAGCGGTGGCCGTCCGGGCCGTTCGTCGCGTCCGGGAACGACTGCGCGCACGCGTCGTCCGCCTTCCAGCAGCGGGTACGGAACGGGCAGCCCGAGGGCGGGTTGGTGGCCGACGGGACCGGGCCGTGCAGGACGATGCGGTCGGGCCGCTCCAGCAGGCTCGGCGTCGCCGACAGCAGGGCCTCGGTGTACGGGTGGCGGGAGGCGCCGGACACCTGCGCGGACCTGCCCTCCTCCACCACGCGGCCCAGGTAGAGCACCGCGATGCGGTCGGCCAGGTAACGCACCGTCTGCACGTCGTGCGAGATGAACACCATCGCCAGACCGAGGCGGGCGCGCAGGTCCACCAGCAGGTTGAGGATCTGCGCGCGCACCGACACGTCCAGCGCGCTGGTCGGCTCGTCGGCGACGATCAGCTCCGGCTCCAGGGCCAGCGCCCGGGCGATGGCCACCCGCTGGCGCTGACCGCCGGAGAGCTGACCGGGCAGCGCCTCCAGGGTGTGGCCGGGCAGGCCGACCAGGTCGAGCAGCTCCGTCACGCGCCGCTCGCGCTCCTCCCGGGTCCCGCGCCGGTGCACGTCCAGCGGGTCGCGCAGGATCCGGCGCACCGGCAGGCGCGGGTTGAGCGCGGTGGACGGGTCCTGGAAGACCACGCCCACGCTGGAACCGAACCGGTCGCGGCGTTCCGCGGCGGGCATCCGCCACAGGTCCTGGCCCTTGAAGTACACGTGGCCCTCGGTGGGCTTCTGCAGCCCGGTGACGACCCGGGCCAGCGTGGACTTGCCGCAGCCCGACTCGCCGACCAGCCCGAGGATCTCACCGCGCCGCACCTCCAGCGAGGCGTCGGTCAGCGCGTGCACGGCGTCCCGGCGCAGGATGCCGCCGCTGCGCGCCTTGTGCCGCACGTGGATGCCGTCCAGCCGGACGATCGGGTCGGTCGCGGTCTCCAGCGGTTCCATCGGGGTGTCCTCGGTGACGGTCATCGGGCACCTTCCAGCGACTTGGCCGGCGGGCGCACCGGCGCCGGGTGGTGGCACGCGAACAGGTGGTCCTGCGCGCCGTCCCGGTCGGTGGCCGGCGGCGGGGTGGTGACGCACAGCTCGGTGGCGGCGGGGCAGCGGGACGCGAACCGGCAGCCGGCGCCGAACTCCTTGGGGGCCGGCACCACACCGCGGACCTGGTGCAGCCGCTCCGCGCCCGCCTCCAGCGAGACGACCGAACCGAGCAGCCCCCGGCTGTAGTGGTGCGCCGGGTCGGTGAGCAGGGAGCGGGTGTGACCCGCCTCGGCGACCTGCCCGGCGTACATCACGGCGACCCGGTGGGCGAGGTCGCCGACCAGGGCCAGGTCGTGCGAGACCAGGACCATGGCGAAGCCGAGCTCGTCGCGCAGCTTCACCAGCAGCTCCACGACCTGGGCCTGCACGGTGACGTCGAGCGCCGTCGTCGGCTCGTCGGCGATGAGCAGCCGCGGGCTGCGGGAGAGCGCCATGGCGATGAGCACGCGCTGGCGCTGGCCGCCGGACAGTTCGTGCGGGTAGCTGCGCAGGGTCCGCTCGGGCGACAGCCCGACCAGTTCCAGCAGCTCGGACGGGGTCCGGGTGCCGCCGCGCGAGGTGAGCCGCTTGAGCTGGGTGCCGATGAGCACCGACGGGTTCAGCGAGGACATGGCGTCCTGGTAGACCATCGCGATCTCCGGGCCCATCAGCGCCCGGCGCTCCTTCGGCGACAGCGTCAGCAGGTCGCGGCCCCGGTAGAGGATCTCGCCCTCCGCCTCGGCGTTGCGGGCCAGCAGGCCCATGACCGCGAGGCTGGTGATGGACTTGCCGCAGCCGGACTCGCCCACCAGGCCGAGGGTCTCGCCCTCGCGCACGGTGAAGGAGATGCCGTCGACGACGCGGGTGTCGCCGTAGCGGTCGGGGAAGCGGATCGTCAGGTCGCGCACCACGAGCAGGTCGGCGGCGTCCTCGGCCAGCGGGGGAACCGAGGGTTCCATGGCCTCCAGGCGGGTGGCGAGCCGCTCCAGGGCGGCGTCCACGTCGGCGCGCTCGGTGGCCGGGGCCTCCTCGGCGACGGCCTTCTCGGCGGCGTCGCCGCCGTCGGCGCGGGCCTTGTCCGGGGAGGCGGCGGCGTCCGTCATGCCCTCGGAGAGGACGTTGAGCGCCAGCACCGTGATCAGCAGGCACAGGCCCGGGAAGAGGGTCGCCCACCAGCCGCCGGACAGCAGGATCTGCCGGCCGTACGCCAGCACGCTGCCCCAGCTGGGGTCGGGGTCCTGCACACCGGCGCCGATGAAGGACAGGCTCGCACCCACCCGGTCGAGATCGCCGCCCACTTCCGCACCGTGCGCGCCCGCGTCGACCTGCCCCTGTACGCGTACGACCTCCCGGTCTCCGTGCACAGCAAGCTCTCCGTCGCCCTGGTCCGCGAACTCGCCGAGGACGGCACTCTGGCCGGCCTCAAGGACAGCAGCGGCGACGAGGGCGGACTGCGCCGGCTGATCGTCGCCCTCGGCGGGCGCCAGGGCCGCGGCACCGGCCCCGCCGCCGGCTTCAGCATCCTCAGTGGCTCCGAACTCACCGTCGACGCCGCCCTGCTGGCCGGCGCCGACGGCGTCGTCCCCGGCCTGGGCAACGTCGACCCCGCCGGGTACGTGCGCCTGTACGACGCCGTGCGCGCCGGGGACCTCGGCAGCGCCGTCGAGGAGCAGGAGCGGCTCGTGGAACTGTTCGGCATGGTCGACGCGGGCCCGGAGAGCGAGATGGGCCGCAACTCCTCCGCCATCGGCGCCTTCAAGCACGCCCTGCGCCTGCTCGGCGTGTTCGCCGAGGGCACCACCGCCGCCCCCCAGGTCCAGCTGGGCGAGGCGTCGGTCAAGCTGGTCGAGGAGCGTCTGCGCGACGCCGGCCTGCTCGCCGTCCGATGACCGTGCGGCCCGGCACCCCCTCGGTCATCGGCCTCGACCTGGGCGGCACGAAGATCGCCGCCGCGCTCGTCGCCGACGACGGCACGATCCTGGCCCGGCACTCCCTGCCCACCCCCGCGACGTCCGGCGCCGAGGCGGTGCTGGACGCGCTGGCCCGGGAGGTCCGCGCGGTGTGGGCCCCGGGGGCCACCGCCGTCGGCGTCGCCGCCGCGGGCGTCATCGACCCGGTCACCGGCACCGTCACCAGTGCCACCGACACCATCCGGGGCTGGGCCGGCACGGCCCTGGCGGAGGGCCTCGCCGCCCGCACCGGACTCCCGGTGGCCTGCGACAACGACGTCCGCGCGGCGGCCTCGACGGAACTGGGCCCGCTCCGGGACGGCGACCGGCCCGGCCCCACGATGATCTACGCGGCCGTCGGCACCGGCGTGGGCGGCGCCGTCGCCGTCGACGGACGCATGCTGAGCGGGGCGGCGGGCGTCGCCGGGCACCTCGGCCACCTGCCGAGCCCCGAGGCCGACGGACTGCCCTGCACCTGCGGCGCCACCGGCCACCTGGAGGCGATCGGATCGGGGCCCGCCATCACCGCCCAGTACACCAGGACCAGCGGCCTGGCCGCCGACCGTCTGGAGTGGGTGGCCGCCCGGGCGGCCGAGGGCGACCCGCACGCCACCGCGGCCGTCGTGCTCGGCGCCCGGGCCGTCGGCCGGGCGCTGGGCGGCCTCGCCAACGCCCTCGGCGCCGACCGGGTCGTCGTCGGCGGGGGAGTGCCCCGGATCGGCGCCCTCTACCTCGACGCCCTGAACGAGGCGTTCACCGCCGAACTCATGCGCCCCCTGCGGCACCTGCGTCCGGTACCGCCCCGCGGCGGACCCGACGCCGCGGTGCTCGGCGCCGCCGCGCTGACCCGCACCCTGCCCCTCCACCACCCCCGCACCATCGGAGCACCACGATGACCCCGACCCTGGCCGACACCCTCCGGGGCCGCCTGATCGTCTCCTGCCAGGCCCCGCCCGGCGACCCGATGCGGCACACCGACACCCTGGTCCGGATGGCCCTCGCGGCCCGGGCCGGCGGTGCCGCCGCCGTCCGCGTCAACGACCCGGAGGTCGTCGCGGCCACCGTCGCGGCCGTCGACCTGCCGGTGATCGGGCTGTGGAAGGACGGCGACACCGGCGTCTTCATCACCCCGACGGTGCGGCACGCCCTCGCCCTGGTGGACGCGGGCGCCGCGGTCGTCGCCGCCGACGCCACCGCCCGCCCGCGCCCCGACGGCGGCTCCTTCGCCGACCTCGTGGAGGCCGTGCACGCGGCGGGCGCCCTGGTGATGGCCGACGTCTCGACCTACGAGGAGGGACGCCGGGCCGCCGAGGAGGGCGCCGACTTCGTCGCCTCCACGCTGTCCGGCTACGTGCCGGGCTCCCCCCGGCAGGACGGACCCGACCTGCGCCTCGTCGCGGACCTCGCGATGGGCGCCGGTGTCCCGGTGATCGCCGAGGGCCGGATCACCACCCCGGAGCAGGCCGCCGCCGCGCTCGCGGCGGGCGCGCTGAGCGTGGTCGTCGGCACGGCCATCACGGCACCGACCGCGCTGACCCGCCGGTTCGTCGACGGGCTGCCGGGCTGAGGGCCGGCGGACCGACCGGCGCCCGACGGTGATCCGGCGGGCGCCCGGCCGTCCGGCGGGCGTCGGTACGGCTCCGTCCCGGCGGCCTCCACGGCCGCGAAAGGGCGGCGGCTGTCGGGTGGCGGTGGCGGTCGGGTGGCGGTGGCGGTCACCCCGGCGGGCACGCCGTCGGCCGCGAGCCGGCCTCAGTCCCCCCGCTCACCCGGTGACGCGGTCCCCCCGCTGCCGCCCCGCCGTCAACGCCGGCCCGCCGTCGCCCCGGCCCTCGACGCCGCCTTGGCGCCGTCCGGCTCTCAGCGCCTGCCCCGCTGCTGCGGAGGCGTCAGGATCGCCGTGAACTTGTAGCGCGAGCCCCGGTACACCGAGCGGACCCACTCCACCGGGGTGCCGTCCTCGTCCCGCGAGTGACGGGACAGCAGCAGCATCGGCAGGCCCACGTCGGTGCCGAGCAGCCCGGCCTCCCGGGGGGTGGCGGGGGAGGTCTCGATGGTCTCGTCGGCCTCCGCGAGGCGCACGCCGTAGACCTCGGACAGGGTCGAGTACAGGGAGGCGCTGCGGGACAGGTGGCGGCGCAGGCGCGGGAAGCGCCGCGCCGACAGGTGGGTGGCCTCGATGGCCATCGGCTCGCCGCCGGCCAGCCGCAGCCGTTCGATGCGCAGCACGCGGTCGCCCCGGTCCACCTCCAACAGGGCGGCGAGGTCCTCGTCGGCCGGGACGTATCCGAGGTCCAGGACCTCGGAGGCGGGACGGAGTCCCTGCGCGCGCATGTCCTCGGTGTACGAGGTGAGTTGGAGGGTCCGGTACACCTTGGGGCGGGCGACGAAGGTGCCCTTGCCCTGGATGCGGTCCAGGCGCCCCTCGCTCACCAGCTCCTGCAGGGCCTTGCGGACGGTCGTGCGGGAGGTGCGGAACTCGACCGCGAGCAGACGTTCGGCGGGCATGGGGGCCCCGGGGCTGCGTTCCTCGGTCATCCGCAGCAACCGCTGCTTGATGCGGTAGTACTTCGGGACGCGGCCGACACGGCCGGGGCGGCCCGGCGTTGCCCCCGGGTCGGCCGGGGCGCTGCTGACGTCCGTGCTCATGACCTGCCTTCCGCCTGGTGTCCGGCGCGCGGACGGCAGGTGCCGGCCGCGGTGCACGTCGGCGGACGGCCGGTGTCGGCGCCGCACGCTCGGCGGTCCCGTTATAACGGCCCCCGGCCGGTTGGTCTAGTCCAACTCTCGACCCGCCCGGGTTTGGGTGGAATCCGATGCCCCAATTGACGTTGCCGTGCCGTTATCCACTGGCGTGGGCGCGACCCTTGACAGGGTCATAGGTCTAGGCCAAGCTCCCCTTGCTGGTCTAAACCATTTAGAGGGAAGCCGGGTCCCAGCCCGCCGAGCTGTTGCGCCGTAGTGGGGGTCACCGCCGAGGGCGTGGGTGCGGAAGGCATTTCCCGAGGAGGGGTGGCGCGTGAAGCGCAAGCTGATAGCCGCGATCGGAGTCGCGGGCATGCTGTTCTCCGTGGCGGCGTGCGGCGGGAACGACGGTGACGGTGACAAGAAGGCCGGTGCGGACGGCTACGCCGGCCAGACGCTCACGGTCTGGGTGATGGACGGCTCCTCGCCGGACCAGTGGCAGAAGGACCTCACCGCCGAGTTCGAGAAGAAGACCAAGGCGAAGGTCAAGTTCGAGGTCCAGCAGTGGAACGGCATCCAGCAGAAGCTGACCACCTCGCTGTCCGAGGAGAACCCGCCGGACGTCTTCGAGATCGGCAACACGCAGACCCCGGCCTACGCCAAGACCGGCGGCCTCGCCGACCTCGGTGACCTCAAGGCCGAGATCGGCGGCGAGTGGACCGAGTCGCTCAACGAGTCGTCCGTCTTCGAGGGCAAGCAGTACGCGGCGCCCTGGTACTTCGCCAACCGCGTCGTCCTCTACAACAAGAAGGTCTGGGCGGACGCCGGTCTCAAGGACACCCCCAAGACCCGCGACGAGTTCTACGACGCGCTCAAGACGATCGGTGAGAAGACCGACGCCGAGCCCATCTACCTGCCGGGCCAGAACTGGTACCACTTCGTCGGCCTGGTGATCGGCGAGGGCGGCGAACTGGTCAAGAAGGACGGCGACACGTACGTCTCCAACCTCGACGACCCGAAGGTCGCCGCCGCCGCGGAGACGTACAAGAAGTTCCAGGCGCTGTCCAAGGCGCCCAAGGACAAGGACGAGGCCACCCCGCAGCAGGGCGAGGTCTTCGCCGACGGCAAGGTCGGCGCGTTCATCGGCATGGGCTGGGAAGCGGGCATCGCGACCGAGGCCAACCCGAAGATCGAGAAGGACATCGGCTACTTCACCATCCCCGGTGCCACGGCCGACAAGCCCGAGGGCGTCTTCCTCGGCGGCTCCAACCTCGCCGTCGCCGCGGGCAGCAAGAAGCAGGAGCTCGCCAAGGAGTTCCTGAAGATCGCGCTCTCCGACAAGTTCGAGGGCCAGCTGGCCAAGCTCAACGGCGTCATCCCCAACAAGGAGTCGCTGCAGAGCAACCTGGAGGGCAACGCGCCCGCCGAGGCCGCCGCGCCGGCCGCCGCCGTCGGCGGCACCACGCCGCTGATCCCGCAGTGGGCGGCCGTGGAGAACGACCCGAACCCGATCAAGACGTACCTGACCGCCGTCCTGAACGGCAAGACCCCGGCCGAGGCCGCGAAGCAGGTCGAGGGCGAGTTCAACAAGCGCCTGGCGCAGCAGCAGTAGTCGCACCGCGAGCGCACGGAACGGGCGGGGGCCGGCCACTCGCCGGCCCCCGCCCGGCGTCGAGTATGTCGAGAAGAGAGATCGCGAGCATGACCGTGCAGACCGAACGGCCGCCCTCCGGCCCGGCGGACGTCCGCAAGGCGGACGACGGGGGGCCCGGCAGGCCGACACCGAGAGCGGCGTCGCGCGTCGGCGCGCTCGCCCCGTACCTGTTGCTGCTGCCCGCCTGTGTGGCCACCGTGCTGCTGCTCGGCTGGCCGCTGCTCAAGGACGTGCTGCTGTCGTTCCAGAACCTCAACATGACGCAGCTGATCCAGCGCGTCACCGAATGGAACGGAGTCGACAACTACACGGCCGCCCTCACCAGTGAGGACTTCTGGCGGGTCACCCTTCGCTCGATCCTCTTCACGGCGGTCAACGTCGTCCTGATCATGGTGCTGGGCGCGCTGGTCGGGCTGCTGCTCGCCCGCCTCGGCAAGTGGATGCGGTTCACCCTGCTGCTGGGCCTGGTCCTCGCCTGGGCCATGCCGATCGTGGCCGCCACCACCGTCTACCAGTGGCTGTTCGCCCAGCGCTTCGGCGTCGTCAACTGGGTCCTGGACAAGCTCGGCTGGCACTCCATGGCCGAGTACAACTGGACCAGCAGCCAGATGTCGACGTTCTTCGTCATCACGCTGCTGATCGTGTGGATGTCCATCCCGTTCGTGGCGATCAACCTCTACGCGGCGACCACCACCATCCCCAAGGAGCTCTACGAGGCCGCGTCCCTCGACGGGGCCGGCGCCTGGCGCAGCTTCACCACGGTCACCATGCCGTTCCTGCGGCCGTTCCTCTACGCGACCACGTTCCTGGAGATCATCTGGGTCTTCAAGGCGTTCGTGCAGGTCTACCTCATCAACAAGGGCGGGCCCGACCGGCTCACCGAGATCCTGCCCGTCTACGCCTTCGTCGAGGGTGTCGGCAACCAGCACTACGGCATGGGCGCGGCGATCGCCGTCCTGACCATCGCGATCCTGCTCGGCCTGACCGCCTACTACCTCCGGATCGTGCTCAAGCAAGAGGAGGACGAGCTGTGAAGCGCTCGCTCTTCGGCCGCCTGTGGCCCAACGTCACGGCCGCCGTCCTGTTCATCGGCTTCGTCTTCCCCGTGTACTGGATGTTCAACACGGCCCTCAAGCCGACCGGTGACATCCTCTCGGAGGACCCGGTCTGGTTCCCGGCCGACTTCACCTTCGAACACTTCAGCACCGCGATCAACGTCGACCACTTCTGGACCTACGTCGCCAACTCGCTGACCGTCACCGTCCTGGCCGTGGTCTTCTCCCTGGTGATCGCGCTGGCCGGCTCCTTCGCCCTCGCGCGGATGCGCTTCAAGGGGCGGCGCGGCTTCATCATCGGTTTCATGCTGGCCCAGATGGCGCCCTGGGAAGTCATGATCATCGCGATGTACATGATCGTGCGGGACGCGTCCCTGCTGAACAGCCTCGTACCGCTGACGCTCTTCTACATGATGATGATCCTGCCCCTCACCATCCTGACGCTGCGCGGCTTCGTCGCCGCCGTGCCGAAGGAGCTGGAGGAGTCGGCGATGGTCGACGGCTGCACCCGGGCCCAGGCGTTCCGCCGGGTCATCCTGCCGCTGCTCGCGCCCGGCCTGATGTCCACCTCGCTGTTCGGATTCATCACGGCCTGGAACGAGTTCGCGCTCGTCCTGGTGCTCAACAAGGACGCCGAGGCGCAGACCCTGCCGCTGTGGCTGTCCAGCTTCCAGAGCCAGTTCGGCAACGACTGGGGCGCGACCATGGCCGCCTCGTCGCTGTTCGCCATCCCGATCCTGATCCTCTTCGTCTACCTGCAGCGCAAGGCCGTCAGCGGCCTCACCGCCGGCGCCGTGAAGGGATGACCGCCACCCCATGACGACATTCACCACCGGCACCGACACGCTCACCCGGGACGCGCTCGCCGTTCTGCAGCCGGGCTTCGACGGCACCACCGCGCCCGACTGGGTGCGCCGCCGCCTCGGCGAGGGCCTCGCGTCCGTCGCCCTGTTCGGCCGCAACGTCGCCAGTGCCGAGCAGGTCGCCGCGCTCACCGCCCAGCTGCGGGCCGAGCGGGACGACCTCCTGGTCGCCATCGACGAGGAGAGCGGCGACGTCACCCGCCTGGAGGTCCGCACCGGCTCCTCCTTCCCCGGCGCCCACGCCCTCGGCGCCGTCGACGACACCGCCCTCACCCGGGACGTCGCCCGTGAGCTGGGCCGCCGGCTCGCGGCCTGCGGCGTCAACTTCAACTGGGCGCCGTCCGCCGACGTCAACGCCAACCCCGCCAACCCGGTGATCGGGGTGCGCTCCTTCGGCGGGGACACCGCCCTGGTGTCCCGGCACACCGCCGCCTACGTCGAGGGCCTGCAGTCCACCGGCGTGGCCGCCTGCGCCAAGCACTTCCCCGGGCACGGCGACACCAACGTCGACTCCCACCACGCCCTCCCGCACATCGACCTGGACGCCACGACCCTCCACGAGCGCGAACTGGAGCCGTTCCGGGCGGCCATCGCGGCCGGCACCCGGGCCGTCATGAGCGCCCACATCCGGGTGCCCGTACTCGACCCGGACCGCCCGGCCACGCTCTCCCGGCGCATCCTCACCGGCCTGCTCCGCGAGGAACTCGGCTACCGGGGCCTCATCGTCACCGACGGCATGGAGATGCAGGCCATCTCCGGCACCTACGGGCTGGAACACGGTGTCGTCCTCGCCCTCGCCGCCGGCGCCGACGCCATCTGTGTGGGCGGCGGACTGTGTGACGAGGCCACCGTGCAGCGCCTGCAGGACGCGCTCGTCACCGCCGTCCGTACCGGCGAACTCTCCGAGGAGCGGCTCGCCGACGCCGCCGCCCGGGTCCGTGCACTGGCCGCGTGGACGGCGAGCGTCCGCGACGCGTCCGACGGCGGCGGCGCGCCGCAGCCGGAGATCGGCCTCACGGCGGCCCGCCGCGCGGTCGAGGTCGCCCGCACCGCGCCCGCCGCACCGGTCACCGGGCCGGTCTTCGTGGCCACGTTCAGCCCCGCGCCCAACATCGCGGTCGGCGACGAGACCCCCTGGGGGGTCGGTCCGGAGCTGGAGCGCCTGCTGCCCGGCACCGCCTCGGGCACCTTCACCGGGCCCGACGCCGGGGCGCGGGCCCTGAAGGCGGCGGGCGGGCGCCGCGTCGTCGCGGTGGTCCGCGACGAGCACCGGCACCCCTGGATGGGCAGCGCCCTGGACACGCTGCTCGACGCGGAACCGGACACCGTTGTCATCGAGATGGGGGTACCGCAGTCCGCCCCGCGCGGCGCCCTGCACATCGCCACGCACGGCGCGGCCCGGGTGTGCGGGGTGGCCGCCGCGGAGGCGGTGGTCGCCGGCTGACCGCGGCCGGCCCCGCGGCACGACGCGACGGGAGCCCGGGACACGGCCGACCGTGTCCCGGGCTCCCGTCGTGCGTCAGGCCGCCGGCTGCATCAGCCGGGCCAGCAGGTCGTCCAGGGTGACCATGCCGACCAGACCGCCCGCGCCGTCGCGGACCACCGCCAGGGTGGAGCGGCGGCGGCGCAGCACGTCGATCGCGTCGGCGACCGTGGTGGTGACCTTCACCTCGGGCACCGGACGGGCCAGTTCCCGGGCGCTCGTCACGCGCCCCCGGGCCCGGGCCACCAGGGCGTCCCGGGCGTGCACCGAACCGAGCACGGCGCCGCCGTCTCGGACCAGCAGCCGCGTCCGGTCGTGGGCCGCCGCCACCCGCAGCAGCTCCTCCACGCCCGCCCCGCCGTCCACCGAGACGATCTCGGCGGCCGGCACGGCCAGCTCACCCACCGGTGTCTCCGGCTCGGTCAGCGACCGGGTCAGCAACTGCGAGTCCGCCGCGCTGATCAGGCCGAGCCGCTCCGACTCCGCGACCAGGTGCGTCAGCTGCTCCCGGTCGTGGACCGAGGCCAGCTCGTCGCGCGGGGTCACCCGGCACATCCGCACCAGCACGTTGCTCACCGCGTTCAGGACCCGGATGAGCGGCCGGACGGCCTTCACCAGGGCCCGGAACGGCGGCGCGAGCAGCATCGCGGAACGCTCCGGGTGGGCGATCGCCCACGACTTGGGCGCCATCTCGCCGATCACCATGTGCAGGAACACCACGACGATCATCGCGACGGCGAACGCCACCCCGTAGCTGAGCGCGCTGGGCAGGCCCAGGCTGCGCAGCAGGGGGTCCAGTTCGTGCGAGATCGCGGGCTTGGACACCGAGCCCAGCCCCAGCGTGCACACCGTGATGCCCAGCTGCGCGCCGGCGAGCATCAGGGACAGCTCGCGCATCCCGGCCAGCGCGGCACCGGCGCCGCGCCGCCCGTCCGCCGCCGCCTTCTCCATGCGGTGCCGCTTGGCGGCGACCAGCGCGAACTCGGCGGCCACGAAGAACCCGCTGCCGATGAGCAGCAGCACGGTCACGAAGAGAGCCATCGGGAAACTCATGAACCCTCCTCGACCGGATGCAGTTCCTCGGTGAACGACGTGATGCGCACCCGTTCGGCCACGTGCCGGTCGAGCGTGCGCACGTCCAGCACCGCGTGGCCGCCGGTGGGCAGCTCCACGGTGATCCGGTCGTCCACCGTCGGGAAGCGGCCCAGCCGGTCCACGATCAGACCGGCCACCGTCTCGTAGTCGTCCTCCTCGGGCAGCCGGACGCCGGTCGCCTCGGCGACCTCGTCCAGCCGCCGCCCGGCGTCCACCAGCCAGCCGTCACCGTCGGCCACCGCGAGCTGCGCGACCGTGTCGCTCTCGTCGGCGATGTCCCCGACCAGCTCCTCGGCGATGTCCTCGTAGGTGACGATGCCGGCGACACCGCCGTGCTCGTCGAGGACGACGGCGAACTCGTCGTCTTGCTCCCGCATCCGCGCCACCGCGTCCGGCAGCTCCAGCGTGTCCGGCAGCAGCAGGGGCCGCCGGGCCACCTCGGCGGCGGTGGCCCCGGCCGGCCGGGAGGCGGGCAGCGCCATCAGCTCGCGCACCCCCACCACGCCGATGACGTCGTCGGGGTGGTCGCCCAGCACGGGGTAGTTGGAGTGGCCGTGGGCGGCGATCAGGCCGACCGCCTCCTCGGCGCTGGCGTCCCCGCGCACGAACACGGAGTCCCGGCGCGGCACCATCACTCCGTGCAGGGTGCGCTCGGAGAACTCCAGCGCGTGGTCGAGCAGGGTGGCGGTGTCCCGGGGCAGGGCGCCGTTCTCGTGGGACTCGCCGATCAGGTGGCCCAGCTCCTCCAGGGTGGCACCGTGGTGCAGCTCCTCGACCGGCTCGATGCCGACCCGGCGCAGCAGCCGGTCGGCCGCCCCGTCGAAGATCCGCACCACCGGGCCGACGACCTTCAGGTACGCCAGGGTGGACCCGGACAGCGCCTTGGCCAGCCGCTCCGGCACCGCGATCGCGAGGTTCTTCGGGGCCAGCTCGCCCAGCACCATCTGCACGACGGTGGCCAGCACGAACGCCAGCACCACGGAGATACCGCTCACGGCCGCGTCGGGCAGCCCCACCCCGGACAGGGCGGGCCGCAGCAGTGCGGACACGGACGGCTCGGCGATGAAGCCGACGACCAGTCCGGTGACGGTGATGCCCAGCTGTGCGCCGGACAGCATGAAGGACAGCCGCTCCAGCACCTTCAGCGCGCGGGCGGCCTTCCGGTTCCCGGCCTCGGCCTCACGGGCGAGGGCCAGCCGGTCGGCGGAGACGTAGGCGAATTCCTGGGCCACGAAGTAGCCGGTTCCGGCGGTGAGCACGAACACGGCGAGCAGGCCCAGCAATGCTTCGGCGGCACTCATCGAACACCACCCCGTCGCGTGCCGCGGTCACTCGAAAGGTGACGGGATGGTCGGGGACTGGGTCCCGGGGGGTCCGTCGATCTGGCGGACACGTATGCACTCCTCATGGATGGGTCGGTCTCGGATCCAACGATTATGACCGGGCCCGTGTTCCCGGGCAGGCCGGGCCGATACCCGCGGGTATCGGCCCGGCCTGCCCGGTGCTGAGTGCCGCCTCCGGACGCCCGGACCACGGCCGCCCGGAGGTCCGTGGGGACCAGGGAGGCCCGTGGGGCCCGTGGGGGCCGGGAAGGTCCGGATCACGGGCGTCCGGGCCGGGGCACGGTCAGAGGTCGAACTCGTGCGGCGGCAGGTCGAGGGCGTAGCACGCCTCGCGGACGACCGCCTGCTCGTCCTTGTCGAAGTCGCCGTCGGCGCCGCCGATGACGATGCCGATCTGGATCACGGCCCGCGCCTCGGCCGGCTTCTTCTTGGCCTTGGCGATCTCCTGGAGCACGCTCACCTTGCCGAAGGCGAAGTCGGTGGTCAGTTTGTTCAGGTTGTCCTCGAACCGCCGGCGCAGGTCGTCGGCGGGGAAGTTCTGCAGCACGTCGTTGGTGCCGATGAGCTGGGCCACGCGCTGCCGCTCGGACGGGTCGACGGTGCCGTCGGCCGCGGCGACCAGGGCACACATGGCCATGCTCGCGTCCCGGAACGCACCGCTCTTGAGGTCGTTCTTCTTCGCCACCAACTGGTTCTGCATCTGCGACGCGGAATCCTTGAGTCGGTCCCACAGGGCCATGCCCACTCCATGTTTCTCGGTGTGCCCGGGGGGTTCCCGGTTCGGTCGGAGCGCCCGGCCCGCCACGCGGACCCGGCCCCCCATGTCTACAGCACTGTAGAAACTAGCGGTCGGGTGCGGAAGTTCCCCGCGTGGGCCCCGGAATGCGGGGCAGCCGGAGGTGTGCGTGCGCGGAGACGGTGCCGCGTGCGCCGGTTCGCACGACGCGCGAGAGGTCACGCGTCCCCTCGGGAACACGGTCCGCACGGGGCGGTCCGGCCCGGAGGGCGGCCGTCCGGTGCGGTGTCCCGGCAGGGGGGTGACGGTCCGGCGATGGCGGAGCGTGTCGTTATTGGGCCGAACGGGTGACCATGCGTAAGAATTGCCCGATGCAGACTGCCAGCGCGACCCAGGACGGAGCATGCCGGTGAGCAGCCACGACGTCACCGACGAACAGTGGGCGGGGCTCGCCCAGGTCGTTCCGCTGCGCGGCCGCGACGCCTGGCCGTCCGCCGTGGACCACCGGTCCGTGCCCGAGGCCGAGACACAGGCGCGCCGACGCTTCGTCGTCCTGCGCGTCAACGTCTTCGCGGACGCCCGCGACGTCGCCGAGACCCTGATGTCCGGCGTCCCGGTGCTGCTCGACCTCACCGGCGCGGAGACGGAGGTCGCCAAGCGCGTGCTGGACTTCAGCACCGGCGTGGTCTTCGGCCTGGCCAGCGGCATGCACCGGGTCGACCGCAACGTGTTCCTGCTCACCCCGGCCGGCACGGAGGTGACCGGCCTCATGGAGGAGGCGGGGGTCCCGGGGGTCTGACGGGGGGTCCCGGGCGTCCGGGGTGTGACGGAGGCGGGGCGGCTCCGCTGCTCCAGGGACTGCCGACGCGCAGCCCGTGGCCGGACCCGGCCGGGCCGGGGCGCGCCGGGGTGCGGGAGGGCGTGCGGGGCGGCGGGGTCCGCCTCGCCGTTCGTGGGACGCCCGCCCGAGCGGAACGGTTCGCCCCACGGGCGCGGTCCTAACGTCCCGTCCATGACCCCGCCCTCCCCGGCCCTCGGCCGCCTCCGGCCGCCGGCCCCGGACGTCCGCTCCTTCGACGCGGCCCCGGCCCCCCGCTCCCTCGATGCCTCCTTCGACGCGGCCCCGGACACCCCTTCTCCCGGCGCCGCCACCGGCACCCGTCCGCCCGACGGCACCACCGGCACCCGTCCGCCCGACGGCGCGACCGGCACCCGCCTCCCCGAGGGCGCCCAGGACCCCGCCCGTCCCGACCGGCCGCGGGTGACCGAGCTGCTGCTGTCGGCGTTCGCCGGGCACCGCGGTGCCGTCCTGCCGTTCGGGCCGCTCACCCTCCTCGCCGGCCCCAGCGGCAGCGGCAAGAGCAGCGCCCTGCGGGCCTACGAGGCGCTCGCCCGGCTCGGCGGCGGGGCGCACCTCGGCGAGGCGTTCCCCGACCCCGGTGCCTGTGTGCCCGAACGGTCCCGGCCCGACGCCCAGCGCCGCAGGGGCTTCCGCATCGGCTGCACCGCCGACGGACCCGAGGGCCCGGTCCGGCTCGAAGTCGCCGTCCAGGCCGAACCCGGCCTGCGCATCGTGGGGGAGCGGCTGACCGCCGGCGGGCGGGTCCTGCTGGAGACCGCGCTGCGCGACCCCGCGCGGCGCGTGGTGCAGGCCGCCTGGCACACCGCCGGGGCCACCCCGGTGACCCGCGGCCCGCTCCCGGACGACCTCCTCGGCACCGCCCTGCTGCCGCTGCGCGTCGCGGGCCGGACGCCGGGCCAGCGCAGGGTGCTCGCCGCCGCCGAGCAGATGGTCGTCGCCCTGCGGTCGGTCTTCGCCTGCGACCCCCGGCCCGGCCGTATGCGCGCCCCCGTCCCGAGGGGCGGCGGGCGGCTCCAGGGCAGTTGCGGCAACCTCGCCGACGTGCTCCTGCGCACCCGGACCGAATGCGGACGGCGGCACGCCCTGCTCGTCGCCGCCGTCCGCGCGGGGTGCGCCGGACCGGTCACCGACCTGCTCGCCGAACCGGCGCCGGGCGGACGGGTCCGTGCCCTGCTCGACCGCGGCACCGGTGTGCGCACCGACCTCGTCCGGCTCGGCGACGGCGAGCTGCGCTACGTCGCCCTCGCCCTGGTCCTGCTGACCGGCCCCGGCGTGCTGGAGGTCGACGCGCCCGGCGAGGTCCCCGCCGCCCTGCAGACCCTCACCGTGCTCGCCGACGGACTCGACCGGGGGCTCGACCCGGGCCAGCGCACCGAGCTGCTGCGGCTGGCGTCCCGGATGTGCGAGCGCGGGCACATCCGGCTGACCGGCACGGTGAGCGACGCCTCCTGGGCCACCGGGACGGACGGCGTGACGGTGGTACACCTGGACCGTGACTGATCCCCACCACGACGACCCGCCCGCGCCCCTCGACCTGCCGGGGCTCCAGCGCCGCCTCGCCGCGTTCGCCGCGGCGCGCGACTGGCAGCCGTACCACACGCCGAAGAACCTCGTCGCCGCCCTCAGCGTGGAGGCGTCCGAACTGGTCGAGATCTTCCAGTGGTTGACGCCGGAGGAGTCGGCCCGGGTGATGGACGACCCGGACACCGCGCACCGCGTCACCGACGAGGTCGCCGACGTCCTGGCCTACCTCCTGCAGTTCTGCGAGGTCCTCGGCGTGGACCCGCTGGCCGCCCTCGCCGCGAAGATCGACCGCAACGAGGACCGCTTCCCGGTCTGAGGCGACCGTTCCCGGTCCGACGTGACGGTTCCCGGTCCGAGGCGGCAAGGGGAGACCGGGGGAGACCAAGTGAGACCGGGGGAGGCAAGGAGGAGACGAGGGCTCCGCTTTCACTCTCCGCATACGAACGGCGGTCCGTAGCACGTTCGTATCCCCCGATTTCGGCCTCCCCCTGGCTTTCTGTCTCAGCCTCTCTCACTCTGGGTAATGGACAAGGGAGTTCACGTGGACGCGTGGGCAGCGCGTCCGGACCGGACGGGGGCAGCGCATGGACGCTGTGCGGCTCATCGAGACGAGCAGGCGGGCCCTGGCGGCGAGCACCGACCTGCCGGGCCTGCTGACCGAGGTGTGGCAGGCGCAGGCGCTCGCCCAGGCGATCGGCAGCCGGCTCGCGGTCTCGGGACCGCCCGAACTGCGGGGCGAGGCCATCGGGTTGACGGAACTGGCGGGCCGTGGCTGCGGAGTGCTGGACGTCCCCTGCCCGAAGGGCGACGAGCCGCGCGCGGCCCGGCTCACCGAGCTGGGCGACGTCCGCCGAACCCTGCTGCACCTCGGCGGGCTCCTCGGTGACGTCGGCATCACCCTGGTCGGGCTGGCCTGTGCCGCGCGGGACGAGGCGACGTACTGGCAGTGCATGGAGGCCATCGACGCCGCCGACGAGTCCCGCGACCGGGTCCTCGACATGCTCCGCAGACTCGCCGACCGCGAGGCGGCGTTACCGGAGCGGGAGGCGGGCTGAACCCGTCGGCCCGCTCCCGCGCCACCCGTGGCACACCCCTCAGGCGGTGACCGGGTGCTCCTCGCCCGCCCCCGCTCCGGCAGCTGTCCCCGGTACCGATCCCTCTCCCGTCTCCGACCCCGTCTCCCCGTCCCCCGTGCCCGCCGCGGCCGTCCGGTCCGCCGAGGCGTCCCGGAGGTCCGCGTCCAGGGCGGAGAGGTCCGCGTTCAGCGCCGCCATCAGCTCCTCCATCTGCCGCAGCAACCCCTGCGGCTGCCCGCTCCCGCCCTGCTGCGGCACGCTCTTTGTGGACACGACGGCCTCCTCGGCCCCTGGCCTGGCCCCCGCCGGGGCCGACACGGTGGCGCACCGGCGCACACGGGCCGGCGCGGGCGCCGGGTGGTCCGGCTCCGCCCCGGCCAACGATCTTCACCGGGACGGGTCACCGGCCCGGTCGTACCGCGGTCGCCCGACCGTCCGGCATTCACCCGACCGTGGAACGAAGCGCGGAAGGCGCGCCGGGTCCGGCGGAGCGTTCATGCCACGCATTGGCAGGATGGAGGCATGGACCTGCGCATTTTCACCGAGCCCCAGCAGGGGGCCACCTACGACACCCTGCTCACCGTCGCCAAGGCCACCGAGGACCTCGGGTTCGACGCCTTCTTCCGTTCCGACCACTACCTCAGGATGGGTTCCGCCGACGGCCTGCCCGGCCCCACCGACGCCTGGATCACCCTCGCCGGCCTCGCCCGCGAGACGAGCCGCATCCGGCTCGGCACCCTCATGACCGCCGCCACCTTCCGCCTCCCCGGCGTCCTTGCCATCCAGGTCGCCCAGGTCGACCAGATGTCCGGCGGGCGGATCGAACTCGGCCTCGGCGCGGGCTGGTTCGAGGAGGAGCACGCGGCGTACGGGATCCCCTTCCCGAAGGACAAGTTCAGCCGCCTGGAGGAGCAGCTGGAGATCGTCACGGGTCTGTGGGCCACCGGTCCCGGCAAGACCTTCGACTTCCACGGCAAGCACTACGAGCTCACCCGGTCGCCCGCCCTGCCCAAGCCGGTCCAGTCCAGGATCCCCGTACTGATCGGCGGCCACGGCGCCGTCCGCACCCCGAGGCTCGCCGCCCGGTACGCCGACGAGTTCAACATCCCCTTCGCGTCCCTGGAGGACACCGAGCGCCAGTTCGGCCGGGTCCGCTCCGCCGCGCAGGAGGCGGGCCGCGACCCGGAGGAGATCGTCCTGTCCAACGCCCTCGTCGTCTGCGTCGGCAAGGACGACGAGGAGGTCGCCCGCCGGGCCGCCGCCATCGGCCGGGAGGTCGACGAGCTCAAGGCCAACGGCCTGGCGGGCTCCCCGGCCGAGGTCGTCGACAAGATCGGACGGTACGCCGAGACCGGCTCCCGGCGCATCTACCTCCAGGTGCTGGACCTGCACGACCTCGACCACCTGGAACTGATCTCGGCCCAGGTGCAGTCGCAGCTCTCCTGACGCCCGCGTACCGGCCGCCCACGCCCCACACCCCCCGCCACACCCCGACGGGACCGCCCCGCACCCCGGGACGGTCCCGTCCCGCGTTCCCGCCCCCGGAAGCACGGGCGTCGCCGCCCCGGAAGCACGCCCGTGCCCGCCCCGGAGACACGGGCGTCGCCGGCCCGGCACGTCGTCGCCCGGGCCCGCCCCGAAATTCGAAAGTCTTTCGCCGCCGATCCCGGTACGTTGGCACGACGCGCCGGAGAACCGCGCGTTTCCGCACTTCAGAAGGTGTCCCAGGGGTTCACCGTGTTCCTGACGATCAGCACCACCGGCTCTCCCGACCGCCCCGCGACCGACCTCGGTTTCCTGCTGCACAAGCACCCCGACAAGGCGCAGTCCTTCTCCACGACCTGCGGCCGGGCGCACGTCTTCTACCCCGAGGCCGACGCGGATCGCTGCACCGTGGCGCTGCTGCTGGAGGTGGACACGGTGGCCCTGGTGAAGCGCGGGCGCGGCAAGGGCCGCGGCGGGGCGCCCGACGCCGCCCTCGCCCAGTACGTCAACGACCGCCCCTACGCGGCCTCCTCGCTGCTCTCGGTCGCCCTCGGCAACGTCTTCTCCAGCGCCCTGCGCGGGGTGTGCGCGGCGCGCCCCGCTATACCCGGCCTGCCGCGCCCGCTGCGCGTCGAGGTACCCGCCCTGCCCGCCCGCGGCGGCGCCGCGCTGGTCCACCGGCTGTTCGAACCGCTCGGCTGGACCGTGACGGCCGATCCCGTGCCGCTGGACACCGCGTTCCCCGAGTGGGGCGACTCCCGCTACGTACGGCTCGTCCTGGAGTCGGACACCCTCACCCTCGCCGAGGCCCTGCGCCACCTGTACGTGCTGCTGCCGGTCCTCGACGACGCCAAGCACTACTGGGTCTCCCCGGACGACGTGGACAAGCTGCTGCGCGTCGGCGAGGGCTGGCTGCCCGGCCACCCGGAGCACCGGCTGATCACCAGCCGCTACCTGACCCGCCGCTGGTCGCTGACCCGGCAGGCGCTCGAACGCCTGGAGCTGGTCCGGCTCGCCGAGTCCGACGACAGTGACGTCCAGGAGATCGACAACGCGGTCGCCGAGGAGACGGAGACCGAGGAGAAGCCGACCCCGCTCGCCGTCCAGCGCCGGGACGCCGTCCTCGCCGCCCTGCGCGAGGCGGGGGCGGCCCGGGTGCTCGACCTGGGCTGCGGACAGGGCCAGTTGGTGCAGGCGCTGCTCCGCGACCCGGCGTACACCGAGATCGTCGGCCTCGACGTGTCGATGCGCGCCCTGACCATCGCCTCCCGGCGGCTGAAGCTGGACCGCATGGGGGAGCGGCAGGCGGCCCGGGTGAAGCTCCTGCAGGGCTCGCTCGCCTACACCGACCGCCGGCTCAAGGGCTACGACGCCGCCGTCCTCAGCGAGGTGATCGAGCACGTCGACCTGCCCCGGCTGCCGGCGCTGGAGTACGCCGTGTTCGGCGCCGCCCGCCCCCGCACCGTCGTCGTGACCACACCGAACGTCGAGTACAACGTCCGCTGGGAGAGCCTCCCGGCCGGTCACGTCCGGCACGGCGACCACCGCTTCGAGTGGACCCGCGACGAGTTCCGCGCCTGGGCCGCCAAGGTGGCCGAACGGCACGGCTACACCGTGGAGTTCCGCCCCGTCGGTCCCGACGACCCCGAGGTCGGCCCGCCCACCCAGATGGCCGTGTTCCACACCGGCACCACCGGAACCGGCAGCACCCGTACCACCGGCACCACCCGCGCCGGGACGAAGAAGGAGGCGAAGGCCGCATGACCACCACGACGACCGGGGCGGACGACGCCCGCCCCCAGGGCCGCGTCCTGCCCGTCACCGACCTCTCCCTGGTGGTGCTCGTCGGTGCCTCCGGGTCGGGCAAGTCCACCTTCGCCCGGCGCCACTTCCGGCCCACCGAGGTCCTCTCCTCGGACTTCTGCCGCGGTCTGGTCGCCGACGACGAGAACGACCAGAGCGCCAGCCGGGACGCCTTCGACGTGCTGCACTACATCGCCGGCAAGCGCCTGGCCGCCGGCCGCCGCACCGTCGTCGACGCCACCAGCGTCCAGCAGGAGTCCCGCAAGCAGCTCGTCGAGCTGGCCAAGCGGCACGACGTGCTGCCCATCGCCATCGTGCTCGACGTGCCCGAGGAGGTGTGCGCCGAGCGCAACGCGGCCCGCACCGACCGCGCCGACATGCCCCGCCGGGTCATCCGGCGCCACACCCGCGAACTGCGGCGCTCGCTGCGCCACCTGGAGCGCGAGGGCTTCCGCAAGGTGCACGTGCTGCGCGGCGTCGAGGAGGTCGAGCAGGCCACCGTCGTCACCGAGAAGCGGTACAACGACCTCACCCACCTCACCGGCCCCTTCGACATCATCGGCGACGTCCACGGCTGCTCCGCCGAACTGGATTCCCTGCTCGGCAAGCTGGGCTACACAGACGGTGTGCACCCCGACGGGCGGACGGCCGTGTTCGTCGGCGACCTCGTCGACCGCGGCCCGGACAGCCCCGGTGTGCTGCGGCGCGTGATGGCCATGGTCCGGTCGGGCCACGCGCTGTGCGTGCCCGGCAACCACGAGAACAAGTTCAGCCGCTTCCTCAAGGGCCGCAACGTCCAGCACACCCACGGACTCGCCGAGACCATCGCCCAGATGGAGGGGGAGAGCGAGGAGTTCCGCGCCGAGGTGCGGGAGTTCATCGACGGGCTCGTCAGCCACTACGTCCTCGACGGCGGCAGGCTCGTCGTCTGCCACGCCGGCCTGCCGGAGAAGTACCACGGCCGGACCTCCGGCCGGGTGCGCGGCCACGCCCTGTACGGCGACACCACCGGCGAGACCGACGAGTTCGGCCTGCCCGTGCGCTACCCGTGGGCCGAGGAGTACCGCGGCCGGGCGGCCGTCGTCTACGGCCACACCCCGGTCCCGGAGGCCACCTGGCTCAACAACACCATCTGCCTGGACACCGGCGCGGTGTTCGGCGGCAAGCTGACCGCGCTGCGCTGGCCGGAGCGGGAACTGGTCGACGTGCCCGCCGAGCAGGTCTGGTACGAGCCGGCCCGCCCGCTGCGCACGGAGGCGCCCGGCGGCCACGACGGCCGCCCCCTGGACCTGGCCGACGTGCACGGCCGGCGCGTGGTCGAGACCCGGCACGCGGGCCGGGTGTCCGTGCGGGAGGAGAACGCGGCGGCGGCGCTGGAGGTCATGAGCCGGTTCGCGATCGACCCGCGGCTGCTGCCCTACCTGCCGCCGACCATGGCACCGACCGCCACCTCGCGCCTCGACGGCTACCTGGAGCACCCGCGGGAGGCGTTCGCCCAGTACCAGCAGGACGGGGTCGCCCGGGTGGTGTGCGAGGAGAAGCACATGGGCTCGCGCGCCGTCGCCCTGGTGTGCCGGGACGCGGAGACGGCCCGGACCCGCTTCGACGCCGCCGGTGTCACCGGCTCCCTCTACACCCGCACGGGCCGCCCGTTCTTCGACGACGCCGCCGTCACCGAGGAGATCCTCGGCCGGCTGCGCTCGGCGGCGACCGCGGCCGGCCTGTGGGAGCGGCTGGAGACGGACTGGCTGCTGCTGGACGCCGAGCTGATGCCGTGGTCCCTGAAGGCCGGCGGGCTGCTGCGCTCGCAGTACGCGGCCGTCGGCGCCGCCTCCGCGGCGGTGTTCCCCGGCGCCCTGACGGCGCTGGAGGGCGCGGCGGCCCGCGGGGTCGACGTGGCGGACCTGCTGGGCGTCCAGCGCGAACGGGCCGACGCGGCCGACGCGTTCACCCGCGCGTACCGCCACTACTGCTGGACCACCGACGGCCTCGACGGGGTGCGGCTCGCGCCGTTCCAGATCCTGGCCGTGCAGGGCCGCAGCCTCGCCGCGCTGCCGCACGACGAGCAGCTGGCCCTGATCGACCTGATGGTGGAGCACGACGGCACCGGCCTGCTGCGGACCACCCGGCGGCTGTACGTCGACACCGGCGACCCGGAGTCGGTGCGCGCCGGCGTCGACTGGTGGCTGGAGATGACCGGACGCGGCGGCGAGGGCATGGTCGTCAAGCCGGTCGGCGCGCTGGTCCGGGGCCCCGAGGGCCGGCTGGTGCAGCCGGGCATCAAGTGCCGGGGCCGCGAGTACCTGCGGATCATCTACGGCCCCGAGTACACCCGGCCGGAGAACCTGGCCCGCCTCCGCGGCCGCTTCCTCAACCACAAGCGGTCCCTGGCGATCCGGGAGTACGCGCTCGGCCTGGAGGCCCTGGACCGGCTGGCCGGGGGCGAGCCGCTGTGGCGGGTGCACGAAGCGGTCTTCGGGGTCCTCGCCCTGGAGTCCGAGCCGGTGGACCCGCGGCTGTAGCGCGGCGGCAGCGGACCGGTGCGGGTGCCCGGCCGGGTGCCGGGTGCCCCCGCCCGGGACCCCCGGGCGGGCCCTCGGCGGACCCTCCCGGTGCGGTGCCGGCCCGTACCGCCCGCCCCACCCCTACCGTGCCGCCCCCACCCGTACCGTGCCGCGTCGCGCCCCGCCCCGCCGTGCCGGGCCACCGCCGGCTCACGGCGGGCGCGGGCCGGGGCCGGCCGGGAGGGGCGCCGCTCGACCGTGCGCGGCACGCCGCGCACGGTCACTTTCCCTCAGGAGAGGGGTGAACCCGGGCCCGGGTGGTCAGGATGGAGTCATGACCTACCATGTCGCCTCGGAGACCGGACGCCTGCGCCGGGTGATCCTGCACCGGCCCGATCTCGAGCTCAAGAGGCTCACCCCCAGCAACAAGGACGACCTGCTCTTCGACGACGTGCTGTGGGTGCGCCGGGCGCGCGCCGAGCACGACGGGTTCGCCGACGTGCTGCGCGACTGCGGGGTCGCCGTCCACCTCTTCGGCGACCTGCTCACCGAGACCCTCGACATCCCCGAGGCCCGCACGATCGTCATGGACCGCGTCTTCGACGAGAAGGAGTACGGGCCGCTGGCCACCGACCACCTGCGGGCCGCGTTCGAGACACTCCCCTCGCGGGACCTGGCCGAGGCCCTGGTCGGCGGCATGACCAAGCGGGAGTTCCTGGACGCCCACCCGGAACCGGTCTCCGTGCGCTTCCACGCGATGGAGCTCGACGACTTCCTCCTGGGCCCGCTGCCCAACCACCTCTTCACCCGGGACACCTCCGCCTGGATCTACGACGGCGTCGCCATCAACGCCATGCGGTGGCCCGCCCGGCAGCGCGAGACCGTGCACTTCGAGGCGATCTACCGGCACCATCCGCTGTTCCGGGACGAGACGTTCCGGGTCTGGTCCGAGGGACAGGCCGACTACCCGTCCACGATCGAGGGCGGGGACGTGCTGGTCATCGGCAACGGCGCGGTGCTGATCGGGATGAGCGAGCGGACCACCCCGCAGGCGGTGGAGATGCTCGCGCACAAGCTGTTCGCGGCCGGGTCCGCGGAGACCATCGTGGCGCTCGACATGCCCAAGCGGCGTGCCGTGATGCACCTCGACACGGTGATGACCATGGTCGACGGCGACACCTTCACCCAGTACGCCGGTCTCGGCATGCTCCGCTCGTACACCATCGAGCCGGGCGTGGGGGACCGGGAGCTGAAGGTCACCGACCACCCGCCGGAGCACATGCACCGGGCGATCGCCGCCGCGCTGGGGCTCAGCGAGATCCGGGTGCTCACCGCGACCCAGGACGTGCACGCCGCCGAGCGGGAGCAGTGGGACGACGGCTGCAACGTGCTGGCCGTGGAGCCCGGCGTGGTCATCGCCTACGAACGCAACGCCACCACCAACACGCACCTGCGCAAGCAGGGCATCGAGGTCATAGAGATCCCCGGCAGCGAACTGGGCCGGGGCCGGGGCGGCCCGCGCTGCATGAGCTGCCCGGTGGAACGGGACCCGGTGACATGATCCGGTGACATGACGCACGGGCACGGCCGGTGACAGGATCCGAGACCTCGCCCCACCGGTCGGTACGCGGGCGGCGCGGCATCGCCCCGCCCCGGCCCCGACCCTCCGCCCCACCCCACCTCACCGCATAGAAATTCTAGGCGTCGTATAGAATTCCAGCCGTCCTGTCCCTGACCCCTGGAGCGCCCCCATGGCGACTGTCCCGACCGCCCTCGCCGGCCGCCACTTCCTCAAGGAGGCGGACTTCACCGAGCAGGAGTTCCTCGGCCTGCTCGACCTGGCGGCGGAGCTGAAGGCCGCCAAGAAGGCCGGGACCGAGACCCGTCACCTGGTGGGCAGGAACATCGCGCTGATCTTCGAGAAGCCGTCCACCCGGACCCGCTGCGCCTTCGAGGTGGCCGCCGCCGACCAGGGGGCGTCGACCACCTACATCGACCCCAGCGGCTCCCACATCGGCAGGAAGGAGTCCGCGAAGGACACCGCCCGGGTGCTCGGCCGGATGTTCGACGCGATCGAGTTCAGGGGGGACGCGCAGGAGACCGTCGAGACCCTCGCCGAGCACGCCGGGGTGCCGGTCTACAACGGCCTCACCGACGCGTGGCACCCCACCCAGATGCTGGCCGACGTGCTCACCATGACCGAGCACAGTGCCAAGCCGTTGACGGAGATCGCCTTCGCCTACCTCGGCGACGCCCGCTTCAACATGGGCAACTCCTACCTCGTGACCGCCGCGCTGCTCGGCATGGACATCCGGATCGTCGCCCCGAAGACCTACTGGCCCGCCCAGGACGTCGTCGATCGCGCCCGTACGCTCGCCGACGCCTCCGGGGCCCGCGTCACGCTCACCGAGGACGTCGCCGAGGGGGTGGCGGGCGCCGACTTCGTGGGCACCGACGTGTGGGTGTCGATGGGGGAGCCGCAGGAGGTGTGGGACGAGCGGATCACCGCCCTCGCGCCGTACGCGGTGACCATGGACGTGCTGCGCGCCACCGGCAACCCGGACGTCAAGTTCCTGCACTGCCTGCCCGCCTTCCACGACCTGGGCACCCAGGTGGCCCGCGACGTCCACGAGCGGCACGGCCTGACGTCGCTGGAGGTCACCGACGAGGTCTTCGAGTCGGACCACTCGGTCGTCTTCGACGAGGCGGAGAACCGGATGCACACGATCAAGGCCGTGCTGGTCGCGACGCTGGCCTGACACGGCGCGGCACCCGTGCCCCGCCGGGCGGGCGGGACGGTGCGGCACCCGTGTCCCGCCGTGCCGCCGGGCGGGCGGGACGGCGCGGCACCCGTGTCCCGCCGTGCCGCCGGGCGGGCGGAGCCGGTCAGTCGTGCGGCCGGCGCGGGCCCGGTACGGCCGGCAGGCGGAACCAGACCGCCTTGCCGGTCGGGGTCGGCCGGTGACCGCAGGACGAGCTGAGGGTGCGGATCAGCAGCAGGCCGCGCCCGTGTTCCTGCCAGGGGTCCGGTTCGCCGGGCGCCGGCCGGGTGAGCCGGTGCGGCGGTTCGGGGTCGGGATCGTGCACCTCCACCCGGCAGCCGGTCGGCAGCAGCTCCACGACCAGCTCGATCGGGCTGCTGCCCGCGGTGTGCTCCACCGCGTTGGCCACCAGTTCCGCCGTCAGCAGCTCCGCCGTGTCGCTGTCCGCGGAGTGCTCCACCTCCGCCAGGGCCGTCCGGACCAGGGCACGGGCCACCGGCACTGCCGCGGTGGTGTGCGGCAGCGCGACGCGCCAGGAGGCCGGGGCGGAGGGGTGATCGTGCAAGGTGGGTCCGTTCATGGAGCAGGCTGTCCTGCTTTCAATTACTCAATGGTACGGCTCCCCGGGCGCGCCCCGCGGAGGGACCCCGCCGGGCCGGCGACGGACGCCGTACCGGGACGTCCGGCCCCGGCACCGGGGGACGTACCCACGCCCGGGCCCCGCCTCGCGCGGCAGGTCACTGCTGTGACCCGCCCGTCGACGAGCCGTGACGGACGCGACCGGCACCCGCCCCGGACGGCGGCGGCCCGGCCTGCCGTCCCGCCCTGTTATCGCGCACCCGTGACGACAGTCACGAACGGGTGATAGCGTCGAGGGGCAGCACTCAGTGAGCCGCGCAGCGCCCGCCCGAGGAGGCCGCCCTCATGAGTCCCTTCACCGGCTCCGCCGCCCGCACCGCCCGCTGGGAACACCTGCGGGTCGAGCTGGCGGACGGCGTCGCCACCGTCACCCTGGCCCGCCCCGAGAAACTCAACGCGCTGACCTTCGGCGCCTACGCGGACCTGCGCGACCTGCTCGCCGAGCTGTCCCGGGAACGCTCCGTGCGGGCGCTGGTGCTGGCCGGGGAGGGGCGCGGCTTCTGCTCGGGCGGCGACGTCGACGAGATCATCGGCGCCACCCTCGGCATGGACACCGCCCGGCTGCTCGACTTCAACCGCATGACCGGCCAGGTGGTCCGCGCGGTACGGGAGTGCCCGTTCCCGGTGATCGCCGCGGTGCACGGGGTCGCCGCGGGCGCCGGCGCGGTCCTGGCGCTCGCCGCCGACTTCCGGGTCGCCGACCCCACCGCCCGGTTCGCCTTCCTCTTCACCCGGGTCGGCCTGTCCGGCGGCGACATGGGCGCCGCCTACCTGCTGCCCCGGGTGGTCGGCCTGGGACACGCCACCCGGCTGCTCATGCTCGGCGAGCCCGTACGCGCGCCCGAGGCCGAACGGATCGGACTGATCAGCGCGCTCACCGACGAGGCCGGCGCCGACGAGGCCGCCCACGCCCTCGCCCGGCGCCTGGCCGACGGCCCCGCCCTGGCACACGCCCAGACCAAGGCGCTGCTCACCGCCGAGCTGGACATGCCGCTGGCCGCCTCCGTGGAACTCGACGCGGCCACCCAGGCGCTGCTGATGCACGGCGAGGACTACGCCGAGTTCCACGCGGCCTTCACCGAGAAGCGCCCCCCGAAGTGGCGGGGGCGGTAGCCGTGCGGGTCGCGGTCATCGGCGGCGGACCCGGCGGCCTGTACGCGGCGGCGCTCCTCAAACGCCAGGACCCCGCCCGCGAGATCACCGTCTACGAGCGCAACGCCCCCGACGAGACCTTCGGCTTCGGCGTCGTCCTCTCCGACGAGACCCTCGGCGGCATCGAGCACGCCGACCCCGTGGTCTACGAGGCGCTGCGCCGGGACTTCGTGCGCTGGGACGACATCGACATCGTGCACCGCGGCACCCGCCACACCTCGGGCGGCCACGGCTTCGCCGCCCTCGGCCGGCACCGGCTGCTGGAGATCCTGCACGGGCGCTGCCGCTCCCTCGGCGTGGAGCTGCGCTTCGGCACCGAGGCGCCCGACCCGGCCGGACTGGCCCGCACCCACGACCTGGTGGTGGCCGCCGACGGCGTGCACAGCGGCACCCGCGCCGCCTTCGCCGACGTCTTCCGGCCGAGCGTCACCGCACACCGCTGCCGCTACATCTGGCTGGCCGCCGACTTCGCCTTCGACGCCTTCCGCTTCGAGATCGCCGAGACCGAGCACGGCGTGATGCAACTGCACGGCTACCCCTTCGCCGCCGACGCCTCGACCGTGATCGTCGAGATGCGCGAGGAGGTCTGGCGGGCCGCCGGATTCGACCGGATGTCCGAGGACGAGTCCGTGGAACGCTGCGCCAAGCTGTTCGCGGACGCGCTCGGCGGGCGCCCGCTGCGCGCCGGCACGTCGGCGTGGACCACCTTCCGCACGGTCGTCAACGAGCGCTGGTCGCACGGCAACCTCGTGCTCCTCGGCGACGCCGCGCACACCGCCCACTTCTCCATCGGCTCCGGCACCAAGCTGGCCGTCGAGGACGCCCTGGCCCTCGCCGACTGCCTCGGTGAGCACGCCTCCACCGCCGACGCCCTCGCCGCCTACGAGGCGCGGCGCCGCCCCGTCGTCGCCTCCACCCAGCGCGCCGCCCGGGCCAGCCTGGAGTGGTTCGAGAACCTGGCCCGCTACGTCGGCCAGCCGCCCCGCCGCTTCGCCTTCGACCTGCTGACCCGCAGCCGCCGCGTCACCCACGACAACCTGCGGCTGCGCGACCCCGGGTTCACCGCGGCCGTGGAGGAGGAGTTCGGCTGCCCGCCGGGCACCCCGCCGATGTTCACCCCCTTCCGGCTGCGCGGACTGACGCTGCGCAACCGGGTCGTCGTCTCACCGATGGACATGTACTCCGCCACCGACGGCGTCCCCGGCGACTTCCACCTGGTCCACCTCGGGGCGCGGGCGCTCGGCGGGGCGGGGCTGGTGATGACCGAGATGGTGTGCGTCAGCCCCGAGGGGCGCATCACCCCCGGCTGCGCGGGCCTCTACACCGCCCGCCAGGCGGACGCCTGGCGGCGGATCACCGATTTCGTGCACGGCAGCGCCCCCGGCACCGCGATCGGTGTCCAGCTGGGCCACAGCGGCCGCAAGGGCTCGACCAAGCGGATGTGGGAGGGCATGGACGAGCCCCTCGACGACGGCAACTGGCCCCTGGTCGCCGCCTCCCCGCTGCCCTACCGGCCCGGCAGCCAGACCCCGCGCGAACTGAGCCGGGCCCAGTTGACGGACGTCCGGGAGCAGTTCGTGGCGGCGGCCCGGCGGGCGGCCCGGGCCGGCTTCGACCTGCTGGAGCTGCACTGTGCCCACGGCTACCTGCTCTCCGGCTTCCTCTCCCCGCTCACCAACCGCCGCACCGACGCCTACGGCGGCTCCCCGGAGAACCGGCTCCGGTTCCCGCTGGAGGTCTTCGACGCCGTCCGCGCCGTGTGGCCCGGGGACCGGCCGATGACCGTCCGCATCTCCGCGACCGACTGGGCCGAGGGCGGCACCACCGGCGACGACGCCGTCGTCCTCGCCCGGGCCTTCGCCGCGCACGGGGCGGACGCCATCGACGTGTCCACCGGCCAGGTGGTCGCCGAGGAGCGGCCGGAGTTCGGGCGGTCCTACCAGACGCCGTTCGCCGACCGCATCCGCCACGAGGTGGGCGTCCCGGTGGTCGCCGTGGGCGCGATCTCCTCCTGGGACGACGTCAACTCCCTGATCCTGGCGGGCCGCACGGACCTGTGCGCGCTGGCCCGCCCGCACCTGTACGACCCGCACTGGACGCTGCACGCGGCAGCGGAACAGGGCTACGACGGGCCGGGCGTCGTCTGGCCGGCCCCCTACCGGGCGGGCAGCCGGCCCCCGCGGACCGGCCGCAAGGACCCGGTGGGCACCCCGGGCACCCGTCCCGGGCCGGCGGGCCGCAGGGGCGCGTGAGCCCCACCGGGCGCCCGGCCAGGGGGCGTCCGCACCGGGGCCCCGCACGTGCCTCCAGCGGGCTGAGCCCGGCGACCCGCCGTCGGAGCCCCGCTGTCGGAGTCCTGCCGTCAGAGCCACGCCGTCGGAGTCCTGCTGTCAGTGCCCCGCTGTCAGAGCCCCGCGAACGTGGCGCCGGCGTCCCGCAGACGGGTGTGCAGGCCGTGGAAGACGGCGGCCGACCGCGCCCCCGGCCAGTCGTCGGGGAGCAGGGCGGCCGGCAGGCCCGGATCGGTGTAGGGCAGGTGGCGCCAGGAGTCCAGCGCGAGCAGGTAGTCCCGGTACGCCTCCTCGGGCGGGGTGTCCGCCCGCTCCTCCCACGCCCGCAGCACACCGGCGTGCCGGGCCAGGAACGCCTCGTGCTCCTCGGCGATCCGGGAGAGGTCCCACCAGCGGGCCACCGCGTCGGCGGTGGCGGCGAAGCCGAGGTGCTCGCCGCGGAAGAAGTCGACGTACCGGTCCAGGCCCAGCCGCTCCAGGGTGTGGCGGGTCTCCTCGTGGAACCGCGCGGGGGCGATCCACACCCCGGGGGCCGCCGTGCCGAAGCCGAGCCCGGCCAGGCGGGAGCGCAGCACGTGCCGCTTCTGCCGCTCCGACTCCGGCACGGAGAACACCGCGAGCACCCAGCCCTCGTCCCGCGGCGGGGCGGTGGCGTAGATGCGCCGGTCACCGTCCTCCAGCAACTGCCGCGCGTCGGCGGACAGTTCGTAGCCGGCGGCGCCCTTCGCGGTGCGGGCCGGGACGAGCAGTCCGCGCCGTTTGAGACGGGACACCGAGGAACGCACGGAGGGGGCGTCCACGCCCACCGCCGCCAGGAGCCGGATCAGCTCCGCGACGGGCACCGGGCCCGGCACGAAGCGGCCGTACGCGCCGTAGAGCGTGACGATGAGAGACCGTGGAGCAGGCTGGTCGGACACGGTGATCATCCTAGGTCGTGCCGTCGGCGCCCGTCCCACCGCGTCGTGCCCGCTCGCCGGTCCGGCCTCACGGCCCGCCGCGGCCCTCGTCGGCGCCGGAACCGGCGGCGGCCCCGGAGTCGGCGGCGGCCCCGGAGTCGGCGGCGGACCGCAGCCGGAAGCGCTGCAGCTTGCCGGTGGCGGTGCGCGGCAACGCGTCCAGGAACACGATCTCCCGCGGGCACTTGAAGGGCGCCAGCTCCGACTTCACGAAGGCGCGCAGCGCCTCCCCGTCCCGCTCGGCGCCCTCCTTGAGCACCGCGTACGCCACCACCACCTGGCCGCGGTCCTCGTCCGGCCGCCCCACGACGGCCGCCTCGACGACGTCCGGGTGCCGCAGCAGGGCGTCCTCCACCTCCGGTCCGGCGACGTTGTACCCGGCGGTGATGATCATGTCGTCGGCGCGGGCGACGTAGCGGAAGTAGCCGTCGGGCTCCCGGACGTAGGTGTCACCGGTGATGTTCCAGCCGTCGCGCACGTACTCCCGCTGCCGCGGGTCGGCGAGGTAGCGGCAGCCGACCGGACCGCGCACCGCCAGCAGGCCCGGCTCGCCGTCCGGGGCCGGCCGGCCGTCGGCGTCCTGCACGCGGGCCTGCCAGCCCGGGACCGGGACGCCGGTGGTGCCGGGGCGGATCCGCTCGTCGGCGGCGGAGATGAAGATGTGCAGCAGCTCGGTGGCGCCGATGCCGTTGATGATGCGCACGCCGGTGCGTTCGTGCCAGGCATGCCAGGTGGCGGCCGGCAGGTTCTCGCCCGCCGAGACGCAGCGCCGCAGCGAGGAGACGTCGTGCGCGTCCAGGCCGTCGAGCATCGCCCGGTAGGCGGTGGGCGCCGTGAACAGCACCGACACCCGGTGCTCGGCGATCGCGGGCAACAGCTGGTCGGGGTGGGCCTGTTCGAGCAGCAGGGCGCTGGCGCCCGCCCGCAGTGGGAAGACGACCAGGCCGCCGAGTCCGAAGGTGAAGCCGAGCGGGGGACTGCCCGCGAACACGTCGTCGGCACGGGGGCGCAGGACGTGCCGGGAGAAGGTGTCCGCGACGGCCAGCACGTCCCGGTGGGCGTGCATGCAGCCCTTCGGCCGGCCGGTGGTGCCCGAGGTGAAGGCGATCAGTGCCACGTCGTCGGCCGCGGTGCGCACCTCCTCGTACGGCGTCCCGGGTGCCGGGCGGCGCAGCAGGTCGTCCGGTGCGTCGCCGCCGTAGGTGGTGATCCGCAGGCCGGGGACCTCGGCCTTGGCCAGGTCGTCGACGGCCCGCACGTCGCACAGGGCGTGCCGGACCTGGGCGATCTCGCAGAGGGTGCTCAGTTCCTGCGGGCGCTGCTGGGCCAGCACGGTGACGGCGATCGCGCCCGCCTTGAGCACCGCCAGCCAGCAGGCCGCCAGCCAGGGGGTGGTCGGACCGCGCAGCAGCACCCGGTTGCCCGGCACCACCCCGAGGTCGCCGCTGAGCAGGTGCGCGAGCCGGTCCACCCGGTCCCGCAGCTCAGCGTAGGTCCAGGTGCCCCCGTCGGGGGTGCGGAAGGCCGGGCGGTCGCCGGGCGGGCCGTGCAGCAGTTCGGCGGCGCAGTTCAGCCGCTCGGGGTAGGCCAGCTCCGGCAGGTCGAAGCGGAGTTCGGGCCACTGATCGGGTGGCGGGAGGTGGTCGCGGGCGAAGGTGTCGACGTGCGCGGTGGCCCGTGGCTTCATGACGGTTCGCCCCCTCGGCGTGGTGGGCTCGCAGAAGGAGCGTATCGTGTTGGTGACGACAGTCAACGGTTCGCGATAGCCTCGGGGCAGCCGTCCGGGGCGCCCGGGCCGGGAGGCCGCCGACGCGGCCGACCCGCCGTCCGGGGGCGTCCCGTGGGGCGGCCCGGCGGGGAGGGAAGGGACCGGCGATGACCGCATTCTCGCTCGAACCGGCACAGACCGCCTGGTGCGCCGAACTGCGGCACCTGGCCGCCGAACGCCTGCGCCCGCTCGCCGACCGGGGCGAACCCGGCCGCGTCAACCGTCCCCTGCTCGCCGAACTCGGCCGGCTCGGACTGCTGTCGCGGCTGTTCACCTCCGGCGCCCTCGACCTGTGCCTGATGCGCGAGTCCCTGGCCCGCGCCTGCACCGAGGCCGAGAACGCGCTCGCCCTCCAGGGGCTCGGTGCCCACCCCGTGCACGCGCACGGCACCGAGGCCCAACGCGCCCGCTGGATCCCCCGGGTGAGCGACGGCAGCGCGGTCGCCGCCTTCGCCCTCAGCGAGCCCGGCGCCGGCTCCGACGCCGCCGCCCTCGCCCTGGCCGCCGACCCGGACGGCACCGGCGGCTGGCGCCTGACCGGCGAGAAGTGCTGGATCTCCAACGCGCCCGAGGCGGACCTCTACACCGTCTTCGCCCGCACCGGCCCCGGCGCCGGCGCCCGCGGCGTGACCGCGTTCCTGGTCCCCGCCGACCGCCCCGGACTCGACGGCACCCCCCTCGACATGCTCTCCCCGCACCCCATCGGGGCCCTGCGCTTCGACGCCGTCCCGGTCACCGCCGACGACCTGCTCGGCGAGCCCGGGCGCGGCTTCCGGGTCGCCATGGACACCCTCAACCTGTTCCGGCCCAGCGTCGGCGCCTTCGCCGTCGGCATGGCCCAGGCCGCGCTCGACGCCGCCCTCGAACACACCGCGGACCGGGAGGCCTTCGGCGGCCGGCTCGCCGACCTCCAGGCCGTCTCGCACCAGGTCGCCGAGATGGCCGTGCGCACCGAGGCGGCCCGCCTGATGGTGTACGCGGCGGCCGCCGCGCACGACGCGGGCGCACCGGACGTCCCGCGGCGCGCGGCGATGGCGAAACTGCTGGCCACCGAGACCGCGCAGTACGTCGTCGACCGCTCGGTGCAACTGCACGGCGCCCGGGCCCTGCGCCGCGGCCACCTGCTCGAACACCTCTACCGCGAGGTGCGCGCCCCCCGCGTCTACGAGGGGGCCAGCGAGGTGCAACGCGGCATCATCGCCAAGGAGTTGTACAAAATCCTGGAGGATCGTCGACCGCCGAGCGCTTCAACCCGCCAGGTGTGGAGTGCCCTTGACCGCCGAGCGCATCAACCCGCCGCGTCAAGTGGAGTCGTTGACCGTCGAGCGCATCAACCAGCCCAGTCCGAAAGACCGTTGACCGCCGAGCGCATCAACCCGCCCGACCTCTCCCCGCCGGCCGGCTTCTCCCACGCGGTCGTCGCCACCGGCTCCCGGGTGGTGTTCCTGGCCGGCCAGACCGCGCTCGACGGGGACGGCACGGTCGTCGGCGACACGCTGCCCGACCAGTTCACCCGGGCCCTGGCCAACCTGCTGGGGGCCCTGCGCGCGGCCGGCGGCACCCCGGCCGACCTGGCCCGCGTGACCGTCTACGCCACCGACATCGCCGACTACCGGGTCCACGCCCGGGACATCGGCCGCATCTGGCGGGAGGCGGCGGGCCGTGACTACCCGGCGATGGCGGTGGTGCAGGTGGTCCGCCTCTGGGACGAGCGGGCGCTGGTGGAACTGGACGGGTTCGCGGTCCTGCCCTGACCTGCGGCACGGTCCCGCGTCAGCCGGTCCGCCGGGCGGGCCCGCGCCCCGTAGCCCCGTGCCGTGCCGGTCAGGCGGCGACCACGAGCGGGCCGGCGGGCGCCCGGTGCGGTGCGACCACCCGGCCGTCGGGCAGCAGTTCACCGGTGTCGTCGAAGACGATCGAGCCGTCGCACAGCAGGCTCCAGCCCTGCTCCGGGTGGGCGGCCACCACGTGCGGGGCGGGGGTTGCGGTCCGGGCGCAGGAAGGCTGGTGGGCACACATGGCGCACCTCCACATCGGTGGGACGGTTCCGAACGGGCCGTACCCCTCGACGATGCGCCCGCCCGGTCCGCCGGGGAACGGGCGGGCGCCAAGCGTGACAGCTCCCGGACCTTCCCATGACGGTTCCCCGACGCCCGGTGCGGACTCGCCACCGAAGGGGTGAGGGTCACGGCCCCGGGCCCTCCCGGACGGTACTGGTGGAGCCCCCCATTCACCTCATAACGGGAGGTTCCCCCCATGGTTCCGCGCTCCCTCTCCCCGCGCTCCGCCCTCGGTGCCGCCGTCGGCACCGCGCTGCTGCTCCTCGGCTCCGCCGCCGCGGCGCCCACGGCGGCGGCGTCCACCGCCGTCCAGGAAGTGGTCACCGTCGACTCCGTGGGCCGCGTCGCCGCCGACGGGACCGTCACGCTCAGCGGCACCTACCGCTGCCTCGGCGCCGCCGGGCCGGTCTTCGTCAGCTCCTCGCTCCACCAGGTCCCGTCCACCGTCCGCTACGGCATCGGCGGCACCCGCGCGGTCTGCGACGGCCTGGCGCACCGCTGGGAGAACACCGGCACCGTGCCCGAGGGGACGTTCACACCCGGCGCGGCCGACGTCGAGGCCACGCTGCTGGAACTGCGGCCCGCGGGCGGCCTGCCGCTGCCCGCCTTCCACGCCGTCAGCAGGAACGACATCACGCTCGTCGAGGACTGAGGACCCCGCCCTGCCGGATGCGGGCAGGCTGCGGCGCCCGGCCCTGCCGACCCCCGGCCTGGAACCGCCGGGCCCCGGCCGTCACTCTGGTGCCATGGTCTCCCTCCGCCACACGGTGCTGCTCACCCCGGTCCCGCGCGCCTGGCCCGCCGACGCCCTCGCCGTGGCCCTCGACGTGATGGACAGCACCCGCCCGGAAGCGGACGGCCGGCTCGTCCTCCCCGACGGCCGGCCGGTGCCGGACGTACGGCTGACCGCCGGCCGCCACCTGGAGCGCGGCGCGGTCTACGAGGCCGAGCCCGGCGCCGGGACGGCCGGGGAAGGGACGGCCGTTGACGGCGGCCCGGAGGCGGTGCCGGGCCCCGGTCCCGGGCCACACGGCGCGGCGGCCCCGGCACCCGGTGACACCGGGGCGCCCGCGATCGAGGCCCGCCCCGCGGCAGCGGCCCCCGACACCGGACGGGAGGCCCGCCCCGAGGACGCCGGCCGCACCGCTCGCACGCCTCAGGGACCGGCGGCCGGCCGCACCGCCGCAGGACCGGCACCCGGGCACCCCGAGCAGCCCGGGCACCCCGAACGGGTCCGGGTCGCGGTCGAGGAGTGGAACCGGCGCCGGGCCCTGCGGCTGGGGATCACGACGACGGGCCCGGAGGGGGAGATCACGGCGGACTGCGCCCTGCGCGCCCCGGACCGCCCGCGCGTCGCCGAGGTCACCGGGCGGGCGCACCTCCTCGGCGTCATGCCGTTGCTCTCCCGGTTCGAGGGCCGGGCGCTGCTGCGGTTCGACGACTGGTGGGAGGCGGCGGACACCGGCCGGGCGCCCCGCACCGCGCCCCTGCGCGCCCGGCTGCGCTGCGGCGCCGCCCGCGCCGACCTGCGGGCGACCGCGCGGCCCGGACCCGGCGGCACCTGGCAGGTGACCGTCACCGCGCGGATCCGGGGCCGGTACCTGTTCCGCCCGGTGGCGGCCCTCGTCCTCGCGTTCGTCCACACGCACCTGCGACGGGCCTTCACCGACGGCCTGGAGAGCATGGCCCGCGACTGGAACAGGGAGGTGCCCCGCCTCACGGCGATGACGGCCGACGCACTGCGCCGCGAGATGCTGAAGGACGTCTGACGACGGCCAAGGCGAGCCGGGCCGGGCCCGCGCGAGCCGTGCCGGCCCGCGAGCCGCCGGACCGGCCCGCGAGCCGCCCCGCCCGGCGCCGGGCGGTCACCGCCCGCCCTCGCGTCACAGCTCCGTCGTCGGCCAGTCCAGCAGCCGGGCGCCGATGACCGCCGTCTGCAGCATGTAACGGTGCGCGGGGTCCGCCGGGTTGGCGCCGGTGAGGCTGCGGATGCGCTCCAGTCGGTAGGTCAGCGCGCGCACGCTCAGGGAGAGCCGGCGGGCCGCCTCCGCGGCCACGCACCCGGCGTCGAAGTACGCGGCGAGGGTGTCCAGCAGTGGCATCGGGCCGCCGCGCGCCGTGGTGAGCGGGCCCAGGGTGTTCTGCACCAGGTCGGCCATCGCCTGCCGGTCGCGGGACAGCACCGGATAGACGAGCAGGTCCCCGGCCCGCAGCACCGGTTCGTCCATCCCCAGCCGCTCGGCGATCTCCAGCGTGCTCAGCGCCTCCTCGTACGACTGGACGACCCCGCCGGGCCCCGACCGCGCGCGTCCGACGGCGACCTGACCGCCGTCGGTGGCGGCGTGCGCCTGCTTGGCGAAGTAGGAGAGGACCTCCTCCTGGTGTCCCGGCGCGATGCACAACAGCCGCCCGTCCTTGGTGGTGAGCAGCACGTTGCGGTCGTCGAACCGGGAGATCAGGGCGAGTTCCACCCGGCGGGCCACCGGGTCGCCCTCGTCGTAGGCGACCGGGCCCCGGGCGACGGCCACCGCGTGGGCGTGGGACAGCCGCAGACCGAAGCGTTCCGCGCGTTCGGCGAGCCGGCCCAGGTCGCTGCGTCCGTGCAGCAGGTCGTCGATGAACTCCCGGCGTGCCGCCTCCTCCTGACGGACCGCCATGCGCTGGGCCCGCTCGTACCCCTCGGCGAAGGCGTCCACCACCTGCTGGACGGCGGCCAGGGCGTCGGCGGCCGATGCGTCGGTGCGCGGCCAGGCGTCCCGGGCTGCCGACAGATGGGCGCTGACCAGGCGGCGCAGTCCGAAACCGTCCTCGGCGGCCCGCTCGCCCAAGGTCCGGCGGGACGCGATCTCGTCCCGGGTGAGGCGTCTGCCGGTGGCGGCGACCTCCGCCAGGATCCGGGCATAACCTTCAAGATACTCCTCCGGGATCGCGCGATCCGCCACTGTTCCCCCTCAATATTGACGCGCTCCTGACGCGCCTCTGACGCTGTCCTGACGCGGAGTTGGCCCGCCCCCGGCATGCAGACCCTAATGAATATTGCCGGAATCCGGCAATGCGCGAGTGGATCAGCGTCCGGCATCATGGACCGCGGGGAGCACCACGGAAGGTTCCGGTGCCGAGCACCGGCAGGCGCGGGTGCCGGAACCGGAACCGTGCGGTGCCACCCGGCGGTGCCGACCGTACAGGGCACCGCGGACGTGCGCGGCGAGCGCGAGGACGCAGCGGGACGACGAACGGAAGGGGGCCGGGGATGCGCGTACTGATCGAGACCGCTACCGGCCTGCCCGTCCTGCTGTTCACCGCCGGCCTGGTCGTGGCCGCGGGCTTCTGGCTGCTGGTCGCCCTCGGTGTCACCACCGCCGACGCCTTCGACGGGGACGCGGACCTCAGAGCCTGGGGTCTGGGCGGCGCGCCGGTCGCGGTCGCGCTGTCCCTGCTGACGCTGACGGCGTGGCTGCTCGCCCTGGGCGCCGCCGTCCTGCTGGCCGCGTTCGGGCCGACGGTTGCCGGAAGCGGACTGCTGCGCCTGCCGGTCGCGGCCGGCGCGCTGTTCGCCGCGTGGCGGCTCACCCGCTTCTTCGTCCGGCCGCTGCACCGGCCCTGCCCCGACGAACCCGCGCCGTCCCGGTCGGTCCGCGCGCTCGACGGGGACCGGGGCGGCCTGCCGCACGCGCCGCACCACGGGGCCGACGCGCCCGTCCCGCACGGGCCGCACGACCGCGCGGCCTGAACCCGCGGCACCCCGCGCCCCGGCGCGACCGCCCCCTGGCACATCACCACCGCACCCGACCGCACCCGTCTCCTGCCCGACGGGCCGGGCCCCGCGCCCTGCCCGCGGCCCGTCACACCCCGTCGGGCCCCACACCGCTCCGTCACCGCTCCGTCAGCTCTCGTCACCGCATTCGCTCACCTCCCCAGCTCTCGAACCAAGCCCCAGAAGGACGTGTCCCATGGATGCCGCCACCGTGGGCGTCGCCGTAGTCGCCGGCGTCTGCCTGTTGTTCGTACTCGTCGCCCTGCTCGTCGTCTCGAAGCTGTTCCGCAAGGTGGAACAGGGCAAGGCGCTCATCGTCTCCAAGATCCGCAAGGTCGACGTCACCTTCACCGGACAGGTCGTGCTGCCGGTGCTGCACAAGGCCGAGGTCATGGACATCTCGGTGAAGACCATCGACATCACCCGGGCCGGCAAGGAAGGGCTGATCTGCCGGGACAACATCCGCGCGGACATCCGCATCACGTTCTTCGTGAAGGTCAACAAGACCGTGGAGGACGTCATCCGGGTCGCCCAGTCCGTGGGCACCGCCCGGGCCAGCGACCGCGACACGCTGCAGGAGCTGTTCCACGCGAAGTTCTCCGAGGCGCTGAAGACCGTCGGCAAGCAGATGGACTTCACCGACCTCTACACCAAGCGTGAGGAACTGCGGTACCGGATCATCGAGGTCATCGGGGTCGACCTGAACGGCTACCACCTCGAGGACGCGGCGATCGACTACCTGGAGCAGACGCCGCTGACGCAGCTGGACCCGGGAAACGTGCTCGACGCGCAGGGCATCCGCAAGATCACCGAGCTGACCGCCGTGGAGCACATCCGCACCAACGAGGCCCAGCGCGGCGAGGAGAAGGAGATCACCCGGCAGAACGTCGACGCCCGTGAGGCGATCCTGGAGCTGGAGCGGCGGCAGACCGACGCCGAGATCAAGCAGCGCCGGGAGATCGAGACCGTGCGGGCCCGTGAGGAGGCGGAGACGGCCCGGGTGGTGGAGGAGGAGCGGCTGCGCGCCCAGAGCGCCTTCCTGCAGACCGAGGAACAGCTCGGGGTGCAGCGCGAGAACCAGGCCCGCGAGGTCGCCGTGGCCGCCAAGAACCGTGAGCGGGTCATCGCCGTGGAGAGCGAGCGCATCGAGAAGGACCGCCAGCTGGAGGTCATCGCCCGCGAGCGGGAGACCGAACTGACCCGCATCGCCGCCGAGAAGGAGGTCGAGGCGGAGAAGCGGGAGATCGCCGAGGTGATCCGGGAGCGGGTCGCGGTGGACCGCACGGTCGCCGAGCAGGAGGAGTCCATCAAGCGGCTGCGCGCCGTCGAGGAGGCGGAGCGCGAGCGGCAGGCCGTCATCATCGCCGCCGAGGCCGAGGCGCAGGAGAAGCTGGTCAAGGACATCAAGGCAGCCGAAGCCGCCGAGCAGTCCGCCACCCACCGTGCCGCCGAGGAACTCACCCTCGCCGAGGCCCGGTTGAAGACCGCCGACCTGGACGCGCGGGCCAAGCTGCGGACGGCCGAGGGCATCCAGGCGGAGGCCGCGGCCGAGGGACTGGCGGCCGTCCAGGTCCGCGACAAGGAGGCCGACGTCATCGAGAAGGCGGGCCGTGCCGAGGCCGAGGCCACCCAGGCCCGGATGCGCGCCGAGGCCGAGGGCGCCCGGGCCCGCGCCCTCGCCGAGGCGGAGGCCATCGGCGAGAAGCTCCGCGCGGAGGCCGCCGGCCTCACCGAGAAGGCGGCGGCGATGGCCGCCCTGGACGAGGCGTCCCGCGGGCACGAGGAGTACCGGCTGCGCCTGGAGGCGGAGAAGGACGTCCGGCTGGCCGGCCTGGAGGTGCAGCGGCAGGTCGCCGAGGCGCAGGCCACGGTGCTCGCCACCGGCCTGGAGAACGCCGACATCAACATCGTCGGCGGGGAGTCCGTCTTCCTCGACCGCCTGGTCTCCTCGGTCTCGCTCGGCAAGAGCGTCGACGGCTTCGTGCGGAACTCCGAGACCGCCCAGGCCCTCGCCGGGCCCTGGCTGGACGGCACCGCCAGCTTCACCGACGACCTGAGCCGCGTCCTCGGCTCCGTGTCGACGGCCGACGTGCAGAACCTCACCGTCTCCGCCCTGCTGATGCGGCTGATGCGGGCCGGCGGCGAGAACACCGGTCGGTTCGAGGAACTGATCGCCAAGGCTGGTGAGTTGGGACTCGCGGACACTCCGCTGGCCGCGTTGAACGGCCACGCCCGGGCCTGACCCACCACGGACCGGGAGCCGCCGCACAGGGGACGGCGGCTCCCGGTCGTCCCACCCGAGAGGCAGCCATGACCACCGGCACCCACGACACGGCCACCCCGCACGCCCCCGGCACGGCGGACCCGTCCACCCACGACTCCACGGCCCCCGCCGCGACCCCCGGCGGCGACGGCAGCCCCGGCACCCCGGGCGCCCCGGCCCCCGGCACGGGCACCCCGGCCGGCGGGGCCGCCGACCGCACGCCCGGCGCGGAGGCCGCCGACGGCGGCGCCTACCAGGTGCTGCGCGACCGCCTCGGCGCCGAGGCCGCCGACCTCGCCCGCCGCGCCGAGGAACTGAACCGGCGCCGGATCGAGGAGTTCGGCTCCGCGGGACTGAGCCTGGCCGGCACCGAGCGGCTGCGCACCGAGCGCACCAGCGTGCCCCGCGACCTCGTCGCCGTGGGCGACGCGCTCCTCTTCGGCTACGAGGCCCGGCCCCGCCCCGAGGCGGACACCGCCGTCGGCGACGTCCTCGCCCTGCACGACCGCGACCTGAACCGGCTGCCCGACGACGCCGTGCCCGGACTCCTCGACGACCCCGCGTTCGTCCGCGAGTTCGCCGCCCTGCACCGCTACTACCGCCAGGCGCGCCTGCTGCGGCTGCGCCGCGTCGACGGCACCCTGCTCGCCGTCTTCCAGACCGGCGAGAAGGCCGACGACATCCGCGTCCTGCGCTGGTCGGTCACCGAGGACGGCCGGACCGCCTTCCTCGACGCGCGCGGCGACCGCGACCACGCCCGCACCCCGGCCCCCGACATCGAGTGGACCCGCACAACCCGCGAGGACCACGTCCTCGGCCGCCACCCGCACGTCTCCGTGCTCGGCGCGGTCCTCGTCGACACGCTCGGCGGCACCCTCACCGTCAGGGCCGCCGACGACACGGACAGCCCCGACGGCATCCACTCCGAACCAGTCGACGAACCCCTGCAGTCCCTCGCCGACGCCGAGATCGCCCACGCCCGCGTCGGCGCCCTCGTCCTGCTGCGGGTCCTGCCCTACAAGGAGACCGCGTACCGCCACCTGGTCTTCAACACCCTCACCAGGACCGTCGTCCGCCTCGACGGCATCGGCCGGGGCTGCCGCCGCCTCCCCGGCGACCGGGGCATCGTCTTCCCCGGCGGCTACTGCCTGGCCGCCGGGCCGCACAAGACGTACGACCTCGACACCACCGGCACGGACTTCGAACGCGAGGTGCGCTCGCCCAACGGCGAGGACGTGCTGTACGCCTTCCACGCCCCCGCCCGGGGCCGCGCCCTGCTGCTGTCCTACAACGTCATCCGGGAGGAGGTCGCCACCCCCCTCACCGGCCACGGCTGGGCGCTCACCGACGACGGCACCCTCACCCTGCTGCGGCCCGACGGCGACGACCCCGCCCGCGTCCACCCCGTCCAGGTCTGGCGCACCCCCTACGTCTCCGACACCCACGCCGCCGCCCGGCCGCCGGGCGACGGCCCGCTCGCCCGGCTCGGCAACGCCGACCTGGTGCGCGGCATCTCCGACTGCCTGTCCCTGGCCCGCTCCGCCGCCGAGACCACCCCGACGACGGAGGCCCACCAGGCCCTGGTCACCGCCTGTGTGCGCACCCTCGACGCCCACCACTGGCTCGGCGACGCCGACCTGGGCGACATGCGCTCCCCGCTGGAGCGGATGCGCGGCACCGCCGGACAGGTCCTCGCCGAGTTCGAGACCGTCCGCTCCCTCACCCGCCACGCCGCCGACGCCCTCGACGAGGCCGCCGCGCGGGTCGCCGCCGTGGTGCGCCGACTGCGCGGCGAACAGCCCCGCGAGGCGGCCGCCTGGGTCACCGGACTCACCGAACTCCGGCACGCCCAGGGCCACCTGCTCACCCTGAGGGACCTGCGGTACGCGGACCGCGCCCGCATCGACGAGCTGGCCGCCGCGGCCGAGGCCGACCTCGCCTCGTTCGGGCGGCGCGCCGTCGACTTCCTCGCCCGCGAGGACGCCTTCGCCGCCCACCACGCCGACGTCGAACGCCTCGTCGCCGACGCGGACGCGATCACCACCGCCGCCGGGGCCGCTCCGGTCGCCGCCCGCCTGGAGGAACTCGCCGACGGACTGCGCACCGTCACCGAGGTGGTCGGTTCCCTCGACATCGCCGACACCACCGTCCGCACCGCCGTCCTGGAACGCGTCGCCGAGGCCCTCGGCGGCGTCAACCGCGCCCGCGCCACCCTCGACACCCGCCGCCGCGCCCTCCTCGACCGGGAGACCCGCGCCGGGTTCGCCGCCGAACTCGCCCTGCTCGGCCGCACCGTCACCGGCGCGCTGGCCGCGGCCGACACCCCCGAGGCGTGCGACGACCAACTGGCCCGCGCCCTCGCCCAACTGGAGGTGCTGGAGTCCCGTTTCGCGGAGTCCGACGACGTCCTCGGCGAGCTGATGGACCAGCGCACCGCGATCCACGAGGCGTTCACCGCCCGCCGGCAGAGCCTCACCGACGCCCGCGCCCACCGCGCCGAACAGCTCGCCACCGCCGCCGACCGCGCCCTGGAGGCCGTCGCCCGCCGCTCCGCGGCCCTCGCCGACGCCGACGCCGTCAGCACCTACTTCGCCTCCGACCCGCTGATCGTCAAGGTCCGCCGCACCGCCGACGAACTGCGCGCCCTCGGCGACCGCGTCCGCGCGGAGGAACTCGACGGCCGCATCCGCACCGCCCGCCAGGAGGCGGACCGGGCCCTGCGCGACCGCACCGACCTCTACGCGGACGGCGGCCGGGCCGTCCGCCTGGGTGGACACCGCTTCGCCGTCACCGGCCGCAGCCCCGAACTCACCCTCGTCCCGCAGGGCGACGGCCTCGCCTTCGCCCTCACCGGCACCGACTACCGGGCCCCCGTCGACGACCCCGCGCTCCTCGCGGCCCGCCCCTACTGGAACCGGCACCTGCCGTCCGAGTCGCCCGAGGTCTACCGCGCCGAACACCTCGCCGCCCGCCTGCTCCACGACCACGGCCCCGAGGCGCTGAACGCCGCCGGTGACCTCGGCGCCCTGGTCCGCCGGGCCGCCGAGGAGGCGTACGACGAAGGGTACGAACGCGGGGTCCACGACCAGGACGCCACCGCGATCCTCACCGCCGCCCTGCGCCTGCACGGCACCGCCGGCACCCTGCGCCACGAGCCCGCCGCCCGCGCCGCCGCCCTGCTGTACTGGGCCCACGGCACCACACCGGAGCAGCGGTCCGCCCTCACCCGCCGGGCCCGCTCCCTGGCCCGCGTGGCCGAGGCCTTCGGCCCCACCTCCGCCCTCGACGACCTGCGGGCGGAGACCGAGCGGGCCCTCGCCGACTGGCACGGCGACGCGACCGTCCCCGCCGGCGCGTCGGCCGCCTACCTCCTGGAGGAACTCACCACCGGCCCCGAGGGGTTCGTCCTCGCCGCCAGGGTGCACACCCTGCTCGACCGCTTCCGCGACGCGGCCCCCGCCGCCTACCAGGACGACCTGCCCGCCCTGGACGACCTGACCGCGCGCCGCCGCCTGGTCGAGGCGTGGCTGTCCGCGTACGCCACGGCCGCCGACGCCGACGTGACCCCCGGCGACCTCGCGGAGGCGGTGGCCGCCGAGCTGTGCCCGGACCTGCCGCGCCACGTCTCCGACGCGCCCCTGACCACCACGGTGGACGGGCTGCTCGGCACCCATCCCCGCATCACCGACCGCCGGCTCGGCCTGCGCATCGACGAGTTCCTCGCCCGCACCCGGCGGTTCCGGGAGCACGACGTGCCCGCGTTCCGCGCCTTCCAGCGCCACCGCACCGAGCGGGTGACCGCCGAGCGGGCCCGGCTGCGGCTGGACGACCACCGCCCGCGCGTGATGTCCTCGTTCGTCCGCAACCGCCTGGTCGACGAGGTGTACCTGCCGCTCGTCGGCGACAGCCTCGCCAAACAGCTCGGCACCACCGGCGATGACGCCCGCACCGGCACCGGCGGCCTGCTGCTGCTCCTGTCCCCGCCCGGCTACGGCAAGACCACGCTCATGGAGTACGTGGCCCACCGGCTCGGCCTGCTGCTGGTCAAGGTGAGCGGCCCCGCCCTCGGCCACGCCGTCACCTCCCTCGACCCGGCCGAGGCGCCCAACGCGACCGCCCGCCAGGAGATCGAGAAGATCAACTTCGCGCTGGCCGCCGGAAGCAACACGCTCCTGCACCTCGACGACATCCAGCACTGCTCGCCCGAACTGCTGCAGAAGTTCATCCCGTTGTGCGACTCCACCCGCCGCGTGGAGGGCGTCTGGCAGGGCGAGCCGCGCACCTACGACCTGCGCGGCAAGCGGTTCGCGGTGTGCATGGCCGGCAACCCCTACACCGAGTCCGGTGAGGTCTTCCGGGTGCCCGACATGCTCGCCAACCGCGCCGACGTGTGGAACCTGGGCGACGTCCTCACCGGCAAGGAGGAGGTGTTCGCGCTGAGCTTCGTGGAGAACGCGCTCACCGCCAACCCGGTCCTCGCCCCGCTCGCCGCCCGCGACCGCGCCGACCTCGCCCTGCTGCTCCGGCTGGCGGCGGACGACCCCACGGCCCGCCCCGACCGCCTCGCCCACCCGTACGCGCCCACCGAACTCGACCGCGTCCTGGCCGTGCTGCGCCACCTGCTCGCCGCGCGCCGCACCGTCCTCGCCGTCAACGCGGCCTACATCGCCTCCGCCGCGCAGTCCGACGACGCCCGCACGGAACCGCCGTTCCGGCTCCAGGGCTCCTACCGCAACATGAACAAGATCGCCCAGCGGATCCAGCCGGTCATGAACGAGGCCGAACTCGCCGCAGTCGTCCACGACCACTACACGGCCGAGGCGCAGACCCTCACCACCGGCGCCGAGGCGAACCTGCTCAAGCTGGCCGAACTGCGCGGCACGCTCACCCCGGCGCAGGCCGACCGCTGGGCCGAGGTGAAGGCCGCCCACGTCCGCACCAGCACCCTGGGCGGCCCGGACGACGACGCGCTGACCCGCGCCATCGCCGCCCTGGCGGTGCTGGGGGAGCGGATCGCCGCCGTCGAGACCGCCATCACCCGCGCGGCCGACCCCCGCCGCCTCCTCGCCGGCCCGCCGACGCACCCCGCGTCCCCGGCACCCCCGTTGACCGCGCCCCCCAACGGGGCGGGACGGGCGGAGGTGGGCTGAGCGGGGCGACGGGGCGCCACCCGGGGGTCGGGGGCCGGGTGGCGCGTTCGCCGGGGCAGGTCGCCCGGGGGCAGGGCCGGGCGGGGCGCGCCGCCCGGGGGCCGGGCCCGGTGACCACGCCTCGCGGCGGACACCCTCAAGTCCTCCCAGATCTCCACGACAAGACCCCACGTCAGAGGTTTATCCACGCGCGTAGTTGATGTGAGCACCTCAGTATTCGGGGCATTCCGGATGACTTCCAGCGCGACGGTTACCGCGCGGTATCCCGGCCTGCTACAACCGTGCTTGCTCCCTCAACTACCGGTGCAAGCAACGCGCGTGAAGGGCGGATACACGTGTCAGTGCGTTCCCTCGCGGCTTCCCTGGCGACCCTCCTGCTGGGTGCCGCCACCGTTCTCGGCCTGGCGCAACCCGCCGCGGCCGCCGGACAGCACTACGTCGCCCTCGGCGACTCCTACTCCTCCGGCGTCGGCGCCGGCAGCTACACCTCCGAAAGCGGTGACTGCAAGCGGAGCACCAAGGCCTACCCGCAGCTGTGGGCCAACGCCAACTCCCCGGCCTCCTTCCGCTTCGTCGCCTGTTCGGGCGCGACGACCTCCACCGTCTCCAGCGGCCAGCTGGGTGCGCTGACCTCCTCCACCACGCTCGTCAGCGTCTCGGCGGGCGGCAACGACATCGGCTTCGCGGACGTCATGCAGGCATGCGTGCTGCAGAGCGAGGCCACCTGCGTCAGCCGCGTCAACACCGCCGTCGGCCAGATGCAGAGCTCCCTGCCCGGCAAGCTGGACTCGCTCTACAACGGCATCCGCGCCCGCTCCCCGCAGGCGCACGTCGTGGTCCTCGGCTACCCCCGCTTCTACAAGCTGTCCGGCAACTGCATCGCCGGCCTCACCGAGACCGAGCGCGGCGCCATCAACAACGCGGCCGACGTCCTGAACGGCGTCATCGCCAAGCGGGCCGCCAACGCCGGGTTCTCCTACTCCAGCGTGGTCGACGAGTTCACCGGCCACGAACTCTGCTCCGGCGACGCCTGGTTGCACAGCGTGACCCTGCCGGTCACCAACTCCTACCACCCCAAGGCCGTCGGCCAGTCCAGCGGCTACCTGCCCGCCTTCCGCTCGGCGCTCTAGACCCCGGGCCGGTGCCTCCGGGCCCCGCGCCGCCCGCGTCGCGCTCGCCCGACGCCCCGTCGTCCGCGGCCCGTTCGGCCGGCCCCCGGCCTTCTGACGGCCTGTTCCCCGGAGCTTCCGCCTCCGGGGAACAGGCCGTCGGCGTACCGTCCCCGGGCCCGTCCGCTCCGGCCGCGTCCGGTGCGTCCGGCGCCCCGCGCACCCCACGGATCGCCTCCTCGGCCGCCACGCCCCCGTCGGCGGCGAGGGCGAGCAGTTCCTCCGGGGTCCGCGGGCCCGCGGAGGCGTCGGCCGACAGGCCGTGCGACCGCAGGACGTGGCCGGCCGCCACGCCCCAGGGCAGCCGCAGACCGGCCGCGGCGAGGAGGTCCGTGCGGGCCAGCAGGCGGGCGACCGGGCCGGTGCGCACGCCGGAGGGGGTGAGCAGGGCCGCGTCGTCGGCCCAGCGCAGCGCCAGGTCCACGTCGTGGGTGGCCATCACCACCGTGGTGCCGCCCGCGCGCAGCCCGTCGAGCGTGGTGAGCAGGCGTTCCTGCCCGTCGGGGTCCAGGCCGGCCGTCGGCTCGTCCAGGATCAGCACCCGGGGCCGCATCGCCACCGCCCCCGCGATCGCCGCCCGTTTGCGCTGCCCGTAGGAGAGCAGGTGGGTCGGCCGGTCGGCCAGGGCGGTGATGTCCAGCGCGGCCAGCGCCTCGGCGACCCGGTGCCGCACCTCCGCGTCGGGCAGCCCGAGGTTCAGCGGCCCGAACGACACGTCCTGCCCGACGGACGCGGCGAACAGCTGGTCGTCCGGGTCCTGCACCACCAGCTGCACCGCCGTCCGCAGCCGCGTCAGCCCGGGCCGGTCGTACCGCACCGGCCGGCCCTGGACCGTCAACTCCCCGGTGTGCGGGCGCAGTCCGCCGCTGAGCAGGCGCATCAGGGTGGTCTTGCCGCTGCCGTTGCGTCCCAGCAGGGCCAGCGCACGCCCCGCGCGGACGGCGAAGTCCAGGCCGCTGAGCACGGCCGGACCGTCCTCGTAGGCGAAGGACGCGCCCCGCAGGGCCACCAGTTCGCGCGCGCTCACGACAGCGGTCCTTCCAGGACGAGGGCCAGGACCGCGAGGGCCCCCAGCAGGGCCAGGCTAGCGGCCGTGAAGGGCACCGAGACGCGCACCTCGGGCACCAGCACGCGCAGGGTGCCGTCGTAGCCGCGCCCGGCCAGCCCGGCCTGGAGCCGCGCCGCCCGGTCGAAGGAACGCACGAAGGCGGTGGCGCCGAGCCCGCCCAGCGAGCGCCAGGTCGCGGCCCGGGTGGTGTGCCCGAGCCGGGCGGCCTGCGCCTCACGGACCCGGCGGACGGCGTCGAGCAGCAGGAAGCTCATGCGGTACGTCACCAGCGCCACGTCGACGAGCGGCGCCGGCACCCCGGCCCGGACCAGGCGGGGCAGCAGGTCGGACATCGGGGTGGTGAAGGCGAACAGCAGCACGCCGAGGGAGGCGGCCGAGGTCCGCAGCAGCACCTCCGCGGCCCGCTGCGGACCGTGGGCCGCGGGCGAGAGGAACCCTGCGGAGCCGCCCACCTGCACCAGCAGCGGGAGCGCCCCGGTGACGCAGAACGCCAGCGGCACCCGGTAGGCGCGCCACAGCCGGCGGCCGGGCACGCGGGCCGGGCCCAGCAGCAGGGCGACGGCGGTCACCAGCACCAGGGCCGCGCCCGGCCAGGGCGGCAGCGAGATCGCGAGCACGGTGAGTCCGAGGCCCAGTACCGCTTTGTCCAGGGGGTGGCGGCGGCGCCAGTGACTGCTGTGCGCCGCCGCGTCGATCGGGAGCACCCGGGATCAGACCCGCCGCTCGCCGGCGTCGTCCCCGGGGCCGGGGACCGGCTCCGCCCGCGCGCCCGGGCCGGCTGCCGTGGTCCCGGCCGCCGCCTCCGTCGCCGTGGGGGCCGAGCCGGGGTCCGACGCCCGCTCCTCGCCCTGCCGGCGGCCCCGCCGCAGTCCGAAGTAGTACGCGAGGACGCCCGCGCCGATCGCCGCCTGGAGGGCGAACAGGGCCGACTCGACCTCGCCGGACGGGGGTTCGTACAGCGGGGAGAACCACGGTTCGTAGTCCGGGTCGATCTCCGTGATCGCCGTCTCCGCCTCGGCGTCCGCACCGGCGAAGGGCTCCTCCTTGTGGTCGCCGAGTCCGAACACCAGCGGGATCACCGCGAGCACGACGACGGCGAGCAGCAGCAGCGTGTTGATCCTGGCGTTCCGGCTCATCGGGTCACCGCCCCGGAGGCCGTGCCGGAGGCACCGGGAGCGCCGGAGGCGTCGGACGGGCCGGACGCGTGGGACGCGCGGGACGGGTCCGCGGAGTCCGCCGTCGCGCGTCCGGCCCGCGTCACCAGCACGCCGAGCCGGGTCAGCTCGCCCCGGCTGGAGCGCACCAGCAGGCGCATCACCAGCACGGTGAGCAGTCCCTCGCTGACCGCCAGCGGGATCTGGGTGACGGCGAAGACGGTGCCGAACGTGCCGAGCGCGCCGGCGAAGCCGCCGGCCGGGTCGGGGAAGGCGAGCGCCAGCTGCACGCTGGTCACGCAGTACGTCGACAGGTCGGCGACGAACGCGGCGGCGAACACCGCGCCCATCAGCGGCACGTCCGCGCGGCGCAGCAGCCGGTAGACGCCGTACCCGGCCCACGGTCCGACGACCGCCATCGAGAAGACGTTGGCGCCGAGCGTGGTCAGCCCGCCGTGGGCGAGCAGCAGCGCCTGGAACAGCAGGGTGATGGTGCCCAGGACCGCCATGACCGGCGGCCGGAACAGGATGGCGCCGAGTCCCGTCCCCGTGGGGTGGGAGCAACTGCCGGTCACCGACGGCAGTTTCAACGCGGACAGAACGAACGTGAACGCTCCGGAGGCGCCCAGGAGCAGGGTGCTCTCGGGATGGTTCCTGACCTCACGGACGAGCGACCGGGCTCCGTGGACGACGAACGGCGCCGACACGGCACCCCAGGCGACCGCGTGCGCCGGTGGCAGAAAACCCTCGGCTATGTGCATGGCTCAGCAGACCCTCTCCAGCACCTCGTGGATGGTTGACGCGCCTTGGCCGGTCTCCTGGCTGACGGGTACCACCGCCCGTGCTCCGCCTTCCCGGGTCCGAGGACCCAGTGGCCGCCCGTGAGGGCCGGAGCAGGACTTCCCGATCACAGTGGCGAGGGCCGCACCGGTGTCGCACCGGATTTCCCGTCACCAAGGCGTGGCGACAGTAGTGCCCTTTCCCGTCCGGTGACAAGCGGTCACCGGGAGCGCACGCACGGCGCCCCCACTCCCCGGCCGCTTCGCGCGCCCCGGAGTGAGGGGGCGTGCGGGGACTGGGGGGAGCCGGTACCGGGTAGCCCCTTGCTGCAACTAATATGCAACAACGATTATCGGTCAACTGGAGTGTGAGGTTCGATGACGACCCGACGCGTACGGAGCGCCGCCGTCGCCGCGGTGATGGCGGGCACGGTCGCCGCCTGCTCGGCACCGGGCAACGGCGGTGCGGACGGCGGCGGAGCCGCCGACGCCGTGGTGATCGGGGTCCCCTCCGAGCCGGACACCCTGAACCCGCTCCTCGGCTACGGCAAGGACGGCAACTCCAAGATCTTCGACGGGCTGCTGGCCCGCGACGCGGAGATGAACCTCCAGCCCGCCCTCGCCAAGGACCTCCCCGAGGTCGCCGACGACGGCCGCACCTACACCTTCACCCTCCGCGACGACGTGAAGTTCAGTGACGGCGAGCCGCTGACCAGCGAGGACGTCGTCTACACCTACCGCACGGTGCTCGACGACAAGACCAACAACACCGCCAAGAGCGAACTGGACGCCATCAAGGAGGTCCGGGCCGACGGCGACCACAAGGTCGTCTTCACCCTCGACTACCCCTACGCGGCCTTCGCCTCCCGCACCGTGCTGCCCATCGTCCCCGAGCACGTGGCCGGGAAGCAGGACCCCAACACCGGCTCCTTCAACACCCGGCCGATCGGCACCGGACCGTACGTCCTCACCGACTGGCGCAAGGGCGAGAAGCTCACCTTCAAGGCCAACCCGGACTACTGGGGCGGCGCCCCCGAGGTGACAAAGCTCACCATGGCGATCATCGCCGACGACGACGTCCGCGCCACCCGGCTGCGCTCCGGCGACCTCGACGGCGCGACCCTGCCGCCCAACCTCGCCGCCACCTTCGAGAAGGACGACGACCGCAGGACGTACCGGGCCACCTCCTACGACTTCCGCGCGGTCACCCTCCCCACCGAGCACCCCGTCACCCGCGACACCGCCATCCGCCGGGCCCTGGACCTGTCCGTGGACCGCAAGGCCATGGTCGACAAGATCCTCGACGGCGCCGGCCGGCCCGCCTACGGCCCCCTGCCCGTCGACGACTCCTGGTTCGCCGAGGACGTCGAGCGCCCGCGCGACCTCGCCCGCGCCAAGAAGATCCTCGACGACGCCGGCTGGAAGCCCGGCAAGGACGGCATCCGCGCCAAGGACGGCCGCCGCGCCGCGTTCACCCTCTACTACCCCTCCGGCGACAAGGTCCGCCAGGACCACGCCCTCGCCTACGCCTCCGACGCCAAGCAGGCCGGCATCGACGTCACGGTCGAGAGCGGGACCTGGGAGGTCATCGAGCCCCGCATGAAGCGGGACGCCGTCCTCGCCGGCTTCGGCAGCGTCGGCGACCCCGACTTCGGCCTGTACACCCTGCTGCACTCCTCCCTGGCCGGTGACGGCTTCAACAACATGGCCCGCTACGACGACCCGGCCGTGGACAAGGCGCTCGACGCCGGCCGCCGCACCCGCGTCCGGGCCGAGCGCGAGGCCGCCTACGACGACCTCCAGCGCGCCCTGGTGAAGAACCCCGGCTACACCTTCCTCACCCACATCGACCACCTCTACGTCCTCGACGACGACTGGGACGGCCTGACCACCCAGACCGAACCGCACGAGCACGGCTTCGCCAGCGGCCCCTGGTGGAACGTCGAGGACTGGACGCCCAAGAAGTGAGCACCCTGCCCTGGGCGGCGATGGGACGGCTCGCGGCACGGCGGGCCCTGTTCGCCGTGCCCGTGCTCCTCGTCGTCACCTTCGGCGCGTTCGCCCTCGCCGCCGCCTCCCCCTTCGACCCGGTGAAGGCGTACGCCGGCACCGCCGCCCTCGGCGCCGACCAGGAGACCCTGGACCGGCTGCGCGAGAACCTGGGCGTCGACCGCCCCCTCACCGCCCGCTGGTGGGACTGGCTGACCTCCGCCGTCACCGGAGACCTCGGCCAGTCCACCGTGATGCGCCAGCCGGTCGCCGAGGTCATCGGCGAACGGCTGCTGTGGTCGACGCTGCTGTGCGCCGTCGCCTTCGTGGTCGCCGTCCTGCTCGGCACCCTGCTCGGCGTGCTGGCCGCCCGCCGCCCCGGCTCGCTCGTCGACCGGGCGATCACCTCCGTGTCGTACTCCCTGGAGGCCGCCCCGGTCTTCTGGATCGCCCTGCTCGCCATCTGGCTGTTCGCCCTGAAACTGGACGTCCTGCCGGCCGGCGGCCTCACCGACACCGGCAGCGACCACGTCACCGCCGGACAGCTCGCCACCCACCTCGTGCTGCCCGCCGGCGTCCTCGCCGTCTCCCAGCTGCCCTGGTTCACGCTCTACGTCCGCCAGGGTGTCGGCGACGCCCTCGCCGAGGACCCCGTGCGCGGCGCCCGGGCCCGCGGCCTCGCCGAACGCACCGTCCTGCTCGGCCACGCCCTGCGCTCCGGCCTGCTGTCCGTCCTCACCCTGATCGGCTCCCGCGTCCCCGAACTCATCACCGGCGCCCTGCTGGTGGAGACCGTCTTCAGCTGGCCCGGCATCGCCGCGGCCACCGTCGAGGCCGCCACCGCCGTCGACTTCCCGCTGCTGGCCGCGCTGACCACCCTCGCCACCGCCGCCGTCCTCGCCGGAAACCTGCTCGCCGACCTGCTGTACGGACTCACCGACCCGAGGGTGAAGCTGGATGAGATGTGATCCCCATGGCTGACACCACCCTGGAGAAGACCCCCCTCCCCGGGCCCGGCCCGCGCGAGCGCGGCACCGCCCGCCGCTCCACCCACACCCTCCGGCTGCGCGTCTCCGCCGCGCTGGTCGCCCTGACCGTCCTCGCGGTGCTGCTCGTCCCGCCGCTGGCCCAGCTCGACCAGCAGACCGTCGACCTCTCCGCCAAACTCCTGCCGCCCAGCTGGTCCCACCCCTTCGGCACCGACGACGTCGGCCGCGACCTGCTGCTGCGCTGCGTCTACGGCCTGCGCGTCTCCCTGCTCGTCGGCCTGGTCGCCGCGCTCACCGCCACCGTCATCGGCACCGCCGTCGGCGCCACCGCCGGCGCCCTCGGCGGCTGGGTCGACCGGCTCGTCATGCGCGTCGTCGACGCCATCGCCTCCGTGCCGCACCTGCTGCTCGGCATCTTCATCGTGGCGATGTTCCGGCCCGGTGTCTGGCCCGTGGTGATCTCCGTCGCCCTCACCCACTGGCTGTCCACGGCCCGCATCGTGCGCGCCGAGGTGCTGTCCCTGCGCTCCCGCCCCTACATCGACGCGGCCGTGTCCGGCGGCGCCTCCCGGTGGCGGGTCGCGCTGCGCCACCTGCTGCCCGGCGTCCTGCCCCAGGCCGGCCTCGCCGCCGTGCTGATGGTCCCGCACGCCATGTGGCACGAGAGCGCCCTGTCCTTCCTCGGCCTCGGCCTGCCCCCGCACACCGCCAGCCTCGGCACCCTCATCCAGGGCGCCCGCGGCTCGCTGCTCGCCGGACAGTGGTGGCCCACCCTGTTCCCCGGCCTCTTCCTGATCATCCCCACCCTCGCCATCGCCGGCCTCGCCGGAGTCTGGCGGGAACGGATCAACCCCCGCCGCCGATCGGAGCTCACGCTGTGACCACGTCACCCCCCGTGCTGTCCGTCCGCGGCCTGTCCGTGCGCTTCCTGATGCCCGGCGGGCGCCAGGTCCCCGCCGTCACCGACGCCCACTTCGACGTCGCCCCCGGCGAATGCCTCGCCCTGGTCGGCGAGAGCGGCTGCGGCAAGTCCGTCCTCGCCTCCGCCCTCCTCGGCCTGCTCCCCGCCAACGCCCGGACCGCCGGCCACGCCCACCTCGACGACCTCGACCTGCTCACCGCCGACGAGGCCACCCTGGCCGGCCGCGTCCGCGGCCGCCGCATCGGCCTCGTCCCGCAGAGCCCCGCCGCCCACCTCACCCCCGTCCGCACCATCCGCTCCCAGGTGGAGGAGACGGTCGCCGAACTCAAAGGCGTCCGCGGCCGGGCCGCCCTGCGCACGGCCGCCGAGCAGGCCGCCGCCCGCGCCGCGTTCCCCGCCGACCACCTCGACCGCCACCCGCACGAACTCTCCGGCGGCCTCGCCCAGCGCGCCGCCACCGCCCTCGCACTGATCGGTGACGCGCCCCTGCTGCTCGCCGATGAACCCACCACCGGCCTCGACCGCGACCTGGTCGAGCGCACCGTCGACGAACTGCGCCGCCACGTCGACGCCGCACAGGGCCGCGCCCTGCTGATGATCACCCACGACCTGGCCGCCGCCGCCCGCATCGCCGACCGGGTCGCCGTCATGTACGCGGGACGCATCGTCGAACTCACCCCGGCCGACACGTTCTTCGGCACACCCGGACCCCGCCACCCCTACAGCCGCGGCCTCCTGGACGCCCTCCCCGAGCGCGCCTTCACCCCCATCCCCGGCCTGCCCCCCGAACTCGGCAGCCTCCCCGACGGCTGTGCCTTCGCCCCCCGCTGCGACCGCGCCACCCCGGCCTGCGCCACCGTCCCGGCCCTGACCGCGTCGGTCGCCTGCCACCACCCGGTCCCGGCCCGCACCCCGGAGGACGCCCGTGCTTGAACTGCGCACCGTCACCGCCGGCTACGACCGCCGCGCCCCCGTCGTCCGGGGGGCCTCCCTCACCGTCACCGCGGGCGAGTCCGTCGGCCTGCTCGGCCCCAGCGGCTGCGGCAAGTCCACCCTCGCCCGGGTCGCCGCCCTGCTGCACCGCCCCGACGCCGGGACCGTCCTCCTCGACGGCGCCCCCGTACGGCACTGGCGCCACCGCGCCCCGCGCGCCGCCCGCACCGCCTTCGGCGTCGTCTTCCAGCAGCCCCGGCTCTCCGCCGACCCCCGGCTGCGCCTGACCGACCTGATCGCCGAACCGCTGCGCGCCACCGGCCGCCGCGACGAGATCCCCGACCGGGTCCCCGAACTCGCCGAGACCGTCGGCCTCACCCCCGACCTGCTCACCCGCCGCCCCCACGAGGTCAGCGACGGCCAGCTGCAACGCGCCTGCCTCGCCCGCGCGCTGGTGCTCACCCCGCGCCTGCTCATCTGCGACGAGATGACCGCGATGCTGGACGCCTCCACCACGGCCGCGCTGGTCGCCGTGGTCGAGGACTACCGCGCGGCGACCGGCGCCGCACTGCTCGCCGTCGGCCACGACCAGATCCTGCTCGACCGCTGGTGCGACCGCACGGTGCACTGGGACACCGTGACCGCCCCCTCGGCGGCGGGGGCCGGGGCGCTCCTCACGAAGTAGCGGCGCCGGGCGGTCCGCACGCAGGAGCGGCGCCGGGGCGGTCCGGCTCCCGTCACCGGGGAGGCGGGGAGTGCCTGGTGGGACGACCGGGGGGGCGAGGCGTGCCCGGTCGGGGGCGCCCCGGAGGCGGCGGCACCCGGGGCAGTCCTCCCGAGGCAGTCCCGCCCGCACGGGGCCCGTGCGTGCGGGCCGTCCGGCGGGGCGGGGAGCGGGGCGCCGCTCCGGGGCCCGTCCCGCTCCCCGCCGCCGGGCTCACAGCGTGCTCACAGCGTCACGTCGGCCCACTGCGCCAGCAGGTCGTCGTCGCTCACCGGCTCGCCGGGCTCGCTGCCGCCGTCCAGCAGCTGCTCGGTCCAGATGACCTTCCCGCCCGGTGTGTACCGGGTGCCCCAGCGCTCCGCGTACCGGGCGACCAGGAACAGGCCGCGTCCGCCCTCGTCCGTGGCCGACGCGTACCGCAGGTGGGGCGAGGTGCTGCTGCCGTCGGACACTTCGCAGATCAGGTGGCGGTCCCGCAGCAGCCGGACGTGGATCGGCGAGGTGCCGTAGCGGATCGCGTTGGTGACCAGTTCGCTGAGGATCAGCTCGGTGGCGAACCCCACCCCCTCCAGCCCCCACGCCTCCAGCTGCCCGGCGACCTCCGCGCGGACCCGGGACACCGCCGACGGCTCCCGGGGCACGTCCCAGTCGGCCACCCGGTCCGCGTCCAGCACCCGGGTCCGGGCGACCAGCAGCGCCACGTCGTCGGTGGCCCGGTCCGGCGGCAGCGCCTCCAGCACGGCCCGGCAGGTCTCCTCCGGCGCCCGCCCGGGCCGGGACAGCGCACCCTGCAGGAGCGCCAGGCCCACGTCGATGTCCCGGCCCCGCTTCTCGACCAGCCCGTCGGTGTACAGCACCAGCTGACTGGCCTCGGGCACGCGGATCTCGACCGACTCGAAGGGCAGCCCGCCCAGGCCCAGCGGGGGACCGGCGGGCAGGTCGACGAAGGTGACGGTGCCGTCCGGACGGACGAGGGCGGGCGGCGGGTGGCCGGCCCGCGCCAGGGTGCAGGCGCCCGAGGCCGGGTCGTAGACCACGTACAGGCAGGTCGCCCCGAGCAGCGTCTCGTCGTCCCGTCCCGCCTGCTCCCGGTCCATCCGCGCCACCAGGTCGTCCAGCCGGGCCAGCAGCTCGTCCGGCGCCAGATCCAGCGTCGCGAAGTTGTGCACCGCCGTGCGCAGCCGGCCCATGGTGGCCGCCGCGTGCAGCCCGTGCCCCACCACGTCACCGACCACCAGCGCCACCCGGGCACCGGACAGCTCGATCACGTCGAACCAGTCACCGCCCACCCCGGCCTGCGCGGGCAGGTAGCGGTGCGCCACGTCCAGCGCGCTCAGCTCGGGCAGGTCCCGGGGCAGCAGGCTCTGCTGGAGCGTGACCGCCATCGCGTGCTCGCGGGTGTAGCGGCGGGCGTTGTCGAGCGCCACCGACGCCCAGGCGGCCAGCTCCTCCGCGAACGCCGTGTCGCCCTCGTCGAACGGCTCCTCCCACCGCGACCGCCAGAAGTCCACCACCCCCAGCAGCCCGCCGCGGGCCCGCAGCGGCACCGTGATCAGCGACCCCCCTCCGTTCGCCAGGACGTTCGCCGCCTCCTCCGGGGCCCGCTCCTGCCAGTCCTCGGCGGCGGCGAGATCCTTCTCCAGCACGGCCCGGCCGCTCTCCACGCTCCGCGCCTGCGGCGTACCGGGCGGGAAGCGGACCTGCCCGCCCACCGGCACCAGCGGCCGGTCGGGCGCGACCCCGCTCACGGCCATCCGCCGCAGGCCCAGGGACGTTCCAGACGGCTCCTCGCCGCGCAGCACCGCCTCGCTCAGCTCGACCGTGACCACGAACGCGAACCGCGGCACCGCCACGTCGGCGAGCTCCTGCGCGGTGTTGCGCAGATCCAGGGTGGAGCCGATGCGCGCCCCCGCGTCGTAGAGCAGCGTCAGCCGCTCGCGCGCCACCTCCGCCCGGCCCGACAGGGTCCGCAGCTCCGTGGTGTCGCGGAGCGTCACCACGCTCCCGGCGCGCCCGCTGTCCGGCGTGGGCGTGGTACGGCGCTTGTTGACCGCCAGCAGACGCCCGCCCGCCTGGTGCACCTCGTCGGTGGCCGTGCGGTCCGAGGTCAGCATCTCCAGCAGCCCCGGCTCCAGGCCCAGCTCGCCGATCTCCCGCCGCTCCGCGTCCGGCGGCAGGTCCAGCAGCCGCCGCGCCTCGTCGTTGGCCAGCACCAGCGCCCCGTCACCGTCCGTGATCAGCACGCCCTCCCGCACCGCGTGCAGCACCGCGTCGTGGTGGTCGTACATCCGGGTCATCTCCACCGGACCCAGTCCGTGGGTCTGGCGCAGCAGCCGCCGGCTGACCAGGGCGGTGCCGGCCGCGCTCAGGGCGAGTGCCCCGACGGCCGCCCCCACCAGCACCGGCAGCTGCGCCGTCGTCATGCTCGTCACCTTGTCCACGGTGATCGAGACCGCGACGGTGCCGGCCACCGTGCCGTCGCGGTCGGTGACGGGCACGTAGGAGGCCACGGCGTCGCCCTGGGTGGTGTGGAAGTTCTCCGTGCGGGCCTCGCTCGGCAGGTGGAGCGCGTTCGGGTCGAACTCGCCGATCTCCGCCGGGTCCGGGTGGGTGTAGCGCACCCCCGTCGGCGAGAGCACCACGATCAGGTCGACACCGCTCTCGGTGCGGACCCGCTCGACGTAGGGCTGGAGCTCGGCCGTCGGATCGGGTGCCCGCAGGTCCTCCGCCATTTCCGGGGCGTACGCGAGCGTCTTCGCGATGTCCATGGAACGGGCCCGCGCGTCCTGCGTGCTGTCCCGCTGCGCCTGGAGGAGGAGGGCGGCCAGGGCAGCGGCGATGACCAGGGCGACGACCAGCACCTGGAGCAGGAAGACCTGGCCGGCCACACTGCGCACCCGGAACAGCGAACGCAATCGGCCGGTGGGCGGTTCCCGGGATCCCCGCCGGGCGCCGTCCCCCGCTCGTGACCCGGTCCGCCGTCGGCCGGGTGCCGCCGCCCTCACCCCCCGGGCGCCGAAGAGACGGGGCGACGCGACCGGAGGGCGCCGGGAATCACCGCTCACTGTCCCGATTCCCTCCTTCTGAGCCTCCTGACCTGCCGGAAGCGCCGAAAAGTCGTTCGCCATGCTCACGAAGGTGTCAACGGTACTCTTTTCGGGCGATGACGTCGTGTCGCGGCCGGACATGCGTGGCGCTGGGCGGCCCGGGTGCATGGGGGCGTACGGGGGGCCGAGGGCCGGGTCCACGGGGCGCGGTCCCGGGTCGGCGTGGCGCCGGGTGCCCCTCGGGCGGCGGGGCACACGTGGCACCGGGCCGGAGGAGCAACGGGGCACGCGTGCGTCGAGGCCCGGGACCGGCGAGCCCGCCTCACTCCCTCCGCGCCCGGCCCCCCGCCCCGCTCGCCGCCACCCTCCCCAGGCAGTCCACCGCCCGCGCCACGTGGGGCTCGACCCGGTCCCGGCGGACCGCCACCAGCTCGACCGGCGGCACGCCCTGCAACGGCAGCCAGACCACCCCTTCCAGGGCCAGCGCCCGGGCCGGCTCGGGCAGCACCGCCAGCCCGAGACCGGCCGCCACGAACGTGAGCAGGGTCGACGTCTCGGCCACCTCCTGCACCGCCCCGGGAGTCACCCGCGCCTCGGACACGGCCCGCGTGACCACGTCGAACATGGCGGACCGCCCGCCGCCCGGATGCGTGAGCAGCGTCTCGCCCCCCAGGTCCCGGACGAAGGCCCGCCGCCGACGGGCCAGCGGATGCTCGTCCGCGACCGCCAGCACGAGCCGGTCGGACCGCAGCGGGGTGACGACGACCCCCGCCCGGTCGGCGGGGGGCCGCATCAGCCCCAGGTCGACGGTGCCGTCCCGCAGCGCCGCGATCTGGTCCGCGGTGAGCATCTCGCCGCGCACGGCCAGATCGACCGAGGTCACCTCGGCCCGCAGGGCGCGTGCGAAACGCGGCAGCAGCGAGTACGTGGCCGACCCGACGCAGCCGACCACCAGACGCCCCTCCAGCCCCGCCTCGATCCGGCGCGCGTCCTGCTTCGCCCGCTCCACGCGCGCCAGCACGTCCCGCGCGTGCCGCAGGTACGCCTCTCCGGCGGCGGTCAGCGCCACCCGCCGGGTCGTGCGCTCCAGCAGCCGGGCCCCCACCGACTCCTCCAGCCCCCGGACGGCCTGGCTGAGCGGGGGCTGCGCCATGTGCAGCCGCTCGGCGGCCCGGCCGAAGTGCAGTTCCTCCGCGACGGTCACGAAGTAGCGCATGCGCCGCAGCTCATCGGTCATGTCCGCCAGCGTATGCCGGCGCCGCCACCACTCATATCCATTTCGATATCAATCACCGGGATTTTGATATTTCCCCTCTCGATGACCGCTGACTACCGTTCCCGGTATGAAGTCTGCTTCCGACGTGGTCGTCTGCCACCCGCTGCGCACCCCGGTGGGCCGCTTCGGCGGCGCGTTCGCCGCACTCCCCGCGACCGAACTGGCCCGGCAACTGCTCCGCGCCCTCGCCGCCCGCGCCGGACTCGGCGAGGGCGACGTCGACGACGTCGTGCTCGGCAACTGCTACCCCAGCGGCGAGAACCCCGCCATCGGCCGCATCGCCGCCCTCGACGCCGGACTCGGCACCGCGGTCACCGGACTCCAGCTCGACCGCCGCTGCGGATCCAGGCTCCAGGCCGTCCTGTACGCGGCCGGCACCGTCGCCACCGGCGCCGCCACCACGGTGGTCGCCGGGGGAGTGGAGTCGATGAGCCAGGTCGAGCACTACGCGCTCGGCGTCCGCCAGGGCGTCAGGGCCGGCAGCCTCGAACTGTGGGACCGGCTCGACCGGGCCCGCCAGACCGCGGGCGGACGCGACCACCCCGTCCCCGGCGGCATGATCGAGACGGCGGAGAACCTGCGTCGCGAGTACGGCCTCACCCGCGAGGAACAGGACGCCCTCGCCCTCGCCTCGCAGACCCGCGTCGGCCGCGCGCAGGCGGAGGGCCGGTTCGCCGACGAGATCGTGCCGGTCACCGTGCCCGCCACCCGCCGCACCCCGGAGCGGGTCGTCGACACCGACGAGCACCCGCGCCCCGGCACCACCGCCGAGGACCTGGCGAAGCTGCGCCCCCTGCGGGCGAAGCTGGACCCCGACGCGACCGTGACCGCCGGCAACTCCAGCGGCCAGAACGACGGCGCCGCGATGTGCCTGGTCACCACCCGCGCCGAGGCCGAACGCCGAGGCTGGGAACCCCTGCTCGCGCTGCGCGCGTGGGCGGTCGCCGGCGTCGGACCGGAACGGATGGGCATCGGCCCGGTCCCGGCCACCGCCGCCGCGCTCCAGCGCGCCGGACTCACCCTGAACGACCTGGACCTCATCGAACTCAACGAGGCGTTCGCCGCCCAGGTGCTCGCCTGCCTGCGCGAGTGGGACATCCCGGCCACGGACGAGCGGCTCAACCCCAACGGCTCCGGCATCTCCCTCGGCCACCCGGTCGGGGCCACCGGCGCCCGCGTCCTGGCCACCCTGGCGCACCAACTGCGCCGCAGCGGCGGCCGGTACGCGCTGGAGACGATGTGCATCGGAGGCGGCCAGGGCCTGGCCGCCGTGTTCGAAAGGGCTGACGCGTGATGCCGACCTTCCACACCGACCCGGCCGAGGCCGTCCGCTGCGTCCGCGACGGCGACGTCGTCATGGTCGGCGGGTTCGGCGCCGCCGGACAGCCCGTCGAACTCATCGACGCGCTCATCGACGCCGGCGTCGGCGACCTGACCATCGTCAACAACAACGCGGGCAACGGCGACATCGGCCTGGCCGCGCTGATCGCCAAGGGCAGGGTCCGCAAGGTCGTCTGCTCCTTCCCCCGCCAGCACGACTCCTGGCACTTCGACGCCGCCTACCGGGCCGGCACCGTCGAACTCGAACTCGTCCCGCAGGGCACCCTCGCCGAACGCATCCGCGCCGGCGGCGCCGGGATCGGCGGCTTCTTCACCTGCACCGGCTACGGCACCGTCCTCGCCGAGGGCAAGGAGACCCGCGTCATCGACGGCGTGGGGTACGTTCTGGAACAGCCGCTCACCGCCGACGTCGCCCTCGTCAAGGCCGACACCGCCGACCGCACCGGCAACCTCGTCTACCGCAAGACCGCCCGCAACTTCGGCCCCGTGATGGCCACCGCGGCCGCCACCACCGTCGTCCAGGTCCGCACCGTCGTCGACACCGGGGCCCTCGACCCCGAACACGTCGTGACCCCCGGCATCTACACCGACCACGTCGTCACCCTCGGAGGCCCGGCATGAGCAGCACCGCAACCCTGCGCGACCGCGACGCGCTCGCCGCGCTCATCGCGGCCGACATCCCGGCCGGCTCGTTCGTCAACCTCGGCATCGGCGCGCCGACCCTCATCTCCAACCACCTGCGCCCCGACCAGCACGTCACCCTGCACACCGAGAACGGCATGCTCGGCATGGGCCCGCTCGCCGCCGACGACGAGGTCGACCCCGACCTCATCAACGCCGGCAAGCAGCCCGTCACCGAACTCCCGGGCGCCTCCTACTTCCACCACGCGGACAGCTTCGCGATGATGCGCGGCGGCCACCTCGACCACTGCGTCCTCGGCGCCTACCAGGTCTCCGTCCGCGGCGACCTCGCCAACTGGTCGACGGGCGCCCCGGGTTCCATCCCGGCCGTCGGCGGCGCCATGGACCTCGCGGTCGGCGCCCGCCGGACCTTCGTGATGATGGACCTCTTCGCCAAGGACGGCACCCCCAAGCTGGTCGAGGAGTGCACCTACCCCCTCACCGGCCTGGCCTGCGTCTCCCGCGTCTACACCGACCACGGCGTCTTCGACATCGACACCGACGGCGTCCGCGTCCGCGACCTCTTCGGCACGACGCGCGAGGACCTGGAGGAGCGGCTGGGGCTGCGGTTCGCGGGGTGAGGCGGGGCGCGCGAGGAGCTGACGGGAGGGCGTGGGGACGTGGGGACCGTCCCCTCGCCTCTCCACCGCGGGACCGCCCCCTCGCCCGTTCATCGCAGGCCCCCACCGGCTGACCGGACGGACGGGGCCGGAGGGACCGGGGACCTCGGCCTCAGCCGGCGCGCGTCTCGGTGGGGCGTTCGGCGCCGCCCGGTGCCCGGACCCCCGCCTCCTCCCGCCCCACTCCCCGTGCCCGGCCGCCCGAAGCCGCCGTGCCGTCCACGGCCCGCCGCCGGTCCGTGACGCTGCCCAGCCAGCCCAGCAGGAACCCGGCCGGCACCGTCACCAGGCCCGGGATCGTCACGTCCCACACCCTGAAGTCGTAGGCGGGGAACAGCGATTCGGGCGTACCGGACGTGTACGGCGACAGCCCGAGCGCCGCGACGCACACCGCCGCCGCGCCCCACAGACACCACAGCGCGCCACGGGCCGTGAACCCCGGCCAGTACAGGGCGTACAGCAGCACGGGAGCCAGAGCGGCGCCGCAGATGGCCAGCCAGAGGGTGGAGAGGACCACCAGGTTCCAGTCGGCGGCGACGACCGAGGCGAGTGTGGCGACCACGCCGGTGGCCGCCGCGGCCCACCGCGAGGCGGAACCGTCCGCCCGGCCCGCCGGCCGGGTCCCCGCCAGTTCGCCGTACGCGCCCCGCACGTCCCGGCCCAGCGCGATACCGGCGGCGAGCGTCACGTCCACCACGGCCGCGAGCGCCGTGAGGAACAGGACGCAGGCGAGCGCGGCGACGAGGACACCCCCGCCGTCGAGGACCTGCCCCAGCAGCAACGGCGTGGACACCTGCGCCGCCGGACCGGCCTCCCGCAGCACCTCGCCGACCAGCGCCGCCGCACCCACGCCGACCACGGCCAACGCGGCGTACAGCAGGGTCAGTTCGCCGAGCATCCACCGCCCCGCCGTGCGGGCACCGCGCGGACTCTTCGTCGAGATCACCCGCATCAGCACGGCGGGCATCGCCAGGGTCGCCATCGACATCCCGAAGGTCTGCCCGATCCGGTTCACGGCCCCCACCCACCCGTCACCGGTGTAGCCACCGGGACGCAGGTACGCCTCACCCAGCCCCGAGCCGTGCGCGGCGGCGCCGAGCAGCCGTCCGAGGTCCCCGTCGAACCGGTGCAGCACCAGCACCGCGGCGACCACCAGCACGGGCAGGGCGATCACCGACTTGGCGATCATCACCACGCCCGTCCCCCGGATACCGCCGCTGACGGCCAGCGCCGTCATCACGCACCCGAACACCACGATGCAGCCGGCCCGGATGCCGGGCTCCCCGACCAGCGCGGCGGTGACGTTGCCGACCACCACCAACTGCACGACGAGCAACGGGAAGCAGACGAGCAGGGTCACCGCGCCCCACGACAGCCGCACGGCGGGCCCACCGCTGCCCCGCGCGTCCAGCAGGTCCACCGCCGTCACCGAGGAGTGCCGGCGCAGCGGCTCCACCACCAGCACGAGGAGCAGCACCACCCCGATCAGGCTGCCCAACATCACGCCGAGCCCGTCGAAGCCGGACACGGCCACCATGCCCACCAGCACGGTGACCGTCGCCACCGTCGTGGTGTCGCCGCCCATCGCGATGCCCTGCTGCCAGGACCGCAGCCGACGGCTGTCGGAGCGCACCAGCGCCCGGTCGTCCTCGTCGGCCCCCGTGATCACGCACAGCATCAGGCAGACCACGACGAACACCGAGACCACGGCGAACACCAGGGACCGCGACGAGGTGTCGAGCAACGCGTTCACGACCACCTCCGGACACCCGGCTGCCGCTCGGCCGCGTCGACCCGCCGCCCGTACACCACCAGCGCGTGCACCCCGACGGCGAACGGCACCACGGCCAGCACCACCCCCAGGCTCAGCGCCCCGGAGACACGCACCCCGTACACGTCCGGCCAGAACGCCCCCACCAACACGAACGCCAGCCAGACACCGACGACCCGCCCTCCGACCCGCAACCCGACACCCAGGGACGCCGACTCGTCGACGGGCCCGGACTCCTCCGACCCGGGCCCGGACTCCGGCGCGGGAGGGGGCGGTGCCGGTGGTGCGTCGGCAGCGGGTGCGGCGGGGTAGGGCGCCCCGTGCCAGGGCTGTGGTCCGAAGGACATCCGAGCGGCTCCACTCACGTTGGCCCGACACCACGGGCAGGCGGCGCGGGGCGGATGTGGGGGGTGGGTGACTGACCGCGGAGTCAACCAGACCTCCGCGGGGCCACGGCTCAGCCGGGCCCAACTCTGTTCCGCCGCCCAATCCGAAGCCGCCCGGACGGTGATCGGGCACTGCCCGCGACCGCCCCGGCACGCCCAGGTACGCCCGCCTGGCCCTCTCGGCGGGCCGGGCCGACGCCGGGGCGGTGCCGCACGCCGCCGGCGGCCCGCGCACGGCTCACCGCGGGCGGCCCGGAACGACTCCGGCCGAACCGGGGCAGATCGCCGTGCATCGGGTGCGTAACCGGTCGGCCGAGAGATCGTTTGAGCGGGTGTCGGGGCTGCCCTCCCGCAACAGGGGTGGCAGCGGGGGAGTGGGGACCGGGGGAGCGGATCGATCATGGCCAGGACGACGTACTCGGGCGGAGCCACCCCGCGTGGACCCGTCACCGCCCCGGAGCGGTGCCGCCACGGCAGGACCCGGCCGCCACGCCGCCCGTCCGGCCCGGTCGTCCGACGGGACGCCCCAAGCGGTGCCCGGTGACCGCGCCGAACCACTGACCACCGCCTGAGGGCGCGCGACGACACGCGCGACAACAGACGAGGACCAGGTACCAGGGACGCCACGGACCACGGACGCCGGGGACCACGGACGTCAGGGACCGCCGGGACCGCCGGACCCGCCCGACCTGCCCGACCCGCCGGGGAGAACGGCCACCAGGGCACACGGCGGCCACCAGGGCAGAAGCCGGACGACCGGCCGCGGCCGGACCGTGACGGCCGCGGGACGGCGGAGCAGGTGCCACCCGGTCCTCCCTCCCCTCCCTCGCCTCACGGGGCCGGGGCCTCCGTCCCCGTGCCGCCCTCGCGACCGTCCTCACCCCCTCGAGCACGCCTGAGGACCCCTCCCCGAAGCACTCCATCGGGCCGATGCCCGTCCCAGAGGAAAGCGATGCCGTATGAGCTCCCGAGAAACCCCCGCTGTGCCCCCACCCTCCCAGCCGCAGCCGCAGCCGCTGTCGCCGTCCCAGTCGCCGTCGAGGCCGCTCGGACGCTACGTGCCCGCCCGGGGGCTCTACACCGAGGCCGCGCGGCTCCAGCGGCTGAACTGGCTCCGTTCCCGGACCCGGACGGCCCTGGACTCGTTGCAGCACACGCGGCTCGACGCCGCCACGCTGACCGGCAACATCGAGGGACTCGTCGGCACCGTCGAGATCCCGGTCGGTGTGGCCGGACCCCTGCTGTTCCGCGGGACGAACGTGCAGGGTGAGGTCTACGCCCCCATGGCCACCACGGAGGGCGCCCTGGTCTCGTCGGCGACCCGGGGGGCCCTCGCCGTCACGATGGCCGGCGGCGTCAGCACCCGCGCCGCACAGCAGGCGATGACGCGGGCCCCGGTCTTCGCGTTCTCCCGGCTGACGGACGCAGGCCGTTTCGCCTCGGCGGTCCCCCGGCACCTCGACGACCTCCGCACGATCATCCGGCAGGTGTCCGGCCACGCCGCGCTGCTCTCGATCGAGCCCGTCGTCCTGGGCAGGACCGTGCACCTGAGGTTCCGGTACACCACGGGGGACGCGGCGGGCCAGAACATGACGACCGCGTGCACCTGGCACGCCTGCCAGTGGATCCTGCGCCAGCCGCACCTGGTGCCGGACGGGGAACTGGAGTCCTTCCTCATCGAGGGGAACACGTCGGGGGACAAGAAGGCGTCGGCGCAGGCCGTGGCGGAAGGACGCGGCACCAGGGTGTCCGCCGACTGCGTGCTGCCGTCAGGCGTCGTCCAACGGGTGCTGAGGACCACCCCCGACGAACTGGTCACCGGGTACGGGCACATCACGGCCGGAGCCGTCCACAGCGGCGTCCTGGGCTCCAACGCCAACACCGCCAACATCGTGGCGGCGATCTTCGCGGCGACGGGCCAGGACATCGCCTGCGTGCAGGAGTCGAGCGCCGGGCAGTTCGTCCTCGAACGCACGCGGGACGGCGTCTACGCGAGCATGACCCTGCCCGGCCTGGCGGTCGGCACGGTCGGGGGCGGCACCCACCTGCCCACGCAGCACGAACTCCTCGACATGATGGGGTGCACCGGTCCCGGTAGCGCCGTCCGGTTGGCGGAGATCATCACCGGGTTCGCCCTGGCCCTGGACCTGTCGACCGTCTCGGCAGCCGTCGCCGGACACTTCGCCGACGCCCACGAACGCCTCGGCCGCAACCGGCCGACCCGCCGGAAGCCGGCCCCGCACCGAACCGCCGCCCCCTCGACACCGACCACCGACGCCCCCCAGCCGCCACCGATCCCGGTGCCCCACCCGGCCACGGAACCCGGGCACCCCTGACGCCGCTTCCGCCCCGACCGGCACGGCTCCCCTCACCGTCGCTCGCGCCGGCCCGCCCTCCGCGGGCCGGCGCGAGCGGAGTGTGTGGCTAGGGGCGCCGTGGCCAGTCAGCGGTGGCTCGGACGGTGACCCGCGGGGATCCCCGACGGAGGCCTGGAGTCCGGTACGGAATCCGCGTGGCCGGATGGCGGGGGCGGTGACAGCTCGTGCTGCGCACCGAGGGTCAGAGACGCTGGTCGGGCAGCTACGCACTGCCCCACCGGAGTTCAGACGCGCAAGTCGGCCGCCAGCGTCGTGAACGCCGACCAGGCGTCGCGGGACACGGCCAACGCCTGCTTGTCCGTGTCCTTCGAGTCCCGGACGAGAACGGCCTCGGTGCGCATGGCGACCTCGACGCAGTTGCCGCCCCCACCGCCGCTGTAGCTACTCCGGAACCAGGCACGTTCGATGGTGCTCATAACGCTCCTCGCATCTGCTCCAGCAGGCTCGCGGTGGCTTGATGACTCAGAGCCTGCGAGCGCATCTTGCCATAGCGCTGAAGCATGGCGCTTGCAGCTCTTGTGTCGGTGACCAACATGCTGCAGTCATGCGCTTCGACGTAGCCCACCCACCGATTCTCCACCGTCTCGGCGAGGTAGAGAGGGCCCTCGAAACCGGAGTGATCCTCCTGGACCCGGGGCACGATCTGAATCTCTACATTCCGGAGACGGCCCACATCGAGCAGGTTGCTGAGCAGCGCGAGTGTGACGCCCTCACCGGCCAAGCGCCGGTCCACCAGGGCCTGCTCGATGATGAAGCTGAACGAGCTGTTTGGCCGCGCCGTCAGCAGACGCTGGCGTTCAAGTCGAGCCATGACCTGCTGTTCGAACTGTTCCTCCGACAAGGGCGGAAGGCGGCGCTCGAAGAGCGCGCGAATATAGGGCTCCGGCTGGAGCAACCCCGGAATCACAGCGCACTCGTACGCAAAGAGCGAGATCGCCTCCTCCTCGATCCCCGCCCACTGCCGGAACCACGACGCCAACCCTGCCCTCCGAGTGAGACTCTTCGCCGCCGCCTTCAGCACCCGACCCGCGACCGCCCCCAGCGCCTCCTCCGACCGCTCCAGCAGATCCCGTGGCGGGAACCGCTTCCCCTGTTCGATCTTGGCGATGTACGCGACCGAATACCGCACCAGCGACGCGAACTGTTCCTGCGTCAGGCGGGCCTCCTCCCGCAGGGCCTTGAGCACCGCGCCGAAGGTCCTCAGGCTGTCCGAGAGTTCCGGCTCGCAACCACCACCCCCGGCTCCTCCCCCACTCTGCCCGGCGTTCCCGCTCACCCCACCGCCATTGCCCGTCGTCATCGCAGCCGCCTTCCCCCTGTGCCGCCGGGCCGTTCCCATGCTGGGCCCGGACGCTTGCCGTACCGTCCGCCGTGCGCGCTGCGCCACGCTCGGCACATTCATCGTCACGTAGGGTGGCCGACCCAGTCCAGCGAGTCGACCAGTACAACGCGATCGGTATCGGCGCCGAACCTGCCGACGAGCCGTCACTTCCCGGCAGGGTGGAAGCCATGTCGGTCCCCCACACCCAGAACCCCACTCCGGCACACCCAGAACCCCACTCCGGCTCGTTCGTTCACCCAGCGCTTCTCCGCCACCCGCCGCGGTGCCCGCCTGGCCCGGCTGCAAGCCGCCCACCAGCTCACCGAGTGGGGCCACCCGCACGGCACCGAGGCGCACGACACCGTCGTGCTCGTTGTCGCCGAGTTCGCATCGAACGCCGTACTTCACGGCCGCGTCCCCGGGCGGGACTTCGTCCTGTTTCTGGCGCACGACCAGGGCTGTGGCGTGTTCCGGATCGAGGTGAGCGACACTCATCCAGCTCAGCCGACGCAGCGGGCCCACGGTGCGGATGAGAGCGGTGGTCGCGGCCTGCTCCTCGTCGAAGCGCTCGCCGCCGACTGGGGCGTACGCAACCGAGTCGGCCCTGGTAGGACGGTGTGGGCCGACTGCGTGACGGGCGACTCCTGGCCACCGTGAAGCACCAGAAGGCGTCCAGACAGGTACGAAATCACCGACGGTGACCTCGCAGGCATCCGAGAACCCGGCCCGACCGGTCTTCGTCCATGAACCGCTCAGGTGCTGTCCTCGCCCATGAGTCGTCCAGGCCGACGCCTTGCCTGCGACCCATCACGTGCAGTGCCGGGCGATCCGCCTTCTGCCGGGACCAGCAATCTCCCGGCTCGGCCCGAGTAGTCCCTGAGGAGTCTCGCAGGCGAAGACAAAACCCCTCCTGGCTCGCATGTGCCGACCAGGAGGGGTGTCGCCTTACCTTTCTTAGAGCTTTCAGATGTCCCGGAAGATCTCGATCTGCGCCCCGATGGAGTTCAGGCGCTCCGCCAGGTCCTCGTAACCGCGGTTGATGACGTAGACGTTGCGCAGGACGGACGTGCCGTCGGCGGCCATCATGGCGAGGAGGACGACCACGGCGGGTCGCAGGGCCGGCGGGCACATCATCTCGGCGGCGCGCCAGCGGGTGGGGCCCTCGACCAGGACGCGGTGCGGGTCGAGCAACTGCAGGCGCCCGCCGAGGCGGTTGAGGTCGGTCAGGTAGATGGCGCGGTTGTCGTAGACCCAGTCGTGGATGAGGGTCTGGCCCTGGGCCGACGCCGCGATGGCCGCGAAGAACGGGACGTTGTCGATGTTCAGACCGGGGAACGGCATCGGGTGGATCTTGTCGATCGGCGCCTCCAGCTTGGAGGGGCGCACGGTCAGGTCCACCAGGCGGGTACGGCCGTTGTCGGCGAAGTACTCCGGGGTGCGGTCGTGGTCGAGGCCCATCTCCTCCAGGACGGCGAGCTCGATCTCCAGGAACTCGATGGGGACGCGGCGGACGGTGAGTTCCGACTCCGTCACCACGGCGGCGGCGACCAGGCTCATGGCCTCGACCGGGTCCTCGGAGGGGGAGTAGTCCACGTCGACGTCGATGGTCGGCATGCCGTGCACGGTGAGGGTGGTGGTGCCGATGCCCTCGACCTTCACGCCCAGGGCCTCCAGGAAGAAGCACAGGTCCTGGACCATGTAGTTGGAGGAGGCGTTGCGGATGACGGTGACGCCGTCGTGGCGGGCCGCGGCGAGCAGCGCGTTCTCGGTGACCGTGTCCCCGCGCTCGGTCAGCACGATCGGGCGGCCGGGTCGGACGGACCGGTCCACCACCGCGTGGTACTGGCCCTCGGTCGCCGCGACGTCCAGGCCGAAGCGGCGCAGCGCGATCATGTGCGGCTCGATCGTGCGCGTCCCGAGGTCGCAACCGCCCGCGTAGGGCAGCTTGAAGCGGTCCAGGCGGTGCAGCAGCGGGCCGAGGAACATGATGATGGAGCGGGTGCGGCGGGCGGCGTCCGCGTCGATGGCGTCCAGGTCCAGCGTGGCGGGCGGCACGATCTCCAGGTCGACGCCGTCGTTGATCCAACGGGTGCGCACCCCGATGGAGTTGAGCACCTCCAGCAGGCGGTAGACCTCCTCGATGCGGGCGACGCGACGGAGCACCGTGCGCCCCTTGTTGAGCAGTGAGGCGCACAGCAGGGCCACGCACGCGTTCTTGCTCGTCTTCACGTCGATGGCGCCCGACAGGCGCCGCCCGCCCACCACGCGCAGATGCATCGGACCGGCGTAGCCCAGGGAGACGATCTCGCTGTCGAGGGCTTCGCCGATCCGGGCGATCATCTCAAGGCTGATGTTCTGGTTGCCGCGCTCGATGCGGTTGACGGCGCTCTGGCTGGTGCCGAGTGCCTCGGCCAGCTGCGCCTGCGTCCAGCCACGGTGTTGCCGTGCGTCGCGGATGAGCTTGCCGATGCGTACGAGGTAGTCGTCTGCCATGAGGTTGAGGCTATCTCAGATATGAGATGGCGCCTCCTGGGGGGTCCATCCGGGTGATGCGGCGTCAGTGTCGCCTGGTCCGGCTGGTGCGACGCCACCCGAAAGGACCGGGCAGATCCATCGATGTCGTACGACGTCCGGTGCTGCTCCGCGTGTACCGGGGGCCCTTCGAGCTGCCCGTGGTGATGGACCAGGACTTCTTGTTGATGTTCAGCCGCACTCCCGGGAGGATCCGGAAACTCTTGCGAAAGGTAAGCGGCATGCCTGCCTCCGTTCAAGTCGGGGGAGTTGAGTGCCTTCCCGGCTCGGATACCCCGAGGAGGCGGGCTGATGGCTTTCGTCGGGATCCAGTGGGCGGTTCAGTCTGTTACGCCCGTTACCTCTCATTGGTTCGTTCGTCTTCCCCTTTGCCCCTTCGTCCCGCTTCCTTCCCGCCTTCGTTCGGTCGGTCGGCGTGGTCGGCGTCACCGCCGGCGCCGCTGTCGCCGGGCCGTGCGCTGTCGCGGCCTCCGGCGCCTCGGCGGCTCTCCTGCGGGGCTGGCGCAGCCAGCGGCGGCCGTCGGCGCGACCCGGCGGCCCCCGGCCGGGCTTCGCTCGATGGGTCAGCCGGTCGCCCGGTCGCCCGCCTGGCCGGTCGGTGGGAGGCCGGTCGGCGAGAGCCGGCGGTGTCCGGCCGCTGGCTGGCCGGCTGGGTCGGGCCCGGACGGCGGCCGGAAGTGCCCACGGCGCCCCCGGCGCCCGGGGGTGCGAAAGCTGCCGACGGTGAGAGGGGGCGGGGTCGCGCCGCGCGGCCGTTGCCCGAATGTCGACCCCGCGGTGCGGTGGGGGGCTGCCCGATGGGGGCACTCGGATCGGGACGTGTTACAAGGCGCACCGGGGCCCGCGCATGACCATTCGGCCCCGGTGTACTAGAGTTATCTCGACATCGAGATATCTACCGAGGAGCACTGCACCCGCCGCGGCGGTAAGGCGTACCTAACTTAGCCTTACCTTAGCGGATCGGTCGAGACGTCGTGGCGGCGCCACGCGGCGGCAGCCGCGGGGAGTCGCGGTGTGGTGGTACGCGCACATCAATGAAGGAGACTGTCGTGTCGGCGAACAGCTTCGACGCCCGCAGCACGCTGCAGGTGGGCGACGAGTCGTACGAGATCTTCCGGCTGGACAAGGTCGAGGGCTCCGCGCGCCTTCCCTACAGCCTGAAGGTCCTGCTGGAGAACCTGCTCCGTACCGAGGACGGCGCGAACATCACCGCCGACCACATCCGCGCGCTCGGCTCCTGGGACTCCCAGGCGCAGCCGTCGCAGGAGATCCAGTTCACCCCGGCTCGCGTGATCATGCAGGACTTCACCGGCGTGCCCTGCGTGGTCGACCTCGCCACCATGCGTGAGGCCGTCAAGGAGCTGGGCGGCGACCCGGCGAAGATCAACCCGCTGGCCCCGGCCGAGCTGGTCATCGACCACTCCGTGATCGCCGACAAGTTCGGCACCCCCGACGCCTTCAAGCAGAACGTCGACCTGGAGTACGGCCGCAACCGCGAGCGCTACCAGTTCCTGCGCTGGGGCCAGACCGCGTTCGACGAGTTCAAGGTCGTCCCGCCCGGCACCGGCATCGTCCACCAGGTGAACATCGAGCACCTGGCCCGCGTCGTCATGACCCGCGACGGCAAGGCGTACCCCGACACCCTGGTCGGCACCGACTCGCACACCACCATGGTCAACGGCCTCGGCGTCCTCGGCTGGGGCGTCGGCGGCATCGAGGCCGAGGCCGCGATGCTCGGCCAGCCGGTCTCCATGCTGATCCCGCGCGTGGTCGGCTTCAAGCTGACCGGCGAGCTGAACCCCGGCACCACCGCCACCGACCTGGTGCTCACCATCACCGAGATGCTGCGCAAGCACGGCGTCGTCGGCAAGTTCGTCGAGTTCTACGGCGAGGGCGTCGCCGCCACGAGCCTCGCCAACCGCGCCACCATCGGCAACATGTCGCCGGAGTTCGGCTCCACCGCGGCCATCTTCCCGATCGACGGCGAGACGCTCAACTACATGCGTCTGACCGGCCGTTCCGCCGAGCAGGTCGCGCTGGTCGAGGCCTACGCCAAGGAGCAGGGCCTCTGGCTGGACCCGAAGGCCGAGCCGGACTTCTCCGAGAAGCTGGAGCTCGACCTCTCCACGGTCGTGCCGTCCATCGCCGGCCCGAAGCGTCCGCAGGACCGCATCGTCCTCGCCGAGGCCAAGCAGCAGTTCGGCCAGGACGTGCGCAACTACGTCAAGGACGGCGGTGACGTCGACGAGGCCAGCAAGGAGTCCTTCCCGGCCTCCGACGCCCCGGCCATCTCCAACGGCGCCCCGTCCCACAAGGTGAAGGTCACCGCCGCCGACGGCACCGAGTACGAGCTCGACCACGGCCACGTCACCGTCGCCGCGATCACCTCCTGCACCAACACCTCCAACCCGTACGTCATGGTCGCCGCCGCGCTGGTGGCCAAGAAGGCGGTGGAGAAGGGCCTGACCCGCAAGCCGTGGGTCAAGACCACCCTCGCCCCGGGCTCCAAGGTCGTCACCGACTACTTCGAGAAGGCGGGCTTGACCCCCTACCTCGACAAGGTCGGCTTCAACCTGGTCGGCTACGGCTGCACCACCTGCATCGGCAACTCCGGCCCGCTGCCGGAGGAGGTCTCCCAGGCGGTCAACGAGCACGACCTCGCGGTCACCTCGGTCCTCTCCGGCAACCGCAACTTCGAGGGCCGGATCAACCCCGACGTCAAGATGAACTACCTGGCGTCCCCGCCGCTGGTCGTCGCCTACGCGATCGCCGGTTCCATGAAGGTGGACATCACCCGCGACGCCCTCGGCTACGACCAGGACAACAACCCGGTCTTCCTGAAGGACATCTGGCCCTCCGAGGCCGAGGTCAACGACGTCGTGGCGAACGCCATCGGCGAGGACATGTTCTCCAAGTCCTACTCCGACGTCTTCGCCGGTGACGCCCAGTGGCAGGCGCTGCCCATCCCGACGGGCGACACCTTCGAGTGGGACGCCGAGTCCACCTACGTCCGCAAGCCCCCGTACTTCGAGGGCATGCAGATGGAGCCGGCCCCGGTCGAGGACATCTCCGGCGCCCGCGTGCTGGCCAAGCTGGGCGACTCGGTCACCACCGACCACATCTCCCCGGCCGGTGCCATCAAGGCCGACACCCCGGCCGGCAAGTACCTCACGGAGCACGGCATCGAGCGCCGCGACTTCAACAGCTACGGCTCGCGCCGCGGCAACCACGAGGTCATGATCCGCGGCACGTTCGCCAACATCCGCCTGCGCAACCAGATCGCGCCGGGCACCGAGGGCGGCTACACCCGCGACTTCACGCAGGACGGCGGCCCGGTCTCCTTCATCTACGACGCCTCGCAGAACTACCAGGCCGTCGGCATCCCGCTGGTCGTCCTGGCGGGCAAGGAGTACGGTTCCGGCTCGTCCCGCGACTGGGCGGCCAAGGGCACCGCGCTGCTCGGCGTCCGCGCCGTCATCGCCGAGTCCTACGAGCGCATCCACCGCTCGAACCTGATCGGCATGGGCGTCCTGCCGCTGCAGTTCCCGGAGGGCCACACCGCCGACTCCCTCGGGCTGACCGGTGAGGAGACCTTCTCCGTGACCGGCGTGACCGAGCTCAACGACGGCACCACCCCCCGCACGGTGAAGGTCACCACCGACACCGGTGTGGAGTTCGACGCCATCGTCCGCATCGACACCCCGGGCGAGGCCGACTACTACCGCAACGGCGGCATCCTGCAGTACGTGCTGCGCGGCCTGATCCGCAAGTAGTCGGGCGGTAGCCGGGCGGTGGTCCGGCGGTAGCCGGCAGGAGTGCCGCGGTCGTCCGGCAGACGTCCGGCAGACGTGCGGCAGCAGTCGGCACCCGGCCCGCGAGGGCCGGCGCACGGCGGACCGACCGAGGGCCGCATCCCCGCACCGGGGATGCGGCCCTCGCCGTTCCGGCGGGCGGGCGGCCGCGTGGGCGGACGCGGGTGGTGCGGTGCCCTGCGGCGGGGGTGCCTCGTCCCACCGATGTACAACCCGGCCGCCCGGCGCTATCGTCGCCCCACGGGGTGTGGGAGCGCTCCCAGTGCTCGCGGTGTCTCGCAGCCCCGCGGCACGGCGGACCGGAACCCGCCGCGGGGGCGCTCCCGCTCACCGGCCGCCGCACAGCGGCTTCCCGCTCACCGCTCACCGGCGTCCGCACGGCGATCCGACGCCCACCACCCACCGGCCGAACCGCCCCGCCCGAACCCGCCCCCCGGCCGCACCAACGCCGGCCGAACCCGCACCGGCCGAACCCGCCCTCACCCCCACCGAGAGCAACCAACCCGAGAGCAACCAACCCGAGAACAACCAACCCGAGAACAACCAACCCGAGAGCAACCAAGAGGGCGGGCCCGGCCCCCAGGCCCGAACCCGCCCCCGAACGTGCCCCGCGCGCCTGTCACCGGCGCCGTGGCGTTCAGCCGAGCAGCTCCACCTCCGTCAGTGCCGCCTCGCTCGTCAGGACCAGCCGGTACCGCTCGTACGCGCCCGGCTCGGCCACCGTGAAGGCCCGGGTCTGGCGGTCCCAGCGGAAGGACTCGCCGGTACGCCGGTCCAGGTCGGTCCACCGGGTGCCGTCCCTCGACCCCTGGAGCACCCAGCCGGTGGGCGCGGCGGTGTGCTCGCCCGAGGTGAGCGTGTACTGGACCGCCCTGGTCCTGCCGTCGACCGGCAGGTCGACCTCGGTGACCGTGGCCCCTGTCGCCGACGTGTCGTCGAAGAGGGCGCCGTCGCCCGTCAGCACGTCCTTGCGCGGCGAGGGCACCTTGTCGTCCTGGGTGATCGACACCGGGGCGGCGTTCTTCCCGGTGCCCCACGTCGAGGGCCGCGGGCCCATGTCGAACTCCAGGGTCCCGCCCCGGGCGATCGCCGAGTGGGGCAGTGCCGTGGAGGTCCACTTCCGGCCGTTCACCTTCAGCCCCTGGACGTAGACGTTCTTCGCGCTGTTCTTCGGCGCCCTGACGACCAGCTTGCGGCCGTTCTCCAGCTCCACGGTCGCCTTGGTGAACAGCGGGGAGCCGATGGCGTACTCGCCGCTGCCCATCACCAGCGGGTAGAAGCCGAGCGCGGAGAAGAGGTACCAGGCCGACTGCTCGCCGTTGTCCTCGTCGCCGTGGTAGCCCTGCCCGATCTCGCTGCCGGTGTAGAGGCGGGAGAGGACCTCGCGGACGTTCGCTTGCGTCTTCCAGGGCTGTCCGGCCGCGTCGTACATGTACAGGGCGTGGTGGGCGACCTGGTTGGAGTGGCCGTACATGCCCATCCGGACGTCCCGGGCCTCGGTCATCTCGTGGATCACGCCGCCGTAGGAGCCCTTGAACTCGGGGGAGGCGGTCTCCGGGGTGGCGAGGTACTCGTCGAGCTTGTCCGCGAGGCCCTTCCGCCCGCCGTAGAGGTTGGCCAGGCCGCGGCTGTCCTGCGGGGCGGTGAAGGCGTAGCCCCAGCCGTTGGTCTCGGTGTAGTCGTGGCCCCAGACCCGCGGGTCGTACGTGGAGGACTCGACGCGCCAGTCGCCCTTCAGATTGCGGCCCTGGAAGAAGCCGGCCTCGGCGTCGAAGAGGTTGACGTAGTCCCGGGCGCGGTTCAGGAAGTAGGCGGACTCCTCCCGGTAGCGCTTCTCGCCGGTCTTCTCGTACAGGGCCTCGCCCATCCTCGCGATGCCGTAGTCGTTGAGGTAGCCCTCCAGCGCCCAGGACAGGCCCTCGTGGGTCTCGGTGCTGGTGTAGCCGAGGAACGGGGAGGTGGCCATGCCCTTGCGGCCGACGCCGGAGGACGGGGGCACCACGGTGGCGTTCTTCACGGCGGCGTCGTACGCGGCCTTCGCGTCGAAGCCGTCGACGCCCTTGACGTAGGCGTCCGCGAAGGCGACGTCCGAGGAGGTGCCGGTCATCAGGTCGGCGTAGCCGGGGGAGGACCAGCGGGAGGTCCAGCCGCCGTCCTTGTAGTGCTGCACGAACCCGTCGACCAGCTCAGCGGCCTTGGACGGGGTCAGGAAGGAGTAGGCGGGCCAGGTGGTGCGGTAGGTGTCCCAGAAGCCGTTGTTGACGTACACCTTGCCGTCGACGATCTTCGCGCCCGTGTGGGTCGGCGTGTCCGGCTTCGGCATCTTCGAGAAGGGGGAGGCGTACTTGTACGTCCCGTCGACCTTCTCGAAGCCCGAGTTGGGGTACAGGTAGAGGCGGTACAGGTTGGAGTAGAGGGTGGTCAGCTGGTCGGGAGTGGCGCCCTCGACCCGCACCTTGCCGAGGATGCGGTCCCACTGGCGCTGCGCGCTCCTCTTCACGGCGTCGAAGGAGCGGCCGGCGGGGATCTCCTGGCGCAGGTTGTCCTTCGCCTGGTCGACGCTGATCAGCGAGGTGGCCAGGCGCAGGGTGACGGTCCGGTCCTTGCCCGCGTCGAAGCGCAGGTGGCCCCGGACGCCCTCGGCGCCGCCGTCCGTCACCGGCTTGTCGAACTCGCCGTACACGAAGAGCCGGGTGGCGCCGGTGGACAGGCCCGACTTGACGTCGGAGTAGCCGGTGAAGGTGCCGTTCTCCCGGTCGAGGGTCAGCCCGGCCTGGTCGGTGACGTTGTCGAACAGCACGCTCGCGTCGTCGCCGGGGAAGGTGAAGCGCATCGCCGCCGCGTGGTCCGTCGGCGCCATCTCGGCCTTCAGGCCGTTCTCGAAGCGCACCCCGTAGTAGTACGGTCGCGCGGTCTCGTTCTCGTGGCGGAAGGCGAGTTCCCGTGCCTCACGGCCCGGGTCCGGGTCCCCGGAGGCGGCGGACGGCATCACCTGGAAGGTCTGCCGGTCGCCCATCCAGGGGCTCGGCTCGTGACTGGCGCTGAACGCCTGGATCGTCGGCAGGTTGTCCGCGTTGTTGCCGCGCGCGTAGTCGTAGAGCCAGCTCAGCGAGCCCGCGTCGGTCACCGGGGTCCAGAAGTTGAAGCCGTGCGGCACGGCGGTCGCCGGGAAGTTGTTGCCGCGCGAGAAGCCGCCGCTGGAGTTCGTGCCCCGGGTGGTCACCGCGTAGTCGGACAGGTGCGCCTTGGGCCGCTCGGGTGCGACCCGCTTCAGGGCGACGTCGTCCAGCCAGCCCCGGAACTTCGCCGGGCCCTTGGGGGAGTCGTAGGCCACCAGGATGCGGTCGACGGTCTTGCCGCGGGCCACCGAGCCGATCCGGGAGACGACGTTGTTCCACTGGTTGACGTAGAGGACCTTGGAGTCGCCCTGCCCGCGCGGGGTGAGCGGGAAGCCGTGCTGGTCGGTGGCGTGGAGGTCGCTCAGGTAGGTGCCGTCGGTGAAGGCCAGGTCGACGGAGACGTGGGTGGCGTCGTAGTCGAGGTCGTCGTTGGCCATGGAGGGGAAGACGCGGTACGACAGCTGGGTGTCGCGGCCGACGGCCACGTCGACGTCGAAGACCTTGTTGTACGAGTAGGCCCGCCCGTCGGCGGTGTGGCGTCCGGCGTAGCGCAGGGCGCGCTTTCCGGTGAACCCGGCGCCCGCCTTCGCCGTGGGCGAGCCGCTGGGGCCGCGGTCGACCAGGGAGAGCATGTCCTCGGGCACGGGCGTCTCGGTGTGCCCGGTGGAGAACTGGACGTCGGCGAGCTGGAGGATGGTGCCGCTGCCGTTCCTGGTGAACTCGATGCGGAAGTGCCGGTACTCGGCGACGGCGGACGCGTCGAGGTCGTAGGTCTTCGTCTGGAAGCGTTCGGTGAACGACTCGCCCGAACGGGTGTCGAGGGTGGTCCACTCCTCGCCGTCGGCGGAGCCCTTCAGGGTCCAGTCCCGCGGGTCGCGTTCGGCGTGGTCGTTGGCCGAGGTGAGGGCGTAGCGCACCGCCTTCACCGGCTCGTCCAGGTCGAACTCGGCCCAGCCGGTGGGCGCGAAGGCCAGCCACTTGGTGGTCGGTTCGACGTCGACGAGGTTCTCCTTCACCTCCCCGCCGGCGGTGTTCTCCGCGCTGGCGCGGACGTCGGTGACCCGGTGGGTGACGTTGCCGGGTATGCCGTCGCTGTACCCGCCGTCGACGCCCTCGGCGCGCTTGCCGCCGCCCGGTGCGGTGTCGACGGTGCTGATCCAGTCCGGGGCGGGCTCCCCGGACTCGAACGACGAGGCGAACTCCCGGTCCGCCTCGGCCGGCGCCCCCGGCAGGGCCACCGCGACACCCGGCGAGCCCGCTGCCAGGGCGAGGGCGGTCGCCGTGACGACCGCCCTTCCCCATCTGTGCCGAACTCCGTGCTGCATGCGCGAGCACCCTCCTGCGCTTGGACAACGTTGTCAATTGCGTGGCGCAAGGACCAGTAGTGGGTCAAGTGGCCTGCGATGTCAAGGGTGTTGAATGCGGCATTCGAGTTCACCGGAGCGAATTTCCTCCATCCGGCAACGTGGTGGGGGCATGCATTCCCGCGAGGTCTCAACATGGAAAAGACCGGAGGGGAACCTTGCATTCGATCTTGCTCCGTCGGCGGGAAGTGGACTATACCTGTCGGCACTCCGGGGCATCTTCACCGCTCCCGACCATGACCGAAGCGCCATCGAGTACGTCCCGCACACCCCGGTGCACCCGCATCGGCCGCACTTCCTGCACGACCCAGCTTGACCCGAACGCGGTGCCGGGGAGATTCCGGTTCACCGCCTGAGTCCTGGAGAAAGCGAGGACTTGAGCATGGGATCCACCACCGGCGTAGGCCATCGCGATCTGTTCAGGCGGAGTGCGTCCGCCGTTCCGTCCCCGGCGACTGTCGTGCCGGCATCGCTCAGCTGATCATCGGCGCCGCACCGCGGCTCCGAGACGACGAAGACAACGCCCCCGCGCGGCCGGCGCAGGACCGGTCCGGCCGCGGCGGGCGCGCACGCAGCACACCCGTACAGAGCACATCGATCAGTGAGGATGCAGAGATGACCATTCGTGCCGGATCTCTTGACAGGCGGACGCTCCTGCGCGGGGCCATCGCCACCGCGGCGGTGGGCTCGTTCGCGGTAGCGTGCAGCTCTCCCTCCAGCAAGGACAGCGGCGGTGACAGCGGCCCGAAGGGCGAGAAGAGCGCCACCAACCCGTTCGGCGTCGCCCCGAACTCCACGGTCGAGGCGGCCATCTTCGACGGCGGCTACGGCACCGACTACGTCGACTACACCAACCAGGTGCTCGGCAGCCAGGTCAAGGGCCTCAAGGTCAAGGTCGACCCGGTCGTCGACATCGCCCCCCAGCTCCAGCCCCGCTTCGTCGGCGGCAACCCGCCGGACCTCATCGACAACTCCGGTGAGGACCAGATCGGCTTCCTGGGCATCCTCGACCAGCTGGAGGAGCTCGACGACCTCTTCGAGGCCAACACCTACGAGGGCAAGAAGATCGCCGACATCGTCTACCCCGGCGTCAAGGCCCCCGGCACGTTCAGGGACAAGTTCGTCGCGCTCAACTACGTGATGACCGTGTACGGCGTCTGGTACTCGAAGACGCTCTTCGAGGAGAACGGCTGGACCCCGCCGAAGACCTGGGACGAGGCGCTCGACCTCGGCCAGGAGGCGAAGAAGAAGGGCAAGTACCTCTTCGTCCACGGCAAGGAGGCGGCGACCTACTACCGCACGCTGCTGATCGACTCGGCGATCAAGGAGGGCGGCGACGAGGTCCGGCTCGGCCTGGAGAACCTGGAGAAGGGCTGCTGGTCGCACCCGGCCATCCAGGGCGTCATCAAGGTCATGGAGACCATGGTCAGGCAGAAGATGTTCGTCCCCGGCGGCTCCGGCACCCAGTTCCAGAAGGCGCAGGCGATCTGGAGCAACGACCAGAAGGCGCTGCTCTACCCGTCCGGCGGCTGGATCGAGAACGAGATGAAGAAGGCCACGAAGGCCGACTTCCAGATGACCGGCTTCCCGTCGATGACGCTCACCGACAAGCCGGCGCTGCCCTGGGAGTCGCTCCGCGCCGCCGCCGGCGAGCCGTTCATCGTGCCCAAGCAGGGCAAGAACCCGGCCGGCGGCAAGGAAGTGCTGCGGGCCATGCTGTCGGAGAAGGCGGCCGCCAACTTCTCGAAGACGAAGCTGGCCCCGACGATCGTCAAGGGCACCGTGCCCGCCGACGGTTACGGATCGACGGCCCTCGTCTCGCAGACGACGATGCTGGAGGCCGCGGGCACCAACATCTTCAACTACATGTTCGTCGAGACCTACGGGATGAACACCGACCAGCTGGTGCCGTTCAACTCGTTCCTCGCCGGTGACCTCGACGGCAAGGGGCTGACCTCGGCCCTGCAGAAGATCTCCGACAAGGTCCGCGAGGACGACTCCGTCGACAAGGTCAAGGTCAGCTAGAGCCGCGATGAAGGACACGATCCCCACTGCCGAGACCGCGAGCCGCCGGCCCGAGCCGGCCGCTCGCGGCGGGCGGCCACGGCGCCGCAAGCTCACGTTCGACCGGGCGACGTTCTTCCTCGCGTTCCTCGGTGTCCCGCTGGCCATCTTCGTGATCTTCGTCCTGATCCCGTTCGGCCAGGCGATCTTCTGGGCGATGACCGACTGGCGCGGCTTCAGCCCGGACTACAACTTCGTCGGCTTCGACAACTTCACGAAGATGTTCCAGGACGACATCTTCCTGAAGGCGTTGCGCAACGTCGCGCTCCTCGCGCTCTGCGTGCCGCTGGTGACGCTGACGCTCGCCCTCGGGGTCGCCGTGGCCATCACCCTGGGCGGGCCCGGCAAGGGCCCCGTCCGGGGGATCCGGGGAGCGTCGTTCTACCGGATCATCTCGTTCTTCCCCTACGTCGTGCCGGCGATCATCGTCGGCCTGATCTGGGCGCAGATGTACGACCCGAACGCCGGGCTGCTCAACGGCGTCCTCACGGGCCTCGGCCTCGACCGGTTCGAGACGTTCGCGTGGCTGGGCGAGAAGGCGACGGCGATGCCGGCCCTGATGTTCGTCATCGTCTGGGGGCTCGTCGGATTCTACGCGGTGCTCTTCATCGCCGCGATCAAGGGTGTCCCGGCCGAGCTGTACGAAGCGGCGAGGATCGACGGAGCCGGCCGGCTGCGCACCACCGTCTCGATCACCCTGCCGGCGATCCGGGACAGCGTGCAGACGGCCTACATCTACCTGGGCATCGCCGCCCTCGACGCGTTCGTCTACGTCCAGGCGATGGTGCCGAACGGCGGTCCGGACAACTCGACCCTGACGATCAGCCAGCGTCTGTTCAACGTCGCGTTCGCCAAGCAGCAGTTCGGCTACGCCACCGCGATGGGCGTCGTCCTCGCCGTCGTCACCCTGGTGTTCGCGGCGCTGGTGTTCCTCGTCAACCGCCTCACGGGCGGCGGCGAGGGCGAGAGCAAGAGGAAAGCACCTGGGTCCAGAGCTCGGCGTGCCGCAGCCGAGGGAGGTGCCGGGTGAGCGTCATCGCCGCCGAACGGAAGCCGGCCAGTGACCGGGAACCGGCGCGAGACCGGAAGCTGACACGCGTCGCCGTGAGCAGCGACCGCAGATTCGCGGTGATCTCGCACGCCCTGCTGATCCTGTGGTCCGTGATCGTGATCGTGCCCATGCTGTGGGTGCTGATGTCGTCGTTCAAGTCGACCGGCGAGATCCTCTCGTCGCCGTTCTCGCTGCCGGACGAGTGGCGGTTCGAGAACTACGCGAACGCGTGGACCGACGCGAACATCGGAAGGTATTTCCTGAATTCCGTGATCGTCGTGGTCTCGGCACTGGTCCTGGTGATGCTGCTCGGCGCGATGTGCGCCTACATTCTCGCCCGGTTCGAATTCCCCGGCCGCCGGCTGATCTACTACGTCATGCTCGCCGGGCTGACGTTCCCGGTCTTCCTGGCGATCGTTCCGCTCTTCTTCCAGTTGCAGAACTTCGGGCTGCTGAACACGCGACCCGGGCTGATCCTCACCTATGTCGCGTTCGCGCTGCCGTTCACGATGTTCTTCCTCTATTCGTTCTTCCGGTCACTGCCGCACGACGTGTACGAGGCCGCGCTGATCGACGGTGCGGGGGACTGGCGGGCGTTCTTCCAGGTGATGCTGCCGATGGCCAGTCCGGGCATGGCGGCCGTGGCGATCTTCAACTTCCTGGGCCTGTGGAACCAGTTCCTGCTGCCGGTGGCGCTCAACACCGACCAGGACATGTGGGTCCTCACCCAGGGCATGGCCGCCTACGCGTCCTCGCAGGTATACGACATCGACTACGGCGCGCTGTTCGGGGCGATCGTGATCACGGTGGTGCCCGTACTGATCGTGTACTGCGTCTTCCAGCGGCGGATCGCCGGTTCGGTGTCGCAGGGCACCTTCCGCTGACGCCGACCGCCGTCTCACCCGTCGTACGCAGGGGTCCGGCCCCGGAGGGACAGCTCTCCGGGGCCGGACCCCTGCGGCGTGCGCGGGTGTGTTCCTGTCCCCGGAAACCGTTCAACCTCTTGACGGGAGCGGACCCGAACGGCTCAGCTTAGAGTTCACTAGTTGGATGGACGGGGTCTCGTCGAAGCGGCCCCGCGCGCAGGAGGTCGTCGTGGAGACTCCGGGGTCGCAGTCGTCGCTGCACCGAGCCAACCTGGAGCGGGTCGTCCGGGCAGTACGTCTTGCGGGTTCCCTCACGCAGGCGGAGATCGCCAGGACGACGGGCCTGTCCGCGGCGACGGTCTCCAACATCGTCCGGGAACTGAAGGACGCCGGCACGGTCGAGGTCACCCCCACCTCGGCGGGCGGACGCCGGGCCCGCAGCGTCTCGCTCAGCGAGGACGCCGGCATCGTCATAGGGGTGGACTTCGGGCACACGCACCTGCGCGTCGCCGTCGGCAACCTGGCCCACCAGGTGCTGGCCGAGGAATCCGAACCGCTGGACGTGGACGCCTCCGCGACCCAGGGCTTCGATCGGGCGGAACACCTGGTCAACCGGCTCATCGAGGAGACCGGCGTGGACCGCTCCAAGATCACCGGCATCGGGCTCGGCGTGCCCGGGCCGATCGACGTGGAGTCGGGCAGCCTGGGGTCGACCTCGATCCTGCCGGGCTGGACGGGCACCAAGCCCGCCGAGGAGCTGCGGGGGCGGCTCGGCGTGCCGGTGCAGGTGGACAACGACGCCAACCTGGGCGCCCTGGGCGAGATGGTCTGGGGCAGCGGCCGGGGCGTGCGCGACCTGGCCTACATCAAGGTCGCCAGCGGTGTCGGCGCCGGGCTGGTGATCAGCGGGAACATCTACCGCGGCCCCGGCGGCACCGCCGGGGAGATCGGGCACATCACGCTGGACGAGTCGGGCCCCGTCTGCCGCTGCGGCAACCGCGGCTGCCTGGAGACGTTCACGGCGGCCCGCTACGTGCTGCCGCTGCTGCAGTCCAGTCACGGCACCGATCTGACCATGGAGGGCGTGGTGCGGCTGGCCCGGGAGGGCGATCCGGGCTGCCGCCGGGTGATCGCCGACGTGGGCCGCCACATCGGCAGCGGTGTCGCCAACCTCTGCAACCTCCTGAACCCCAGCCGGGTGGTCCTCGGCGGGGATCTGGCGGAGGCCGGTGAGCTGGTCCTGGGGCCCATCAGGGAGTCCGTGGGGCGCTATGCGATCCCCAGTGCCGCCCGCCAACTCTCCGTGCTTCCAGGGGCCCTTGGCAGCCGTGCGGAGGTGCTGGGGGCGCTCGCCCTCGCGCTGAGTGAAATGGGCGATTCGACCCTGCTTGACGGTGCCGTAGCGCGCCGTCCGGCAGTGGCCGGCCCTGCCTTCACTTAGAGAACGGATGACACCGTTGCCATCTCGTTAAGGATTTACTCCTTGACGTCGCACGCGTGGCCGAGTTGACTTCCAGCCACCTCGGCCGCAGCGACGCGGCCTCGTCAGGGAGGTTTCTGAAAGTGAACACGCGTATGCGTCGAGCCGCTGTTGCCATCGCCGCCGGTGCGATGGCCGTCTCGCTGGCCGCCTGCGGCAGCGCCGCGGAGTCGGGCGACAAGAAGGACGACGGCGGTTCGGCCGCCGCCAAGGGTGACGACATCAAGGTCGGTCTGCTCCTGCCGGAGAACCAGACCGCGCGCTACGAGAAGTTCGACAAGCCGCTGATCGAGAAGAAGATCAAGGAGCTGACGAACAACAAGGCCGAGGTCGTCTACGCCAACGCCAAGCAGGACGCCAGCCTGCAGAACCAGCAGGTCGACACGATGATCACCAACAAGGTGGACGTCCTGATCGTCGACGCGGTGGACGCCAAGGCGATCGCCGGCTCGGTCAAGAAGGCCAAGGACGCCGACATCCCCGTCGTCGCCTACGACCGCCTCGCCGAGGGCCCGATCGACGCCTACACCTCGTTCGACAACGTGACCGTCGGCAAGACGCAGGGCGAGGCCCTGCTGAAGGCGCTGGGCGACAAGGCCAAGGACGGCCAGATCGTCATGATGAACGGTTCCTCCACGGACCCGAACGCCGCCCAGTTCAAGGAAGGCGCCCACTCCGTCCTCGACGGCAAGGTCAAGATCGGCCGCGAGTACGACACCAAGGAGTGGAAGCCGGAGAACGCCAACGCCAACATGGAGGGCGCCATCTCCGCCCTCGGCAAGGACAAGATCGTCGGCGTCTACTCCGCCAACGACGGCATGGCGGGCGGCATCATCACCGCCCTGAAGTCCGCCGGCATCGACGACATCCCGGTCACCGGCCAGGACGCCGAGCTCGCGGGTGTGCAGCGCATCGTCACCGGTGAGCAGTACATGAGCGTCTACAAGCCGTACGCCCCGGAGGCCGACGCCGCCGCGGAGATGGCCGTCGCGCTCGCCCAGGGCAAGTCGCTCGACTCCATCGCCAAGGACAAGGTCGACAGCCCGACCACCAAGGGTGTTCCCGCCGTGCTCGTGCCGGTCGTGTCGCTGACCCAGGACAACATCGCGGACACCGTCGTCAAGGACGGCGTCTACACCGTCCAGGAGATCTGCGCCGGCAAGTACAAGGCCGCCTGCGACAAGATCGGTCTGAAGTAAGCAGCCCCCAGGTCCTGAGGTACGGGAGCCCCCACCGGGCCCCCGTACCGGACCGGCTGCCATGAGCTCCGCCGGCGCCCCGCACACCGACAGCCCCGCAAGCTACGCGGGGCGCCGGCGGAACACCCCCCAATCTGCTGCACAACCTCCCGCCGGGTCAGGCGGCGAAGGAGATGGTTCTTGTGTCCGCTACGCCCGTGCTGGCGTTGCGCGGGGTCTCCAAGCGGTTCGGTGCCGTCCAGGCGCTCACCGACGTAGAGCTTGAGGTCCACGCCGGTGAGGTGGTCGCCCTGGTCGGCGACAACGGTGCCGGAAAGTCCACGCTGGTCAAGACGATCGCCGGCGTGCACCCCATCGATGAAGGCGCCATCGAGTGGGAAGGCCGTCGCGTGACGATCGGCCGCCCCCACGACGCCCAGAGCCTGGGCATCGCGACGGTCTACCAGGACCTCGCGCTGTGCGACAACATCGACGTCGTCGGCAACCTCTACCTGGGACGGGAACTGCGCAAGCGCGGCGTCCTGGACGAGGTGGAGATGGAGCGCCGCTCCCGCGAGCTCCTCGACACCCTGTCGATCCGCATCCCCAGCGTCCGCATCCCGATCGCCTCGCTCTCCGGCGGTCAGCGCCAGGTCGTGGCGATCGCCCGTTCCATGCTCGGCGAGCCCAAGCTGGTCATCCTGGACGAGCCGACCGCCGCCCTCGGCGTCGAGCAGACCGCCCAGGTCCTCGACCTGGTCGAGCGGCTGCGCGAGCGCGGCCACGCGGTCATCCTCATCAGCCACAACATGGCCGACGTCAAGGCCGTGGCGGACAAGGTGGCCGTCCTGCGCCTGGGACGCAACAACGGCGTCTTCGAGGTCAAGTCGACCTCCCAGGAAGAGATCATCTCCGCGATCACGGGCGCCACCGACAACGCCGTGACCCGTCGTGCGGCGCGCACCAATGGGGAGATCAACAAGTGAGCACCGAAAAGACCTCCACCACCAAGACCGACGCCGTCGACAACACCGAGGCGGCCGCCGCCTCGGTGACCGTGGTCGACCCGCGGCTGCTGGTGCGCGAGCAGGGCCTGGCCGGCTACGTCGGCGAGTTCAAGCGGAAGATGAAGGCCGGTGACCTCGGCTCCATCCCGGTCGTCGTCGGCCTGCTGGTCATCTGGGCCATCTTCACCGGCCTGAACTCCAACTTCCTGACCGCCGGCAACTTCTCCGACATGTCCGTCGCCATGGTCGGCACCGGCATGATCGCCGTCGGCATCGTGTTCGTCCTGCTGCTCGGCGAGATCGACCTGTCGGTCGGCTCGGTCAGCGGTGTCGCCGGCGCCACCTTCGCGGTGCTCAGCGTCACCCACGGCATGAACGAGATCCTGGCCCTGGTGCTGGCGATCCTCACCGGCACCGCGGCCGGCGCCATCCACGGCTTCTTCTTCGCCCGCATCGGCGTCCCGGCCTTCGCCGTGACCCTCGCCGGACTGCTGTTCTGGCAGGGCTTCATGCTGCAGATCCTCGGCAGCAACGGCACCATCAACCTCGACTCCGACGGCCTGGTCGTCAAGCTGACCAGCCACTACTTCACCGACGTGGCCGCCGCCTACGGCCTGGCCGTCGTGGTGACCGCCGTGTACTTCCTCACGGCGTTCTTCGACAACCGCCGCCGCGAGGCCGCCGGGGTCCCCTCCCGGCCGCTGAACGAGATCATCGTGCGGACCGTACTGCTCGCGATCCTGTCGTTCGCCGTCGCGATCGTGTTCAACCAGTACAAGGGCCTCCCGCTGGCCGTGGTGATCTTCCTGGCGTTCCTGGTGCTCACGGACTTCGTCCTGCGCCGCACCGCGTACGGCCGCAAGGTCTTCGCGCTCGGCGGCAGCGTCGAGGCCTCCCGGCGCGCCGGCATCAACGTCGAACTGGTCCGGATCTCGGTCTTCGCGATCGCCGGCACCTTCGCCGCGATCGGCGGCCTGTTCGTCGCCTCGAAGATCGCCTCCGCCAACCAGGGCGCGGGCACCGGTGAGTTCCTGATGAACGTCATCGCCGCCGCCGTCATCGGTGGCACGTCCCTCTTCGGTGGCCGAGGCCGCACCTGGGACGCCCTGCTCGGTGTCATGGTCATCGTGTCGATCCAGTACGGCCTCGCGCTGGAGGGCATCGCCTCCCCGGTGCAGTACATGATCACCGGTGGCGTGCTGCTGGCGACCGTCGTCATCGACGCCGTCACCCGCAAGACACAGAAGACGGCAGGGCGCGCCTAGCACCCCGCCTCCGTCCCCACCCGTTGCCCGGTACCGCTCGGCGGTGCCGGGCAACGGTCGTGCGGCCGGGGTGTCGTAGGACCCCCCGATCCTGGGTACAGCCGTTCGCGTGACCCATCACGCACCGCCCGGAGTCCGCGGGCCCGAACGGAACATTAGACTCGACGAGCCCGGCAACAGCTCGATCAGCTCTACTGCAAGGAGGCACGGGTGCCGCTGCTGACCCGTATCGGGGGACCGCGCGATCTGGACCGGCTCACCCTGGAGGAGCTGAACCAGCTGGCCGAGGAGATCCGGACCTTCCTGGTCGACGCGGTCTCCAAGACCGGCGGCCACCTCGGCCCCAACCTGGGCGTCGTGGAACTCACCATCGCCCTCCACCGCGTGTTCGAATCACCCCGGGACAAGGTCCTGTGGGACACCGGACACCAGTCGTACGTGCACAAGCTGCTGACCGGCCGGCAGGACTTCTCCAAGCTCAAGATGAAGGGCGGCCTGTCCGGCTACCCCTCGCAGGCCGAGTCCGAGCACGACGTCATCGAGAACAGCCACGCCTCCACGGTGCTCGGCTGGGCCGACGGCATCGCCAAGGCCAACCAGATCATGAAGCGGGACGACAGCCACGTCGTCGCCGTGATCGGGGACGGCGCGCTCACCGGCGGCATGGCCTGGGAGGCGCTGAACAACATCGCCGCCGCCAAGGACCGCCCGCTGGTCATCGTCGTCAACGACAACGAGCGCTCCTACGCGCCCACCATCGGCGGCCTCGCCGACCACCTGGCGACCCTGCGCACCACCGACGGCTACGAGCGCTTCCTGGCCCGCACCAAGGAGGTCCTGGAGCGCACCCCGGTCGTCGGCCAGGCCCTCTACGACACCCTGCACGGCGCCAAGAAGGGCCTGAAGGACTTCATCGCCCCGCAGGGCATGTTCGAGGACCTCGGGCTGAAGTACGTCGGCCCCATCGACGGCCACGACATCGAGGCCCTGGAGTCGGCCCTGGCCCGCGCCAAGCGGTTCGGCGGCCCGGTGATCGTGCACTGCCTCACCGAGAAGGGCCGCGGCTACCAGCCCGCCCTCGCCGACGAGGCCGACCGCTTCCACGCCGTCGGCAAGATCCACCCCGACACCGGCCTGCCCATCGCGTCCTCGGGCGCCGACTGGACCAGCGTCTTCGGCGAGGAGATGGTCAAGCTCGGCGAGGAGCGCGAGGACCTCGTCGCCATCACCGCCGCCATGCTCCAGCCGGTCGGCCTCGACAAGTTCGCCAAGCGCTTCCCCGACCGGGTCTACGACGTCGGCATCGCCGAGCAGCACGGCGCCGTCTCCGCGGCCGGCCTCGCGCACGCCGGCGTGCACCCCGTGTTCGCGGTGTACGCCACCTTCCTCAACCGCGCCTTCGACCAGGTCCTGATGGACGTGGCCCTGCACAGGTGCGGCGTCACCTTCGTCCTGGACCGGGCCGGGGTGACCGGCACCGACGGCGCCTCCCACAACGGCATGTGGGACATGTCGATCCTCCAGGTCGTCCCCGGCCTGCGACTGGCCGCGCCGCGCGACGCCGACCAGGTCCGCGCCCAGCTGCGGGAGGCCGTCGCCGTCGACGACGCGCCGACCGTGGTCCGCTTCTCCAAGGGCGCCGTCGGACCGGCCGTGCCCGCCGTCGGCCGGGTCGGCGGCATGGACGTGCTGCGCGAGCCCGGCACCGACACCCCGGACGTGCTCCTGGTCTCCGTCGGCGCGCTGGCCCCCATGTGCCTGGAGATCGCCTCGCTCCTCGACCGGCAGGGCATCTCCACCACCGTCGTCGACCCGCGCTGGGTCAAGCCGGTGGACGAGGCGATGGCGCCGCTGGCCGACAAGCACCGGGTGGTCGTCACCGTCGAGGACAACTCGCGCGTCGGCGGTGTCGGCTCCACGATCGCCCAGGCCCTGCGCGACGCCGGGGTCGACGTGCCGCTGCGCGACTTCGGCATCCCGCCCCGCTTCCTGGACCACGCCTCCCGCGCCGAGGTGCTGACCGAGATCGGGCTGACCGCCCCCGACATCGCCCGCCAGGTGACCGGTCTGGTCGCCCGGCTGGACGGCCGGTACGAGCGCTCCGCCGTCGGCCCCGTCGAGGCGGCACGCGACTGACCGGTCCGGGTACCGGGCACGGGCCGCCCCCGCCACCGCGACGAGTGGCGGGGGCGGCCCGTCCGCGTGAAGATGCCCACGCCGGGGCATACGACCTACGCCCCCTCTCGATCACGTCGAGGACGCCACGCGTGGGAGGTACCCGTGAGCAGCTCTCTCTTCCGGACGAAGAACGTGGAGCAGTCCATCCGCGACACCGAGGAACCCGAGCACTCGCTCAAGAAGTCCCTCTCCGCGCTGGACCTCACCGTCTTCGGTGTCGGCGTCATCATCGGTACCGGCATCTTCGTCCTCACCGGTACGGTCGCCAAGGACAACGCCGGACCGGCCACGGCCCTGGCGTTCGTGGTGGCCGGTGTGGTCTGCGCGCTCGCCGCGCTCTGTTACGCCGAGTTCGCCTCCACCGTGCCGGTGGCGGGCTCCGCCTACACCTTCTCCTACGCCTCCCTGGGCGAGCTGCCGGCCTGGATCATCGGCTGGGACCTGGTCCTGGAGTTCGCGCTCGGCACGGCGGTGGTGGCCGTCGGCTGGTCGGGCTACATCCAGTCGCTCATGGACAACGCGGGCTGGCAGCTGCCCGCGGCCCTGGGCAGCCGCGAGGGCTCCGACGTCTTCGGGTTCGACATCCTCGCCGCCGTCCTGGTGCTGGTGCTCACCGGCATCCTGGTCCTCGGCATGAAGCTGTCCGCCCGCGTCACCTCGGTCGTCGTGGCCATCAAGGTGACCGTGGTCCTCGTCGTGATCATCGCGGGGGCCTTCTTCATCACGGCCGACAACTACGACCCGTTCATCCCCGAGTCCCAGCCCGTACCGGCGGGTGACAGCCTCGATTCCCCGCTCATCCAGCTGATGTTCGGCTGGGCCCCGGCCAACTTCGGCGTGATGGGCATCTTCACGGCCGCCTCGGTGGTGTTCTTCGCCTTCATCGGCTTCGACATCGTCGCCACCGCCGCCGAGGAGACCCGCAACCCCCAGCGGGACATGCCGCGCGGCATCCTCGGCTCGCTGTTCATCTGCACCGTGCTGTACGTCGGCGTCTCCATCGTCGTCACCGGAATGCAGCACTACAGCGAACTCTCCGTGGACGCCCCGCTGGCCGACGCCTTCAAGGCCACCGGACACCCGTGGTTCGCGGGCTTCATCAGCTTCGGGGCCGCCGTCGGCCTGACGACCGTGTGCATGATCCTGCTGCTCGGCCAGACCCGCGTCTTCTTCGCGATGAGCCGCGACGGACTGCTGCCGCGGTTCTTCTCCCAGGTCCACCCCCGGTTCCGGACCCCGCACCGGCCGACGATCCTGCTCGGTGTCGTCATCGCGGTCCTCGCGGGCTTCACCCCGCTGAACGAACTCGCGGCGCTGGTGAACATCGGCACCCTGTTCGCCTTCGTCGTCGTCGCGATCAGCGTCCTCATCCTGCGCCGGACCCGGCCCGACCTGCCCCGGGCGTTCCGCACCCCCTGGGTGCCGTTCCTGCCGATCGTGTCGGTCGCCGCGTCCCTGTGGCTCATGCTCAACCTGCCCGCCGAGACCTGGATCCGCTTCGGCATCTGGATGGTGGCCGGCATCGCCGTCTACTTCCTCTACAGCCGCCGGAACAGCCGGCTGGCGCAGGAGGGCGGATCGGAGCCCGGGGCGCCCCTCGGACGGTCCGGCGGCACGGGCACCGGCTGACAACCGGGGCCGGGCCCGCCCTCCCGGCGGAGGCCGGTCCCTGCGGCCCGCAGCGGGCCGCCCGGGGGCCGTTCTCCCGGCGGGTGCCGCCCGCTCCCTCACGGGCCCCTGCGGACAGCCCCGGCTGTCCGCAGGGGCCCGTCGCGTGGCCCGGTGAGCCGTCAGCCCGCCCGGGTCAGGGCGAGGACGACGTTGTGCCCGCCGAAGCCGAAGGAGTGGCTGACGGCGACCCGCACATCCTGCCGCCGGGGGCTCTTGGTGACGCAGTCGATGTCGAGACCGGGCGCCGGCGCGTCCAGGTTCGCCACCGGCGGCACCGTGCCGTGCTGAAGGGTGAGCACGGTCAGCGCCGCCTCCACGGCGCCTGTCGCGCCGAGACTGTGGCCGAGCACGCCCTTGGGCGCGGTGACGCTGGGCCGGTGCGGCAGCACCCGGGCGATCAGCGCCGCCTCGCCCGCGTCGCCCAGCGGGGTGGAGGTGCCGTGCGCGTCGACGTGGTCGACGTCGCCCGGAGCCAGGCCCGCGTCCGCCAGGGCGGTGCGCAGGGCGGCCTCCGCGCCCCGGCCGTCCGGGGCGGGCGCGGTGGGGTGGTGGGCGTCGGAGGTGCTGCCGCAGCCCACCAGACGGGCCCGTACCCGCGCCCCTCGGGCCGCCGCGTCCTCGGTGCGTTCCAGCACCAGGACGCCCGCACCCTCCGCCATGACGAAGCCGTCCCGGTCGACGGCGAACGGCCGGGACGCCTCGGCGGGCGCGCCGGCCCGCCGGGAGAGGGCGCCCGCGCGCCAGAAGCCGGTGGTCGCCAGCGGGGTGACGGCGGCTTCGGTGGCCCCCGCCACCGCGATGTCGCACTGGCCGGAGGCGAGGAGGTCGCGGGCCACGGCGACGGCGGTGGCACCGGAGGCGCAGGCGGTGGCCGGGGCGAGGCCGGGCCCACGGGCCCCGAGGTCGATGGACACCTCACCGGCCGCCATGTTCGGGATGATCTGGGGGATGGTGAGCGCCGAGACCAGGTCGGCGCCCCGTTCCGCCAGCCGTCCGGCCTGCTCCTCGCGCACGGCGTCCGCGCCGAGCCCGCAGCCGACGACGACCGCGACCCGGTCGCCGTCCCACGCGCGCGGATCGAGGCCGGCGTCGCGCACCGCCTCCCGGGCGGCGAGCACCGCCAGCGCGGCGTTGCGCGGCATCCGCCAGGCGGCGCGTCCCACGCGCCGGGCGAGGGCGTCGGGGGACAGCGGGACCCGGCAGGAGAAGTCCACCGGCAGCCCGGCCAGTGCCGGATCGCGGGTCGCGGTGCCCGTGCCGCGGCAGACGGTGTCCCAGGTGGTGGCGGCGTCCACCCCGGCGGGGGTGACCAGGCCGAGGCCGGTGACGGCGACCGGTGCGGTCACGAGTGCGCCGCCGTCACCGCGCCGCCGGTGGCGCTCGCCCGGTCCGCCGGGCCCGCGCCGCCGGTGCCGTGCGGGCCGACCGCGGCGCCCGCGTCGCCGGTGCCGACCGTGGTGCCCGCGCGCAGGGCGTCGAGGTGCTCGACGATCCGCGCGAGGGTCGTCCCGCGGGAGGCGTGCTCGGCGTCGATCTTCACTCCGAGGCGTTCGTGGAGGATGAGCACCAGCTCCGTCAGGGCCAGGGAGTCCAGGTCCAGCTGGGCCAGGGTGAGCTCGGGCCGGATCTCCTCCTCCGGGACGCGGAACGCGCTGGTCAGGACGGAACGGAGGGTGGCGTAGGTGTCGGGCACGGCTTCTCCTTGCGGTCGTTCGGGTCGTGCGGGTCGTCGGGGTCGTTCAGGCCGTTCGGGTCGTTCGGGCCGTTCGGGGCGGACGCGGCGAGGCGGGCGAGCTCCGCGATCCCGGCGTCGAACCCGACCGGTGGTGCGAAGCCCAGGTCGCGGCGGGCCGCGGTGAGGTCGAAGTGGTGCGGGTGCAGCAGGTCCGCGACCAGGAAGCGGCTCAGGGCCTGGGTGCGGGTACTGCGGGCCGCGCGCAGCAGGGTCTCGGCGACCGCGGCTCCGGCGGCGGCCGGCCGGGCCGGTACCGCGCACCAGCGGGCGTCGATGCCGGCGGCCCGCAGGAAGTGGCGGGTGACCTCGCGCAGCGGGCGGGGGTCGCCCTGGGCGATGAAGTAGGCGCGGCCGCCGACGGTCCGGGGTGAGCACCGCAGCCGGTCCAGGGCCAGCAGGTGGGCGTGGGCGGCGGTGCGGACGTGGGTGGTGTCGACGAGGTTGCCGCCGTCGCCGGGCATCGGCAGCAGGCCCGCCCGCACGGTGCGCGCGAGGGCGGGGGCGAAGTGCGGGTCGCCCGGCCCCCAGATGATGTGCGGGCGCAGCGAGACGGTGGCCAGCTCCGGACCGTGGGCGGCCAGCACCAGGGCCTCGGCGCGGGCCTTCGTGGCGGGGTAGGCGGCCAGGTGGCAGGGGGCGGGGGGCAGGCTCTCGTCGACACCCTCCAGGCCGCCGGGCCGGAAGACGACACTGGCGGTCGAGGTGTACACGAGCGTGCGGACGGCGTGCGCCCGGCACTGCTCGATCACGTGGCGGGTGCCGACGACGTTGGTGGCCCAGTAGGGCCGCGGCGGGCCGCTGACCCCGGCCAGGGCGGCGTTGTGCACCACCGCGTCGCACCCGGCCACGGCGCGGGAGACCGCGGCGGGGTCGGCGAGGTCGCCCAGGTGCTGGCGGACGCCCAGCGCCGCCAGCGCGGTGCTGGGGCGGCGGCCCAGGGAGGAGACGACGTGGCCGCGCGCGCTCAGCTGCCGGCAGATCTCCAGACCGAGGAAGCCGCTCCCGCCGGTGACCAGTACGTTCAACGGAGTCGGCCTTTCCTGTGGATGCACTGCGGGTGCACTGCGGGTGTCCTGCGGGTGTCCTGCGGCTGTCCTGTGCGGGGCACGGAGGGTGGGCCGGGGGACGGCGTGCGGTCGCCGGGGCGGCTGCGGTTGGCGCACCGGGCGTGGGCACCGGACCGGGTGCGGCCGGCGGCCCGGGTGGGGCCGCTTCCGGGGTGTGCGGGGCACGGGGGGCGGGCCCCCGGCGCGGGCCGCCGCTCCGGCCGGTGACCGGTGCCGTCACCGGGTCCGCCCGCGCAGGCGTTTCGCCGCCCAGCCGGCCAGCCGCATGCGGTCGATCTTCGAGTTGTGCCGGGGGTCGGTGGGGAAGCCGCCGCGGACCAGCACGGCGCCGACGCGGTGCCCGTCCGGATGGTCCCTCAGGACCGCCCGCACCGCCGCCACCGCGGCGGCGCGGGGCGTGGAGGGGAGGGGCTCCACGCACAGCACGGGCAGTTGGCACACCGCCGTGCCGACCCCGACGAGGGCGGTGCGGCGGACTCCGGGCGCGGTGTCCGCCGCGGCCTCGATGTCCTCGGTGGCCAGGGTGAAGCCGGTCCCGGTCACCAGGTGGGCCCGGCGGCCGAGGAACCACAGCCGGCCCTCGTCGTCGAGCCGGCCGAGGTCCCCGGTGCGGTGCAGCACGCCGTCGTCCGTGGGGCTCTTGGTGACGGCGTCGGCGTCCGGGCGGGCGTGGTAGGCGGGGCTGACGGTCGGGCCGGTGACGGCGATCTCGCCGGCTCCCGTCGCGTCGGCGTCCAGGATCCGGGCGCGGATGCCGGGCAGCGGCCGGCCCAGGCAGGTGCCGGAGTGGCCGGCGGGCGGCCGGACGCGCGCGGCCCGCAGGTCGTGGTCGCCGATCGCGGAGACGGGCAGGCACTCGGTGGCACCGTAGACGCTGAGGATCTCGGCGTCGTCCGGCACGGCCCCGCGCAGGGCGTCGACGAGGCCCAGGCGCAGCGGGGCGCCGAAGGAGAGGACCTGCCGGACCGAGGGCAGGGTGAGGGCGTGGCGGGCGCAGTGACGGGCGATCAGGGTGAGCACGGCGGGGGAGGCCAGGACGACGGTGGCCCGGTGCCGCAGGATCGGCCCGACGAGTTCCTCCGGGGCGGTGCGGGCCGGCGCCAGGTGGTGCACGGCCGGGGCGACGGTGGCCAGGCCGAGGAGCGGGCCGAGCAGGGCGACCGGCAGGAACCCGGCGAGGAGCACGTCGTCGTCCCGGGGGCCGATCAGCGTGGTGAGCGCGTCGAGCTGGCCGGTCAGGGTGGAGTGGTGGTACTCCGCGCCCTTGGGCCGTCCCGTGGAGCCGGACGTGAAGGCGATCAGGGCCGGCCCGTCGCCGCCCGGCTCGCTCACCGGCGCGAGCGGGCCGCCGGCCGGGGTGCGGGTGGCCAGCCGCCGTCCCACGGGGAGCGGGGCGGTGCCGGTGACCAGGGAGATCCTGACGTGCGGACGGCCCCACCCCAGGATCCGGCGTCCGAGGTGGGCCGGCGGTTCCCCGACGAAGACGTCCGGCCCGACGTCCTCCAGGCAGCGGCCCACCTCGGCGCGCGGTTCGATCAGTACGGGGACGGCGCCGAGGAGGCCGAGGGCGTAGGAGACGGCGGTGAGGTCGTGGGCGTCGCGGGTCATCACCACGGCCTTGTGACCGGGCCGGACACCCGCCTCGTGCAGGGCCCCGGCGATGTGGTGGCAGTGCCGCACCAGTTCACCGCGGCGGGTGGTCCTGGAGGTCCCCTTGCGGGTCTCGACGAGGGCGATCGCGTCGGGCCGGCCGGCCAGGCGGGCGGCGATGCCGGGAACGGTCGCGGTCACGGTGTCTCCTGGAGCAAGTCACGGATGAGGCCGCCCAGTTCGGCCGTGGCGTCCTCCATCACGAAGTGCCCGGCGTCGGGGAAGCGGTGGATCTCGGCGTGCGGGTGACGGCGCGCCCACTCCCCGAGCAGGGCCGGCGTGAAGACGGGGTCGCGCATGCCCCAGCCGACGAGCAGCGGGAGACCGGCCGGGACCGCCCCGCCCCCGGGAGGTTCGAGCAGCTCCCAGGCGGGGTCGGCGGGCCCGCGCGGGATGGCCCTGACCGCGTCGGTGACCGCCCGCCGTTCCGCGCGGCGGGCGGTGGGCCGCAGCAGGGCCCGGCGTTCGGCGGGGAGCAGCGGGCGGTGGACCCCGGCCCGTGCGGCGATGCGGGTGAACGCGTTGGTGGCGTGGACGAGTTCGGCGACCGGGCGGTGGTCGCGGATCCACCGCAGGTACCACGGCAGCCGGAAGCCGTCGGGGAAGGGGAAGCCCACGGTGTTGCAGACGACCATCCGGGCCACCACGTCCGGGTTCCGCCGTGCCCAGGCGATGCCGAGCGGGCCGCCCCAGTCGTGCAGCACGAACGTCCAGCCCGTCTCGGGCAGGCCCTCGTGGCGCACCAGGTGGCGGTGGAGGATGTCCAGGTGCTCCAGCTGGGCGTCGTACGGGTCCGGCACCCCGTCCGCCGGCCGCAGGTGCCGGGAGAGCCCGAAGCCGGGCAGGTCGGGGGCCAGGCAGCGGGCGTGCGGGGAGAGCCGGCGCAGCAGTCCCCGCCAGACGTAGCTCCACGACGGGTTGCCGTGCAGGAACAGCACCGGCTGCCCGGAGCCGACGTCGAGGTAGTGCTGGCCGGTGACCGGGACGCGCCGCCAGTGCCGGGGCGCGGGATAGCCCGGCATCAGCCGTTCCAGGAGGCCGGGGTCCGTCGCCGGGGCGTGGCCGGCGCGCGCGCTCACCACCGGACGAGGGCCAGGCCGAAGCTGAAACCGCTGGCCAGGCCGATCATCGCCACCAGGTCCCCGCTCTCGATGCGGTCCTCGGCCCGTGCCTTGACCAGTTGCAGGGGGAGCGAGGCCGCCGCGCAGTTCCCGTGTTCGGCCACCGCGGGCATGCACCGGTCCTCGGGGAGGGAGAAGGTGTCGATCACCTCGCGGTACTGCGGCATGGCGATCTGGTGGAAGGCGATGAAGGCGTAGTCGCCGGCCTGCGCGGCCTTCAGCTCCTCCCCGGCGGTGTCCAGGATCCGGGGGAGCACGTCGAGGGCGCCCTGCCGGAGGTCCCCGTTCAGCCGCAGGGTGGTGTGGTCGTCGTGGACGGAGAGGTGGTGCATGCTGCCTCCGCCGGCCACCGTGCAGGACTGCCAGGCGGCGGAGTTGCTGACGAACCGCAGGGACAGGATGCCGGGGTCGCCGTCGCCGGCGGGGCCGGCGGTGAGCACCATCGCGGCCCCCGCGTCGGAGGCGGTGTAGCCGGGCAGGGCGCGCAGCAGGTCCTCCCGGTCGGGGGCGTGCCAGCGGGTGGCCAGGGTGGAGGGTTCCCCGCAGGCGATGAGGACCGTGCGGTAGCGGCCGGTCTCGATGAAGGAGGCGGCCACCTCCATGGCGTTCAGGAAGCTGTTGCAGGCGTTCTTGACGTCGAACACCGGGCAGGTGGCGCCCAGTTTGACCGCCACGAGGTGGGCCGTCGCCGGTTCGATCAGGTCCTGGCAGGTCGAGGCGAACAGCACCAGACCGATGTCGTCGATCGTCAGACCCGCCCGGTCGAGCGCCGACCGGGCGGCCGTCACGGCGAGGTCGGAGGCGTTCTCGCCGTCCTCGTGGACATGGACGCCGCGCACCCCGGTGAGGTCCTCCAGCAGGCCGGGCGGCGGGGCATAACCACCCGTCTCGGTGATCTTGACCCGGATTTCCTCCAACGTCCGGTAACGGGACGGAAGATGAGCGGACACGGCGGCGATACGGGCACGGATGGCTTCGGGCACCGCGTCACCGTAGCCAGCCCCTGCGCCGGAATGCCGACTGTGCCGGGGTTTACACCCCAACGGGTGAACTGTGCTGGTTTTCCTGCCCTGTTGACCCTTTCCGTCCGCTTCAATCCGCTGGACAGCCGGTGATCAGTGCAAAGGGGCGGGAACGTGGCGACGCAGCAGCATGAACGGGCCGTGGCAGTGGTGGGCGTGGGGTGCCGGCTCCCCGGCGGGATCACGGACCTGGACGGCCTGTGGTCCGTGCTGCGCGACGGACGGGACATGGTCGGCGAGATGCCCGCCGACCGCCTGCCCCGGGACCGGACGGTCGACCCGGGGACCGTCCGGCCCGGCCGCAGCTACACCGCCGCCGGCGGCTTCCTCCAGGACGTCGCCTCGTTCGACGCCGCCTACTTCGGCATGTCCCCGGCGGAGGCCCGGCACATCGACCCGCAGCAGCGGCTGCTGCTGGAGATGGCCGTCGAGGCCCTGGACGACGCCGCCCTCCCCGCCGGGTCCCTGGTCGGCACGGACACCTGCGTGTACGTGGGCATCTCCGACACCGGCTACGGCGTGCACCTGTCGATGATGCCGGACCACACGAGCCCGCACACCATGCCCGGCGCCACCCTGTCCATCGCGGCGAACCGGCTGTCGTACGCCTTCGACCTGCGCGGGCCGAGCATGGCCGTCGACACGGCCTGCTCCTCCGCCCTGGTCGCCCTCGACCGGGCCTGCCGCACCCTGCGCGAGGGCCCCGGCCGCGTCGCCCTGGCGGGTGGCGTCAACGTGCTGTCCAGCCCTCACTCCTTCGCCGGGTTCTCCTACGCGGGCATGCTGTCCCGGCGCGGACGCTGCGCGGCCTTCTCCGCCGACGCCGACGGCTTCGTCCGCGCCGAGGGCGGCGCCGTGCTCGTCCTCAAGCGCCTGACGGACGCGGTGGCGGACGGTGACCGGATCCACGCCGTCCTGGCCGCCACCGGCAACAACACCGACGGCCGCAGCACCGGCATGATCGTGCCCAGCGCCGAGACCCAGGAGGCGCTGCTGCACACGGTCTACGCGGAGGCCGGCATCGACCCCGACGACCTGGTGTACGTCGAGGCCCACGGCACCGGCACCCAGGTCGGCGACCCGGCGGAGGCCGAGGCCATCGGCCGGGCGCTGGGCCGGCGCCGCCGCGGCGGCCCGCTGCCGATCGGCTCGGTGAAGTCGAACGTCGGCCACCTGGAACCCGCCTCCGGAATGGCCGGCCTGCTCAAGGCCATCCTGGTGCTGCGCCACCGGCTGGTACCGGCGTCCCTGCACGCCCGCCCGCTCAACCCCGGGATCGACTTCGACGGACTCGGACTGGCCCCCGCCGTCGACCCCGTACCGGTGGAGGTGGAGGAGCGGTCCGCGGTGGGGGTGAGCGCCTTCGGCTTCGGCGGAGCCAACGCGCACGCCGTCCTCACCCCGCCCCCCGCCGCCCGGGAGACCGGGCCGCGACCGGTGCCGGACGGGCGCCCGCTGCCCCTGCTGGTCTCCGCACGGTCCCCCAAGGCCCTGAAGCAGATGACCGCCCGCATGGCGGACCGGCTGCGCGAGACGGGACCCGAGGAGTTCTACGACCTCGCCCACACCGCCACCGTGCGGCGCACCGCCCACCCCCACCGCGCCGCCGTCCTGGCCGCGGACCCCGGGGACGCCGCCCGCCAGCTGGACCGGCTGACCGCGGGAGAACCCGCCCGCGGAGCCACCGTGCGCGCCGGCGAGCGGGACGGCGTCGCCTTCGTGTACTCCGGCAACGCCTCCCAGTGGCCGGGCATGGCCGCCGACCTCCTGGAGGGCGAACCGGTCTTCCGCGAGGCGGTCGAGCGGGCCGACGCGGCCCTCGCCCCCCACCTGGGGTGGTCGGTCGCCAAAGAACTGGCCCACCCGTCACCCCCGAAGTGGCAGCGCACCGAGGTGGCCCAGCCCGCCCTCTTCGCCGTCCAGGTGGGCCTGACCGCACTGCTCGCCTCGCACGGGGTGCGCCCGCGGGCGGTGGCCGGACACAGCGTCGGCGAGGTCGCCGCCGCCCACGCCGCCGGCGTCCTGACCCTGGAACAGGCGGCGCTGGTCATCGCCGAACGCAGCCGCACCCAGGGCGCCACGGCGGGCCGGGGCCGCATGGCCGCCGTCGGTCTGCCCGAGGCGGAGGCCCGCGAGGAACTGGCCCGCCACGGCGGCGCACTGGAGATCGCCGGCATCAACAGCGAGCGGGACGTGACCGTCGCCGGGGACGCCGACGCGCTGGCCGCCTGGGGCGCCGAACTCGCCGGGCGGGGCGTCTTCTTCCGCGAGCTGGACCTCGACTACGCCTTCCACAGCCGGGCCATGGACCCCATCAGGGAGCCCCTGCTCGACGCGCTCGACGGCCTCCGGCCCGCCCCCGCCACCGTCCCGTTCCTCTCCACCGTCACCGGCACCGCGTTGAACGGCCCCGAACTCGACGCCGCCTACTGGTGGCGCAACGTCCGCGAACCCGTCCGCTTCGCCGAGGCCGCCGGCCTGCTCGCCGACGGCCACGCCGGTGTCCTCGTCGAGATCGGCCCGCACCCGGTGCTGCGCCCCTACCTCCGCCGCACCGGCGCCACCTGCGTCGCCACCCTGCACCGCGACGGCGACGGCCCCCGCGAGACCGCGGCCGCCGTGGCCGCCGTCCTCGCCGCCGACACCGCCACCGACTGGCGCCACCACTTCCCCCGGCCGGGCCGGGTCACCGACCTGCCCGCCTACGCCTGGCAGCACGAACGGCACTGGCACGGCACCGCGCACGACCTGGTGGCCCGCACCAGCGGCAGCGGCGTGCTGGACCATCCGCTGGTGGGCGAGCGGATGCCCGCCCCGCACCCGGTGTGGCACGGCACCGTCGAACCGCAGCTCGTGCCCTGGCTGGGCGACCACCGCATCGGCGACGACGTCCTCATGCCGGCCGCCGCCTACGTGGAGATGGCCCTGAGCGCCGGCCGGCGGGCCCTGGAACGGCCGGTCGAGGTACGGCACCTGGAGATCGGCCGCCCGCTGTCCGTGCCGTGGCCCGACCCGACCCCCCTCGCCCTGCAGACCGCGGTCACCCCCGACGACGGCGCCGTGACCGTCAGCGTCCGCGAGGAACACGGCGGGGAGTGCCGGCCCGTCGTACGGGCCCAGGTCCGCACCCTGCTCGGCACGGCCCCCGCCCCGCTCGACGTCGACGCGCTGCGCGCGCGCTGCGACCGCGCCGTCGACGGCCCGGACTTCTACCGCACGTGCCAGGACATCGGCCTGCACTGCGGACCCGGCTTCCAGCTCATCGACCGCGTCGACGTCGGCGCGGACGAGGTCCTCGTCAGTTACCGGCTGACGCACGACGCCGACGCCTACACCGCCCACCCGGTCCTGCTCGACGCGCCGCTGCAGGCCACCGTGGCCCTCGCCGGGGCGGAGGCGGGGTCCGCCGCGTTCCTGCCGACCGTCTTCAACGCCGTACGCGTGTGGCGCACCCCCGCGCCCACCGGCGTCGCGCACCTGCGCCGCCGCAGCCGCAGCGCCAACGAGATCTGCTGGGACATCACCTACGCCGACCCCGACGGCACGGTCACCGCCGAGATCGACGGCTGCCGCACCCGCCGCGGCCACCTCGGCGAGCACACCCCGCTGACCGTGCAGCGCACCGTGCTGCGGGCCGCCCCCCGCCGGACCGAGCCCGCCCCGCCCTCCCCGCTGCCCGCGCCCACCGAGGTCGCCCGGGCCGCCGGGCCGCGCATCGCCGCCGCCCGCGCCGCCCTGGAGACCAGCGGCCACCGCCGGTTCACCGACGCCGCCCGACGGGCCGGCGCCCACTGCTGGGCCGACACCCTCCACGGCCTCCTCGCCGACCCCGCGGCCCCCTTCACGATGACCGACCTGGTGGCCGGGGGACTCCAGCCCCGGCACCGGCGCCTGGTACGGCTGATGCTGCCCCTGCTGGCCGAGCACGGCCTCGCCCGGCAGGCGGGGGAGAGCTGGCAGCTGACCGGCGCCCAGACCCACGCCGAGGCGTCACTGCGCGAACTGGTGGAGGACCACCCCGCGTTCGGCGCCGAGACGCTGCTGCTCAACCGGCACCTGCGCCGGCTGCCCGAGGTGGTCCGGGGACGCACCGACGCGCGTGAGCTGCTGCCGGCCGGGGACAGCGCCCACGAACAGCTCCACGAGACGGGACCGGCCCACCGTTTCACCCACCGGGCCGTGCAGGCGCTGCTCGGCGACATCGTGGCCCGCTGGCCCGCCGACCGCCCGCTGCGCGTGCTGGAGTTCGGCGCGACCACCACCGCCCTGACGGCCGCCGCCCTGCCCGCGCTGCCGGCCGACCGGACCCGCTACACCTGCGCCGCCACCACCGAGGGCGTGCTCGCCCGCGCCCAGCACCGCTTCGCCGCCCACGACGTCGTCGAGCACCGGATCCTGGACCCGGACGCCGACCCGATCGGCCAGGGCCTGCCCGCGGGCGGTTTCGACCTCGTCCTCGCGGGCGACGCCCTGCACGCCACCACCGACCTGGCCGCCACCCTGCGCCGGCTGCACACTCTGCTCGCACCCGGCGGACACCTGCTGGCGACCGAACCGCACCAGGCCCCGCTCCAGGCCCTCCTGGCCGGCACCCGGGACGACTTCTGGGAGCGCGGCGACCACACCCTGCGCCCGGTGTCCCGCGTCCTGAACCGCGAGGCGTGGGCACCGCTGCTGCGGCAGTGCGGCTTCTCCGGTGTGGCACAGACCGGGCCCGAGGACCGTTCCGTCCTGCTCGCCGCGGCGGACCACGACCGGGAGCCGGACGCCGGACTGCCACGCCCGCTGCCCGGCACCGCCTGGGTGGTCGCCGTCGAGGACGAGACCGAGACCGCCACCGCGCGGGCGCTGGCCGCCCACCTCGGCCGGGCGGCCGTCGTCCCCGCGCCCGACGGGGCCGCCGCCTGGCGCGAGGTGCTCCCCGCGGACTCCGCACCGCACGTCGTCCTGCTGCTCGCCGCCCCCGGGCCGCACGACGTCGCCCCCCGGACCACCCGCCGGGTGGCCCTGCTGCGCTCCCTGGCCGCGGCCTGCGACAGCCCCGACGGCGGCACCGGCCCCCGGGTCTGGCTCGTCACCCGCCCCACCGGCCTCTTCCCCGCCCCGGAGCAGCCGTCCCACCCGGTCGACGCGGCCGTCTGGGCGGCCTGCCGCACCCTCGCCAACGAGCGCCCCGACCTGCGGCTGCGCCGCCTGTCCTGCCACCGCGCCGAGGACCCCGGCACCGACGCCCGCCGCCTGGCCGCCGAACTGCTCACCCCGGAGGACGACACGGACACCGCCGAGGACGAGATCGTCCTCACCGCCGGCGGCCGGTTCGTCCCCCGGCACGTCCAGCACCCGGCACAGGAGCCCCCCGCCGTCCCCGCCGGCACGCCGTACGTCCTCGAAGCCCGCGATCCGGGCCTGCGCCGGCGGCTGGTCTGGCGGCAGACGGACCCGTGCGAACCCGGACCGGGCGAGGTGGCCCTGGAGATGCGGGCGGTGGCCCTCAACTACCGCGACCCGATGCGGGCCAACGGCCTGCTGCCGCCCGAGGCGGTGGAGAACAGCCCGCTCGGGCGCGGACTCGGCACCGACGGCGCCGGCGTCGTACGGGCCGTGGGCCCGGGCGTGACGAACCTGAAGCCCGGCGACCGGGTGTGCGGCCTGATGCCCGCCGCCCTCGCGTCCCACGCGACGACGTTCGCCTCCGCCGTCGTCCCCATCCCCGACGGACTGGGTTTCGCGGAAGCGGCGACCTTCCCCGTCGCCTTCCTGACCGTCCACCAGACCCTGGTCCACCAGGCCCGCCTCGCCCCCGGGGAGACCGTGCTGGTGCACGGCGGAGCCGGAGCCGTCGGCCTGGCCGTCCTGCAGATCGCCCGCTGGCAGGGCGCCCGCGTCATCGCCACCGCCGGCACCGAGACCAAACGGGACCTGCTGCGCACCCTCGGCGCGGAGCACGTGCTCGACTCCCGCGGCCTGGACTTCGTCCCCCGGGTACGGGAACTGACCGACGGTCACGGCGTCGACGTCGTGGTGAACTCCCTCAGCGGCGAGGCCATCACCCAGGGCCTGGACCTGCTGCGCCCGAACGGCCGCTTCATCGAGCTGGGCAAGCGGGACATCTTCCTCAACAACCCCATCACGCTCCGCCCGTTCGACCGCAGCCTCACCTTCATCGGCTTCAACCTCGACGCCGTCATCGACTCCCCGGCCCTGGGAACGCGGCTCCTGGAGGACTTCGCGGCGGAGGCAGCCGCCGGCACCTACCGGCCGCTGCCCCACACGGTCCACCCCGCCGCCCGGGTCGACGAGGCGTTCCACCTCCTCCAGCACTCCCGGCACACCGGCAAGGTCGTCGTCACCTTCGACCCCCTGGACGAACCCGTCCCCGTGGAACCCGCCCCCGCCGCCCTCCGCCCCGACCCCGAGGGCACCTACCTGATCACCGGCGGGCTGAGCGGACTCGGCGCCGCCACCGCCCGCCACCTCGCCGACCGCGGCGCCCGCCACCTGGCCCTGCTCTCCCGCGGCGGTCCCGACGCCCCCGGGGCACCCGCCTTGCTGCGGGACCTGGCCGACCGGGGCGTCCACGCCACCGCCCACGCCGCCGACGTCACCGACGAGGCCGCGCTGCGCCGCGTCCTGGACGCCGTCGACGCCACCGGGCACCCCCTGCGCGGCGTGGTGCACGCCGCGATGCACCTGGACGACGCGGTGCTGGCCGACCTCACCGACGACCGGATCACCGCCGTCCTGGCCCCCAAGGCGGCGGGCGCCGCCCTGCTGGACCGGCTCACCGCCGACCTCGACCTCGACCTGTTCCTCACCTACTCCTCCGTCTCCGCCGGCATCGGCAACCCGGGGCAGGCCGCCTACGCGGCGGCCAACGCCTACCTGGAGGCCCTCACCCGGGCCCGGCGCGCCACCGGCCGGCCGGGGACGGCGCTGGCCTGGGGGCCGATCGGCGAGACCGGCTACGTCGCCCGCAGCGGCATGGGCCCCGCGATGACCGCGCGCGGCCTGGACCTGCTCACCCCCGCCGAGGTCCTGGCCACCGCCGACCGCCTGGTGCCCGCCGGGACCGATGTCGCCGGGGCGGGCCGCTACCGCTGGGGCGCCGCCCGCCATCTGCTGCCCGCCCTGGCCACCCCCCGGTTCGCCGCGCTGGTCCCGACGTCCGCCGGGCCCTCCCCGGACGCCCGCGACGAGCTCCTGAGCACCCTCGCGGGTCTCCCCGCGGACGAGGCGGTGCTCAGGATCACCGAGACGGTCACCCAGCTCCTCGCCGGTGTCCTGCAGACCGCCCCCGATGCCCTCGACCCCACGCTCAACGTCACCGACTTCGGGCTCGACTCCCTGCTGGGCACGCAGTTCCTGGTGCAGGCGCGGGAACTCTTCGGTGTCCGTATCGGGCCGGCCGACCTGGCCACCGGCCGCACGCTGACCCACCTCGCCCGGCTGATCCACCAGCGCCTGGGCGCGGACACCGAGGGGTAGCCGGCACCGGGCGTCGCCGGTGTCAGCGGGGCCACCGGACGCCGCCGGTCTCAGCGGGGCGCGGACCGCGGACCGGCGACGTCCGCGCCCAGCGCGGTCACCCGGCGGCGCAGCTCGCGGTCGGCGGTGATCACCAGGACGGGGCGGTCGCCCGCCCGGGACACCAGCTCGACCATGTGGTCGTCCCCGCTGCCGGGCGCCGACTCCACCCGGACGCCCGGCACCGGCTCCACCCCGCGAGCCGCCCCCTCCACCACCAGGACGATGTCCAGCGGTCCGGTGCGGCCGGGCAGTCCGTCGGCGGCCAGGCGGTCCCGCAGCCGTTCGGCGGCGCCGCGCCGGTCCCGCCACCAGCCGTCGGGCACGGAACCGACCACGTTCGCGGCGTCGACGATCACGAGCGGAACGGTGCTGTCGTTCATGCGCTCAGGGTCCCACGGACACCCCCTGCGGGAGCCCGGCCCCCGGCGTCGCACTCGAACACGCTTGCATAAAGTGAAGAGGTGAACGGCGACTGGCTCCTCCGCGGCCGAGACGGCCGCCTCACCGTGTACCTGCCGTCGGACGACGCCGTCCTGTGCCGCGCGGAACTCGCCCCCGGCGGCCCCTGGGAGCCGCCCCGCCGGATCGGCGGCGACCAGCGTCTGCTCCCGGGGGCGGCGGTCGGCCGGGGCGCCGACGGCTACACCCACCTGGCCGCCTGGCGGCCCACCGGGAACGGGCAGGCCGGCCTGGTCCACTCCACCCACTTCCGGCCCCGGCTCGCGCCCCTGGACTGGCAGCCCGTCGGGCACCCCGACACCAAGGGCGGGCGCACCGGCACACCGGCCGTCGCCGTCGACGCGCGGGGCCGGGCCCACGTGGTCGCGCCCACCGCGTCGGGCGGGCTCGCCCTGCGGGTGCAGAAGGAGAAGGGCGGCTGGGAACCCTGGCGGCCCTCGCGGCGCGCGGACGCCGCAGGGGACGACGGAGCCGGCCGGGACAGCGCCGCCGACGGCGCCGACGCGGACGCGTCGCCGGGCGTCCGCGGCGCCCCCGTGGCCGTGACCGCGGGCTCGGGCCGCGTCGAGGTGTACGCGGCCGTGCCGGGCGGCCTCCGGCGCTGGACCCAGGACGAGCCCGCCGGACCGCTCGTTGCGGCGGAGCGCGTCGACGTGCCGGTCCGGCCCGACACCCTGCGGGCCCTGGCCACCTCCGAGGGGCACACCACCTGCTACTTCACCGACGAGCACGGCGAGTTGTGCGCCTGGCGGGCGGGAACCGATCCGGTCCCCCTGCTCGCCGCGGCCGGCCCCGGCCCGGTCTCCGCGGTGCGCTGCACCATCCAGGGCCACGACTGCACGGTGCTCGCCCAGCGCTCGGCGAGCGGCCGGGTCGCCTTCGCCGCGTACCCCACCGAGCAGGAGGCGGCCGGCGCCTGGTGGACCGAGTCGGGCCCCGCGCTGCCCGCCGACGCCCGGGTCGCGCTGGCCCTCGACGCGCACGAGGAGCTGGTGGCGGCCACCCTGTCGCCGTCCGCCGGCACCCTGCGGCTCACCCGCCGCAAGGACGAACCGGGGCTCGCACTGCGGGCCTGGCAGGAGGTCTGACCGGGCGGCGGTCCGGCGGTCCGGCGCGCGGGCTCCGGAGGACCGACCCGGCGCGTCCGCGGACGACAAACCGACGAGAAGCCCACGACAGGGCGACGACAGGCCGACGACAAAGGGGCGGGCCGCACGGATGGTCTCCGTGCGGCCCGCCCCTCACTGCCGGGTGCGGCTCAACGCCGCGGGGTCACGCCGGGACGCTCGCCACGCCCGGGGCGAGGAACCGCTTGCCGTTGACCCGCTCGGACACGCCCTCGCGGTCCAGGTACGGCGTGATGCCACCCAGGTGGAACGGCCAGCCGGCGCCGGTGATCAGGCACAGGTCGATGTCCTGCGCCTCGGCGACGACACCCTCGTCGAGCATGAGCCCGATCTCCTGCGCCACCGCGTCCAGCACCCGCGCCCGCACCTGCTCCTCGGTGAGGACGGTGTCGCCCTGCTGCAGCAGCGCGGCGACCTCGGGGTCCAGCTCCGGCTTGCCGCTGTCGTAGACGTAGAAGCCGCGCTTGCCGGCCTCGACGACCCGCTTGAGGTTCGGGGAGACGGTGAAGCGCTCCGGGAAGGCCCGGTTGAGCGTCTCGGAGACGTGCAGACCGATCGCCGGCCCGACCAGCTCCAGCAGCACCAGCGGCGACATCGGCAGACCGAGCGGCTCGACGGCCTTCTCGGCGACCTCGACCGGGGTGCCCTCGTCGATGACGTTCTGGATCTCGCCCATGAAGCGGGTCAGGATGCGGTTCACCACGAACGCCGGGGCGTCCTTGACCAGCACCGCGGTCTTCTTCAGCTTCTTGGCGACACCGAACGCGGTGGCCAGCGAGGCGTCGTCGGTCTGCTCGCCCCGCACGATCTCCAGCAGCGGCAGCACCGCGACCGGGTTGAAGAAGTGGAAGCCGACGACCCGCTCGGGGTGCTTCAGCTTCGACGCCATCTCCGACACGGACAGCGAGGAGGTGTTGGTGGCGAGGATCGCGTGCGCCGGGGCGACCGCCTCGACCTCGGCGAACACCTGCTGCTTGACGCCCATCTCCTCGAAGACCGCTTCGATGACGAAGTCGGCGTCCGCGAAGCCCTCGGCCTTGTCCAGCACACCGGTGACCAGGGCCTTGAGGCGGTTGGCCTTGTCCTGGTTGATCCGGCCCTTGCCGAGCAGCTTGTCGATCTCGGCGTGGACGTAGCCGACGCCCTTGTCGATGCGCTCCTGGTCGATGTCGGTCAGCACGACCGGTACCTCCAGGCGGCGCAGGAACAGCAGCGCGAGCTGGGAGGCCATCAGACCGGCGCCGACGACACCGACCTTGGTGACCGGGCGGGCCAGGCTCTTGTCCGGGGCGCCCGCGGGGCGCTTGCCGCGCTTCTGCACCAGGTTGAACGCGTAGATGCCGGACCGCAGTTCGCCGCCCATGATCAGGTCGGCGAGCGCCTGGTCCTCGGCGTCGTAGCCCTTCTGGAGGTCACCGTCCTTGGCGGCGGCGATGATGTCCAGGGCGCGGTAGGCGGCGGGGACCGCGCCGTGCACCTTGGAGTCCGCGATCGCGCGGCCGCGGGCGACGGCCTGGTCCCAGCCCTCGCCGCAGTCGATCACCGGGCGCTCCACCGCGATCTCGCCCTTGAGGACGGCCGCGGTCCAGATCAGCGACTGCTCCAGGAAGTCCGCGCCCTCGAAGATCGCGTCCGCGATGCCGAGTTCGTGGACCTGCTTGCCCTTGAGCTGCTTGTTCTGGTTCAGGCTGTTCTCGATGATCACCGAGACCGCCTTGTCGGCGCCGATCAGGTTCGGCAGCAGGGTGCAGCCGCCCCAGCCCGGCACCAGGCCGAGGAAGACCTCGGGCAGGGAGAACGCGGGCAGCGCCGCGGACACCGTGCGGTACGTGCAGTGCAGACCGACCTCGACGCCACCGCCCATGGAGGCGCCGTTGTAGTACGCGAAGGTCGGCACGGCCAGCTTCGACAGCCGCTTGAAGACGTCGTGGCCGCCCTTGCCGATGGCCAGCGCGTCCTCGTGGCGCTTCAGCAGCTCGACGCCCTTGAGGTCGGCGCCGACCGCGAAGATGAACGGCTTGCCGGTGACGCCGACGCCGACGATGTCGCCGTCCGCGGCCTCCTTCTCGACCTGGTCGATCGCGGCGTCGATGTTCGCCAGCGACTGCGGGCCGAGCGTGGTCGGCTTGGTGTGGTCGTGACCGTTGTCCAGCGTGATCAGCGCGAACCGGCCCGCGCCCAGCGGCAGGTCGAAGTGGCGTACGTGCGCCTGGGTGACGACCTCGCCGGGGAACAGCTCGGCCGCACCCTTCAGAAGCTCTGCGGTGGTGCTCACTTGTCCCCCTCGAAGTGCGGGTTCTCCCAGATGACCGTGGCGCCCATGCCGAAGCCGACGCACATGGTGGTGAGGCCGTAGCGGACCTGCGGCTGCTCCTCGAACTGGCGGGCCAGCTGCGTCATCAGCCGGACACCGGAGGAGGCCAGCGGGTGGCCGAAGGCGATGGCGCCGCCGTACTGGTTGACGCGCGCGTCGTCGTCGGCGATGCCGTAGTGCTCCAGGAACGCCAGCACCTGGACGGCGAAGGCCTCGTTGATCTCGAACAGGCCGATGTCGGAGATCGACAGCCCGGCCTGGGCGAGGGCCTTCTCGGTGGCCGGGATCGGGCCGTAGCCCATGACCTCGGGCTCGACGCCCGCGAAGGCGTAGGAGACCAGGCGCATCTTCACCGGCAGGTCGTGCTCGCGGGCGAAGTCCTCGGAGGCGATGAGGGAGGCGGTGGCGCCGTCGTTCAGGCCGGCCGCGTTGCCCGCGGTGACCCGGCCGTGCACGCGGAACGGCGTCTTGAGGTTCGCCAGGTTCTCCAGCGTGGTGCCCGGACGCATCGGCTCGTCGGCGGTGACCAGGCCCCAGCCGGTCTCACCGGCCTCCTCGTTGGTGCGGCGCACCGAGACCGGCACCAGGTCGGCCTGGATCTTGCCGTTGGCGTACGCCTTGGCGGCCTTCTCCTGGGAGCGGACCGCGTACTCGTCGGCGCGCCGCTTGGTGATGCTCGGGTAGCGGTCGTGCAGGTTCTCCGCGGTCATGCCCATGAACAGGGCGGACTCGTCGACCAGCTTCTCGGAGACGAACCGCGGGTTGGGGTCGACGCCCTCGCCCATCGGGTGGCGGCCCATGTGCTCGACACCGCCCGCGATGGCGACGTCGTACGCGCCGAAGGCGACCGAACCGGCGACCGTGGTGACGGCGGTCAGGGCGCCGGCGCACATGCGGTCGATGGAGTACCCGGGGACCGAGGTGGGCAGGCCGGCCAGGATCCCGGCCGTGCGGCCGATGGTCAGGCCCTGGTCACCGATCTGCGTGGTCGCGGCCACGGCGACCTCGTCGATCTTCTTGGGGTCGAGACCGGGGTTGCGGCGCAGCAGCTCCCGGATCGCCTTCACGACGAGGTCGTCGGCGCGGGTCTCGTGGTAGATGCCCTTCGGGCCCGCCTTGCCGAACGGGGTGCGGACGCCGTCGACGAAGACGACGTCCCTGACGGTACGAGGCACGATTGGCTCTCCTCCAGGGTGCGGGATGGCACTGCTGCGAACGCCGGCACTGAGCGCGCGCTCAGGCCCATGCTACTTGTGGGTAACGTAGCTGCCCAGTCCCGCTGCTCCAAGCGGCGAAGGTCACACCCGCGCGGCGGACGCGCCGCGGCCCCCGGACGGGAGCGCGGCGACTGCGCGTCCTTCGCTCGCGGCTACGCGTCCTTCGTTCTCAGCGCGTCCACCAGGACCGGGGTCACCAGCTCCACCTGCCACGGGCGGGCGCCGTGCCCGGCGAGGGCGGCGCCCACGGACCCGGCGTCCACGTCCGCCGGGGGCTCCCAGCAGACCCGGCGCACCGTGTCCGGCGTGATCAGGTTCTCCTGCGGCAGGTTGAGCCGCTCGGCCAGGGCCGTCACACCGGCCCGCGCCGCGGACAGGCGGGCCGCGGCGGCCGGGTCCTTGTCCGCCCAGGCGCGCGGCGGCGGGGGACCGTTCACCGGCTGGCCCGGCTGGGGCAGCTGGGACTCGCTCAGCGCCTTCGCCCGGTCGACGGCCGCCTGCCACTGCTCCAGCTGGCGCCGGCTGGTGCGCTGCCCGAAGCCGTTCAGCGCGCCGAGCGCCCGGGCGTCGGCGGGCAGGGCGAGGGCGGCCTCGACGATGGCGGAGTCGGAGAGCACCTTGCCCGGGGAGACGTCCCGGCGCCGGGCGATCCGGTCCCGGGCCTGCCACAGCTCCCGCACCACGGCCATCTGACGGCGCCGGCGCACCTTGTGCATCCCGGAGGTGCGCCGCCACGGGTCCTTGCGGGGCTCGGGCGGGGGAGCGGAGGCGATGGCGTCGAACTCCTGCCGCGCCCACTCCAGCTTGCCCTGGCGCTCCAGCTCCTTCTCCAGCGCGTCCCGCAGGTCGACGAGGAGTTCGACGTCGAGGGCGGCGTAGCGCAGCCACGGATCGGGCAGCGGGCGGGTGGACCAGTCGACGGCGGAGTGGCCCTTCTCCAGGACGTAGCCGAGCACGTTCTCCACCATGGCGCCGAGACCCACCCGGGGGAACCCGGCCAGGCGTCCGGCCAGCTCGGTGTCGAAGAGACCGGTCGGCCGCATCCCTATCTCGCGCAGACAGGGCAGATCCTGGGTGGCGGCGTGCAGCACCCACTCGACGCCCGCCAGTCCTTCGCCCAGACCGGAGAGGTCGGGACAGGCCACGGGGTCGATCAGCGCGGTCCCGGCGCCCTCGCGGCGCAGCTGGACCAGATAGGCGCGCTGGCCGTAGCGGTAGCCGGAGGCGCGCTCGGCGTCCACGGCGACCGGACCGCTGCCGGACGCGAACGCGGCGACCACGTCGGCGAGGGCCGCCTCCTCGGTGACGACGGCCGGGATGCCGTCGCGGGGTTCCAGCAAGGGGATCGGCGCCTCCGTAGCAGAAGATCGGCCGTCGTCCGGAGGGGCGCCTCCGGTGGTTCGCAGTGAGCTGTCTGCTGCGGTGTCGTGGGCGTCGGTCACCTGTCAAGAGTATCCGGGACGCGGCGGAGCCCGCCGACGGAACGTTCCGTCGGCGGGCTCCGGGGGGGTCGGGAACCGGTCAGGGCGGTGAACAGGACGGTGGGGGGAACGCGGGACGGCGGGGAGGGGACCCGGGGGAAGAAGGACGGGAAGGACGGGACGGCGGGGGCGGGGTCAGTGGATGATGCCGGTGCGCAGGGCCACGGCCACCATGCCCGCGCGGTCGCCGGTGCCCAGCTTGCGGGCGATGCGGGCGAGGTGGCTCTTGACGGTCAGCGCGGACAGGCCCATCGAGACGCCGATCGCCTTGTTGGACTGGCCCTCCGCCACCAGCCGCAGCACCTCGACCTCACGGCCGGACAGCTCGCGGTAACCGCCCGGGTGGCTCGGGGCACCCGGGGGGCGGCGGTGCAGCCGCGCGGCGGCGGCACCGATGGGGGCGGCACCGGGACGGGTGGGGAGCCCGAGGTTGGTGCGGGTGCCGGTGACGACGTAGCCCTTCACTCCGCCGGCCAGCGCGTTGCGCACGGCGCCGATGTCGTCGGCGGCGGACAGCGCCAGCCCGTTGGGCCAGCCCGCGGCGCGGGTCTCGGAGAGGAGGGTGAGGCCGGAGCCGTCCGGCAGGTGGACTTCGGCGACGCAGATGTCGCGGGGGTTGCCGATGCGGGGACGAGCCTCCGCGACGGACGAGGCCTCGATCACGTCACGGACACCGAGCGCCCACAGGTGGCGGGTGACGGTGGAACGGACGCGGGGGTCGGCCACGACGACCATGGCGGTCGGCTTGTTCGGGCGGTAGGCGACCAGGCTTGAGGGCTGCTCGAGGAGAACGGACACCAGGCCTCCTGGGGTGCGGGACGGGGCCGGCTCGTGGGGGGTGAAGCCGGGACGAACCGTGCTTTCAAGGTCACAGTCGTCTTCGGCATCGAACCCGGTCTCCTTTAGAAAATGATCACTTTTCAGTGAGTAGTAATCCGTTCAATTCGGACACACTGTCGATCATTCGAAGACCGAACGGTTTCGGTCCGCGTCACAACGCTTCCGAAAGTGGCCGTATCGACAAAGTGACGTGCGCGGAGCGACTCGGATGCCTCGGCAGGGAAGAACGTGGAGGGAGGCCCTCGGGGACGGATGAACGGCTGGGAGGGATCGGAGGGAGGGGAGGGAGGGTCCTCGGGGGTGGACCTGGGGAGCCCGTCGGGGATGGACCTGAGGGAGCCCCCGGGGCGGGCCGGGTCCCGCCCGTAGGGGATGGGCGGGAGGGGACCTTCGGGGACGGCTCGGGGGAGTTCGGCGGGGGCGGACGGGAAGCCGACCTCCGGCGACGCGGCTCGGGGAAGCCCGTCGAGGACGGACCGGAAGGACCCCCCTCGGGGACGGACCAGAAGGAGACCTCCGGTGACGGCCCTGGGGAGCCCGCGTCGGGGACGACGGACCGGAAGGGAAGGGGCCCCCTCGGGGACGGCTCGCGGGAGCCCGTCCGGGACGACCGGGCCGGAAGGGGCCCTCGGGGGACGACTCGGGGGAGCCCGTCCGGGACGAACTGGACGGGAAGGGACCCCTCAGGGGCGGATCGGAGGAGGGAGCCGCCGTGGACGCACGGACGGACGGGAAGGAGACCTCCGGCGACGGGCCGGAGGATCAGTGCGACTGGGGTCCCCTGCGCTGTGGGAGGGTCACCACCGAGGCGTCCCCCGACGCGGCCGGCGGCAGCCCCGCCACCTGGGCCAGCAGGTCGCACCACGACACCAGGTGGGTCGCGGTGTCCGGCACTCCGCCCCGGCCCTCCCACGGGGTCCACGAGGCGCGGATCTCGATCTGCGAGGCCGGCGGACGCTCCGACAGGCCCCCGAAGTAGTGCGAGCCGGCCCGCGTGACCGTGCCGCTCGGCTCGCCGTACGACAGGCCGCGCGCCGACAGCGCCCCGGTCAGCCAGGACCAGCACACCTCCGGCAGCAGCGGGTCCGCCGCCATCTCCGGCTCCAGCTCGGCGCGCACCAGGGTCACCAGCCGGAAGGAGCCCTGCCAGGCGTCGTGCCCCGCCGGGTCGTACAGCAGCACCAGCCGCCCGTCCGCCAGGTCCTCCTCCCCGTCGACCACCGCCGCCTCCAGCGCGTAGGCGAAGGGGGCCAGCCGCTTGGGCGCGGGGGTGGGGTCCACCTCGATCTGCGGCCGCAGCCGCGCGTTGCGCAATCCCTCCACCGCCGCCCGGAAGGGCGGTGGGAGCGCGTTCCCGTGTCCGGGGTCGTCCCCGGTGCCCTTCCCTTCGTCCATTCCGCCAGCGCCGTCCGACAGTCGTCCCTGAGCCGCAGCCATGCCGGGAAGATTAAGGGGAAGCGGGCCCCGGTGCAGGGAGGGACACCCGGCCCGCCGGACGCTGTCCGGATCATGGTCGGCGGGCGGTCGACGCCCCGGTGGGTGACCGGCCGGCCGACCGGGCGGGTGACCCCGGCCACCCGGGACGCCCGGCGGCCGGACCACCCCCGCGCCATGGGACACTGGCCGGTGTGAGTGCCAACCTGCGCCCGACGGGCGACCAGCCGACTTCGACGTACGACAGTGCCTTTCTCAAGGCGTGCCGGCGTGAGCCGGTGCCCCACACGCCGGTGTGGTTCATGCGCCAGGCCGGTCGCTCACTGCCCGAGTACCGCAAGGTGCGCGAGGGCATCGGCATGCTCGAGTCCTGCATGCGCCCCGACCTGGTCACCGAGATCACCCTTCAGCCGGTGCGCCGCCACCGGGTCGACGCGGCGATCTACTTCAGCGACATCGTCGTCCCCCTCAAGGCGATCGGCATCGACCTCGACATCAAGCCCGGTGTCGGACCGGTCGTCGAGCAGCCGGTGCGCACCCGCGCCGACCTCGCCCGCCTGCGCGACCTCACGCCCGAGGACGTCCCCTACGTCACCGAGGCGATCGGCCAGCTCACCCGCGAGCTCGGCAGCACCCCCCTGATCGGCTTCGCCGGGGCGCCGTTCACCCTCGCGAGCTACCTCATCGAGGGCGGCCCGTCCCGGACGTACGAGAACGCCAAGGCGATCATGTACGGCGACCCGGAACTCTGGGCCGACCTGCTCGACCGCCTCGGGGCGATCACCTCCGCCTTCCTGAAGGTGCAGATCGAGGCCGGCGCCTCGGCGGTCCAGCTGTTCGACTCCTGGGCGGGCGCGCTCTCCCCGGCCGACTACCGCCGCTCGGTGCTGCCCGCCTCGGCGAAGGTGCTCGAGTCCGTGGCCGGCTACGGAGTGCCGCGCATCCACTTCGGCGTCGGCACCGGTGAGCTGCTGGGCCTCATGGGCGAGGCCGGCGCCGACGTCGTCGGCGTCGACTGGCGCGTCCCGATGGACGAGGCCGCCCGCCGCGTCGGCCCCGGCAAGGCGCTCCAGGGCAACCTCGACCCGACCGTGCTGTTCGCCGGCCGGGAGGCCGTGGAGGCGAAGACCCGCGAGGTCCTGGCCCAGGCCGAGGGCTTGGAGGGCCACATCTTCAACCTCGGCCACGGCGTCATGCCGAACACCGACCCGGACGCCCTGACCCGGCTCGTGGAGGACGTCCACACCCGCACCGCGCGCTGACCCACCGACCACCGGGCCGCCCGCGCCCCGGTGGCCGTCCCCGCGCGACCGGTGACGCCCCGTCTGTCCGACGGCTCACGGCGGGCGCGGCAGCGCCCCGGGTACAACTGCGCACCCGCACCGCTCGCCCACGGACCTCGGGCCACTCCCGGCCCGGGGCCCGCGCCGTCCGCCGGCGCCGTTCCGGCCGCGGACCGCCGGGTGAGGGGACTCGGTCCTGGCAGCAGTGGCCGCGTCGCGCACACCGAAGCGCCGGCCTCACCGGTGTGAGGCCGGCGCTCGGTCGCGTCGCTCGGCAGGCGGGTGACCAGCCGCCGGCCGCCCGTGCCGGTTCGACGGGCCCGAGCAGTGGCGAAGGCGGGGTCACGTCACGCGACGGCGGTGCCCTCGAGCTCGATCATCTGACCGGGGATCGCCAGCCGCGTCACACCGAGCATGGTGGTGGTCGGCGCGACGCCGGCGGCTCCCAGGCGGCCCGCCAGCACACCGTAGTGCTGGAAGAGCAGATCGACGTCGGTCGTGTAGACGTTCAGCCGGACGAGGTTGGAGAGGGTCATGCCCGCCTCGGTGAGCACCGCCTCGATGTTGTCGGCGGCCAGCGCCAGCTGCGCGGCCATGTCACCGTCGTGTTCGGGCTTGCCTTCCTTGCTCATCGCCGTCTGGCCCGAGATGTACAGGGTGCGCGAGTGCCCGGAGACGACCTCGCCCTGGTTGAAGCCCATCTCGACCGACCACGACACCGGGTTGACCGCGTTACGTTCCATCGCCGCACCTGCTCCATTCGGTTCACTGACACTGCGTACGCCCATCGCTTCGGCAACCGCCGCGCTCTGACGTCGTGCGACGAACCCTGCCAAGAAAACGTGACATCCTTGGTCATGTATGTCGCTAGGGTTTTCCCATGCGCGCCGACCGGTTGGTTTCCCTGGTCCTGTTGCTGCGTCAGCGAGGCCGGATGACCGCGGAGACACTCGCCCGTGAGCTGGAGGTGTCGACCCGGACGGTGCTGCGCGACATGGAGGCACTCTCCGCCGCGGGGGTCCCGGTCTACGCGGAGCGCGGGCGGCACGGCGGGTTCGCGCTCCTGCCGGATTTCCAGACGGCGCTCACCGGCCTGAACCACGACGAGGCGCTCGCCCTCGTGGTCGCCGGATCACGGCGCGGCGCGCAGCTGTTCGGTCTGGGATCGGCGCTCGCCTCGGCCGTGCTGAAAGTGGTCGACGCGCTGCCCGAGGGGCTGCGGCACACCGCCGCCGGAGCGGCCCAGCGGCTGCTCATCGACCCGGAGACCGACCTCCTCTCGCGTCGCGTGGCCCCCGAGGAGGTCTCCGACTCCATCGCCGCCGAGGTCCGGCGCGCGGTGTTCGCCGGGCACAGACTGCGCATCTACTACGAGGCCGTGGGCCGGCCCCCGAAGTGGCGCACGGTGGACCCGATCGGTCTGGTCACCGTCAGGGACCAGGGCTACCTGCTGGCCAAGCGGGACTCCGAGGACCGCACCTACCGGTTGAGCCGGATTCTGGCAGCCGAGGAGCTCGACGAATCCGCGCAGCGTTCGGACACGGTCGACCTGGACCGGGCCTGGCGCGAACGCAACGTGCGGTTGCGGACCGGCGGCGACAACACCGTCGTGGTGGTCCGCGTGGATCCCGCGCGCCGGGAGCACCTGGTCGCCACCGCCCTGGCGGTCCGCTCCGAGGAGACCGACGAGGACGGCCGGCTCCGGCTGCACGTCGTCTTCCAGGACCCACGGCACGCGGAATGGGCGCTGTGGCAGCACGCCATGGACGCCGAGGTGGAGGCCCCGCAGTGGCTGCGCACCTCCCTGCACCACCGCGCAACGATGATCGCGGCCCGCTACGGGCCACGCACCTGAAAGCTCCGTCCCCCTGCGAGGCCGAACGGGCCCCCGGCCTTGACGCTCGTCCGCGCCACCGGCGAAGGCCAAGCCCTCGCGGCGTCACAGCGCCGTGTCCGAACTCACCGGGAAACCTCGAACGACCACATTCCACCTGTGCCCGGACGACCGTGGGGGAATCCGAAAGCGGGACGGTGCTGAACACCGCCGTCCGGTGGTGCGTATCCCTCCTCGACCGGCCGCGGCACGGGGAAGGTGCCGTGGGGCCGTTGGCCCGACGTGAGGAACAGACGATGAACGACCGTGGTACGGCTGCGATGCACGCGCTGCCCGACGGCGAGGCGGAACTCACGCTCGTCGTGCGGCTGCCCTGGGAGGACGTCGCCCGACTCGGCCAGGAGGCGGGGCGGCTGGCCGCCCAGATGCAGCGGCCGGTGACCCTGGACGAGGCGGTCGGGCACCGCCTGCGGTCCGCGCGGGCCGCCGCCGCGCACGCCAGACCGGCCGGGGAACAGCCGCCGCCCGCAGCGCCCCCGGCGTCGTCCGGGGCGGCACCGGTCGCGTCGTCCGGGTCGGTGTCCTCGCTGCCGTCCCGCCCGCCGTCCGAGCAGGCCCGGCAGGCCATCGAGCGGATCAACGGCTCGGCGTAGCCAGGCCGCCCGGGCCGCCGCTCCCTTTCCGTCCCCGTCGCCGGTGCGGGGCCGCTGGGACGGGCGGGTGCGCCACGTCGACCGTCGGAAGGGGTGGCGCCGGCACTGGTGGGGGAGGACACGGTCCGTGTCAGCGCCGGGGCGCCCGGTCGGCTCGCGCCGTGATGCGGTCCGAGGTGTCGCCGGGCCGCACGGTGGTCCGCCCGAGCCGCGGGCGGGCGGACCACCGGGTGATCCCACGGCGCGTGGCGTCGCAGCGGCCTGCGGGCGGACGCGAAGCCCGTCACCGTGCCGCGCCCGGCTGTCACTGTCCCCTGCCGCGCTCGGCCGAGGTCGCGGGAGCCGTCACCGCCCTCCGGCCCGCACCTTCGACGTGGCCTTCCTCGCCGCCACCTGCACCGGGTCCCAGGTCGGGGAGAACGGCGGGGCGTAGCCGAGGTCGAGGGCGGTCATCTGCTCCACCGTCATCCCGGCCGTGAGGGCGACCGCGGCGATGTCCACGCGCTTGCCCGCGCCCTCCCGGCCGACGATCTGGACGCCGAGCAGGCGGCCGGTGCGCCGTTCGGCCAGCATCTTGACCGTCATGGGGGAGGCGCCCGGGTAGTAGCCCGCCCGGCTGGTCGACTCGATGGTGACGGTCTCGAACCGCAGGCCCACCCGCAGGGCGTCCTTCTCCCGCAGGCCGGTCCGCGCGATCTCCAGGTCGCAGACCTTGCTGACCGCCGTCCCGACCACGCCGGGGAACGTGGCGTAGTCGCCGCCCGCGTTGGCGCCGATGATCTGGCCGTGCTTGTTGGCGTGCGTGCCCAGCGGGATGTGCCGTTCCTGGCCGGAGACCAGGTCGAGCACCTCGACGCAGTCGCCGCCCGCCCAGATGTTCTCCTGGCCGCGCACCCGCATGGACCGGTCGGTGAGGAGCCCGCCGTACCGGCCCAGCGGCAGTCCCGCGGCCCGCGCGAGCTCCGTCTCCGGACGGACGCCGATGCCCAGGACGACGACGTCCGCCGGGAACTCGGTGTCCCCGGTGGCGACCGCCCGGACCGCGCCGTCGTCCCCGGTGAGCAGGCCGGTGACCTCGGCGTCGTTGACCATCGTGATGCCCATGCCCTCCATGGCCCGGCCCACGAGCGTGCCCATGTCCGGGTCGAGGGTGGCCATGGGCCGGCGGCCGCGGTTGACGACCGTCACCTCGTAGCCCCGTTTGATCAGCGCCTCGGCCATCTCGACGCCGATGTACCCGGCGCCCACGACCACCGCGCGGCGGCCCTCGGTGCGGGACAGCGTGTCGAGCAGGGCCTGGCCGTCGTCGAGGGTCTGCACCCCGTGCACCCCGGGGGCGTCGATGCCGGGCAGGTCCGGGCGGATCGGCCGGGCGCCCGTGGCGATCACCAGCTTGTCGTACGACGTCCAGGACTCCGCCCCGGAGTCGACGTCCCGGGCGCGCACCCGCCCCCCGTCGACGTCGATCTCCGTGACCTCGGTGCGCAGGCGCAGGTCGATGTCGCGCGCCCGGTGCTCCTCGGCGGTGCGGGCGATGAGCCGGTCGCGGTCCGGCACGTCGCCGCCGACCCAGTACGGGATGCCGCAGGCCGAGTAGGAGGTGAAGTGGCCGCGTTCGAACGCCACGATCTCCAGTTCGTCCGGCCCCTTCAGTCTCCGTGCCTGCGACGCCGCGGACATCCCCGCGGCGTCGCCGCCGATCACGACCATCCGTTCCCGCGCACCGCGCCCCTGACTCGTGTTCATGCCCCCACGCTACGGCGGCCGGTGCCGGAAGCGGCCGTCGGCTCCGTCCTCGCCGCCCGGCCTCGGGCTCAGCCGCCCCTGCGGGCCCGGCCGGGGCTCAGCCCCACCGGTCCGGCCGCCGCGCCCGGTCCGCCTGCCGTGAACCGCCGGGCGGGTCCTCCCGCCGAACCGCCGGGTTCGGTCTCCGTCTCCCGCCCGGCTCGGTCCTCCGCTTCCCCGCCCGGCTCAGTCCTCGCCGCCCGACTGCTCCGCCCGCTCCGACTGCTCCGACCGCTCCGGTTGCCCGCCGACGCGGGCGACCGGCGGGGCGGTCGGCAGCGGGCCGGGGGCGGCGCCGGCGGGCGTGGGGCGCGGGCGGCGCGGCAGGCGCGGGCGCACGGCCCACCGCCACAGCAGCGCGAGCAGCGCGAGCGCCGCCGCGAACGGCAGGACCGCGCCGAGCCCCACGGCGATCCAGCGCAGCAGGGTGAGGAAAGCGTTCCAGCCGCCCGCGAGCGCGTCCAGGAAGCCGGGGTCCTCGTCCTTCCCGGCCGGCTCCTCCGCCCGGTTCTCCGACAGGGTCAGGGTGAGGGTGGCCAGGCCGGTGCGGTCCTTCAGGGACGCCTGCCGGGCGAGCAGGGCCTCCAGGTCGGCCTGACGGGTGCTCAGCTCCCCCTCCAGGGTGACCACGTCGCTCAGCTTCGTGGCCCGGTCCATCAGCTCGCGCACCCGGGCCACGCTGGCGCGCTGCGTCTTGATGCGGCTCTCCACGTCCACCACCTGGTCGGTGACGTCCTGGGCCTTCGCGGTGCGCCGCACCAGGGTGCCGGTGCCCTCCAGGGCGGACAGCACCTCGGTGTACTCGGCGACCGGCACGCGCAGCACCACGCGGGTCCGCTCGTGACCGTCCCGGTCCCGGTCCGTGGTCTCGTCGCCGATGTAGCCGCCGGCGTCCTCGGTGGTGGTGCGGACCTGTTCCAGCGCCTCGGGGACGTCGTCGACCCGCACGGTCAGGGTGGCCGTGCGGATGACGTGCTGCGCGCCGGCGCGCGGCGGGGCGGTCGACCGGGCGGTGTCGGACGTGCCGCCGGGCGCGCCCTGCCGCGCGCCCTCGGGCGCCGCCTTCTCGTTCGCCCCGGCGTGCGATCCGGCGCCCGCTTCGGTATCTGCCCCGGCGTGCGCCCCCGCGTCGGCCGGTGCGTCGGCGCGCGTGCCGGCGGCGCCGTCCGCACCGCCCCCGTCGTCGCCCGCGCCGCATCCGGTGACGGCGAGGGCCGCGGTGAGCAGGACCCCGGCCAGGGCGTGGGCCGGCCGGGCGGACGTGTGGATGCGCATCTGGTGCTCCCCCTGGGTGGTGATCTCCGACAGTCCTTCGACGCCACCGGGGCCCGGAACGTTTGCCGCCCCCGGTCCCGAACCGGTCCCGAACCGGTCACGGCCGGGACTCGGCAGGGCCACATGGCCCTGGTGGGGGAGCCGGGCGCGTCTGAGAGGGTGGGGGCATGAGCGCAACGAGTACCGGTCCCCGGCAGCGGGTGGTCGTCGTCGGAGGAGGCATCGCCGGACTGGCCGCCGCGCACCGGCTCCAGGAGCGTGGAGCGGACGTGACCGTGCTGGAGGCCGCCGGACGGATCGGCGGCAAGCTGCTGCCCGGCGAGATCGCCGGCGCCCGCGTGGACCTCGGCGCCGAGTCGATGCTCGCCCGCCGCCCGGAGGCGGTGGCCCTCGCCCGCGAGGTGGGCCTCGCCGACCGGCTCCAACCGCCCGCCACCGCGACCGCCTCGCTGTGGACCCGCGGCGCCCTGCGCCCCATGCCCAAGGGCCACGTCATGGGCGTCCCCGGCACCGCCGCCGCGCTCGCCGGGGTGCTGTCCGAGGAGGGCCTGGCCCGCATCGGACGCGACGCGGAGCTGCCGCGCACCGAGGTCGGCGACGACGTCGCGGTCGGCGCCTACGTGGCCGCCCGGCTCGGCCGGGAGGTCGTGGACCGCCTCGTGGAGCCGCTGCTCGGCGGCGTGTACGCGGGCGACGCCTACCGGATCTCGATGCGCTCGGCGGTTCCGCAGCTGTTCGAGGTGGCCCGCACCCACACCTCGCTCACCGAGGGCGTCCGCGCGATCCAGGAGAAGGCCGCCGCCGCGCCCCGGACCGACCCGGTGTTCATGGGCATCGAGGGCGGGATCGGCGCCCTCCCGCCCGCCGTCGCCGCGTCCCTGCGCTCCCGCGGGGCGGAGATCCGCACCGGGACGCCGGTGACCGGGCTGCGCCGGGAGCCCGGCGGCGGCTGGCGCGTCGTCACCGGCGACGGGCACCTGACCGCCGACGCGGTGGTCGTCGCCGTGCCCGCGCCGGCCGCGGCCCGGCTGCTGCGCGCGGAGGCCCCGGCCGCCGCCGCCGAACTGTCGGGCGTCGAGTACGCCTCCATGGCGCTGATCACCCTCGCCTACCGCCGCGACGAGGCCGCCCTGCCCGACGGGAGCGGCTTCCTGGTGCCGCCGGTCGACGGCCGCACCATCAAGGCCGCCACCTTCGCCTCCCGGAAGTGGGGCTGGATCGACGCGGAGAACCCGGACCTGCTCGTCGTGCGCACCTCCGTCGGCCGGCACGGCGAGACGGAGATCCTGCGCCGCGACGACGCCGACCTCGTCGAGGTCTCCCGGCACGACCTGTCGGCCGCCACCGGCCTGGACGCCGAGCCCGTGGCCACCCGGGTCACCCGCTGGGACGACGGCCTTCCCCAGTACCCCGTCGGCCACCACGCGCGCGTGGCCCGCGTCCGCGAACACCTCGCCGCCCTGCCCGGCCTCGCCGTCTGCGGGGCGGCCTACGACGGCGTCGGCATCCCCGCGTGCATCGCGAGCGCCCACGCCGCCGCCGACCAGATCCACGAGGACCCGCGCGCTGTGCGGGACCTCACCGCCGACCCGGTGCAGAGCCTCCACACAGGAGCAGGAGAATGAACGGCATGAGTGACGACGCCACCACCCCCGCCGACCGCATCCCGAACAAGGGCAAGCTGGCCAGGGACCTCAACGAGGTCATCCGCTACACCCTGTGGTCCGTCTTCCGGCTGAAGGACGTGCTGCCCGAGGACCGGAGCGGCTACGCGGACGAGGTCCAGGAGCTGTTCGACCAGCTCGCCGCCAAGGACGTCACGATCCGCGGCACCTACGACGTGTCGGGCCTGCGCGCCGACGCCGACCTGATGATCTGGTGGCACGCCGAGGACAGCGACCGGCTCCAGGAGGCGTACAACCTCTTCCGCCGCACCCGTCTGGGCCGCGCCCTCGAACCGGTCTGGTCGAACATGGCGCTGCACCGCCCCGCCGAGTTCAACCGCTCGCACATCCCGGCGTTCCTCGCCGACGAGACGCCTCGCAACTACGTGAGCGTCTACCCCTTCGTGCGCTCCTACGACTGGTACGTGCTGCCCGACGAGGACCGCCGCCGGATGCTCGCCGACCACGGCAAGATGGCCCGCGGCTACCCGGACGTGCGCGCCAACACGGTCGCCTCGTTCGCGCTGGGCGACTACGAGTGGATCCTCGCCTTCGAGGCCGACGAACTGCACCGCATCGTCGACCTCATGCGTCACCTGCGGGCCTCCGAGGCCCGACTGCACGTCCGTGAGGAGATCCCGTTCTACACGGGCCGCCGCAAGGACCTCCCCGAGCTGGTCGCGTCCCTGGCCTGATCAGACGGCGGGCCGCGCGGGCTCCGGCCCGCCGGCCCGCCCGGCCGGCACCCTCGGGACCGGCTCCGGGCGCGGCGCGCACGACGCCCGCCGCCCCGGCACCCGGCCGTGCAGCAGGTACGCCTCCAGGTGCCCGTTGACGCAGGCGTTCGGGCCGCCCGCGATGCCGTGGGTGCCCGCGCCCTGTTCGGTCACCAGCGCGGAACCGGCCAGCCGGCGGTGCAGCTCCAGGGCCCCCGCGTAGGGGGTGGCCGCGTCCCGTTCGGCGGCCAGGATGAGGGTCGGCGGCAGTTCCCCCGGCCCGGTGCGCACGTCGAGCGGCTGCTGCCGGGGCGCCTGCCAGAAGGCGCACGGCAGGTTGGCCCACACGTTGTCCCACGTCTCGAACGGCGCGGTGCGCGCCAGCCGGGTGTTGTCCCGGTCCCACACCGCCCAGTCCGTCGGCCAGGGCGCGTCGTTGCACTCCACGGCGAGGTACACCGCCCGGGCGTTCTCGTTCTCCGCCGCCGCCTCCGGATGCGGCTCGGCCTGCTCGACCAGCGGGCGCGGATCGCCCTTCAGATAGGCGGACAGGGCGTGCGCCCGGTGCGGCCAGTGGTCGTCGTAGTACCCGGCCTGCAGGAACGCCCCCTGCAACTGCCCCGGCCCGACCGTCCCGCCCGCCGGCTCCCGCGCCAGACGGGCGCGCACCTCGTCGTAGCTGCGCTGCACGGCCCGGGCGGTGGTGCCGAGCCCGTACACGGCGTGGTGCCGGGCGACCCAGTGCCGGAAGTCCGCCCAGCGGTCCTCGAAGGCCGCCGACTGGGCGAGGTTGTTGCGGTACCAGATCCGCTCCGGGTCCGGGTCCACCGCCGAGTCGAACACCATGCGCCGCACGTGGCCGGGGAACATCGTGGCGTACAGCGCCCCGAAGTAGGTGCCGTACGAGGCGCCCAGGAAGGTCAGCCGGCGTTCGCCGAGGGCGGCCCGCAGCACGTCGAGGTCGCGGGCGTTGTTCAGGGACGTGTAGTGGCGCAGCGCCTCGCCCGTGCGCTCGGCGCAGCCCCGCGCGTACGCCCGCGCCCGGGCGACGCGGGCGCGCTTGTACGCCTCGGACGGGTGGACCGGCGCGGCGGTCGGCCCCTGCACCGAGGAGCCGGGTTCCACGCAGGACAGCGGGGCGGAGGGACCGACCCCGCGCGGGGCGTAGCCGACCAGGTCGTAGGCGGCGGCGAGGCGCTTCCACTCAGGGACCATGCCCATGAGGGGGAAGTACAGGCCGTTGCCGCCCGGCCCGCCCGGGTTGTAGACCAGGGCGCCCTGGCGGGGCACCGCCCGCCGGTCGTCGCCCGGGTCCTTGCCGGTGGCGCGGATCCGGCTGACGGTGAGCTCGATCTGCTGCCCGCCCGGCCGCGCGTAGTCGAGCGGGACCCGCACGGTGCCGCACCGCAGGGCGCCCGGCAGCTCCTCGGCGTCCGGGCACCTGCCGAAGGTGACGCCCTCGGCGGCGGCGCGCGCGGCGGCCACCGCGGTGCCGCGCAGCTCGGCGGCGCCCGGGCCGCCGGGTGCGGGGGCCGCGGGGGCGCCGCCGGCCGGAGCGGCGGCCAGGGCGGTGAACAGCAGGGTCCCGGCGGCCACATGGACGGCGGCTGGTCTCATCGAGTGTCCCTTCGGCGCACGACGGCGTGACGGGCGGGAGGATCCCGGCCCGTCGGAAGGGATGCTTCGGACGGGGGCGGCGCGGGGCAAGCACCCGCCCCGGGTGTCGCGGTCCGTGCCCCCGCGCGCCCCCGCCGTACCGTCCGGACACCGTCGGGCGGTGGTCGCGGTGTGCGAAGGCCGCACGCAGGTCCGGTTCGTCCACCGCCCGGATGCCGCGCACGGCGACCGGGGTGAGGGCGGGCGCGCTCGTCACCCGCGCGGTCGGCGTCGGGGCGCGGGGTGCGGCGTGCGGGGTGCCCGGCAGCCGCTGCCCGGCCGACGACGCCCGGCGCGCCTACGGGTGCACCTCGGCCCGTGCTGTGCCCGGGCAGTTCGGGCCGCGGGTGAGCGGCAGCGCGAACCACAGGGGAATCAGGCGCCGGGACGCCCGGCGGGACGGGCACCAGCGGCGCGGTCACCGCCGGGACGGGCACCACCGGCACGGCCGGCCGCACCTGCCGCACCGCGTCGGCGATGCAGGGTGGCGGCCGGGCCGGGCACGGCGAGGACCGTGCCGCCGAGCCGGTCGGCGGCGCCGCACGGACGGAGTGGTGCCGGTCCATGACGTTCCGTTTCCGGTCGGCCCCGGCCCCTCTCCTCCGCCTTCCGTCACGTCCCCGCGCGGGCCCCGGTTCCGCGGCGCAGCAGGACCCGGCGCGTCGCCCGGGCGAGACGCACCGCCGGGCGGCCGGAACGGGGCCGGGGGCCGGACCGCTCCAGCCACCAGTGCCGCAGTGCGCGGCGCGCCCGGGCGTCCTCGGGGCGGCCGGCCACCAGGAGCTGCCCGGCGAAGTCCAGGGCGTCCTGCCGGTAGCCGCCGGTCATCGGGTGGGCCTGCGCGTAGGCGAGGAACGCGGGCCGGTACAGCCCGCCCAGCAGCCCCGGCAGTTCGGGCGCCACCTTGGCGACGACGTCCGCCCGCTTCGCGGCCAGCGCACGGGCCTGCACGCCGACCCGCGTCCCGTCGAACCCCTCGGGCGCCGGCGTCCCGGCGACGAGCGCCGACAGCAGCGCGGTCTGCGCCAGTGCGAGCCGTTGCCGCGCGGGGCCAACTGCCGTCGTCCGGCCGTCCGGCTGCGGGTCCGGCTCCCGGTCCGGCGCGGGGACGGGGACCGGGGGAGCGGGCGGGGCGGGCCGGGCGGCGCGGGACCGCAGGGCCGCGCCGTCGGCCAGGGCCCGGCGGATCGCCCCCAGTTCGGCCCGCAGTTCCTCGGGGGCGGGGAAGTTCTCGTCCCGTTCCAGCAGCACGCCCGGGGGCGAGGTGCGGGAGGCGAGGTCGGTGAGGATGCCGAGCACCTGCTCCGGGACGGGGTGGGCGTGGCTGTCGTGCCACACGCCGTCCCGCTCGAAGCCGCCGGCGACGTGCACGTAGGCGATGGCCTCCAGCGGCAGCCCGGCCAGGGCGTCGGCCGGGTCCTCGCCGCGGTTGACGTGGTTGGTGTGCAGGTTGGCGACGTCGATGAGCAGCCGCACGCCGGTGCGGTCGGCCAGCTCGTACAGGAACTGGCCCTCGGTCAGCTCCTCGCCGGGCCAGGAGAGCAGGGCCGCGATGTTCTCCACGGCGAGCGGCACCGGCAGGGCGTCCTGGGCGATGCGGACGTTCTCGCACAGCACGTCGAGCGCGTCCCGGGTGCGCGGCACGGGCAGCAGGTGCCCGGCCTCCAGCCGGGGGGAGGCGGTCAGCGGTCCGCCCGCCCGGACGAAGGCGATGTGCTCGGTGACCAGCGGTGCCCGGAGGGCGGCGGCCCGCTCGGCGAGCGCGTCGAGCCGCCAAGGGTCCGGCGGCTCGGCGCCGCCCAGGCCCAGGGAGACGCCGTGCGGCACGACGGTCACCCCCCGCTCGCGCAGCCGCCGCAGGGACGCGGGCAGGTGTCCCGGACAGATGTTCTCGGCCACCACCTCGACCCAGTCGATCCCCGGCATCTCCTCGACGGCGTCCGCGATCTCCGGCCGCCAGCCGATGCCCGTCCCCAGGTGCTGCCGCATCGTCCCCTCCTCACCCGGCTCTCCGGCGTCCGGGGAGCCGGCCCCCGGTGTGTCCCGGCCCCCGCCGGACGTCCGTCGCGGACGTGTCGGGGATATGGCCCCGCCGCGGGGAACCGAACCGTCCCGGTGCGACCTTCAGAGGAACATTTGAGCTTCCCGGTCCGGCCGGGTGCCCCCGTGCGGCCGGGCTTCTCCTGTGGCTGAACGCCCGTGCGGCTGCGTGCCCCTGTGCGAAGGGCGTGTGAGCGGACGGGCGGACGCGACGACCGCGTCCGCCCGCCGCGCCGGCCTCAGGCCAGGGCGAAGTAGCGCAGCCACACGTACACGGCGGCCAACGACACCGTGACGGCGGTGACGACCAGTCCGTAGCGGCTGAACTGCCAGAACGAGATGTGGTGGCCGGAACGCTCGGCTATGCCGATGACGACCACGTTCGCCGAGGAGGCGATGATCGTCGCGTTGCCGGCGAGGTCCGCGCCGAGGGCGAAGGACCACCACAGCATGCCCGCCTCCGAGGTGCCGCCGGCCGCGTTCACGATCTCCTCGACGATCGGGCTCACCGACGCCACGAAGGGGATGTTGTCGATGAGCGCGGACGGCACCACCGAACCGAACACCAGGGCCATCGAGGTGGCGAACAGGTTCCCGCCGGTGGCCTCGGCCGCCGCCTCGCCCAGGTCGCCGATGACGCCCATCTTCACCATGGCGCCGACCATGACGAACAGTCCGGTGAAGAACGCCAGCGTCTCCCACTCGACGTCCTTCACCACCTCACCGGGGTTCAGCCGGGAGACCGCGAGCAGCAGCAGACCGCCGCTGATGGCGATCACCGAGGGCTCCAGACCCAGCCAGGTGTGGAGCACGAAGGCGACCATCACCAGGCCCATCACGACACCGCTGATGACGAGCAGCCGGGCGTCCTTGATGGCGTCGCGCGGGTCGAGTTCCATCACGGACGCGACGCGCTCGGGGTCGTAGGTGAACGCTTTGCGGAACATGACCCGGGCCATCAGGATGAACACGATCATCAGCACGATGACGATCGGCGTCATGTGGATCAGGAAGTCGTTGAAGCTCAGACCCGCGCGCGAGCCGATCATGATGTTGGGCGGGTCGCCGATGAGGGTGGCGGCGCCGCCGATGTTGCACGTCATCACCTCGGCGATGAGGTACGGCACGACGGGCAGCCCGAGGCGGTTGCAGACCAGGATCGTCACCGGCGCGACCAGCAGCACGGTCGTGACGTTGTCCAGCCAGGGCGAGAACACGGCCGTCACCAGGATGAGCAGCACCATCAGCCGGTACGGTTTGCCCCGCGCCTTGCGCGCCGCCCAGATCGCGATGTACTCGAACACCCCGGTCTGTTTGAGCACCGCGACGATCAGCATCATCCCGAGCAGCAGGATGATGACGTCCCAGTCGATGCCCGCGTCCTTGGAGAAGAAGGCGTGCTCGGGGTCGGTGGCCCCGATGAGCAGCATCAGCACACCACCGCCGAGGGCGGCGGCGACCCGGTGGACCCATTCGGTGGCGATCAGCACGTAGACGGCGACGAACACTGCGATCGCCGCCCACGTCAGAACGCTCAACGCGCCACCTGCCCGGCACCGGCCGGACCGGGTACGGATCGGAGTGGCAGCGGTGGCAGCAGTGGCGGCAGCAACGACAGGGGCGACAGCAGCAGGGGTCCGGGAACCGTTCGGGAGTGATCAGGGCGCTGTGGCGCTGCGCGCATGAGTGCGGAGCTCCTCTCGTCGTACGGGCCCGCAGCACTGCCGTGTACAGACAGGACCCCACGACGCCGCGTCCCCGATCGGGGAGCGGACGGACAGGACGGCGCGGCGCTTCGGCTGTCGCAACCGAGGGCGCCGGCAGACCCGCATGACGAGCGTTCGCCCTCACCGCACGACGGACTGTGCTGGGGCGGTGATGTGGCTCCACCTTCTCCCGCGCGCGGGAATGATGACCATCAGGGTCGGCACCCAGATGGCGTGGGGGAGAACATGTAGCGGCCAATGAGGGTCAGTCCCCATTGACAGCCAAATCCCCTCTTGGCGGGCCCGAACGGGGCATCCGGCCGGACTCAGTGTGGCCCACGGCGGGCCGTTCAGTCCCCCGATTCGTCGGACAGGAGCATCCCCAGGGGGCCGAGGTCGAGGTTGAGGTCGGCCCGGGTCAGGCCGTGCTGCGCGCACAGCTCGTCCATGCGCCGGTCGAGCAGCATCAACGCCGTGCCCAGTCGGTCCTCCTGTTCCGCGCTCAGGGTTCCCTCGTCGAAGCGGCGCACGGCCTGACGCTCCATGAGCTGGCGCAGCAGTTCCACCACGGTGAGCACCAGGGCGGCGAGGTCGTTCGTGACCCGCTCGGGGTCCAGGTCGAGGGTGCGGTCGCGGCGCCCCGTCACAGCGGCCCGCTGTCCGGCCAGGGGGCGGGGACGCGCTCGCTCACCGACGCCAGCAGGGCGTGCAGCGAGATCCGCACCAGGGGCACGTCGGCGATGACCAGCACCAGGTCCCCGCTGACCACGACCCCGGTCGCCAGGACGCGGTCCAGGAGGTCCACGAGGGGCACGCCGGCCGGGGCGTACGGGGCGGGGGTGTCCCAGGGCACGGGAGCCGGGCCGGGGCTGCGCGGGTCGACGGCGGTCACGCGGGGACCCCCCGGTGCCCGGCCGGCCGCGCGGTGCCGTGGTCCGGCCCGCGGCCCGCGTCCGGGCCGTCCGGCGGGTCCTCCCAGCGGGCGAAGGAGTACGGGATCCACGGTCCGGACGCCTCGACGCGGGCGCCACGCGCCGGGCCGTCCGCGGTCAGCCGGGCGAGGGCGGCGGTGAACCGGGCGCGCTCCGCGTCGTCCACCAGGTAGGCGACGTTGAGGAGTTGGGGGGCGCTGCGCCCGGTCAGCCGCTCGTCCTGCGGGCGGTGCCGCACGGCCGCGACCGCGTGGGCGCGCAGCGCGGTGTCGACGGCCTCCGCCGCGGCCAGTGCCCTGCCGTGGGCGTCCTGCCGGTCGCGCTGCCGCGAGCTGGCCCGGCTGAGGTAGGCCCGCCCGCCGGTCGCGCCGCCGGTGGGGGCGGGGCCGCCGGCCGCGCCGGGGGAGCGGGGCGCCCGGTCGGCGCCGTGCACCTTCACCGCCCATTCGGTGCGGTGGCGCAGCCGGTCCAGCAGGGCACCCAGCGGCGCCTCCCGGCATGCGAGGGCCTCCCGGGCACTGCCGTCGCCGTGGTACAGGGTGGCGAGCGGCAGCGGCACCACCGGCCCGCGGCCCGGCCCGTACGCCGCCTCGACGGCGCGGTGGTGGGCGCGGGCACAGCGCTCCAGGTCGTCGGGCCGGTTGAGCCGCTCGGTCAGCGCCTCCCGGCCGAACAGCGCAACGGGGACGTCCTGCACGACGAGGCTCAGCTGCCCGGCGCGCAGCACGCGCAGCGGACCGCCCTCCTCGTGGCCGGCCGCCGTGGCCAGCGCGGCGGCGTCCGGCGGGGTACGGGTGACGGCGAACGCGCAGACCAGCAGATCCGGCTCCGGCCCGCCGGGGAGGTCACTCACCGACGGCCTCCGGTGTCTGTGCCACGGACTCCTCCAGGGCTTCGAGCCGCGCCCGCAACTGTGCGTTCTCCTCGGCGAGCGCGTCCCGCGCGGCCCGGGACGACAGCGCCGGGTCGGTCTCCCACCAGTCGATGCCCGCCTTCTTCGCGGTGTCCACCGAGGCGATGAACAGGCGCAGCCGGATGGTGAGGAGTTCGATGTCCAGCAGGTCGATCTTGATGTCACCGGCGATGACGACGCCCTTGTCCAGCACCCGTTCGAGGAGGTCGGCGAGGCTGCCGGAGGGAGGGCCGTAGGGCTCGGTCCCGGCGAACGTGTGGCCGTGGTCGAGGGCGGTCATCGCGGCCTCCGCGGACGGGACCGGGCGGCGGCCGAGAGGGCGAGGGGATCGGACGCGGTGGTGCGGACGGCGCGGCGGCCGGAGTGGTGGGCCGGGCGTTCCAGAAGTGTCAGCAGGCGCTCCTCCTCCCGCTCGAAGGCGTCCTCGTCGATCTCGCCCGCGTCCAGGGCCCGGTTGAGGGCGCTCAGGCGGGCCTGCACGGCCCGCGGGTCGTGGTGCTGACGGCGGGCCTCCTCCAGGACGTGGTCGGCGATCCACGCCGTGCCCCGCACGGGCGCCAGCGGCAGCAGCAGCAGTCCGGTCACGATGCCCACCGCGTCACCGCCCGTCCGGGGCGGGAGTCGGCTCGACGAAGCTGTAGCAGGGCAGCGGTCCGGTCACGTGCAGCGTCAGCCGGTCCCCGCAGGCGCGGGCCGCTTCCGCCACCGCCTCCCGGAACCGGGCCTCGTCGGCGGCGGGCAGCAGGAACGAGGTGCTCAGCACCCGCTCGTCGTCGGTGGTGCCGTGCACCGTCCGCTCGGCGAAGGGGGCCAGACGGTCGAGCACGTCCCGCGCCGCGCGGTGCGCCTCGCGGCGGACGCCCCGTGCGATCGCCTCGCCGAGCCGGACGTTGGCCTCGTAGTCGGGACGGCGCCGGGTGCGGCGGGCGAGATCGCGCAGTGACGCGTCGCGCCGCACCACGTCGGCGAAGCAGCCGGGCACGACCGTGCCCTTGACGTTCAGTTCCACGCGCCCGCGCACCTCGGCCAGTTGCCGCGTCAGCCGGTCGGCGTCGTCGCGCAACTGCCCGAGCAGGGTGTCGGAGCCGGGGCTGAGCACCGCGAACCGCATGGGCAACAGCGGTCCCTGGGCGGCCAGTTCCTCCAGGACCGCCTGGTGGGCCAGCAGGGCGCGGCGCCGGGGCCGCAGCCGCGCGGGCGCGGCCGACACCGCCGCGCACAGCCCCGCCCCGGTCAACAGCCGCACCGGGGCGCCGTCCACGCCGGGCCGGCGGGGGGCACGGACACCGGCGGGCGCGATGCCGTAGACGTACAGGGCGTCCTCGGCCGTGGTCGCGGCGGTGGTGGTGGGCACGCTCACTCCTCCTCGGTCTCCGTGCGCCGGCGCGGGCGGGAACGCGGACGGTCGTCGCCGTCACCGTCGTCGGAACGGCGGGAGGCCGGACGGCTCCGGGTGCGCTGCGGGGCACGGGACCGGGAGCGGGGACGCGCCGCCGGCTCCTCCTCGACGGCGTCCTCCGCCCCGGCGTGAGCCTCGTGGTCCGCGTAGTCCTCGTCGTCCTCGGGCTCCCCGGAATCGTCCGGCGTGAGGGCGTCGCGGACCTTGTCGGTGAGGGAGTGCGCCTTGCGCCGGACCCCGCGGGTGGCGCCCTTGCCGACCGCCTTGGCGGCCGGACCGCCGAACAGCTCGGGCACCGTCTTGGACCGCGCGTCGTACTCCAGGTCCAGGCGGTTGCACGCCTCCGCGAACCGCAGGTAGGTGTCCACGCTCGCGACCACGATCCGGGCGTCCACCTTGAGGATCTCGATGCCGACCAGCGAGACGCGCACGAAGACGTCGATCACCATGCCGCGGTCGAGGATGAGTTCCAGAACGTCGTAGAGGGTCCCGGCGCGGGGCGCGCAGACGACCTCGTCGTCGTAGGTGATCATGCGGTCGTCCTTCCGGTCACGGGCCGGGGCACCGCTCACTGGTCCTGGGCACCGCGCCGGTAGCGCGCGATCCGCCGGTACTGGAGCAGGTCGCCCGCCGGGTCGAGTCCCACCTCGTAGGTGGCGAGGAGACTGGTGGTGTCGGGGATGCGAGCCACTTCCAGCACGTCCACGTGCACGGTCCAGCCGTCGTCCTCGCCGCGGCGGACCGCGGAGACGCCCTCCAGGCGGTGCCGGATCAGGTCGCCGAGCTGCTCGGCCGCGCGCCGGGCCGCGTCCCGGGCCGTACGGACCTCGGGGTCACGCGTGGTGGTCCGCGCGGACGTGCCGCGCCGTCGCTCGCCGGTTTCAGTCACGCTGCCCACTGTCACCCCGCGGAGCGGGGCGCGCACGTGCGGTTGAGCCGTCCGGGGCGGTCCGCGGGAGCGGCGGTGAGGCAGGGCGTGCGACGGGGAAGGAGGCCTGCCGCACGGCGGGACGGGGCCCGCCGTGCTGCGGGTGGAGCCCTTCCGGCCCGGCGCGACGGGCCTCCGGGACGGGGGTGACGGGCCGGGGTGCTCGGGACGCCGGGTGGAGAGGGGGCCTGCCGCTGGACGGGGCGTCCCGGGGGCGACGTCCTGGGACCAGGAGAAGGGCCGGCGTGCGGGGCCGCGTACGGGGACGGCGCGTGGGGGCCGCGCGGGCGGGCCGGTCAGCCCAGGGCCGGGTGGTCCGCCACGACGGTGCAGGAACCGGGCGCGATCTCCGTGAAGCCGGCGTCGTGGACGCGGGGGAGACGGCTCGCGTGGAGGGCTTCCCAGCGGGCCGGGCCGGCGGTGCGGACGGCGAGGGGGAAGCCCGCGGCGTGCCAGGCGGCGCGGGCGTCGTCGCCGAGCGCGTACCACGCGAGCTGGGCCGCGTGACCCGCCTGGGCCATGGCCTTGCCGGCCGACATGTCCAGGTCCGGGTTCAGCCACAGCACCGGGTCGGCCGGGTCGGCGGGCGCGGGTGCCCGCGGGTCGTCCAGGTCGGTGCCGGAGACCTGGAGGCGGGCCAGGTCCTTGGGCCACCCGTCGAGCGGGACCGGCGGGAAGACGCGGACCTCGGCCGACGCCCCGGTCACCGTCAGGCCCGGCAGGGTCTCGGCGCGCCGCCACTCGGCGCCGCGGGCCCGGCGCACCACCTTGCGGATCCGGGCGTCCTGCCAGGAACGCATCGCCCCGGCCCACTCGCCCTCGCCCGTCGCCCGCTCGTCGGTCAGCATCAGCAGGACGGCGCGGGCGGCCGTCTCCAGCGCGTCGGTGCGGGCCGGCGGCGCCGCCCGTTCGATTCGGACCACGAGGGGCAGGACGAACTGCGGCGCGGTGTCGCGGTCGTGCGAGGCGTCACGGTGCGAGGCGTCACGGAAAGGGCTGTCGGCGGGCTTCTGGTCGGTGCTCACGGACCCAGTCTGCCAAGTGTCGGCGGACCGCCGGCGGGCCGCTCCGTCAGCCCGAGCAGGAGGTCCGCTCGGCCTCGCGCCACTCGCAGACCGGGCAGAGGGTGATGCCCTTGTAGGACTCGGGGTACTCCGTGGGCTGCCGGCACAGCACGCACTCCGCGAACGGCGGGCCGTCCGCGCGGGGCGGCCGGGACGCGTCGATCAGGCAGTAGTCCGAGTCGGCCGCGGTGTCCGTGTGTGGGGTCCCGCTACGGGTCTCGATGTCGGTCATGTGTCCAGCGTAGGACGTCAGCGGCGGCCGGCGCGGGCGGCGATGAGGTCGGAGACCCTGACGAAGCGGTAGCCCTTCGCGCGCAGCGCGGGGACGACCGTCCGGACCGCCCGCTCGGTCGCCGGGGCGGCGCTGCGGGTGCAGTGCAGGACCACCACCGACCCCGGGCGGACGCCCTCCAGCACCTGCCGGGCGACCGCGTCGGGGTCCGTGGCGAAGGCGTCGCCGCCGACCACGTCCCACTGCACGGCCGTGACACCGGTCGGGGTCAGCGCCTTCAGCGCCGCGCGGTCGTAGCAGCCGCCGGGGAAGCGGAAGTACGGCATCGGGTCGGCGACGCCGACCTCGCGGAACACCGCGTAGGCCCGCTCCACGTCGGCCCGCATCCGCTCACGGGGGACGGTCGGCAGGCCGTAGCAGTCCCCTGTGAAGGCGTAGTGGCTGTAGGAGTGGTTGGCGACCTCGAACAGCGGGTCCCGGCCGAGGGCGCGGGCCTGCTCCGGGTACTCCTCGGCCCACCGGCCGGTCATGAAGACCGTGGCCGGGACCCGGAGCCGGCGCAGCGTGTCGATCAGCGCGGGGTTGTCGAACCGTTCCCCGGCCGCCGCCCTCGGCCCCTGGTCGGCGGTCATGTCGGCGTCGAAGGTGAGGGCGACGGTCCGTCCCGCGGAGCGCGGGGCGTTCTCGAACACCGGCGTCAGTCCCGCCGGGCCGGGGGCCAGGGTGGGCCGCGGCGCCGGGGGCTGCTCCGAGGAGTCCGCGGAGGCGGAGGCGGAGGCGGAGGGCGAGGGGTGGGCGGGCCGCACCTCGGACGCGGGGCCCGGGCCGGCGCAGGCGGCCAGGGCGGCGGCCAGGACGCAGACGGCGGTCACGCGACGCTGTGCTGGTGTGATCACCGTACGAACGTAGGAGCGGCAGCCCGCCGCCCGGGCCGACCCGCGCCCCGCCACGGGCGGGGATCACCCGACCGGCCCCGGGCCGGTCCCGGGCCGCCCTCGTCCCGACGACGCGGGCGGCTGCCAGAGCCCCGGGCGGGCCGGGATACCCTCCGGACACCCGGCGGCCCTCCTGTCCGGAGAGCGGTTCGCCGAACGCCCGGCCGGACTCTCCGTCAGATGTCCCGCTGCTCCAGCGGCTTCGTCGCCGGGCCCTGGATCACCTTGCCGTCGGTGCCGAAGCGGGAGCCGTGGCAGGGGCACTCCCAGGCGCGTTCCGCCGGGTTGAAGTCGACCAGGCAGCCCAGGTGGGTGCAGCGGGCCGAGACGGCGTGCAGGGAGCCCTCCTCGTCCCGGTACACGGCGAGCCGGTGACCGTCGACGCGGACCACCGCTCCCTCGCCCGGCGGCAGGGACTCCACCGGCGGTGAGGGGCGCAGCCGGTCGCCCACGAAGTGCCGGGCCACCTCGGCCTGGGTCCGCAGGAGGGACGGCGCCTCCCGCACCGCCGGTGCCAGCCGGCGCGGGTCGTACAGCCCGCTCCACGCGCACTCCTCGCCGGTGATCTGCGCGGTGAGCAGCAGGCCCGCCATCATGCCGCCGCTCATGCCCCAGCCGTTGAAGCCGGTGGCGACGTAGGAGTGCCGGGCGCCGTGGTGCAGGGGGCCGACGAGGGGGACGGTGTCGGTGGGCGTGTTGTCCTGGGTGGCCCAGCGGTGGGTGATCTCGGCGTCGGGGAAGTGCTCGCGGGTCCAGTCCGTCAGCCGCTCGAAGCCCTCCCGGGTGTCGCCGGTCCCGGGGGTGAAGTGCTCCCCGGTGATCACCAGCAGGCGCCGGCCGCCGTCCTCGCCGTAGGGGGCGGTGCGCACCGAGCGGGTGTTCTCGTCCGGCGTGATGTACATGCCCCCGGGGTCCTGCTCCGTCGGGAGCGTCCCGGCGACGACCAGTTCACGGCGGGGCGAGAGGCGGGCGAACAGCAGGGCCCGGTCGAAGATCGGGTAGTGCGTGGCGACGACGACGTCACGGGCGGTCACCGTGGGCCCGTTCGTCGTGGACACCCGGCACGGGTCGCCCTCGTCGAGGCCGGTCACGGTGGTGTCCTCGTGGATGCGTCCGCCGCGTGCGACCAGGTCACGGGCGAGGGCCAGCAGGTAGGCGCGCGGGTGGAACTGGGCCCCGCCGGTCACCTCGACCGCGCCCGCGACCGGGAACGGCAGTCCGGTCTCCGTCACGAACGAGGCCGGCAGGCCCGCCTCCCGGGCCGCCCGCGCCTCCGCCTGCAGCTCCTCCACCCGGCTGCGGTCGCGGACGAACGTGTAGGCGCTGCGGCGCTCCCAGTCGCAGTCGATGCCCAGCTCCGCGACGACGTCGGCGGTGTGCTCGATCGCCTCCGACTGAGAGCGGGCGTAGAGCCGCGCCCCCTCGGCGCCGCGCGTGCGGCGGAGCTTGTCGTAGATCAGCGTGTGCTGGGCGGTGATCTTGGCGGTGGTGTGGCCGGTGACCCCGGCGGCGATCCGCCGGGCCTCCAGCACCGCGACGCTGCGTCCGGCCCGGGTCAGCTCCCAGGCGGTGCACAGCCCGGCGATCCCGCCGCCGATCACGGCCACGTCCACGTCGAGGTCGTCGGTCAGTGCGGTGTACCGGTCGCCCGGTGCGGTCTCGATCCAGTACGAGCCGCTGACCTGCTGGTTGTCCGTCATGGGCGCCGAGTACCCCGGTGCGCGGGGTTTCAGCGGGTCTCCGTGTCCCCGGGCGTGCCGTTGCACCCGCGAGCGGGCGGGCGTAACGTACAACCATATGGTTGTACATGAGGGAACCGCAGGGACCACGGCGGCCGACGAGGCGGCCGACGCGCGCGTGGACCGGATGCTGAGGGCACTGGCCGACGCGACGCGGCGCGACATCCTCCGGCGCTGCTCGGGGGACGAGCTGTCCGTGTCGGGTCTCGCCGGGGCCTACCCGATGAGCTTCGCCGCGGTGCAGAAGCACGTCACCGTGCTGGAGCGGGCCGGCCTGGTCACCAAGCGGCGGCAGGGGCGGGAGCAGCTGGTGCGCACCGACCCCGACGCGGTGGACCGCGCGCGCCGGGCGCTCGACGAGCTGGCGAGCGCCTGGCGGGCCCGGGTGGACCGGATGGCGGACCTGCTGGAGAGCGACCCGGAGGCGGCCGGACCATCCGGCCCCGGCCGCCCCGGCCCCGACCCTGGCCCCGGCCCCGGACCGGCCCCCGGTCCCGGCGGCACGACGAGAGGACACCACCGATGACCGTGACGAGCGTGGACAAGGACCTCGACGGACTCACCCTGACCGTGGTCGCGGACTTCACCGCCCCCGTCGAGCGGGTCTGGGAGCTGTGGGCCGACCCGCGGCGGCTGGAGCGCTGGTGGGGCCCGCCGTCCTACCCGGCGACGTTCGAGGAGCACGACCTGACGCCCGGCGGCGAGGTCCGGTACTTCATGACCGGCCCCGAGGGGGAGAAGTTCGGCGGGTGGTGGCGGATCACCTCCGTCACCCCGCCCGCCGTCCTGGAGTTCACCGACGGCTTCTCCGACGCGGAGGGCAGGCCCGACCCCGAGATGCCGACCACGGCCGTGCGGATGACGCTCACCGCGCGGGACGGCGGCACCCGGATGGAGCTGCGGTCGGTCTTCGACACCCGCGAGCAGATGGAGCGGCTCGCCGAGATGGGCATGGTGGAGGGGCTGCGCGCCTCCGTCGGGCAGATGGACGACGTGCTGGCCGGCTGATCCGTCCGCACACCAGCCCGCCAGCCCGCGCGCACGCCCGCACGCGCGGGCGCCCGCCGGCGGGGCCGGGGCAGCGGTGCCCCGGCCCCGGCCGCGCGTCACCTCCGCCAGGGTCCCGTCACCGCGAACGTCGTCCCCGGGTCGTAGCAGTTGACGTACATCGTCCGGCCGTCCGGGGAGAAGGTGACCCCGGCGAACTCGCCCCACTCCGGCTCCTCGGGCGTGCCGGTGTTCTGGCGGTTGCGGGCCAGTTCGTAGACCTCGCCGCGCCGGGTGACGCCGTAGACGTGCTGGGCGCCGCCGCCGTCCTCGCAGACCATCAGGCCGCCGCTCGGGGCGAGGCAGATGTTGTCCGGGGACTCGCCGGGCAGCTGCACGTCCGTGTCCGGGCCGAAGACGATCACCAGGGTCAGCCGGTGCCGGTCCGGGTCGTAGCGCCAGATCTGCCCGTAGTGGTCGCCCGCCGAGCCCTCCGCGCTGCGGGCGAACGACGACACGAAGTACACCGACCGGTCGCCCCAGTAGCAGCCCTCCAGCTTCTGCGCGTGGGTGATGCCGCCGCGGCCGAAGTCCTGGAACCGGATGGGCGTCCCGGCGGCCAGCGGGTCGGGTACGTCGACCCACTCGACGCCGTCGAAGCGGGCCCCGGTCTCCTGGATCGAGGACAGGTCCGGCACGCCCGGCACCCGCATGGCCTGGAGCCGGCCGCCCGCCCGCAGCGAACCGGTGCCGCCCAGCGGCTTGTGGGGCAGGAAGCGGTAGAACAGGCCGAAGGGCCGCTCGAAGGCGTCCTCGGTCTCGTAGACGATCCCCCGCCGGGGGTCGACGGCGACGGCCTCGTGCTGGAAGCGGCCCATCGCGGTCAGCGGCACGGCGCCGGTGCGGCGGGGGTCGGCGCCGTCGACCTCGAAGATGAAGCCGTGGTCCTTGGCGTAGCCGTTGGTGCCGGCCTTGTCCTCGGCCTCCTCGCAGGTCAGCCAGGTGTTCCAGGGCGTCGGCCCGCCCGCGCAGTTGACGGCCGTACCGGCGATGGCGACCCGCTCCGAGCGGACCCGGCCGGCCGCGTCCAGGGTCAGCGAGGTGCAGCCGCCCTTGGCCTCCGGGTCGTAGGTCAGGCCGTCGATCACCGGCACCGGGTGGCGGCCGTTCGCGCGGTTCTCGTGGTTGCGCACGAGGTGCACCCGGCCGCGCCGGCCGGGCAGGGCGGCCATGCCGTCGTGGTTGGACGGCACCGGGCCCTCACCGGAGCGCAGCGGGTCGCCCTCCCGGGACAGCACCCGGTAGCGGAAACCTTTCGGCAGGTCGAGGAGGCCGTCGGGGTCGGGCACCAGGGGGCCGTAGCCGCCGTGCCCGAGCGCCTGCGCGGCGGCGCTGTCGGTGAACAGTTCGGAGAGTGCGCCGGTGAAGGCGATGCCGACACCCAACGCACCGGAACGGGCGAGCAGTTGACGCCGGGTCGAGCCCGCGGGGACGGACTCGGGGGCGGGGGTGGCACCGGTGCTCGGGGAACCGGTCTCGGTCATGGGGGGAACCTTCCTGCTGGCGGACAGGAACAGTGACCCCGCCGTGTCTATCACCTGGCGCGGGCCGCGGGAACCACGCGCGGCACACGTGTCACGTCCCGGGAGGCGGCGGCGCCTGACCGCCCTGCGCCCGCTCCACGAACCGCAGGAGTTCGACGGGGAAGGGCAGGACGAGGGTGGAGTTCTTCTCGGCGGCGACGGCCACGACCGTCTGGAGCAGCCGAAGGTGCAGGGCGGAGGGGGTGTCCTCCATCTGCTGGGCGGCCTCGGCGAGCTTCTTCGACGCCTGGAGTTCGGCGTCGGCGTTGATGATGCGGGCCCGGCGTTCGCGGTCGGCCTCGGCCTGACGCGCCATGGAACGCTTCATCGTCTCGGGCAGGGAGACGTCCTTGATCTCGACCCGGTCGACGTGCACGCCCCAGCCCACCGCCGGGCTGTCGATCATCAGCTCCAGGCCCTGGTTCAGCTTCTCCCGGTTGGACAGCAGGTCGTCCAGGTCGCTCTTGCCGATGATCGAACGCAGCGAGGTCTGCGCCATCTGCGAGACCGCGAACCGGTAGTCCTCCACCTCCACCAGGGCGTCGGCGGCGTCGACCACCTTGAAGTACACCACCGCGTCCACGCGCACCGTCACGTTGTCCCGGGTGATGCCCTCCTGGGCCGGCACCGGCAACGTGACGATCTGCAGGTTCACCTTGTGCAGCCGGTCCACGAACGGAACGATCATCGTGAACCCGGGGGTGCGCACCCCGCGGTGCAGCCGGCCCAGGCGGAAGACGACCCCGCGCTCGTACTGCTTGACGACCCGCGCCGCGGCGGCGACGTAGACGACGCCCGCGGCCCCCGTCGCCGCGACCGCGGTGAGCAGTTCCTCGACCATGACGACCACCCGTCCAGAGGTCTGTCGGTGCCGGTGCGCGCACGCCCGTGCCGGTCGTCCCACGATAGGCACGGGCCGTGGCGCGGGGCCACGGCGCGGGACGTGCGGAACCGGCACCCGCGGCGGCGGCGGATGTGCGGGACCGGCCGTCGGGGCGGGAGCGGGCCGGACGGGGCCGGGGCCGGGGGAAGGGTGCGGTGTGCGTCCCGGCGGGCGGGGGCTCAGCGGTCCCCGGTGAGGCGTCCGGCGTCCCGGGCCAGGGCGGTGAGCCGCGAGATGGCCCGGAAGTACTTCTTGCGGTAGCCGCCCTTCAGCATCTCCTCGCCGAACAGCCGGTCGAAGGGCAGCCCGGAGGCGAGGACGGGGATCTCGCGGTCGTAGAGCCGGTCCGCGAGGACCACCAGCCGCAGCGCGGTCGACTGGTCCGGCACCGGCCGGACCCCGGTCAGGCACACCGCGCGCAGCCCGTCGGTCAGCGCCCCGTAGCGGCTGGGGTGGACCTTCGCCAGGTGGTCCAGCAGGTCGGGGAAGGCGTCCAGCGAGGCACCCTCGGTGACCTGCGCGGTCTCGGTGACCAGCTCGTCGGAGTACGGCGGGGGCGCCTCGGGCAGGCCGCGGTGGCGGTAGTCCTCGCCGTCGATGCGCAGGGCGCGGAAGTGGGCGGACAGGCCCTGGATCTCGCGCAGGAAGTCGGCGGCGGCGAACCGGCCCTCGCCCAGCTTGCCGGGCAGCGTGTTGGAGGTGGCGGCGAGCGCCACGCCCGCCTCGACCAGCTTGCCGAGCAGGGTGGAGACGAGCACCGTGTCGCCCGGGTCGTCGAGCTCGAACTCGTCGATGCACAGCAGCCGGTGCCCGGAGAGGGTGCGCACCGTCTGCTGGAAGCCGAGGGCGCCGACCAGGTTGGTCAGCTCCACGAACGTGCCGAACGCCTTGAGCGAGGGCTCGGCGGGTGTGGCGTGCCAGAGCGAGGCCAGCAGGTGGGTCTTGCCGACGCCGTAGCCGCCGTCGAGGTACACGCCGCGCGGGCCGGCCGGGGCCTTGCGGGGCGCCTTGCCGAAACCGAACAGCCGCCGCTTGCCGGAGCCGTCGGCGGGGGTGCCGCCGAGCCCGGCGGCGAACTGCTCCAGCACGCCCACCGCCTCCGTCTGGCTGGGCTGGTTCGGGTCCGGTATGTACGTGGCGAACCGGACCGCGTCGAAGCGGGGCGGCGGCACCATCTCGGCGACCAGCCGGTCCGCGGGCACGTGCGGCTCGCGGGCGCACAGGGACAACGGGGCCAGGCCCGTCGGGGGACCGGACGGGGAGGCGGCGGAGGACGCGGAGGAGGACGACACGGTTCCCCATGCTACGGGGCGTGGAACACTGCACCGCATGCGACGCCTGTTCCCTGTGACCCACGAAACAGCAGCTCCCGACGGTGCGGCCGGTGACCCCGGCACCCGGATGGCCCCGGACGCGGACGGCGCGGAGCACGGCCCGGACGGCTCCGGCCGCGAGTGGAGCCTGGCCGAGCTGGCCGCCGCGTACGCCTACCCGGAGCCGGGACCGGACGGCCGGGAGCCGTGGCTGCGGGCCAACATGGTGTCCACCCTGGACGGCGCGGCCCAGCACGACGGCCGCTCGCAGCCCATCTCCTGCCCGGCCGACATGCGGATCTTCGGCACCCTGCGGGCGCTCGCCGACGTCGTGGTCGTCGGCGCCGAGACGGTACGGCAGGAGGGGTACCGCCCGGCCCGCGCGCGGGCCGACTTCGCGGCGGCCCGGCAGGCGGCCGGGCAGGGGCCCGCGCCCGCGATCGCCGTGGTCAGCGCGAGCCTGGACCTGGACTTCTCGCTGCCGCTGTTCGTCTCGCCGCTGGTGCCGACGCTGGTGCTGACGGGCGCGGCGGCGCCCGCGGACCGGGTCGCCGCCGCCGAGCGCGCCGGGGCCCGGGTGGTCGTCGCCGGCGAGGGCGCCGGGGCCGACCCGGAGCGCGTGGTGCGGGAGCTGGCCGGCCTGGGGCACATCCGGCTGCTGACGGAGGGCGGACCGCGGCTGCTGGGGCAGCTGGTGGCCGCCGGGGTGCTGGACGAGCTGTGCCTGACACTCGCGCCGATGCTCACCGCGGGGGACGCGCAGCGCGTCGCGGGCGGGCCGGCGGTGACGGTCCCGCGGCGGTTCGCGCTGACGTCGATGCTGGAGGAGGACGGCTTCCTCTTCACCCGCTACGCGCGGGCCTGACCCGGACCGCGTACGGGAGGCGGACGGCCGGCGCACGGTGCAGTCCGCCCGCCTTCCGCCCGGCCGTGCGTACGTCCGGCTGTCCGTCCGCTCGTCCGCACGTTCGTCCGGCTGTCCGCCCGGCCGTCCGCTCACCGGTCTGCACCTCGCCCGCCCGGGCGCAGACCCGCCGTGCCCTTTTCCCGCCGCCCGGGGCATCCGTCGGGCAGGTACGACCGGAAGACCATCGCAGGCCGGCCGGCAGTCGCCCGTCTGCCGACCGCAGCCGGCCGGCAGACGGCCCGCCGGGCCCCGGCGGTGACCGGAAACGGGTTCGAGAGGTACCGCGAAACCGTTGATCGAGCGGAATTCGCCGTTCCGCTTGGCTCGTCGCCGGGCACACTGAAACCGGTCGTACTCGTGCGATCACGGGGCAGGATGGTTTCCGCAGGGGGCGGCAGGCCCCGCGGAGGAGAGAGGGCCCGACGGTCCTCCGAAGGAGAAGGGGCGCTGGTGTTCACAAGCGTACTGATGATCGAGAAGGCCCTGACGTCCGCCGACGTGGAGTTCGTCACCACCTTGCACGGCGACGAGCCGGTCTCCTTCCACGTCCTGCTCCAGCCACGCGGCGAACAGGCGGACCGGCTCCTGCGGGCCATCGACGACGTCGCCCTCGGCGAACTCGACGAAGCCGTCCGCGAGGGCGAGACCCCCGAGGGCGAGGAGGCCCGGAGCATGGGCGAGCGCGCCCTGGAGGTGTCCCTGCGGGCCCTGCGCGCCTCCGGTGACCAGGCCCAGGGGCGCCTCGTCGAGGATCACCCGCTGGACGCGCTGAGAGCCCTGGTCGACGAGGTCGGCGCGGACGAGGTCATCGTCCTGACCGACCCGCACTACGTGGAGGAGTTCTTCCACCGCGACTGGGCCTCGCGCGCCCGCCACAAGGTGGGCGTACCGGTGCTGAAACTCTTCTCCCACAGCAAGGCATAGGCTGGGGCGGCGCCTTCCCGGCGAGGGTGCCCGTCCGTCACGGACGCGCGCCCGGCGCCGGGCGCGCGTCCCGTCGTCCAGCCCGTCGCACCACTGGGGAGAACACGCATGGCACCCGGCCTTCCTACCGCCATGGACCGACCGCACTTCATCGGCATCGGCGGCGCCGGAATGTCGGGGATCGCCAAGATCCTCGCCCAGCGCGGCGCCCGGGTGGCCGGCAGCGACGCCAAGGACTCCGCGACCGCCGAGGCCCTGCGCGCCCTGGGCGCCACCGTGCACATCGGCCACGCGGCGGAGCACCTGGCCGACGACGCCAGCTGCGTCGTGGTGTCGTCGGCGATCCGCGAGGACAACCCGGAGCTGGCCCGCGCCGCGGCGCTGGGCATCCCGGTGGTGCACCGCTCCGACGCCCTCGCCGCCCTCATGGACGGGCTGCGCCCGATCGCGGTGGCCGGCACCCACGGCAAGACCACCACCACCTCCATGCTGGCCGTCTCCCTGACCTCCCTCGGCCGCGCACCCTCGTACGCCATCGGCGGCGACCTCGACGCCCCCGGCTCCAACGCGCTGCACGGCACCGGCGAGATCTTCGTCGCCGAGGCCGACGAGTCCGACCGCAGCTTCCACAAGTACGCCCCCGAGGTGGCGATCATCCTCAACGTGGAGCTGGACCACCACGCCAACTACGCCTCGATGGAGGAGATCCACGCCTCCTTCGAGACCTTCGTCGGCCGTATCGTCCCCGGCGGCACCCTGGTGATCTCCGCCGACCACGAGGGCGCGCGGGAACTGACCCGGCGGCTGGACGGCTCGGTGCGCACCGTCACCTACGGCGAGTCCGCCGACGCCGACGTGCGCGTGCTGTCGGTCGTCCCGCGGGGCCTGCGCAGCGAGGTGACCGTCGACCTCGACGGCAGCACGCTCACCTTCACCGTGTCGGTCCCCGGCCGCCACTACGCGCACAACGCCGTGGCCGCGCTCGCGGCGGGCGTGGCCCTGGGCGTCCCGGCCGAGGAGCTGGCCCCCGCCCTGGCCTCCTACACCGGCGTCAAGCGGCGCCTGCAGCTCATGGGGGAGGCGGCGGGCGTCCAGGTCATCGACTCCTACGCGCACCACCCGACGGAGATGACCGCCGACCTGGAGGCGATGCGCGCCGCCGCCGGGGACTCCCGCATCCTGGTCGTCTTCCAGCCGCACCTGTTCTCCCGCACCCGCGAACTGGGCACGGAGATGGGCACCGCCCTGGCCCTGGCCGACGCCTCCCTGGTGCTGGACATCTACCCGGCCCGCGAGGACCCGATCCCCGGGGTCACCAGCGAGCTGATCATCGAGGCGGCGCGGGCGGCCGGCGCGGACGTCACCCCGGTCCCGGACGCGGCGGACGTCCCGGCGGTGGTCGCGGGAATGGCGAAGCCCGGGGATCTCGTTCTCACCATGGGAGCGGGCGACGTCACCGACCTCGGCCCGCGCATCCTGGACCGTCTGTCGAACTGAAGGGCCCCATCCTCATGCCGTACGACGTGGAGAAGCCGGACGAGCAGTGGCGCGCGGAACTGTCGCCGTCCGAGTACGCGGTGCTGCGCCAGGCGGCGACGGAGCCGGCGTTCACCGGTGAGTACACGGACACCAGGACCGAGGGCGTCTACTCCTGCCGTGCCTGCGGCGCGGAGCTGTTCACCTCGGACACCAAGTTCGAGTCGCACTGCGGCTGGCCGTCGTTCTACGACCCGCGGGACACCGAGGCGGTGGAACTGGTCGAGGACCGGTCCCACGGCATGGTCCGCACCGAGGTGCGCTGCGCCCGCTGCGGCTCCCACCTCGGCCACGTCTTCGAGGGCGAGGGCTACGCCACCCCCACCGACCAGCGCTACTGCATCAACAGCATCGCGCTGCGGCTCCAGCCGCAGGAGGGCTGACCGCACCTGCCGCGGCTCAGCCGCAGGAGGCTCACCCCGTCGGCCGACCGCACCACCGTAGACCCGGGCGCCGGTCAGCCGGGCAGGTCCCGGCGTCCGCCCCGGGGCAGCCGCACGGTGAACACCGTCCCGCCCGGCCCGTCGGCCAGCTCGACGGTGCCGCCGTGCGCCCGCACCAGCGACCGGGCCACCGACAGGCCTTGTCGACGCGGTAGAAGCGGTCGAAGACCCGTTCCCGGTCCTCCTCGGGGATGCCCGGACCCTCGTCGGCGACCCGGATCAGCACCTCGCCCGGCCCGGCGGTGACCGTCACCGACACGGGAGTCCCGGCCGGGGTGTGCACGGCCGCGTTGGTGAGGAGGTTGTCCAGCACCTGCCGTATCCGGTCCGCGTCCAGACACGTCACCAGCGGGCCGGGGTCCGCCGACACCTCCAGCGGGTGGCCGGGATGCCCGGCCCGGAACGCGTCGGCGGCCTGCCGGACCAGCTCCACCACGTCCACCGGCGCGGTCCGCACCGGCGCTCCCGCGTCCGCCGCGTCCAGCCGCGCGAGCAGCAGCAGGTCGTCGAGCAGCACGCCCATCCGGGCCGCCTCCGCCCGCAGCCGCGCCAGGTGCCGCTCGCGCTCCCCGGGCGCGTCGGCCGCCGCGTACTGGAACAGGTCCGCGTAGCCGCGCACCGACATCAGCGGGGTGCGCAGCTCGTGGGAGGCGTCGGCGACGAAGCGGCGCAGCCGCTGCTCGGCCTCCGCGCGCACCGCCAGGGAGCGGTCGATGTGCTCCAGCATCGTGTTGAACGCGGTGCGCAGTTCCGCCACCTCCGGCCCGCCGTCCCGGCCGTCGGCGCGCAGCGGCAGCCGGGCCGCCGACTCGGTCAGGTCGTGCGAGGCGATGCCGTGCGCCGTGCTCGCCATGTCGCTCAGCGGCTTCAGGCCCCGCCGCAGCAGGTGCCGCCCGGCCACCACCAGGGCCGCGAGCGCCAGTGCGAACACCACCACCTGCACCGTGATCAGCCGCTCCACGGTCTCCTCGACGTCCGTCACGGGCGCCGCGCTCACCAGCATCACCCCCGGCCGGACCTCGCAGCCCCGCAGCCGGTAGGTGCCCTCGCCGTCGATCCGCGCGGTGTGCGTCAGCTCGGTGTCGGAGCGCGCCATCGCCCGTGCCAGCGCGGTGAACGCCGCGGTGTCCTCGGGCACGTCCGCCGGCCGTCGCAGCCGCACCGCCTCGTCCGACACGTCGTAGACGGCCGTGTACCAGCCGTAGTACGGCTTGCGCCGCACCGTCCCGTGCGCCGCCGCGTCCTTGGCCTGCACGGTCTGCACCAGCTTGAGCTGGGTCCCCAGCTGCTGTTCCAGGTAGTCCCGCATGTACGCGGTGAGCGTGGTGCCGACGACCGCGAACACCGCCAGCGACAGCACGCCGAGGCCGAGCGCGAGCCGGGTGCCCAGGCGCAGCCGCCGGCGGGCGCCGGGCAGCCGGCCGGCGCTCCGCCTCACTCGGCGGCCTCGCGTATCGCGTAGCCGAAGCCCCGCACGGTCCGGATCAACGGCGGTCCGGTGTCGTCCAGTTTGCGCCGCAGCCGGCTCACCACCAGCTCCACCACGTTGGACCGGCCGCCGAAGCCGTACTCCCAGACGTGGTCGAGGATCTGCGCCTTGGTCAGCACGGCGGGCGAGCGGCGCATCAGGTAGCGCAGCACCTCGTACTCGGTGGGGGTCAGCGACAGCGGACGCTCGCCGCGCCGCACCTCGCGGGCGTCCTCGTCCATCGTCAGGTCACCCACCGACAGCACCGGCCGCCCGGGGCCCGGCCCGGCACTGCGGCGCAGCACGGTCCGCAGCCGGGCCATCAACTCCTCCACCGCGAACGGCTTGACGAGGTAGTCGTCCCCGCCCCGGGTCAGCCCCTCGACCCGGTCGGCGACGCCGTCCCGGGCGGTGAGGAACACCACCGGCACCATCGTCCCCGAGCGGCGCAGCCGGTCCAGCACGCCGAAGCCGTCGACGTCCGGCAGCATCAGGTCGAGCACCACGATGTCCGGGCGGAACGCGGCGGCCCGGCGCAGCGCCTCGGCACCGGAGTGGGCGGTGACCGCCTGCCAGCCCTCGTAGCGGGCGACGGTGGCGACCAGGTCGGCGATGGGCGGGTCGTCGTCGACGACGAGCAGGCGTACGGTGTCCACCCGCTCATACTGCGGTACGCGGCGCGCGGCGCCGAGGGGCTGCCGGGAGCCCCCGGGGACATCGACAGGAAAGCGACAGGAAGCGGCGGGGCGCGGACGAGAACCGCTTCACCGCCGGGAGGCCGGGAGGCCCGGAGGACCGTGGTGGCCGTTGCGGCCCGGGGGAATTCGGGGGCCGCCGGGCGGGCGCGGGCAGGAGGGGAGACCGGTCACGGGGGTGGGCGCGGGCCGGGGACGACCGGGGGGTTTCCGGACGGCCGGGCGGGGCAGGTGGCGTACCGCGCGGGGCACGCGCCGGGACCCCGCGCGGTCCGGCGTGCTGTCGGTGGCGGTGTCTAGACTCGTCCGGCGGCACACCGCGCGACCCTGGTCAGCATTTCCGCCACCGAAGGGCATTCGGCGTCTTGATACGGATCGACTCAGTCACGAAGCGGTACCCGGACGGCACGGTGGCGGTCGACCGGCTGTCGCTGGAGATCCCCGACCGCTCGATCACCGTCCTCGTCGGGCCCTCGGGCTGCGGCAAGACGACCACCCTCCGCATGATCAACCGGATGGTCGAGCCCACCGAGGGAACGATCCTCCTGGACGGCGAGGACATCCGGCACCGGCCGGTCACCGCCCTGCGCCGGTCCATGGGGTACGTCATCCAGAACGCCGGCCTGTTCCAGCACCGCACCATCGTCGACAACATCGCCACCGTGCCCCGCATGCTCGGCTGGGGCCGGCGGCGCGCCCGGGACCGCGCGGTTGAGCTGATGGAACGGGTGGGCCTGGACCCGTCGCTGGCCGAGCGGTACCCGTACCAGCTCTCCGGCGGCCAGCAGCAGCGCGTCGGCGTCGCCCGGGCGCTGGCCGCCGACCCGCCGGTGCTGCTGATGGACGAGCCCTTCTCCGCCGTCGACCCCGTCGTACGCAAGGGGCTCCAGGACGAACTGCTGCGCATCCAGGACGAACTGGGCAAGACCATCGTCTTCGTCACCCACGACATCGACGAGGCGATCACCCTGGGCACCATGGTCGCGGTGTTCCGCGAGGGCGGCCAGCTCGCCCAGTACGCGCCGCCCGCCGAACTGCTGTCCGCGCCCGCGGACGCCTTCGTGGAGGACTTCCTCGGCGCCGACCGGGGCATCCGCCGGCTGTCCTTCCTGCCCTCCGGCACGCTGGAACCGGTCATGGACGGCGTGGTGCCGCTGCACGCCCCGGCCGAGCGGATCGCCGCGGCGGACGCCGGCGCGGACCACCTGCTGGTCACCGACGAGGACGGCCGGCCGCTGGGCTGGGCCGCCCGCCGGGACCTGCTCGCGGGCGACACCGACCGGCTGCTGCCCCACGGGCGGACGTTCGTGCCCGGCACCGACTCCCTGCGGGTCGCCCTGGACCGGGCCGTGCTCTCGCCCACCGGCCGCGCGGTCGCCGTGGACGCCGACGGCCGGGTGACCGGCGTGGTCTCCCAGCAGGCCATCGCCGAGGCCGTGCGCGCCGGCCACACCGCGTCCGGCGACACCGCGTCCGGCGACCCCCGGCCGGCGGCCGGGGACGGCCGCCTGGGCACGGCCGGAGTGGCCCCGTGACCGGCTTCTTCGACATCCCCAGCGACCTCCAGCACAGCTGGGCCGGACTGATCGGGCTCCACCTGCGCGAGGCCCTGCTGCCGGTCGCCGCCGGACTGCTGCTCGCGCTGCCCCTCGCCCAGTTGTGCGTGCGCTTCCGCCGGCTGTACCCGCCGGTGCTGGGCTTCACGACCGTGCTCTACGCCATCCCCTCCCTGGCCTTCTTCGTGGTCCTCATCGACTACACCGGCCAGAGCGAACTCACCGTGATGATCCCGCTCGCCGTGTACAGCCTGGTGGTGCTCGTCCCGGCGATCGTCGACGGCGTGCGCTCGGTGCCCGACGAGACGCTGGCCGCCGCCACCGCCATGGGCTTCGGCCCCGTACGGCGGTACGCCCAGGTGCAGTTGCCGCTCGCCGTACCCGCCATCGCCGCCGGGCTGCGGGTGGCCACCGCGTCCAGCATCTCCCTGGTGAGCGTCGGCGCGCTGATCGGCAACCAGGGCGCCCTCGGCAACCTGCTCGCCGCCGCCCAGAAGTACGACCGCCCCGAACTCGCGGTGAACGCGGTCCTCACCATGGCCGCCCTCGCCATCGTCTGCGACGCCCTGCTGGTGCTGCTCCGCACGGTGCTGACCCCGTGGATGCCCCGCTCCGGACACGACGGAAGGCGCCGGCCGAAGGCCGCCGGGCGCGGTGCCCGGCCCGCGCCCGGACTGGAGTCCGGAGGTGGGGCCCGGTGAACGTCCTCTCCTTCGTCGAGGCCTTCTTCAGCGACCCCGCCCGGTGGCAGGGCTACGACGGCATCCCGCAACGCCTGCTGGAGCACCTCCAGTACACGCTGCTCGCCCTCGCCGTCGCCGCCGCGATCGGGCTGCCCGTCGGCCTGCTCACCGGCCACACCGGGCGCGGCGGGAACGCGGTCGCCTTCGTCGCCAACGCCGCCCGCGCCCTGCCCAGCTTCGGCCTGCTGGTGCTGGTCGTGCTGCTCATCGGCTTCGGCCTGCTGCCCGTGATGATCCCCCTGGTGGTGCTCGCGGTGCCGCCGATCCTGGTGACCACCTACGAGGCGGTGCGCTCGGTCGACCCCTCGCCGGTGGACGCCGCCCGGGGCATGGGCATGCGGGAGTCGCGGATCCTCTTCCAGGTCGAACTGCCGGTGGCGCTGCCGCTCGTCCTCAGCGGACTGCGGTCGGCCGCCATCCAGATCGTGTCGACGGCCACCATCGCCGCCTACGTCAGCCTCGGCGGCTTCGGCCGGTACATCATCGACGGGCTCTACCAGCGCGACTACACCAAGGTGGTGGGCGGCGCCACCCTGGTCGCCGTGCTGGCGCTGGCCACCCTCGCGGTGTTCTGGGCCGCCGGCCGCCTGGCCGTCTCGCCCGGGGTGCGGCGGCGCTGACCGTCCGCACCCGCCGCCCGTCCCGCCCCGCGCCGCGCGGTGGATGACGGGCCGTCACCCCCGGAGTCCCGGGGTCCGCACACCCGCCGGGACGGGTGCCGGAAACCGTGACCACGACGTAGTTGACCGCACCTGAGCGGCTGGATTGGATCGGTGAATGACTTCTACCGCGCAGAGCAGTTGGACGAGGACGAGGCACACCGGCGTGACGACCGTCGCGCTCGCCGCCGCGGCGGCGCTGCTCGCGGGCTGCTCCTCCGGGGACACCGGCGACAACCCCCTGGCGGGGGAGAAGGCGGAGGCCGGGACCGTCGTCGTCGGCTCGAACAACTTCGCCGAGAGCACCCTGCTCGCCGACATCTACGGCGAGGCCCTGCGGGCCCGGGGCATCAAGGTCACCTACAAGCACAACATCGGCAGCCGGGAGACCACCTACGGCCTGATGAAGAACGGTTCCATCACCGTCCTGCCCGAGTACAACGGCTCGCTGCTCGCCTACCTGGACCCCGAGGCCGAGCAGCGGACGGCACAGGACGTCGCCACCGCCGTCGAGGCGGAACTGGACCAGGGCCTGACGCTGCTGGAGTCGTCCCCGGCCGAGAACAAGGACTCGGTGGCCCTCAACGCGCGGACGGCGAAGAAGTACGGCCTCACCGAGGAGTCCACCCTCGCCGACCTCCGGAAGGCGGCACCGGAGCTGGTGATCGGCGGTTCGCCCGAGTTCCAGACCCGCAAGCAGGGGCTGAAGGGCCTGAAGGACGTCTACGGGCTGGAGTTCAAGTCCTTCAAGGCGCTCGACGCGGGCGGTCCGCTGACCCAGGAGGCGCTGATCCGGAACACCGTGCAGGCGGCGGACATCTTCACCACCGACCCGACCATCGTCAAGGAGAAGTTCGTCGTCCTGAAGGACCCGGAGAACCTCTTCGGGTTCGCCAACGTGACCCCGCTGGTCAACGAGGACGCTCTGCCGAAGGAGGGCGTCGACGCCCTGAACGCGGTCTCGGCGGCGCTGGACACCGAGACGCTGCTCGACCTGGACGCCCAGGTGCAGCTGGAGAAGAAGGACCCGCTGGACGTCGCCAGGGCCTGGCTGAAGTCGGCCGGCCTGGACTGAGCGGACTGAGCCGAACGGGACGCCCGGAGCACGTCCGCGCGGGTCAGGGAGGCGGAGTGCGGGGGCGGAGTGCGGGGGGCGGATTCCGGGGAGCGGGGACAGGGCGTCGGGGTCAGGGTGCCGGGGCGGCTGCCGCGATCAGCCGGTCGATCAGGGCGATCAGCACGTCCCGGCACGACTCCCGCTCCCGCGCGTCGCACAGCAGCACCGGCACGTCCGACGGCAGGGTCAGCGCCTCCCGGATGTCCTCCGCGGGGTAGGGGTGCTCGCCGTGGAAGCCGTTCACGGCGATCACGAAGGGGATGCCCCGCCGCTCGAAGAAGTCGATCGCGGCGAAGCTGGACCGCGGCCGGCGCACGTCCACCACGACCACCGCCCCCAGCGCGCCGAGGGCCAGGTCGTTCCACATGAACCAGAACCGCTGCTGGCCCGGGGTGCCGAAGAGGTACAGCACCAGGTCGTCCGAGACCGTGATCCGGCCGAAGTCCAGGGCGACGGTGGTGGCACGTTTCTCCTCGATGCCGTCCAGGTCGTCGACGTCCAGTCCGGCCAGGGTCAGCGGCTCCTCGGTGCGCAGCGGCACGATCTCGCTGACCGAGCCGACCAGGGTGGTCTTGCCCACGCCGAAGCCCCCGGCGATCAGGATCTTGACCGTGTCGGGTGCCCGGCGCGGGTGCGGTGCCTCGGCGGTGGCGTCAGAGGCGGCCAAGTCCGTCCCTCACTTTCTGCAGCAGGTCCAGGTCCGGGGTGGTGCGGGTGACCGGGTGCGGGGGCCGCGCGGTGATCCGGCCCGCCTCCAGCAGGTCGCAGAGCAGGATCACCACCACGCTCACCGGCAGGTCCAGCCGGGCGGCCACCTCCGCCACCGCGACCGGCTCCGCGCACATCCGCAGGATCCGGGTGTGCTCCGGCTGCGGGCGGGCGCCCGTCTCGGGCTGCGGATCGACCGCCGTGACCGTGGTGATCAGCGTGAAGTCGGCCCGGCTGGGCCGGGTCCGGCCGCCCGTCAGCGTGAACGGGCGTACCAGCCGGCCCGCCGGATCGCCTCCCTCCACCTCACACGCCGGGGTCGACGGCGGGCCCCGCGGTGCCCCTCGGCGCCGCGCTGAGGTGCTCACCGATCTTCTTCACCAGCATGTTCATCTGGTACGCCACCACCCCGACGTCCGCACCCGGACCGGTCAGCACCACCAGGTGCGCGCCGGGGCCGGCCGCGGTGAGGATCAGGTAGCCGTTGGCCATCTCGATGAGCGCCTGGCGCACCGGCCCGCCCCGGAAGTCCATGCTGACGCCCTTGCTCAGGCTCATCAGGCCGGAGGCGGTCGCCGCGAGGCGTTCGGCGTCGTCCCGCAGGAAGCCGGTCGACTTGCTCACCACCAGCCCGTCCTCGGAGAGCACCACGGCCTGGTTGACGTCGGCGACCCGCTCCACGAGTCCGGTGAGCAGCTGGTCGAGCTGGGTGTGCGTGGCGGGGATGGGGCGTGTCATGGCGGTGTTCCTTCGTGAACGGTGGTCGGCGATCGTCGGTCAGCGATCGGCGGGAGGGGTCGTGAACTCGGGGGTGGCGGCGGGCGGGTGCTCCGCCACGGGGTCGGTGTCACCCGGGCGCGTGCCGTCGGTGCCACCGGTGCCGTCGGTGTCGTCGACGGCACCGGCGTCGGACGACCGGCCGTTGTCGGACGACCGGCTGTCGCCGGATGACCGGCTGTCGTGGCCGTTCGCGTGCTGCCGGGCCGGCCGATCCGGTCGGTCCGGTCGGTGCTGCCGGTCGCCCTGGTGGTCCGGCCGGTCGTCCTGGGGGCCCGGGTCGGCTTCCGCCTTCCGGTCCCGATCCGGCCCGTCGTCCCGGTCGTGCCCGTCGTCCCGGTCCGGCAGGCCGTCCCGGTCGTTTCGTGCGCGGGACGTGCCGTGCTGGAAGCCGGACAGGGAGGAGGCGGCGCGCTCCGCCGTGAAGTCCTGGTCGGCGGACGTCTCGCCGGACTCCGGTACGGCCTCCTCGCGCAGTTCCGCCGCCAGGCTGGTCTGCGGCACGCGGCGGGGGAGCGGGGTGAGCCCGCCCCGGCGGTCGGCGCCCCCGGTCGCGTCCGCGCGGCGCGCGGGAGCCGGGGCGGGGGCGCGGCGGGACGGGCCGCCGCCGGGGGCGGGGCCGGGTTCCCCGGACGCGGTGTCGCTGTCCGGGGCCGTGGCGTCCGGCGCTGTGGCGTCCGGCGCGTCCGGTCCCTGCGGGGACCGGGACGGCGTGTCCGGGGCCGTGGCGGTCGTCCCCGCGCCCGGAGCGGCGGGGCGGTCCTCCGGGGACTCCCGGACCACGATGTCGTGCGGGACCAGCACGATCGCGGTGGTCCCGCCGTAGGGCGAGGGGCGCAGGGTGACGGCGATGCCGTGCCGGTGCGCGAGCTGGGAGATCACGAACATGCCGAGCCGCAGGTCGTCCGCGAGGGCCACCACGTCGAACTGCGGCGGGGTCGCCAACTGGGCGTTGAAGGAGGCGTAGTCCTCCTCCGACAGCCCGAGCCCCCGGTCCTCGACCTCGACCGCGAGGCCCTTGGCCACCATGGCCGCCCGCACCACGACCGGGCTCGGCGCCGGCGAGTAGGCCGTCGCGTTGTCGATCAGCTCGGCCAGCAGGTGGATGACGTCGGCCACCGCGGGCGGGGCGATCGCGACGTCCTCCTCCTCGGTCTGCACCTCCACCCGCTGGTACTCGGCGACCTCGCCGACGGCGCTGCGCAGGATGTCGATCAGGGCGACCGGCCGGCTCCAGGTGCGGCCCGGCCGTTCCCCGCTGACGATGACCAGGTTCTCCTCGTAGCGGCGCAACTGGCTGGCCGTGGAGTCGAGTTCGTACAGGCCCTTGAGGACGTCCGGGTCGGTGTGCCGGCGTTCCAGCGCGTCCAGCTTGCTCAGCTGGAGGTTCACCAGGTTCTGGCTCTGCCGGGCGATGCCGAGGATGATCTTCTGGAAGCCCCGTCGAGCGTCGGCGAGTTCGACCGCCGTGTGCACGGCCGTGCGCTGCGCGGTGTTGAACGCCTGCGCCACCTGGCCGAGTTCGTCGTGGCCGTAGTCCAACGGCGTCGTCGCGGACTCCGGGTCGACCTTCTCGCCGCGCTCCAGCCGGGCCACCACGTCCGGCAGCCGCTCCTCGGCCAGGCTCAGCGTGGCCATCCGCAGACCGCGCAGCCGCCGGGACAGGGACCGGGTGATCCGCCAGGACACGCCCACGCACACCAGCAGGGCCGCCAGCCCGCCCGCGCTCAGCGCGGCGGCCGTCAGCAGCAGACCGCGGGCCTCGTCGGCGCTGCGGGTGAGCAGCCCGTCGGTCTCCTCCCGGATCAGCGCGGTGTACTGCGCCGACACCTCGTCCCAGGCCGCGTCCCACCGGCGCTGCGCGTCCGGCAGGGCGACGCGGCCGTCCTCGCCGGAGGGACGCCCGGTGAGCACCTCGTCCTCGATCTCCTCCAGGGTCCGCCACTCGGGGCTCGCCAGGATCCTCTCCGTCCGCGCCCTGGCGCCGTCCCGCAGCGACGGCAGGATCTGGTCCTGGACGAGCCAGCGGCGGGTGCTCACCAGCGTCGCGAAGTCGGACCGCTCCCCGCTGTCCAGGTGCCCGGCCGGCCACGCCAGGGTGAGCAGCGTGTCGCCCCGGGACATCAGTTCCGCCGCCTGTTCCATCGACACCAGCGGTCCGGCCTGCGAGGTGAGGTCGCCGTCGTCGACCTGGGACAGCTCCCGGAAGGCGTGGATCTGCTCCTCGATGATCGACGTGTAGTGGTCGAGCGCCTGCTCGGGCGTGATGTCACCGGGATCGTCGATCTGGTCCCGGTAGTACTCCAGGCTGCCCACCGAACCCAGCACCGAGTACATCCGGTCCGACACCCGCGCCGGGGCGTCGGCGATCGCGTCCGCCCGGCCGACGAGCCCGGCCACCGCCCGGTCGGTCCGTTCCCGCTGGGCGTCGAGCGCGCCGCGGGACGATCGGGGCGAGGCCAGCCAGGCGGCGGTCAGGCCGCGCTCCCGCTGCAGGGCGAGCGCCGCCTCGGTGCCCATCGCGCCCGTCGAGCGGCTCAACTCCGTCTGCGCCCGCAGCCGCAGCCCCTCCGAGAACATCTGCGTCGTCGTCACACCCCACATCGCGGCGAGGGTGACGCCCGGCACCAGTGCCAGGAGCACCAGCGAGAGACGTATGGAGCCGAGTCGGCGCCGGGCACCTGTCCGTGGAGACATCGTCGTCCTAGAGCGGTCGGGTCGAAGGGGGCGGAGGCGGTGCGCAGGATGCTATCCGCACGGGTGAGCGCGCGTCCCGGGCGGTACCGAAAACTTTCGACACGTTCCGGCGGACCCGGCGGGCCCGGAGGGTCAACGGGTGCCGTCGGCCGCGAACTTCGCGACCGAGGCGACATTGGCCTTGGTGACGAACGCCGGACCGGTGAGCACGGGCGCCGCCCCGCCTCCGCTGATGTTGCCGTTCGTCCGGTACAGCCACAGCGCGTCGACGGCCAGATAGCCCTGCAAGTAGGGCTGTTGGTCCACGGCGAACCGGACGTCACCGCGACGCACCGCGTCCACCAGGTCCGCGTCGACGTCGAACGTGGCGACACCGGCCTTGCTGCCCGCCTCCTTCACCGCGTCGACCGCGGTGACGGCGTACTGGGCGCCCAGGGTGACGACGTGGTCGATGGAGCGGTCCTGGCGCAGCCGGGCGGCGACGATGCCGGAGAAGGCGCGCATGTCGGTGCCGTCCACGTACAGGTTGTCCGTCGTCCCGGCGAACGTCTTCCGCACGCCGGCGCAGCGCGCCTCCAGGGCGACGTTGCCGCGTTCGTGGACCACGCACAGGGTGTGCCGCGCCTTCAGGCCGTTCAGCTTCTCGCCGACCGCCCGGCCGGCGACGCTCTCGTCCTGCCCGAAGTACGCGAGCAGTCCCGCCGGCTTCCAGGCGTCGATACCGGAGTTGAGCCCCACGACGGGGAGGCCGGCGGCCCGCGCCTCGTTGACGGGCCCCTTCATCGCCTGCGGTTTGGCCAGGGTCACGGCGATGCCGTCGACCCCGTCCTCGACGGCGTCGCGCATCAGCCGGGCCTGGCCGGCCGGGTCGGCGTCGCTCATGTACGTCAGTTCGATGCCGTCCTTGGCCGCCGCCGCCTCGGCGCCCTTGCGCACCAGGTCCCAGAAGGCGTCGCCCTCGCCGCCGTGCGCGATCAGGGCCACCTTCATCCTTGCCTCGCCGCCCGCCCCGTCGGCGCCCCGGGAGTCCTCCCCGCCGAACGCCGAGCAGCCCGCCGCCAGCAGGACGACGGCGACGGCCAGAACGGCGAGGCGGGCGGGGCGTCTTCCCGGGGTGCGGTGGAACCGGGAGGGAGTGTTCATGGGAACGCGGACCTCGCTGTACGGCAGAGCAAGAGCAGGGGGAGAGCGGGGCCGGAGCAGCACGGGCGTACCGGCCGGGTGACTCTCACTGGCCCGGAGCCAACCCTGTACCGCCACCGGTCGTCAAGTGACCGGCCACGGGAAGTGAGGCGCCGCTGCCGCATTGTGATGAACCGTGACACCCGAGGTGGGAGGGGGTCCGGCGCCTCCGGTGAAGGAACCGCGCGGACGGTACGGTCCGAGCGCACGCACCCCGTGCGGACCCGGTGGCGAGGGCCCGGTGGCCGCGGTGACGTGCGGGGGAGGCCCCCGCTCGGGGGAGAGGGAGCCCGGTGGCGGCCCCTCCGTCCCGGCCGCCACCGGCGCCGCACCGAGGGTGTCGCGGGGGCGGAACGAGGGTTTCCCCCGTATCCCGGCGGCCCCCGGGCTGCCTATCGTTCGAGCGCGGCCGAACCGGCGGGTAACCCCCGTTCGGTTCCCGGCACCCCGCACGGCGGGGTCCCGGTCGGGGCCGCCACCGGCCGGCGGGCCGGCCGGGCGCGGATGGGGCCCCGGCCGGCCCGCCGTTTCACGTGCGCCCGCGCGGATCCGGCCGTTGAATACCGGACGTGCTGTTTCCTGTCGCCGTTTCCCTCCCGGTCCGCCGGATGTGTGCCAGGTGGGACCCGACAGGGGTGACTCCCGCCGCCGGACGGTGAGTTATCGTGTACACCGGGTGAGAAACAAACGGCATGACCCGTTCCTTTTTCCGGGCTCAGGAGTGCAGTCGATGGCCAGGCAGGTACGCGCCGAGCAGACACGTTCGACGATCATCACGGCGGCCGCCGAACTGTTCGACCGGCAGGGCTACGAGTCGACCAGTCTCAGCGACATCGTCGAGCACGCCCATGTCACCAAGGGGGCCCTGTACTTCCACTTCGCGGCCAAGGAGGACCTGGCGCACGCGATCCTGGAACTGCAGTCCCGTACCTGCCGCACCCTGGCCCGGGAGACCGAGGCGCGGGGGCACACCTCCCTGGAGGCGCTGATGCGCCTCACCTTCTGCATAGCCAGGCTCTCCGCCGACGACCCCGTCCTGCGCGCCGGACTCCGGCTCGCCACCGGCGGCACCCGGCCCCGCCCCCCGCTCACCCACCCCTTCACCGAGTGGCTGGACATCGTCACGGCCCGCCTGCTCGGCGCGGTCAAGGAGGCCGACGTCCACCCCGACGTCGACATCGACGTCGTCGCCCACTCCCTGGTCTGCTTCTTCATCGGCACCCGCGTGGTGGGCCGCTCCCGCGAACCCGTCGCCCGGCAGCCGCGCCGCACCGCCGAGATGTGGCAGATCCTCATCCGCGGCCTGGTGCCGGTCACCCGCCGCGCGCGCTACCTCAGCCTGGCCGCCCGCCTGGAACGCGAGATCGCCCCGGTCTGAGACCGGCCACCGGGCCCGGTGCCGCCGCGCGCGTTACGGTGAGGCACATGCCCCACACCCCCGCCGCCGACGTGATCCTCGGCAACGAACCCGGCTCGTTCCCCCACAGTGTGCTGGCGGAACGGCACCCGGCGATCATCCGGCAGGTGCGCGAGGCCTTCCCGTACGAGCCCGAGCAGCACCGCGCCCTCGACGCCCTGCTGCACGGGTGCACCGAGGGCGTCGTCGAACCCCTCCCCGCCGACGCGCCCGACCGCCACCACTGGCTCGCCTGGGGCATGGAGAAGTACGCCGGCCAGTCCTGGTTCGACGTGCCCTGGCTGTGGTCCGAGAGCTGGTTCTACCGGCAACTCCTGGAGGCCGTGGGCTGGTTCGGCCCCGGCCCCTGGCAGGGCATCGACCCCTTCCGCCCGTCCAAGCTGGCCGAACTCCACTCGCCCGCGACCGACGAGGAACTGGCCGCCCTCGACGACCTCGCCGACCGCACCCCCGCCGAACGCGACCGGGCCCTGCTGCACGGCTCGTTGTGGGGCAACCGCGCCGACCTCGGCTTCCTGCTGTCCGCCGAGGGCGCCGACCCGGCCGACGCCGCGCCCGGCCTGGTCGCCGACGACAGCGCGCGCCTGTGGGCGCTGCTCGACGCCGCCCCCCGCGCCGGCACCCTCGCCCTGATCGCCGACAACGCCGGCCGCGAACTCGTCCCCGACCTGCTGCTGGTGGCCCACCTCCTCGCCCACGGGCGCATCGGCCGCGCGGTGCTGCACGTCAAGCCGTACCCCTACTACGTCTCCGACGCCACCACCGCCGACGTCGTCGACGCCCTCCGCCGGCTGCGCGACGCCGGGGGAGCGGCGGCGGAGTACGGGCGCGAACTGTGGACCGCGCTCGCCGACGGCCGTCTGCGGATCGGCGCGCACGCCTTCTTCTGCTCCCCGCTGCCGTACGCGGAGCTGCCCGGCGACCTCCGTGCCGAACTGGCCGCCGCCGACCTCACCGTCGTCAAGGGCGACCTCAACTACCGTCGCCTGGTGGGCGACCGGCGGTGGCCGCCCACCACGCCGTTCGCGGACGTCACCGCCCACTTCCCCGGACCGGTGGCCGCGCTGCGCACCCTGAAGTCCGACGTGATCACCGGTCTGGACCCGGCCACCGAGGACGCCCTGGTCGCGGCGGAGGACCAGCGGTGGCGGACCAGCGGCACCCACGCCCTCATCCAGGTACGGGAGTAGAGCGTGAGGGTCCGGTCCCGCCCGGCTCGGGAGGAGCGCGTGAGGGTCCGGTCCCGGCACGGGAGTAGGGCATGAAGGTCCGGTCCCGGCATGAGAGGAGCGCGTGAAGGTTCGTTCCCGGCACGGGAGTAGGGCATGAGAGCGCCCCGGACCGCCGCATCACCACCGGTTCACGCGATGGTGTGATCATGTCCGGGCCGGTGGATGCCGCCGGAGGGCCACGGGTAGGGCCCGGCCATGACGCAGCCGTTCGAACTCCCGCACTTCTACCTGCCGCACCCCGCGCGGCTCAACCCGCACGTCGACGAGGCCCGGGCCCACTCGACGGCGTGGGCGCGCGAGATGGGCATGCTGGAGGGCTCCGGAGTCTGGGAGCAGGCCGACCTCGACGCACACGACTACGGCCTGCTCTGCGCCTACACCCATCCCGACTGCGACGGACCCGCGCTGTCCCTCATCACCGACTGGTACGTGTGGGTCTTCTTCTTCGACGACCACTTCCTGGAGAAGTACAAGCGCACCCAGGACCGTCCCGCCGGCAAGGCCCACCTCGACCGGCTCCCGCTGTTCATGCCCGCCGACCCCGCGACCCCGGTCCCGGAGCCGGAGAACCCGGTCGAGGCCGGCCTCGCCGACCTGTGGGCGCGCACCGTGCCCGCCATGTCCGCCGACTGGCGCCGCCGGTTCGCCGTCGCCACCGAGCACCTGCTCAACGAGTCCCTCTGGGAACTGTCCAACATCAACGAGGGCCGGATCGCCAACCCCGTCGAGTACATCGAGATGCGCCGCAAGGTGGGCGGCGCGCCCTGGTCGGCGGGGCTCGTCGAGTACGCCACCGCCGAGGTGCCCGCCGCCGTCGCCGGGACCCGGCCGCTGCGCGTCCTGATGGAGACCTTCTCCGACGCCGTCCACCTGCGCAACGACCTGTTCTCCTACCAGCGCGAGGTCGAGGACGAGGGCGAGAACAGCAACGGCGTGCTCGTCGTCGAGACCTTCTTCGACTGCACCACCCAGGAGGCCGCCGACATCGTCAACGACGTCCTCACCTCCCGGCTCCACCAGTTCGAGCACACCGCGTTCACCGAAGTGCCCGCGATCGCCCTGGAGAAGGGGCTCGCACCGCACGAGGTGGCGGCCGTCGCGGCGTACGCCAAGGGGCTCCAGGACTGGCAGTCCGGCGGCCACGAGTGGCACCTGCGGTCCAGCCGCTACATGAACGAGGGCGCGCGGACCACCGCCCCGTGGAGCGCCCCGGGCGTGCCCGGCGTGCCCGGTGTCCCGGCCTGGCCGGGCGGCCCCGGCGCCTCCGCCGCCGACGTGCGGGCGCTGCTCACCGCCGCGGGCGCCCAGCGGCTGCGCGCCCACACCCACGTGCCGTACCAGAAGGTCGGCCCGTCGGTGATCCCCGACATCCGCATGCCGTTCCCGCTGACGCTCAGCCCCCACCTCGACGGCTCCCGCGCCCTCCTCACCGACTGGTGCCGGCGCATGGGCATCCTCGCCGAGGGCGTCTGGGACGAGGACAAGCTGGACGCCTACGACCTGGCGCTGTGCTCCGCCGGCATCGACCCGGACGCCACCCCCGAGGCGCTCGACCTCAGCGCCCAGTGGCTCGCCTTCGGCACCTACGGCGACGACTACTACCCCCTGGTCTACGGCCACCGCCGCGACCTGGTCACCGCCCGGGTGACGACCGCCCGCCTGTCGGACTGCATGCCGCTCGACGGCGAACCGGTGCCGCCCCCCGCCAACGCGATGGAGCGCTCCCTGGCCGACCTGTGGGCGCGCACCACGGCCGCCATGACCCCCGAACAGCGGGTCCCGCTGAAGAACGCCGTGAACGTCATGACCGAGAGCTGGCTGTGGGAGCTGGCCAACCAGATCCACCACCGCGTGCCCGACCCGGTGGACTACCTGGAGATGCGCCGCCAGACCTTCGGCTCGGACCTCACCCTGAGCCTGTGCCGGACCGGCCACGGCCCGGCCGTCCCGCCCGAGGTCTACCGCAGCGGCCCGGTGCGCTCCCTGGAGAACGCGGCGGTCGACTTCGCCTGCCTGCTCAACGACGTCTTCTCCTACCAGAAGGAGATCGAGTACGAGGGCGAGGTCCACAACGCGATCCTCGTCGTGCAGAACTTCTTCGGCTGCGACTACCCGTCCGGCCTGCGGGTCGTCCACGACCTGATGAGCCGCCGCCTGACGCAGTTCGAGCACGTCGCGCAGCACGAACTTCCCGTCGTGTACGACGACTTCGAGCTGTCCGGGGAGGCCCGGGACATCATGCGGGACTACGTGGAGGACCTGCGCAACTGGATGGCGGGCATCCTGCACTGGCACCGCAGCGTCGACCGCTACAAGGACGAGTGGCTCTCCGGCCGGGCCCACGGCTTCCTGCCGGACCGCCCGCCCGTCCTGTCCCTCCCGACGGCTCCGTCGGTCCCCTCCGTCCCGTCGGGCTCGTCCGCCGCCTCCCTCCCGTCCGTCCTGTCGGTCCCGTCGGGCCCGTCCGCCGTGCCGGGACGGTCGCGCACTGCGGTGCCGTCCCTTCCGTCCACGGGCCCGTCCTGGCGGACCGGGGCACCCGGCGGGGCCGCTTCCCCCGTCTGACCGCCCGCCAGTCTCACTCGTTCGTGGCTCGTCGGCCGGCCGCCCGCCGGGTAGCTCTCCCGACGGAGGCGATCGATGGAACAGACAGCGTTGCGGCCCCGGCCGATGCCGGGCCGGGAACCCGGCGGCGAACGGACGGGCGGGACCGGCGGCAGCCCGGAGCCGGACCGCGGACCGCGGACGACGGGAGAGGAACGGAGGGACGGCCCCGGCACCGGCCCCGCTCCCACGCGGACCCGGCCGCACGCCACCCGTCGGCGCGGGCGGCGGCTGGTGTCCGTACTGGTCACCGTGGTCGTCGGTACGGTGCTGGTCCTCGCCGGGGTCGCGCTGGGGGCGACGGGCGCCGCCCTCATCGGGGCCGACGGCCTGGCGGAGCTGCGGCGGCAGGCGGGCCTGCCGGTCACCGTGCCGTCCCCGGCCTCCCGCCCCGACCCGGAGAACGTGCCTGAGAACGTTCCGGAGAACGTGCCCGAGAACGCTACGGAGAACGTTCAGGGGGACGCCCCGGCGACGGTTCCGGAGGGCGCCCCGGCGCCCGGGGCGCGCCCCGCCCCGCCGGCCGCCGCCCCGGGCGTCGCCGGGCTCGGCCTGGAGGTGACGGACGACCGCCGGCCGGGCGCCCTGGTCGTCGGCGTGCACGTGCCGGGGCCCGGGTACGCGGCCGGCCTCGTCCGGGGCGATGTCCTGCTCGCCCTCGACACCACCCGCGTCGACACCGCCGCGGACCTGGCCCGCGCCGTCGCCCGGGCCCGCCCCGGACGGGCGGTGACCCTGACCGTGCGCCACCGCGACGGCTCCCACCGGCAGCTGACGGCCGTGCCGGGCATCGTCACATGACGCCCGCCCGGCCCGGCCGGCCGCCCGCCGGACCCCGCGAACCGGCTCGCGCCGCCGCCCCCGGACGGGCAGGATGCTGCCGTGACCCTCACGCCCACCCCGGGAGGCCCGGATGAACGGCACTGCCCCCGCGCCCTTCACCGCCGACGACCACCGGGCCCGCATGGAGCGTGCGGTGCGCCAGGCCGCCGACGCGGGACTGGCCGGCCTGCTGGTGGCCCCCGGGCCGGACCTGACCTGGCTCACCGGCTACACCCCGCCCGCCGACACCGAACGGCTCACCCTGCTGGTCCTGACGCCGGACCGCGACCCCGTCCTGGTGGCCCCCGCCCTGGAGGCCCCCGACGCCGAGCGGGCCCCCGGCGCCCCGGCCCTGACCCTGCGCGACTGGACCGACGGCACGGACCCCTACACCGCCACCGCCGCCCTCCTGGACCCCGTCGGCCGCTACGGCGTCAGCGACAACACCTGGGCGCTGCACCTGCTGGCCCTCCAGCGGGCGCTGCCCGACACCACCCACGCCTCCCTCACCGAGGCCCTGCCGATGCTCCGCGCCGTGAAGGACCCGGCCGAACTGGAGCTGCTGGCCGCCGCCGGAGCCGCCGCGGACGCCGCGTTCGAGGAGATCCGCACGGTGCCCTTCGCCGGGCGCCGGGAACGGGACGTGGCCGCCGACCTCGCCGCCCTCCTGCTGCGCTTCGGACACCAGCGGGTCGACTTCACCATCGTCGCCTCCGGCCCGAACGGCGCCCACCCGCACCACGAGGCCGGCGACCGCGTCATCGGGCACGGCGACATGGTCGTCCTGGACTTCGGCGGGCTGAAGGACGGCTACGGCTCCGACACCTCCCGCACCGTCCACGTCGGCGAGCCCACCGCCGAGGAGCGCCGGGTGCACGACCTGGTGCGCGCGGCCCAGGAGGCCGGGTTCCGCGCGGTGCGCCCCGGCGCCGCCTGCCAGGACGTCGACCGGGCCGCCCGCGCCGTCATCGCCGACGCCGGGCACGGGGCGCACTTCATCCACCGCACCGGGCACGGCATCGGCGTCACCACCCACGAGCCGCCCTACCTGACCGAGGGCGAGGAACAGCCGCTCGTGCCCGGCATGTGCTTCTCCGTCGAACCCGGCGTCTACCTGCCCGGCCGGTTCGGCGTCCGCATCGAGGACATCGTCACCGTCACCGCGGACGGCGGGCGGCGGCTGAACGACACGGTCCGGGAGCTGGTGACCGTGGAGTGAGGCCACCGACGCCCCCGCCCCGCCCTCTCCGAACGACAACGGCGCGACCATGACCCAGGCACCGACACCCACCGCGGACAGCGTCCGCGAACTGCTGCGCACCCTGCTGAAGGACGACGGGGACGGACGCGACCGCCCCGCCGCCCCCGACCGGGTCCGGCCCGTCGCCGAGGGCGACCGGTCCGGCACCTGGTGGGTGGGCGACCGCCACGTGCTGCGGCTCGCCCCCGACCGCGAGGCGAGCCTCCGGCAGCGCCGCGAACTCCGGGTGCGCGACCTGGTGCGCCCGCACGTCCCGGTCGCCGTCCCGGTCAGCGTGGCGCGCGGCGAGTGGGCGCCCGGCCTGAGCTGCACCCTCGACACCCGCGTGCCCGGCGGCTCCGCCGAGGACCACCGGGTGTCCGCCGTGGGGGAGACGGACCTCGCCGGACTGCTGACCGGGCTGCGCGACGTGCCCGCCCGGCAGGCGGAGACGTTCGGCGTGCCGCGCGTCGCCCCGCGTTCCCTGGAGTCGCTGCGCGAGGCCGCGCGCGCCGCCGCCGAACGGCTCGGCGTGGCCGACGAGTTCGACCCGGTCCGGCTGCGGCAGCTCACCCAGCCCGCCGCGGTCCAGCTCGCCGCCCAGTCCGGCCCGCCCGTGCTCACCCACCACGCCCTCACCGGCGACCACCTCGTGGTCAGCGCCGAGGGCCGGGTGCGCGGCGTCCTCGGCTGGGGCGGCACGGCGGTCGGCGACCCCGCCGAGGACATCGCGGGCCTCGCCGTCGCCGTGGGCGCCCCCGCCGCCGTCCGCGCCGCCACCCTCGCCGGGTACGGCGCCCGCCCCTGCCTGCGCGGCCTGTGGCTGGCCCGCTGCGACGCCGTCCTGCACCTCGCCGGGGCGCTCGACGGCCGCCCGGTTGCCCCGCTGCCGCTGCTGCGCGTCCGGCTGCGCCGCGCCTGGGAGGCGATCCTCCTGGAGCGCGTCACCGACCTCCGGGGCCCGGACGAGCCCGTCTGACCAGGACGAGTCCGCCTGACCCGGCCGCGGAACCCGGATCCGGCCGCGGAACCCGGCCCCTGACTCCGGGGCCGGCCGTGAGCCACCGGAGGCGCCCGGCCCGGACCGTCCAGCCCGCCGGACGGCCCCCGGGCACCCGGCCCGCAGGACGTGCCCGCGGGGCCGCCCGGCCCACCCGACCGCCCGCCACCCGACCGCCCGCCGCCCGGCCCACCCGACCGCCCGGGACACCCGTACCGCCCGGCCGCCTGGGACACGCGCACCGACTGCCCGGCCGCCCGAACCACCCGCACTGTGCGGCCCGCCGCACACCGAGCGGCGCCCTCAGTCCTGGAGCAGCACGACCGCCGACTCGGCGGGCACGTGCAGCACACCGTCCGGCCCCGGGGCGTCGACCGGTTCCCACGCGGCCAGCACCCGCGCGTGCGGGGCGCCCAGGGCGATCGCGGCGGGCTCGTCGGCGAGGTTCACGGCGACCAGCACGTCACCGCGCCGGAACGCCAGCCAGCGGCGTTCCTCGTCGAAGGCCACCTTGGTGTCGGCCAGGTCGGGGTCGGTGAGGTCCGGCTGTTGTCCGCGCACGGCGATCAGCCGCCGGTACCAGTCCAGCACCCGCGCGTGCGGCTCGCGTTCCGGCTCGGACCAGTCCAGGCACGAGCGCTCGCGGGTCGCCGGGTCCTGCGGGTCGGGCACCTCCCGCGCCGTCCAGCCGTGCGCCGCGAACTCCCGCCGCCGGCCCTCGCTCACCGCCTGGGCGAGCGCGGCGTCGGTGTGGTCGGTGAAGAACTGCCAGGGCGTGCCCGCCGCCCACTCCTCGCCCATGAACAGCATGGGCGTGAAGGGCGCCGTCAGGGTGAGCGCTGCCGCCACGGCCAGCCGCCCCGGGGACACCAGCGCGGCCAGCCGGTCGCCCCGGGCGCGGTTGCCGACCTGGTCGTGGGTCTGGCTGTAGCCGAGCAGCCGGTGCCCGGCGACCCGGGTGCGGTCCAGCGGCCGGCCGTGGTGGCGGCCCCGGAAGCTGGAGTACGTGCCGTCGTGGAAGAACCCCCCGGTGAGGGTCTTGGCGAGGGCGGCGAACGGGGCGCGCGCGAAGTCGGCGTAGTAGCCCTGCGACTCGCCGGTCAGCGCGGTGTGCAGGGCGTGGTGGAAGTCGTCGTTCCACTGCGCGTGCACCCCGAGGCCGCCGTCCGGGCGGGGCGTGATCACCCGCGGGTCGTTCAGGTCCGACTCGGCGACCAGGAACAGCGGACGGCCCGTCTCCGCGGCGAGGGTGTCCACGGCCTGGGACAGCTCCTCCAGGAAGTGGTACGCCCGGGTGTCCACCAGGGCGTGCACCGCGTCCAGGCGCAGCCCGTCGATCCGGTAGTCCCGCAGCCACGCCAGCGCGCTGTCGGTCAGGTAGGCGCGCACCTCGTCCGAGCCGGGGGCGTCCAGGTTGACCGCCGAGCCCCACGGGGTGTGGTGCGTGTCCGTGAAGTACGGCCCGAACTCGGGCAGGTAGTTGCCGGACGGCCCGAGGTGGTTGTGCACCACGTCCAGGACCACGCCCAGGCCCAGCGCGTGCGCCCGGTCGACGAAGCGTTTCAGCCCCTCCGGGCCGCCGTACGGCTCGTGCACGGCCCACAGCGACACGCCCTCGTACCCCCAGCCGTGCCGTCCCGGGAAGGGGCACACGGGCATCAGTTCCACGTGCGTGACGCCCAGCTCCGCGAGGTGGCCGAGCCGGTCCGCGGCGGCGTCGAACGTGCCCTCGCGCGTGTACGTGCCCACGTGCAGCTCGTACAGCACGGCTCCCGGCAGCGGGCGTCCGCCCCACGGCGTCCGCCAGTCGTACCGGTCGTGGTCGACGACCGCGCTGAGCCCGTCCGGGCCGTCCGGCTGGCGGCGCGAGCGCGGATCGGGCCGCACCGGGCCGCCGTCCAGCGAGAAGCCGTACCGCGAGCCGTCCCGCGCGTCGGCCTCCCCCCGCCACCACCCCTCCCGCCGCGCGTCACGCTCCAGCGCGTGGGTGACGCCGTCGCACTCGAGCGTCACACGGCCGGCCTGTGGTGCCCACACCTCGAACTGCACGGACGGTTCCCCTTCGTCTGCTCACCGTGACGTAGCCCGTCCATCGTGCGGTATCCGCGATCAATCCGCCGGTGGATTCGCCCTTTTGCGGCCGGTGTCGCCGAACGGCGGGCCCCTGCCGGGCGTCCGTCCCCCGCTTTCTGGACAGGCGGGGCCGCGCTGACCGACAATTCCGTGCGTGACGTCGTCCTTCGAGTTCAACACGTACCCCGCGCGGTTGTCCGACGCGGAGCGCGACCAGGCGCTGAAGGTGCTGCGGGACGGCGCCGCCTCCGGCCGGCTGTCCCACGACACCTTCGTGCGGCGCATGGAACTCGCCCTCGCCGCCCGCCGGCCCGAGGAACTCGCCGTGCTCACCGCCGACCTGCGGACCGAGGGCCGGGTGTCCCGGCTGGTGTTCGGCACCGTGGAGGCGGTCTCCGGGTTCGGGGTGCGGCTGCGCCGGGCCTGGCAGGCGGAGCGGCTGCCCAAGCTGCTGCTGCCGCACCCGCGGACGGGCCACCCGCTGCGCATCGGCCGCGACCCCGCCAACGGGCTGCGGCTCAACCACGAGACGGTCTCCCGCGTGCACGCCGAACTGCGCCACCAGGGCGGCCTGTGGGTGCTGCGGGACCTGGGGTCGACCAACGGCACCACGGTCAACGGGCGGCGGGTCGTCGGCGCGGCCGTCGTCCGCGAGGGCGACCAGGTCGGCTTCGGGCGGATGACGTACCGGCTCTCGGCGGACTGACCGCGCCGTCCGCCCGGGGCCGACTGACGCCGCGCGCCGTCGGCCCTCCGTTACCGGCCGAGGCCGTGCCGTCCGTCTTCCGCGACCGGCCGGGGCCGCGCCCTCCGCACTCCGGGGCCCGATGCCCGCGCCGCTCACCGGAGCCTCCCGTTCGGGTGACCCGGGTGCGGTCGGAGCCCCCTCGTGCCGATGCATCGGGCATGACGCACATCTCAGCCCACACGCGACGCGCCACCGGAGCGGCACACCAGACCGGGCCGACCGGGCCGACCGGGGCGGGCCGCGGCCCGCGGCCCGCGAGGGGCGCGCGAGCGCTGCGGGGCGCCCTGCTCGCGGCGGTCGCCCTCCTCACCTGTGCCACCCCCGTCCAGGCGGCCCCCGCCTCCGCCGTCCCCGACAACTGGCTCTACCTCACCGTCGAACCGGGCGAGGCCCCCACCGCCGCCGCCCCGGGCACCCTGCTGCTGTGCGACCCGCCCCGGGGCCACCGGCGGGCCGCCGACGCCTGCGCCGAACTGGACGCCGCGGACGGCCGTATCGCCGGCATCCCGGCCAAGGACGTGATGTGCACGATGGTCCACGCCCCGGTCACCGTCCAGGCGCACGGCAGGTGGCGGGGCCGCCCGGTGGCGTACACCGAGACCTTCCCCAACGCCTGTGTGATGGCCGCCCGGACGGGCTCGGTCTTCACCGCGGACGGGCCGTAGGCCCCGGGGCGCAGGAGACCGCGGGCGCTCTCAGAGCGCCCGCTCGCGCGCGTGGAGGGCCGCCGCCACCACGGCGCGCGACTGGTGCTCGACCTGGTGCTCCACGGGCACCCAACGGGCCCGGAACCGCACGGCGAAGGCGTCGCTCCACGACGCCACCAGGTGCTCCAGCCGGGCCGCCGCCCGCGCGTCGCTGTCGCGCAGCGCCCGCAGCAGCATGGCCGCCGCCCGCAGCGGCACCCGCCGGGCGAACGCGTCCACACTGCCGACGTACGCCCGGGTGCCGTCGGCGGGCGGGGTGCGCACCAGGTCGGCGGCCAGCCCCGGCACCAGCTCCAGTCCCCACGTCGCCGCCCGCAGCAGCGGGCCGCCGCCGGACTCCGGGCGGGGCCGCGCCTGCTCCAGGACCCGCCGCACCGTCTCCGCGTCCCGCAGCAGCCGGTGCGACAGGTGCCGCAGCGCCGCCGCCGGCGCCGGGTGCGGCGCGGGGTCGTCCACCAGGTCGCTCGCCCACATCGGCACCTCCACCACGGCGGTCAGGCCGCCGTACCGGTGGGCGTGGTACCAGGTGCTGTGCCGGGCGTCGTCCGGCAGGCTCGGATACGCCGGGCCGGCCTCCACCGCCGGCATCACGTGCACGCCCGGTCCGGAGGCCGGCCAGCCCGCGGCGTCCGAGGCGCCGGTCTCCACCGGAATGTGCAGTTGGGCCGCCGACTTGCCGAACGGCTCCGACAACCCGGGCAGGTCCCGCGTCAACTGCACCCAGCTGCCGCCCAGTTCGGTGCCGTGCAGCGACACCTGGAGGTAGGGCCGCAGCTCGTCGATGACACCGGTCAGCGCCCGGGTCTCCGGCGGCAGCCGGTCCGGCGGCAGCAACGAGGGCGCCCACTCGGGCTGTTCGGGGCCCGCCGGGCGGAAGAAACCGAGGTGGTAGTCGTACAGGCTGCGCGGCGGCGAGGTGACGTGGAGGCTCGCCCCGTCCGGGTCGGCGCACAGCAGGAAGTGCCAGGACGTGCCGTCCCGCAGCTCCGCCTCGGCCAGCACCCGCCGCGCCAGGGCGAGCAGCGTGCCGCCCCCGGCCGGTTCGTTGGCGTGGGCGCCGGCCACCACCAGGACGGCGGGCTCGGCACGGCCCACGGACAGCAGGTACAGCGGCCGTCCCCCGCGGGACACCCCCACCTGCCGCAGGGCGCACAGACCGGGCCGCCGGCCGGCCAGCAGGCGGGCGGCCGACTCCAGTTCGGCCACCGTCGGGTAGCGCAGCTCCGGCAGCAGACCCACCCCCCGTCGCATCCGCCCGACCTCGCAATCCGCAGTACCGCACGGTCACGGACCGCTGTCAAGGGTGGGCCCGGCGGAGTGCTCCGGGGCGCTCGGAGCACTCCACCGGGCGCGTCCCGCGACCCCGCGCGGACGTCACGCCCCGCCGCCCGCGTCCCCTCCGTCCGGCGCGCCGTCGACCCGCTCCAGCAGGGCCACCGGCCACCGCTCGAAGAGGTCGGCCGCGCGCACCTCGCCCGTGAACTCCCGCCCCGGCGCGAGCAGATCCGCCCACCGGCCCGGCGGCAGCGGCAGCCGGGTCTCCCGCCAGCCGCCCGCCTCCGCCAGCCGCAGCGACAACCGGGTCACGGCGGTGAGCACCCGCCCGGAGCGCACGAACGCCACGCAGTGCGCGGCGGCCGGCCCGTCCGCGGCCAGCGGCTCGTACGACGCCCGGTCGCCGAACACCTCCGGCCGCCGCGCCCGCACGTCCAGCGCCGCCCGCGTCACCGTCTCCTTCGCCCCCTCGGGAGGCACCGGACCGGCGGGGAAGTCCACCGTGCGGCGGTTGTCGGGGTCGACCAGGGCCCGGTACTCGGCCTCCGTCCCCTGGTAGACGTCCGGCACGCCCGGCATCGTCAGGTGGACCAGGGCGGCGCCCAGCACGTTGGCCGCCACGTGCGGTTCCAGCGCCTCCCGGAAGGCCGTCACCCGCTCGCCGGGCACCCCGCAGGGGCCCTCCGTCACGAACCGCCGCACCGCCTCCTCGTAGGGCGGCTCCTGCTCGGTCCAGCTGGTGTACATCCCGGCCTCGCGGACGTGCTTCAGCAGCGCCCCGTGCACCCGGTCCGGATCCGCCGGGCCCAGCCCGAAGACCGTCTGCCAGGCCGCCCACGCCAGCTGCGCGTCCGGCACGCCGGAGCCCGTACGGGAGACCTCCGCCAGCACGTCCGCCCAGCGCTCCGGGCACTCGGTCAGCACGTTCAGCGCGGCCCGTACGTCGGCGCTGCGCTTGGTGTCGTGGGTGGAGACGACGGTGCCGGTGGCGGGCCAGTCGCGCTGCAGCCGCGCGCAGTACGCGTGGAACTCCTCCGGGGACACCGCCGGACGCCCCGGTTCGCCGCCCACCTCGGTCGCCGACAGCAGCGGCACATAGCGGTAGAACGCGGTGTCCTCCACGGACTTGGCCCGCAGCGCCGACGCGGTCTGCGCGAACCGCGTACGGAACTCCACGTGCGCGGGCCCGTCCCCGTACCGTCCGAGCACCAGGTCCCGTACGACGTCCACCGCCCCGGCCTCCTCGGGCACCGTGAACGCGAGCCGGGCCTCGGCCGCGGCCTCCTCGGTGACGACCCGGGCCGCGTCCGCGGAGCCGTACGGACGGTACACCTCCAGCCGGACCAGCAGCTCCCGCAGCGCGGTGCGCAGCGCCCAGGGCGCGCGGTCGCGCAGGGCGGGCTCGGGGGAGGTCCCGCACAGCCGGACCGCCACCCGGGTGAGCCGGTCGACCTCGGCGGCCAGCTCGTGGGCGAGCACCGTGTAGGCGGCGCGCCGCACCGTCGCGGCCCAGTCGCCGCCCCGGTCGGTCTGCGGGGCCGCGAACCGGCGGTACCGGGCGAGCAGTTCGCCGAACCCGGCCGGGTCGGTGAACAGGCCGTCGATCCGGCGCAGCGCGTCGTAGCCGGTGGTGCCGGCGACCGGCCAGGAGGCGGGCAGCGGCTCGTCGTCGGCGAGGATCTTCTCCACGACCGTCCACCGCCCCCCGGACGCCTCGTGCAGCCGCCGCAGGTAGCCGTCCGGGTCGGCGAGTCCGTCGGGGTGGTCCACGCGCAGCCCGTCGATCACCCCCTCGTGCAGCAGTGCGAGGATCTTCGCGTGCGTGGCCTCGAACACCTCCGGGTCCTCCACCCGCACCCCGATCAGCTCGGAGATGCTGAAGAACCGCCGGTAGTTCAGCTCCGTGCGGGCCAGCCGCCACCAGGCGAGCCGGTACCACTGGGCGTCCAGCAGCTCCGGCAGCGGCAGGTCCCCGGTGCCCTCGCGCAGCGGGAAGGCGTGGTCGTGGTAGCGGAGCACGTCGCCGTCGGCCGTGAGGCCGTCCAGCTCCTCGCCGAGCGGGCCGCCCAGCACCGGCAGCAGCACCCGGCCGTCCTGGGCCTGCCAGTCGATGTCGAACCACCGGGCGTACCGGGAGGTGGGGCCCTCGCGCAGCACGTCCCACAGGGCGCCGTTGTGGCGCGGCGCCATCGCCATGTGGTTGGGGACGATGTCCACCACCAGGCCGAGGCCGTGCTCGCGCGCGGTGCGGGACAGGGCCCGCAACCCCTCCTCCCCGCCCAGTTCCCCGCGCACCCGCGCGTGGTCCACGACGTCGTAGCCGTGCGCCGAGCCCGGCACGGCCTCCAGGACGGGGGACAGGTGCAGGTGGGACACGCCGAGCGAGGCCACGTACGGCACGGCGGCCGCCGCGGCCCCGAACGGGAAGTCCGGCTGCAGCTGCAGCCGGTAGGTCGCCGTGGGCAGCACCGGATCAGGTCGCTGAGGGGTCATGCACAGCTACGTACCCGGCCCGGCGGTTTTCCTGTCATCCGCGCCGCCGCTCGGGCCACCCGTCGCCCCGTACGGGTGGCCCGGGGCGCGGCTACGCGGGCCGTTGCAGCACGGTCAGGCTCCGTTCGGGCAGGGTCAGCCGGTCACCCGCGTCGGCCGTCGCCCCGGTGCCGGGAGGGACGCCGTCCGCGCGGGCGGTGTCGACCACCACCTGCCACTGCCGCCCGTGGTCGACCGGCACCACGAAGTCCAGCGGCTTGGGGGAGGCGTTGAACATCAGCAGGAAGGAGTCGTCCGTGATGCGCTCCCCCCGCTGGCCGGGCTCGGAGATCGCGTTGCCGTTGAGGAACACGGTCAGCGCCGACGCCCGCGCCGAGTCCCAGTCCCGCTGGGTCATCTCCGCGCCCTCCGGAGTGAACCAGGCGATGTCGGACAGGTCGTCGTGGGTGCCCTCCACGGGGCGGCCGTGGAAGAAGCGGCGCCGCCGGAAGACCGGGTGGTCCTTGCGCAGCCACACCATGGCCCGGGTGAACTCCAGCATCTGCCGCCGCAGGTCGTCGGCGGGGTCGGTGCCGTCCGTGCCGGCCGTCGTGTTCCCGGAGTCCGCGGTCCCGTCGACCTCCCCGGTGCCACGAAAGCCGTCCGGGCCGCCCCGGTCCCGGCCGCCCCCGGCGTCCGGGGTGTCCGGGGTGTCCGGGGCGCCCGGGGTGGCTCCGGAGCCGTCGGTGTCCTGCCCCGGCCAGTCCAGCCAGGCGATCTCGTTGTCCTGGCAGTAGGCGTTGTTGTTGCCGCGCTGGGTGCGCGCCAGCTCGTCGCCGTGACTGAGCATCGGCACGCCCTGGGACAGCATCAGGGTGGCGATGAAGTTGCGCATCTGCCGGGCCCGCAGCCGCAGCACGTCCGGGTCGTCGGTGTCGCCCTCGGCACCGCAGTTCCAGGACCGGTTGTGGCTCTCGCCGTCCCGGTTGTCCTCGCCGTTGGCCTCGTTGTGCTTGTCGTTGTACGACACCAGGTCGTGCAGCGTGAAGCCGTCGTGACAGGTGACGAAGTTGATCGAGGCCAGCGGCCGGCGCCCGTCGTCCTGGTACAGGTCGGAGGAGCCGGTGAGCCGGGAGGCGAACTCCGCGAGCGCCCGCGGCTCGCCCCGCCACAGGTCCCGGACGGTGTCGCGGTACTTGCCGTTCCACTCGGTCCACAGCGGCGGGAAGTTGCCCACCTGGTAGCCGCCCTCGCCCAGGTCCCACGGCTCGGCGATCAGCTTGACCTGGGAGACCACCGGGTCCTGCTGCACCAGGTCGAAGAACGACGACAGCCGGTCCACCTCGTGGAACTGCCGGGCCAGCGTCGCCGCCAGGTCGAACCGGAAGCCGTCCACGTGCATCTCGGTGACCCAGTAGCGCAGCGAGTCCATGATCAGCTGCAGCACGTGCGGGGACCGCATGAGCAGCGAGTTCCCGGTTCCCGTGGTGTCCATGTAGTACCGCGGGTCGTCGGTCAGCCGGTAGTAGCGGGGGTTGTCGATGCCCTTGAAGGACAGGGTCGGGCCCAGGTGGTTGCCCTCGGCCGTGTGGTTGTAGACCACGTCGAGGATGACCTCGATCCCGGCCTCGTGCAGCGCCTTCACCGCCGACTTGAACTCCAGCACCTGCTGGCCCCGGTCGCCCCAGGACGCGTAGGCGTTGTGCGGTGCGAAGAAGCCGATGGTGTTGTAGCCCCAGTAATTGTTCAGACCCATGTCGACCAGCCGGTGGTCGTTGACGAACTGGTGCACCGGCATCAGCTCCAGCGCCGTCACCCCCAGCTCGGTCAGGTGCTCGATCACCGCCGGGTGCGCCAGCGCCGCGTAGGTGCCGCGCAGCTCCTCCGGCAGCCCCGGGTGGCGCATGGTGAGGCCCTTGACGTGGGCCTCGTAGATCACCGTGTGGTGGTACTCCGTCCGGGGGCGCCGGTCGTCGCCCCAGTCGAAGTACGGGTTGACCACGACCGACGTCATGGTGTGCGGCGCGGAGTCGAGATCGTTGCGCCGGTCGGGGTCGTCGAAGTGGTAGCCGTAGACCTCCTCACCCCAGTGGACCGCACCGCTGATCGCACGCGCGTACGGGTCGAGCAGCAGCTTCGCCGAGTTGCAGCGCAGCCCCCGCTCGGGGGCGTACGGCCCGTGCACCCGGAAGCCGTAGCGCTGCCCGGGCATGATCCCCGGCAGGTACGCGTGCCGCACGAACGCGTCGCTCTCCCGCAGCTCGATCGCCGTCTCGGAGCCGTCGTCGTGCAGCAGACACAGCTCTACTCGGTCCGCGGCCTCCGTGAAGACCGCGAAATTGGTGCCGGCGCCGTCGTACGTGGCACCGAGTGGATACGCTTCGCCAGGCCAGACCTGCATGGATACGACTCTTTCCGGTGTACGGCGCCGAGGGCGGCGCCTGGCTCCGAGTCTCCCCGAGTCTCCTTCGAAAATGAGGGAACCCTGCGACCTGTCGGACAGGCCCCCAGACATATGCCCACTCCGGGCCCGCCCGTGCATCCTCCGATCGGAGCGTCCCGGACGGGTCCGCACCGCACACGTGTGCGTCCGTGGCGCCGGTGACGCGAGGGGCGGCCGGGATCCCGGCCCGCGTGCCACTATGAGCCGGATCACTCACGGTCGGTCCGCAGGTACGGAACGATCGTGCGGAGTGCGGAAGTTGGGAAACGACCCGGCCCATCGGGCTGCACCGCGCGCCGCTTGCGGAGTAGTCTCCTTGATCGTCGGGACGGGGAGTCCCGGGGGAGCGGAAGGCGGTGCACGGGTGGGCTCGGGAGGGCTGGAGCTGCCCCCTGGTGACGAGGGTCACGAGGGGACCTCCACGGACGCCCCGCCGGGCGCGGTGTCCCTGGCACGGCCGATGGACGCGGGGTCGATCGGACCGGAGCTGGACTGGGACGGGGACGCCTGGCGGGAGGTCCGCACCCGCGCCCAGCGGGCGGGCCGCGCCTACATCTGGCTGAACCTCGTCGAGCAGCGGCTCCGCGCGGTCGTGGCCGCCGTCCTGCGGCCCGTCTACGAGCCCGTGCACGGCGACGAGTGGGTGGTCGCCGCCGCCGGCCCGGCCGGCCAGGAGTGGGTGCAGCGCGCGGTGGCGGTGCGCGAGGTCAGCCGCCGCAAGGGCTACCTGCTCGACCCGGCGGACGACAACGTGCTCTCCTTCCTCACACTGCCGCAGCTGCGCGAGCTGATGGTGCAGCACTGGCCGTGCTTCGAGCCGTACTTCGACGACCGGCGCGACGTCGAACTCGCCCTGGACGAGCTGGAGGTCACCCGCAACGTGGTCTCCCGCAACCGCGCCCTGTCCGAGGCCGTGCTGAACCAGGCGGAACGGGCCTCCGCCCGGCTGCTGGAGATGCTCGGCACCGGCGGCGACGTGCCCTCGGCGCGCCGGCTGCCCGTCGACGCGGTGGAGGACCTGGTCGGCGACCGGTACGCCGACGTGGTCGCCGTGCACCCCGACCGGGTGCGGCTGCTGCGGCAGTTCCCGGCCGAGGACATCTTCGGCGGTGCCCGCCGCCTGGACGCCCTGGGCATCGGCCTGAACCTGCTGGTGCAGAACTTCTCCGGCCGCCGGCTGGTGCGGCTGGCCGAGTCCGGCTGCCGGGTGCGGCTGCTGTTCCTCAACCCCGCCTCCAGCGCGGTCAAGCGCCGGGAGCGTGAACTCGGCCTCAAGCGCGGCGAACTGGCCCGCTCGGTCGAGATGAACATCCTGCACATGCGCCGGGTGCGGTCCCGGCTGCGGGACCCGGGCGCCTTCGAGATCCAGGTCTACGACGAGACCCCGCGCTGCACCGCCTACCTGGTGGACGGGGACGGCGCCGACGGCATCGCCGTGGTGCAGAACTACCTGCGCCGGGCCCGCGGGATGGAGGCGCCGGTGGTCGTCCTGCGCAACGGCACCAAGGTGGTCAAACCGGGCGAGGCGGAGGAGGCGGGCCTCTTCCCCACCTACCGCGAGGAGTTCGAGCAGATGTGGGCGGACTCGCGACCGGTGTCCTGAGCCCCGGACCGGCCGGGTGCCGTCGGGGGGAGGGCCCGTCGCCGTCGCCGGGGGGCCGGCCCGGGTGGGCCCGTGAAGCCGCCCGGGAGGGCCCGTCGCCGTCGCCCGGGTGCCGTCGGGGGAGGAGGGCCGGTGGCGGAGGGCGGACCTCCGGTTGTCAGTGGCGCGTGCGAGGGTGATGACCACTGGGGGAACGCACCACACAGAAGGGGGGCAGCCCATGGGCTGGCACCGGGAGCTGCTGATCGGCTTCGACCTGGAGACGACGGGGACCGACCCGCGCGAGGCACGCATCGTCACGGCCGCCGTCATCGAGGTCCGCGACGGGGAGCCGAGGGGCCGCCGCGAGTGGCTGGCCGACCCGGGGGTGCCCATCCCGCCGGACGCGGTCGCGGTGCACGGCATCAGTGACGCCCGCGCCGCCGCCGAGGGGCGTCCGGCCGACCAGGTCGCCGACGCCGTGGCCGACGTCCTCACGGGCTACTGGGAGACGGGCGTCCCGGTCGTGGCGTACAACGCGGCCTTCGACCTCAGCCTGCTCTCCGCCGAACTGCGCCGGTACGGCCTGCCGTCGCTGCGCGACCGGCTCGGCGGCAGGGACCCGGCGCCGGTCATCGACCCGTACACCATCGACCGCGCCGTCGACCGCTACCGCCGGGGCAAGCGGAACCTGGAAGCCGTCTGCGCGGAGTACGGCACAGCCCTCGACGCGGCCCACGACGCCACCGCCGACGCCCTCGCCGCCGCCCGGCTGGCCCGCGCGATAGCCGTCCGCCACCCCAAGGTGGCGGCGCTCGGCCCGGCGGAACTGCACCGCCGTCAGATCCGGTGGTACGCCGAGTGGGCGGCCGACTTCCAGGACTTCCTGCGCCGCAAGGGCGACGCGACGGCGACCGTGGACGGGACCTGGCCGCTGCGCGAGCCGGCCGGACAGCCGGTGCCGGGCGTCTGAGACACCGTGGGGCCGGCGGCCGTGCCGGGGCGGACGGGGGCGGTGCCGGGGCGGGCATCCGTGCGGCGGTGTGGCTCCGTGCCCGGGGCGGACGGCGGTGCGGGGGCGCGCGTCGCTGCCGGGGCGGGTCAGAAGGGGTACCAGCGGACGGTCGGGTCCCCGTCGCGCAGGGAGGCCACCCGGCGCCGGAACTCGGCCAGGGCCTTCGGGTTCTGCGGCGCGTGCTGGGCCACCCAGGCGCAGCTGGCCGTCTCCCGCGCGCCCCGCAGCACCGTGCACCCCTCCCACTCCCGCACGTCCCAGCCGTAGGTGCCGGTGAAGGAGAGGTACTCCTCCTCCGGCAGCGCGTACCGGTCGTGGGAGAGGGCCATGACGACGAGGTCGTGCTCCCGAAGGTCGCACGAGAAGGTCTCCAGGTCCACCAGCACCGGGCCGTCGGCCGAGACGTGCACGTTGCGCGGCAGCGCGTCCCCGTGGATCGGACCGCGCGGCAGACGGGGGGTCAGCCGGGCGGCGGCGGAGGCGAAACCGTCCCGCCGCTCGCGCAGGTAGGCCGCGTCCGCCGGGTCGATCGCGTCGCCCGCCAGCCGGAGCCAGCGCTCCACCCCGCCCAGCAGGTCCCGCGGCGGCAGCGCGAAGGGCGGTGCGGGCAGGGCGTGCACCAGCCGCAGCAGCTCCGCCACGTCGCGCGGGGCGGCGGGCCGTACCGGCTTGGGCAGCCGGTGCCACACCGTGACGGGATGGCCCTCCACCAGCCGGGCCCGGGGCTCGGCCGGACGCACCGCCGGCACGCCCTGCTCGGCCAGCCAGAGGGCGATGTCCAGCCCGCGGCGCGCCCGCTCCAGGAGCTCGGCGTCGCGGCCCACCTTGACGACCAGGTCACCGGCGCCGAACACCGCGTTCTCGCCGAGGGCCAGCAGCGTCGCGTCCCGTCCCCCACCGGGGAGCGTCTCCGACGCGGCCAGCACCTCCCGCGCCCGTGCCTCGTCCACCATCCGCCTCCGTGTCCGTTCTCGTGCGGCCCCGTGCGGCCGTCCGCACGGCGGCCAGTGTCGCATTGGCACAGGTCGCGCCGTGGACGCGGTACCCCGCACCCGAAAGACTGGACGAGACGTATCGTCTCGTGTAGCGTCGCGGTCATGACGCCACCCGCCGCACACATCGCCATGTTCTCCATCGCCGCCCACGGGCACGTGAACCCGAGCCTCGAGGTGATCCGCGAGCTCGTGGCACGGGGCCACCGGGTGACCTACGCGATCCCGCCGCAGTTCGCGGAGAAGGTCGCCGCGGTCGGCGCCGAACCCAAGGTGTGGAACAGCACGCTGCCGGGGCCCGACGCCGACCCCGAGGCGTGGGGCACCACCCTGCTCGACAACGTGGAGCCCTTCCTGGACGACGCCGTGCAGGCCCTCCCGCAGCTGACCGCCGCCTACGAGGGCGACACCCCCGACCTCGTGCTGCACGACATCGCCGCCTACCCGGCCCGTGTCCTCGCCCACCGCTGGGGCGTCCCCGCGGTCTCCCTCTCCCCGGCCATGGTCGCCTGGGAGGGATACGAACAGGAGGTCGCCGAGCCGATGTGGGCGGAACCGCGGAAGACCGAACGGGGCCGCGCCTACTACGCCCGCTTCCACGCCTGGCTGGAGGAGAACGGCATCACCGAGCACCCCGACTCCTTCGTCGGCCGCCCCGAGCGCTCCCTCGTCCTCATCCCCCGCGCCCTCCAGCCGAACGCCGACCGGGTCGACGACACGGCGTACACCTTCGTCGGGGCCTGCCAGGGCGACCGCAGCGGGGAGGGGGAGTGGCAGCGGCCCGCGGGCGCCGAGAAGGTGGTGCTGGTCTCCCTGGGGTCGTCCTTCACCAAGCAGCCCGCCTTCTACCGGGAGTGCGTCGAGGCGTTCGGCGGCCTGCCCGGCTGGCACCTGGTGCTCCAGATCGGCCGCCACGTCGACCCCGCCGAACTGGGGGAGCTGCCGGACGGCGTCGAGGTGCACTCCTGGGTGCCGCAGCTCGCGGTGCTGAAGCAGGCCGACCTGTTCGTCACCCACGCGGGCGCGGGCGGCAGCCAGGAGGGGCTGGCCACCGCCACCCCGATGATCGCCGTCCCGCAGGCCGTGGACCAGTTCGGCAACGCCGACCTGCTCCAGGGGCTCGGCGTCGCCCGGCACCTGCCCACCCAGGAGGCCACCGCCTCCCGTCTGCGGGCGGCGGCCCTGGAGCTGACCGGTGACCCGGAGGTCGCCCGGCGGCTGGAGCGGATCCGCGCGGAGATGGCCGAGGAGGGCGGCACCCGCCGCGCCGCCGACCTCATCGAGGCCGAACTCCCGGCCGGACGGTAGGCGCCGCGCGGCAGGCGGCGGCAGGCGGCGGGAGGGGCGCCGGAGGGAACGCCGGGGCGGACCCCGGCAGGGAGCCCCGGCCCGGACCTCTCCCGCGCCCGTACCCCGGCGCGGGGGCGGGGGTGCGGGGCCGAACCCCGTCCCGGGCCCCGCTGCGGCCCCTGACCCGGAACCGAGCCGCGGCCCGGGCATCCGCCCCGCCCACCGGCCTGCACCCGGACACGGGCGGGGCACGGCGCACCGGCCGGCACGCGGACAGACGGGACCCGGGGCACCGGCCGGGCCCCACCCCTTCCGCTCCCGGTCAGGCCCCGTCCGGGTCGTCCTGCACGCCGGACGCCCGCGGGCGCACGTCCTCCCCCCCGGCGCTCGTCGTGCGTGAGGTCGGGCAGCCGTCTCAGCCGCCTCGGCAGGTACCAGGGTGCACTCGCCCAGCAGGGCCATGACCGACGGGCGCGACGACGCCCGGATGACCGTGGCGTCGATCAGCACCGCCGCCGCGCGCGGACGCGACCGTCGTGCCCACCCCCACGCGGCACGACGGCCGCTCTATCGTGGGGGCATGGTGACGACGTACGCGGCGCTGCTGCGCGGGATCAACGTGGGCGGCGGCCGCAAGGTGCCGATGGCCGAACTGCGCACCCTGCTGGAGGGCCTCGGCCACACGGCCGTCCGCACCTACCTCCAGAGCGGTCAGGCGGTCTTCACCGCCGCCCGCGGCGACGAGGACTTACTCGCCGCCGAACTGACGGAGGCCGTCGAGGAGCACTTCGGCTTCCCCGTCGACATCATCGTCCGCGACCACGCCTACCTGCGCTCGGTGGTCGACGCCTGTCCCTTCCCCGCCGAGCGGCTGGAGGGCCGGCAGCTCCACGCCACCTACTTCTCCGCGCCCCTCGACCCCGAACGCCTCGCCGGCCTCGACGCCGAGGCCCATCGTCCCGAGGAGTTCCGCCTGGGCGACCGCGTGCTGTACCTGTACGTGCCCGACGGGCTGGGGCGGTCGAAGCTGGCGGAGCAACTGGCCCGGCCGCGCGTCACCCGCGGCGTGATCGCCACCACCCGGAACTGGAACACCGTCGTCAAACTCGTGGAGCTCACCCGTGCCTGAGCAGGACACCGCCGTGGACGCCGCCATCGAGGGCGAACTGAGGCTGCTGGACCCCGAGGTGCGCAGTTCGCCCGAACGGGTCGACGCGTTGCTGCACCCGGAGTTCTTCGAGTTCGGGGCGTCCGGGCGGGTCTGGGACCGCGCCGCGATCATCGAGGCGCTCACCCAGGAGGGCGACTCGGGGGCCCCGGCCGCCACGGTGTCCGCCATGAAGGCCGTCGAGATCGCCCCCGGCACGGTCCACCTCACCTTCGACACCGACCACAACGGCCGCCGCGCCCACCGCAGTTCGCTGTGGCGCCGCACGGAGCAGGGCTGGCGCCTCTACTTCCACCAGGGGACGCTGTTCCCGCCCGACGGCGACTGACGGCCTCCCCCGGGAGCGGGTCGGCGGTGGCGAAGAAGGAGGCCGGGACCGGCGGCCCGGCGGAACCGGATCGCCATCCGCCCCGGCGGCCGGGAAGGTGACGAGCGCCGTCAGGCGAGGGGGGACGGGGACGGCCCTGCGGACGGGCCGGACGGCCGGGCGGCCCCGACGACGCGTCACCTCAAGTGGACCGGGAAACGGATCCGGAAGTGGCCCGGGAGCCGGCGCCGTCCGGTGCCTACCGTCGACGGCATGACGCACACGACGCCCACCCCCGCCCCGACCCGGGTCGACTGCTGGTTCGACCCGGCCTGCCCCTTCGCCTGGATCACCTCCCGCTGGCTGCTGGAGGTGGAGCGGCACCGCCCGCTCGACCTGCGGTTCCGGGTGATGAGCCTGTACCTGCACAACGTGGGCAACGAACTGCCCGACTGGTACCGGGATCTGGTCGACCGGTCCCTCGGACCGGTCCGGGTGGCGGTGGCCGCCGCCGAGCGGCACGGCGAGAAGGTGCTGCGGGACCTGTACACCGCCTTCGGCACCCGGATCCACGAGCGGGGCGCGAAGGACTTCGACGCGGTGGTCGCAGAGTCCCTCGCCGAGCTGGGGCTGCCCGACGACCTGGCGGCGGCCGCCCACGACCCGGCCCACGACGACGCCGTCCGGCGCAGCCACGAGGCGGGCGTCGAACCGGAGTCGGGCGGCTACGTGGGCACGCCCACCCTGCACGTCGACGGAACGGTGTGGTTGGGGCCCGTGCTGCGGGCGGTCCCGCGCGGCGAGCGGGCGGTGGAGCTGTTCGACGCCTTCCAGGTGCTGGCCCGCGACCCGGACGTCTTCGAACTGAAGCGGACCCGCACCGGCGGCCTGTCCTTCGCCTGACGGCCCTCCCCCGGTCGGGAGCGCGATCAGCGGGGGCGCGCCTCCGGGGGCGCGAGGGGATCCGGCGGCCCGGGGTGCCCGGCGCCGGGGCCGGGTCTCAGGCCCCCAGCGCCGAGGGCAGCGGCGCCCGCGCCGCGTCGTACCGCTCCAGCAGCACCCGGGCCACCTCCGGGGCCGGGCCCAGCACGTCGGCCAGGACGTCCGCCCCGGCCGCGCCCCGCGCGATGCGGTCCGGCAGGAAACCGGGGGCCAGCACGTAGGGGGCGACCGCGACCCGGGCGTAGCCCAGCTCGCGCAGTTCCCGCACCACGTCCTCGGTGCGGGGCAGGGAGGCGGAGGCGAACGCAGGCCGCACGGCGCACCAACCGGTGTGCCGCCACTCCCGCGCGATGTCTGCGATCACTGCGATCGCCTCCGGGTCGGAGGACCCCGCCGACGCCAGGACGACGCCGGTCGAGGACCGGTCGGCGGGCCGGACGCCCGCCTCGTGCAGCCGCCGTTCCAGGGCCCGCAGCAGCAGCGGGGACGGGCCGAGCACGTCGGCCCGGTGGACGCGCAGCCGGGACGGCGCCTGGGCCAGCGCCGCCGGGAGGTCCGTCTTGGCGTGGAAGGCGCGGGTCAGCAGCAGCGGCAGGGCGACGACGTCCCGCACGCCCTCCGCGTCCAGCGACGCCAGGGCGCCCGGCACCGAGGGGACGTTGAACTCCAGGAACGCGGTCTCCACGCGCAGCCCGGGCCGCAGCGCCCGCACCCGGCGCACCAGGGCGTGCACGGTCGCGGCGTGCCGCGGGTCGCGGCTGCCGTGCGCGACGACGAGCAGGACGGGTCGGTGCATGACGTGCCTCAGCCCTTCACCAGCAGACCGCGGCTGCGCAGCACCCACCGCTCCAGCGGACTGAAGATCAGCAGGTCGATGGCGATGCCCACGGTCAGGATCAGCAGGATGGCCTCGAACACCATGGCCATGTCGCTGGCGTTGCGGCCGTTCTCCAGCAACTGGCCCAGGCCCACGCCCAGGTCGGGGAACGAGGCGATGATCTCGGCGGCCATCAGCGAGCGCCAGGAGAACGCCCAGCCCTGCTTCAGGCCCGCCACGTAGCCGGGGAGCGCCGCCGGCAGCACGACGTGCCAGGTGCCCTTGAGCCCGGTGGCGCCCAGGGTGCGCCCGGCCCGCAGGAACAGCGGGGACACCTGGTCCACTCCGGAGACCAGCCCGTTGGCGATGGAGGGGACCGCGCCGAGCAGGATCACCGCGTACATCATCTGGTTGTTCAGGCCCAGCCAGATCACGGCCGGCGGCACCCAGGCCACCGACGGCAGCGACTGCAGCCCGGACAGGATGGGGCCGATGGCCGCGCGCACGAACCTCACCCGCGCCACCAGCAGGCCCAGCGGGGTGCCGATCAGCAGCGCGAGGAGGAAGCCGAGCAGACCGCGCGACACACTGGTCCAGATGTAGCCGAGGAGTTCGCCCTCCAGCCACGCCCGCTCCAGCACCTGCCACACCGCGCCCGGCGAGGGCAGCTTGGTCGGGTCGTCGACGATCCGGAACGAGACCAGCGCCTGCCACACCGCCAGCACCAGGGCCACCGCGATCACCGGCGGGAGGATCTTCTCCCTGAACGTCTGCCGGAACGGCTTGCGGCCGGTCTGCACCGTCTCCAGCGCGTCGAGCCCGGCCTCCAGTCCGGCGAGGTCGCTCCCGTCCTTGGCGGTGGTGTCAGTGCTGGCCATGACGGCGGATCTCCCCACGGAGTTCTTCGGTGATCTCGACGGACAGTTCCGCGACGGCGGTGTCCTCGATGCGGCGCGGGTGCGGTATGTCCACCGTCCACTGGCGGGCGATCCGCCCCGGCCGGGAGGACAGCAGGACGACCCGCTGGGCGAGGCGCACCGCCTCGCGCACGTTGTGCGTGACGAACAGGACGGACAGCGGTCCGGTGGCGGAGCCGCCGGTGTTGGCGGTCCGCCAGATCCGGGTCAGCTCGTCGTGCAGCACGTCCCGGGTGATGGCGTCCAGCGCCGCGAACGGCTCGTCCATCAGCAGCAGCCGGCTCTCCTGGGCGAGTGCCCGCGCCATCGCCACCCGCTGGCGCATGCCGCCGGACAGCTCGTGCACCCGCTTGCCGTGCGCGCCCTTCAGCCGCACCAGTTCGAGCAGTTCCTCGGCCCGCTCCCGGCGCTCGGACTTCGCCACGCCCCGCAGCCTGAGGGCCAGTTCGATGTTCTTGCCCGCGGTCAGCCAGGGGAACAGGGCGTGTTCCTGGAACATCAGCGCGGGGCGGCCGTCGGTGGTGATGGTGCCCGCGCTGGGCCGGTCGAGACCGGCGACCAGGTTGAGCAGGGTGGACTTGCCGCAGCCCGAGGCACCCAGCAGGGTGACGAACTCGCCCGGCGCGACATCGAGGCTGATGCCGTCCAGCACGAGCTGCCGCCCTGCCGGGTTCGCGAACGACTTCGAGACGTGCTCGATCCGGGCGGCGTGCGTCGCCGTCACGGTGCCGTCGGCGGCCCTGGCGAGCGTGGTCGTGGCCATGGTCGTCACCTCCTGGGAGTGGTCGGGGTCGGGGTCACGGGGCGCCGAGTCCGGCGTCGTCGACGGTGGGGGCGCCCGTGTCCGCCAGGACCTTGTTGAGGGGCGCGAGGTCGTAGATGCCGTCCAGGCGGGCCGATTCCAGCAGGCCCGCGTCGACGGCGTGGCGGGCCTGGGTGGAGAGGGTGGCGGCGAGCGGGTCGTCGGTGAACCGGATCGACGCCCACGCCGGGTCGAGGACCTCGGCCGGGAGGGCCTTGCCGACGTCGAGGGCCAGCTGCTCGTTCGCGGCCTTCTTCGCCTCCCGCGGGTGGGCGTTGATCCACCGGTTGGCCGCCACCGACGCGCGCAGCACCGCCTCGACGGCCGCCGGGTGCTCCCGCAGGAACTCCTGCCGCACGACGATGTTGGTGATGACGAACTTCTCGTCCGGCCACAGCGACGCCTCGTCCAGCAGCACCTTCCCGCCGTCGGCGACCAGCTGGGAGGCGGTCGGTTCCGGCACCCAGGCTCCGTCGACCGAACCCGACCGGAAGGCGTCCGGGGTGACCTTGTTGTCGCTGCGGACCACCGTCACGTCGCCCTTCCCGCTCAGCGGGTCGACCGTCCAGCCGCGCCCGGCCGCCCAGTCGAGGAAGGCGACGTCCTGCGTGTTGCCGAGCTGCGGGGTCGCGATCCGCTTGCCCTCGACGTCGTCCAGGGAACGGATCCGGTCCGGGTTCACCACCAGCTTCACCCCGCCGGACGCCGAACCGCCGATGATCCGCAGGTTCCTGCCCCTGGCCTTGACGTAGCCGTTGACGGCGGGGGAGGGGCCGATCCAGCCGATGTCGACGGAGCCGGAGTTCAGCGCCTCGATCTGGGAGGGTCCGGCGTTGAACACCGCGTACCGCGCCCGGGTCGCGCCGAGTTCCTTCTGGAAGAAGCCCTTGCGGTGGCCCACCAGCGCGGTCCCGTGCGTGAGGTTCCCGAAGTAGCCGATCCGGACGGAGTCGAGGCCGTCGGTCTTCTGCGCCCCGGCCGCGATCTCGGCGGTGCCGCGGTCCTTGGCCTGCGAGCCGTAGCCGCAGGCGGCCAGGGCGAGCAGGGGGAGCACGGCCAGCACGGTGAGCGCGCGGCGCGGGACGGATGTGGCAGACACGGGAGGTGTTCCTCTCGAAGGGCCCGGCGGTCGCGCGAGGCTCAGGTCGCGGCCGGGTGGTCGGCGGGTTCTCGCCGGTGACGGCGGGGGCGGTGGGCGCGCGGGCGGCGCGCGTACGTCATCGCGCACATCGCGCGACCCCGCCCTGTCCTCCGCCGAACTCCGTCCGGGGGGACCTCCGGCCCGGGGCCCCGTTGCGGGCCGGCCGGCCCTGCTCGGCGCGTGGGGCGCGGACGTCGGTGCCGTTCATGGTCAGAAGTCCCACCCGTCGTCCTCGGCCGGGTTCTTGACCGGCTCGGGTGCGGCGAAGGACTCGCCGACCATGCCGGCGGTCAGCGTGGTGCCGTCGGCGGGGTCGATGAGGATGAAGGAGCCGGTGCGCCGGGAGTCCGAGTAGGAGTCGGCCGGCAGCGGCTCGGCGGTGCGGATCCTCACCCGGCCGATGTCGTTGGCGGCCAGCGTGCCGGGGTGCGGGTGCAGGGACAGGTCGTCCAGGGCCAGCCGCGACGGGATGTCCTTGACGATCGCCTTGACCGTGCGGGTGCCGTGCTTGAGCAACACCCGGTGGCCGACGGTGAGCGGCTGGTCGGCGACGTGGCACACGGTGGCGTCGAGGTCCTGCGTGGTGGCGGGGGCGTCCTCGGCGGGCACCAGCAGGTCGCCGCGGGAGATGTCGATGTCGTCGGCCAGCAGCAGGGTCACCGACTGCGGTGTCCAGGCCGCCTCGACGGGCTCCCCGAGCAGGTCGATCCCGGTGATCGTGGTCGACCGTCCGGAGGGCAGCACGGTCACCGCGTCGCCCACCCGGAACGTGCCGGCGGCGATCTGGCCGGCGTAGCCCCGGTAGTCGGGGTGCTCGGCGCTCTGCGGCCGGATCACGTACTGCACCGGCAGCCGGGCGTGGCAGTGCGTCAGGTCGTGGCTGACCGGCACGGTCTCCAGGTGTTCCAGGACCGTCGGGCCGCCGTACCAGTCCATGTGCGAGGACGGCTCCACCACGTTGTCGCCCACCAGCGCCGAGATCGGCACCGCGGTCACCTCGGGCACGCCCAGCTCGGTCGCGTACGCGGTGAACTCCTCGGCGATGGCGGCGAACACCGGCTCCCGGTAGCCGACCAGGTCCATCTTGTTCACGGCGAGCACCACGTGCGGCACCCGCAGCAGGGCGGCGATCGCCGCGTGCCGCCGGGTCTGCTCGACCACGCCGTTGCGGGCGTCGACCAGGATCACCGTCAGCTCGGCGGTGGACGCGCCGGTGACCATGTTCCGGGTGTACTGCACGTGGCCCGGGGTGTCGGCGAGGATGAACCGGCGCCGGGGCGTGGCGAAGTAGCGGTAGGCCACGTCGATGGTGATGCCCTGCTCCCGCTCGGCCCGCAGGCCGTCGGTGAGCAGCGCCAGGTCGGGCGCCTCCTGGCCGCGGCTCGCCGACGCCCGCTCCACGGCCTCCAGCTGGTCGGTGAGGACCGACTTGGAGTCGTGCAGCAGCCGGCCCACCAGGGTGGACTTGCCGTCGTCGACGGAACCGGCGGTGGCGAACCGCAGCAGGGTGGTCTCCGCGAGCGCCTCGGACGTGATCGTGCTCATCTCTAGAAGTACCCCTCGCGCTTGCGGTCTTCCATCGCGGCCTCGGAGAGCCTGTCGTCGGCGCGGGTGGCGCCGCGCTCGGTGAGCCGGGAGGCGGCGATCTCCGTGATCACCTTCTCGATGGTGTCGGCGTCGGAGTCGACGGCGCCGGTGCAGGACATGTCGCCCACCGTCCGGTACCGCACGGTCCGCTTCTCCACCGGCTCGTCGTCCTTCGGGCCGCCCCACTCGCCGGCCGTCAGCCACATCCCGGCCCGCCGGAACACCTCGCGCTCGTGCGCGAAGTAGATCTCCGGCAGCTCGATGCGCTCCCGGGCGATGTACTGCCACACGTCCAGCTCGGTCCAGTTGGACAGCGGGAACACCCGGACGTGCTCACCGGGGGCGTGCCGGCCGTTGTACAGGTTCCACAGCTCGGGGCGCTGGCGGCGCGGGTCCCACTGGGAGAACTCGTCGCGCAGCGAGAACACCCGCTCCTTGGCCCGGGCCTTCTCCTCGTCGCGCCGGCCGCCGCCGAACACGGCGTCGAACCGCTCGGCGGCGATCTTCTCGGTGAGCGGCAGCGTCTGCAGCGGGTTGCGGGTGCCGTCGGGGCGTTCCTTGAGCACCCCGCGGTCGATGTAGTCCTGCACGGACGCGACGTGCAGCCGCAGTCCGTGCCGGGCGACGGCGCGGTCGCGGTAGTCGAGGACCTCGGGGAAGTTGTGCCCGGTGTCCACGTGCAGCAGGGCGAAGGGCACCGGCCCGGGCGCGAACGCCTTGAGCGCCAGGTGCAGCATGAGGATGGAGTCCTTGCCGCCGGAGAAGAGGATCACCGGGTTCTCGAACTCTCCGGCCACCTCGCGGAAGATGTGCACCGCCTCCGACTCGAGCGCGTCGAGGTGGGAGAGGGCGTACGGGCCCGGGGACCCCTCCGCGCCACCGGTGTTCTCCGTGACCGTTGCGACGGTCGTCATGCCAGTCCCCTTTCACTCAGCAGGGTGTGCACCGCCGCGGCGGACTCCTGGACGGTCTGGTGCTGCGACTCGATGCGCAGGTCGGGCGCCTTGGGCTCCTCGTACGGGTCGTCCACGCCGGTCAGTCCGCTGAGTTCGCCCGCGGCCTGCCTGGCGTACAGGCCCTTGACGTCCCGCACGGAGCACACCTCGACCGGGGTCGCCACGTGCACCTCGACGTAGGGCGTGCCGTCGGCCGCGTGCCGCCCCCGCACCGCTTCCCGGCTGTCGGCGTAGGGCGCGATGACGGGGACGAGGACGGTGACGCCGTTGCGGGCGAGCAGTCCGGCGACGAAGCCGATGCGCTGCACGTTGGTGTGCCGGTCCTCGCGGCTGAAGCCGAGGCCCGCCGAGAGGAACTCGCGGATCTCGTCGCCGTCGAGCACCTCCACGCGCCGGCCCGAGGCGCGCAGCCGCCCGGCGAGTTCGTGGGCGATGGTGGTCTTGCCGGCGCTCGGCAGACCCGTGAGCCAAACGGTGGCTCCGGTCGTCACGGTGGTCTCCTGAAGGTTCGTCATGGTCAGCCGTGCAGCCCGCACTCGGTCTTGCCGCGGCCCGCCCAGCGGCCGGCGCGGGCGTCCTCGCCCTCCAGCACGCGGCGGGTGCAGGGCGCGCAGCCGACGGAGGCGTAGCCGTCGGTCAGCAGCGGGTTGGTCAGCACGCCGTGCTCGGCGACGTAGGCGTCCACGTCGTCCTGGGTCCAGCGGGCGATCGGCGAGACCTTGACCTTGCCCCGCTTCTCGTCCCAGCCGACCACCGGGGTGTGGGCCCGGGTCGGGGACTCCTCGCGGCGCAGCCCGGTCGCCCACGCCTGATACTCCGTCAGGCCCTGTTCCAGCGGCAGCACTTTGCGCAGCCGGCAGCACAGGTCGGGGTCGCGGTCGTGCAGCCTCGGGCCGTACTCGGCGTCCTGCTCGGCCACCGTCTGCCGCGGGGTGAGCGTGATGACGTTGACGTCCATCACGGCGTCGACCGCGTCCCGGGTGCCGATGGTCTCCTCGAAGTGGTAGCCGGTGTCCAGGAACACCACGTCCACGCCGGGCATCGCCCGGGAGGCGAGGTGGGCGACGACCGCGTCCTCCATCGAGGAGGTCACGCAGAAGCGCCGGCCGAACGTCCCCGCCGCCCAGCGCAGGATCTCCAGCGCGGGGGCGTCCTCCAGCTCCCGCCCGGCCCGCTCGGCGAGCCCTTTCAACTCCTGCGCCGTGTAAGCGTCCTGACGTACCGTCATGCCGCGTCCCCTCCCGTGTCCGCCTGCCGGGTCCCGCGGGCCAGCAGCCCGAGGAACTTCAGCCGGAAGGCCCGGTTGCAGGCGGCGCACTCCCAGGCCCCCGGTCCGTCCTCGCCGGGACGCAGGTCCTCGTCGCCGCAGTAGGGGCAGTGGAACGGGGCCGCCCGCTCGCTCACGACAGGGCCTCCTCGGAGGCGCGCGCGGCCCAGACCGCGAACCGCTCGCCGTCCTCGCGCTCCGCCTGGAAGCGCTTCAGGACCCGCTCGATGTAGTCCGGCAGTTCGTCGGAGGTCACCTTCAGACCGCGCACCTTGCGGCCGAAGGACGGCTCCAGGCCGAGGGCGCCGCCCAGGTGCACCTGGTAGCCGCCGACCTGACGGCCCTCGGCGTCGGTGACGAGCTGGCCCTTGAGACCGATGTCCGCGGTCTGGATGCGGGCGCAGGCGTTGGGGCAGCCGTTGAGGTTGATGGTGAGGGGTTCGTCGAAGTCCGGCAGCCGGCGCTCGAGTTCGTCGATGAGCTCGCTGCCTCGCTCCTTGGTCTCCACGATGGCCAGCTTGCAGAACTCGATGCCGGTGCAGGCCATGGTGCCGCGCCGGAACGGAGAGGGGGTGACCCGCAGGTCCAGCGCCTCCAGCCCGTCGACGAGGGAGTCGACCCGGTCCTGCGGCACGTCCAGGACGATCATCTTCTGCTCGACGGTGGTGGAGACCCGTCCGGAGCCGTGCTCCTCGGCCAGCGCGGCGACCTTGGTGAGCAGCGAGCCGTCCATGCGGCCCACGCGCGGGGCGAAGCCCACGTAGAAGCGGCCGTCCTTCTGGCGGTGCACGCCGATGTGGTCGCGCCACTGCCGGGCGGGCATCTCGGGCGCCGGGCCGTCGATCAGCTTGCGGCCGAGGTAGTCGTCCTCCAGGACCTGGCGGAACTTCTCCGCCCCCCAGTCGGCGACCAGGAACTTCAGCCGGGCGCGGTTGCGCAGCCGGCGGTAGCCGTGGTCGCGGAAGATCGTGGTGACCGCCTCCCACACGTCCGGCACGTCCTGCTCCGGCACCCACGCGCCCAGCCGCACACCGAACTTGGGGTTGGTGGACAGCCCGCCGCCGACCCACAGGTCGAAGCCGGGCCCGTGCTCGGGGTGGACCACGCCGACGAACGAGATGTCGTTGATCTCGTGCGCCACGTCCAGCAGCGGGGAGCCGGAGACGGCCGTCTTGTACTTGCGCGGCAGGTTGGAGAAGCGCGGGTCGCCGATGTAGCGGCGGACGATCTCGTCCAGGGCGGCGGTGCCGTCGATGATCTCGTCCTCGGCGACGCCCGCCACCGGGGAGCCGAGCATGCCGCGCGGGCAGTCGCCGCACGCCTCGGTGGTGGACAGGCCGACCGCCTCCAGGCGTTCCCAGATCGTGGGCACGTCCTCGATGCGCACCCAGTGGAACTGGACGTTCTGCCGGTCGGTGATGTCCGCGGTGCCCCGGGCGTAGGTCTCGGAGAGTTCACCGATCACCCGCAGCTGCTCGGTGGTCAGCCGTCCGCCGGTGATGCGGACCCGCAGCATGAAGTACTCGTCCTCCAGCTCCTCCGGCTCCAGCACCCCGGTGCGCCCGCCGTCGATGCCGGGGCGGCGCTGGGTGTACAGCCCCCACCAACGGAAGCGCCCGCGCAGGTCGTTGGGGTCGATGGAGTCGAAACCGCGCTTGGAGTAGATCGTCTCAATACGTGTCCGTACGTTGAGACCGTCGTCGTCCTTCTTGAGCTGCTCGTTGCCGTTCAGCGGGGTGTGGTGACCCGCCGCCCACTGACCCTCGCCGCGGTGACGGCTCACCTTGCGGCGGACAGACGCGGCGGCGGACTTCGGCGGGGTGGCGGCCATGGGGGGTACGTCCTTCGGACAGCGGTGGATGATGTCGGCGCGCGGCGCCGACGGGTGCGTGGCGGGGTCGGACGGCAGGTGTACGGCCCTGACCGGCGCTTTCGCGGCGTGCGGCAGACCTGCGCGTCATTGCGCGGGCACGGGCGCGGGAGAGCGGAGGGAGGCCGAGGGCCTCGGAGGGAGGAGAACCGGTGGTGCTGGAGCCCGTGGCCGAGGGGCCACTGAGGGGGCGTCAGCGCATCGGACAGATGGCGCTGGACATGCGGCCGAGGTCGACGTGCCGCCGACTCACCAAGGCGATTCCAGTTCCAGGCATGGCGGAAGCGTGGCACGGCGCTCGGGAGCCAGTCCAGCTTCATCCAAAATGCGGACACCCTTGTCTCGTTGTGCGAGACAAGGGTGTCCTTGGTCACGTTTGGCGCGGACGGTCTTGCCGACGCCGGTCAGGCGGGGTAGGCCCCCGGCCACGGGCCCGGGGTCACCACGTCGGGCTCCTCCTCCACCGTGGTGTCGAACAGCCGGAAACCGCGCCGCAGGTAGTTGTCCATGGCGTGCTCGCCGTCCTTGCTGCACGTGTGCAGCCACACCCGGCGGGTCGGTTTCAGGCCGGGCCACCGCTCCGCCAGGTCCCACGCCCGCGCCACCCCGTACGACAGCAGGTGGCCGCCGATGCGGCGCCCCCGGAAGGCGGGGATCAGCCCGAAGTAGACGATCTCCACCACACCGTCGTCCTGGGCCTGCAGCTCCACGTACCCGGCGGGCGTCCCGCGGTCCTGGGCGACCCACGTCTCCACACCCGGCTGCCCCAGGTGCTCCGCCCACTGCGCGTACGTCCAGCCCAGCCGGTCGGTCCAGCGGATGTCACCGCCGACGGACGCGTACAGGAAGCGGCTGAACTCCGGCGAGGGCACCTCGGCGCGGACGATCCGCACGTCCCCCTCCGGCACGGCGGCCGGCCGGAGGTCGGCGGGCGCCGTCTGCTCCAGCGACCAGGTGGTCACGGTGATGGTCTTCATGTCCGAAAGAGAACCATCCCCGACGGGCCCCTGTCGAACGTCCGGCCGCCTTTCCGGACACTGCGACCGGCGTCCGGCGGTGCTCCCCGGCGGCCCCGGAGCAATCCGACGACCGGCGTCCCCGGCGCCGTCGTCCGGCCGACCGCGCCCCCGGGACGGCCCCGGGGCGGCCCCGGACGGGCCGGCCGGCCGGACCGCGGGAGGCGACCGGATCAGTCCAGGGAGCGGTCCACCGAGTCCAGCGGCAGCGCGAACAGCATCCGGCCGGACTGCGACCACACCTCACCGGTCTCCTGCCAGTGGGACAGCGAGCCCGCGTCACCGCTCCAGCAGCGGTACGTGTCGTCCGCCCCGCAGCGGACGGGGCGCGCCCCCTCCGTGTCCTGCCGCCACAGCGTCCCCCGCTCGTCGGGCGTCCCGGTCACCCGTCCCAGGTACCAGCCCGACCGGTGGGACAGCACGCTGCGCACGTCGGTCAGCCGGGTCTCGTACGCCGCGACCGCGTCGACGCGCGACGCCGGGTCCGTCGCCAGGAGACCGGACCGCAGCGGGTCCACGCTGAACGCGTACCGCCACAACCGGGTCGGCCCGTCGTCGTCGCCCTCGGGCCGCGCCTCGTGCGCCACCAGGCTGTCCGGCGTGGTGCTGCGGTCCAGCGAGATACCGCCCGGCAGCGGGGCGTCGGCGCCCGTCGTCCGGTACGCGCCCACCGCCGGGAGCACGTACCGCGCCCCGGCCGCCGACCAGCCGTCGGCCACCCGGCCCACCGACGGGCCCGACACGGAGGCCCGCTGCACCCGGTCGATGTCGTAGACGTACAGCGCGCTGCCGTCCTGCCGGTCGGCGGTCACCAGCAGTTTGTCCTGATACCAGACCATCCCGGACACCGACGACGCCAGCGCCCGGTAGTCCCGGCCCTCCTGGACCGGTACGGCCAGCAGCACCCAGGTGTAGCTGGGTCCGCCGGCGGCGTCCCGGTCCACGAACGCGACCCGCGCCAGGCCGTCCCGGCCGGTGGTGCCGTCGGCGCCGTCCGGCGAGCCGTCCGCCGACGCGTCCCCCGGGCCGCCGCTCACCGGACCGGACCGGCTCCAGCCGGACAGGATCACCCGGTGCGGGCCCCAGCGGCCGTCGTCGTCGGCGTCGCCGGACGTGGTGACCGCGCCCGCCTCCCAGCCGCTGGTGTCGGCACCGTCCCAGCAGTACGCGCGGGTCGCCTCGGGCTCGACGGGCAGCGCCCGCCGGTCGTCCGCCGGACAGGAGTCCGCCTCCCGCAGCACCCCGTCCGCGTCGGCGAGCACGGCGTCCATCGGGACGGCCGGGCCCATCCCGTCGGACAGCCGGTCCAGCCAGTCCCGCGGCACCGGGCGCTCGGTCAGCCGCAGCGGTGCCGTCGCTTCGGCGGAGGTGAGGGACTCCAGCGCCCCGGGATCGTCGGCCACGGTGGCCTGCGAGGTGCTGATCATCGTGGCGGCGGCGGTCAGCGCCAGGGCCGTCCCGGCCAGCGCCGCCCGCAGTGCTCTGCCCCGCCGACGACGGCGGTGTCTGCCGCGATGCTTCATACCGTCCTCCCGAGGCGAGCCAACTGCGTCCCGCGATCCTTGCGTTGACACGGGGCAGGGTGGGGTGGCCCGGAAGGCGATGCTACGACAGCCGCACCCGGCCCGGGGCGAGGACCCGGCAAGTGCGCGGAAACCGTGACCGTCGGGGTGCCCCGCGGCCGACCGGGACCGGCGGCGGGCGCCGGGACGGGGCATCCGCGCGTCACGCGAAGACGGCCAGCCCGTACAGGACGAACACCATCAGGTGCGCCGGCCCGTGCAGGGCGGTGACCCGCCGCCCGGTGAAGGTGACGGCCGTCAGCAGCAGGCTGACCCCCAGAAGGACGAGGTGGGTCGTGCTCTCGGCGAGGACCACCCGCTGCCCGGTGACCAGTCCGATCGTCAGCACGGCGGGAATGGTGAGCCCGACCGTGGACACCAGGGCTCCGTGGCACAGGTTGCTCACCCGCTGCATCTCCCCGCCCAGGGCGGCCCGGAGCGTGGTGATGGTCTCGGGCAGGAAGACGATCATCGCGATGACGACACCGGACAGCGCCACCGGCGCGCCCGCGCGGGCCAGGCCGTCGTCGAGCAGGGCCGCCATGTCGTGGGACAGCAGCACGATCGGCACCACCGTCGCCACCAGCAGCAGGGTCCGGGTGACGACCTCCGCACGCCGGCCGGCCGACGGCCCGGCCGCCTCCCGGTGTGAGGCGTGGGGGCCGGCGGCCGGGGCGGGGCGCGCGGCCGTGTCCGGGCCCGGGTCCGTGGCACGACCGGGGGCCGTGACCGGGCCCGGGAGGGGGACGACCTCCTGGAAGTCGGCGCGCTGGGCCCCCGTCTGGCGGAGGAGGAAGAACCCGTAGAGGACGACGGTGAGCGCGCTCAGGGCGACCGCCTGCCCCGGCCGGTAGGCGCCGTCGGTGCCGATGAGCCCGGGGAACGCGAACGCCACGGCCAGCAGCACCACCAGGAGCGCCAGGTAGGCCGAGACGCCGGTGCGGTTGGGCCGGAGGTCGTCGTGCCGGAGACCCCCGGCCAGCAGGGCCGCGCCGACGACCAGGTTCAGGATGATCATCGACACGGCCATCACGGAGTCCCGGGCGATGGTCGCGTGTTCGCCCGGGCCCAGCATCACGGCGGCGATCAGCACGACTTCGATCAGGACGATGGAGAGGGTCAGCACCAGCGTCCCGTAGGGGTCGCCGAGCCGCCGGGCCAGGTGCTCGGCCTGGGCGACGACGCCGAAGGCGCAGACCACGATCACCGCGACGATCGCCGCGAGCACCGTCCACAGCACGGGGGCCGACAGATGTCCGGAGAGGAAGGGGCGGGCGGCCAGGGTGGCGAGGAAGGCGCCCCAGCCGAGGGCCGGCCGGGCGAGCGCGGAGGGGGTGAGGACCGTTCGCAGGAGGGAGGGTGTGGGCACGGATGTCTACACGTTCTGCCGGGTCGTCCCTGCTCGTACCGCACCGGCGGGTCGTCCCGACGGCGTCCTTCCCCCTCACTGTACCCGGCGCCCCGGCCCCGCCGACGCACCGGGCGCACCTCCCGCGACCTGGGACGACACGACCCGTAGCGGCAGCACCCGCCACCGGGCGTCACCGGGCCGGCACGGCTCCGGGACCCACCGGCGGGCCCCTGTCTCCGGGTGTCTCCGGGCGGCCACCGCTCCGGGACCCACCGGCGGGCCCCTGTCACCGGGTGTCTCCGTGCGGAGGGCGTCCGCCGGGGCGGTCACCCCGGCCGGGAACCGTGACCTCAAGGCTCCGTGGCCGGAGCCGGGTGACGGGTCCCGCCCCGGCCGCCCGGACGCGGCTCCGGCACCGGGGCCGCCGCGTGCGATCCGGCCGCCGCGACCGGAGCCGGGCCCGCACCCTCCGCGCGCGGGTCCGCCCCCGCTGCCGCTGTCGCTGTCGCCGCGCGCGGGTCCGCCCCGGCGGTCACGGTCGCCGTCGCCGTGCGCGGATCCGGCTCGGCAGTCGCCGCCTGCCGCCGGGCCACCTCGGCCGCGGCCCCCGTGAACAGGCCCCGCGGGTCGTCCGGCAGCAGCACGTCCACCTCGACGTCCTCCGCGAACCGGTACGGGCGGTGCTCCAGCAGCCCGCCGAGGTACCTCCGCACCCGGGACATCTCCGCCCGCACCGTCACCGTGCGGCCGGGATCGCCGAACATCTCCTCCGCCAGTTCCGCCGCGCTGCGCCCGGACCGGTGCACCGCCAGCGCGTACAGCAACTCCGCGTGCCGCGGGCTCAGTTCCCGCGACCAGGCGCTCGCGCCGCCGGACACCGCGACCGACCAGCGGCGCGGCTCCCGCAGGTCCAGCTCGACCCGTCGGCCCGGGCAGGGCGCCGGCTCGTCCGCCGCCCGCACCAGCCAGCCCCCCGCCAGCGGCTCCACCGTCGACCGGCCCAGCACGGGCAGCCACCGCACCCCGGCCGACAACGACTTCGGCAACGCCAGCCGCCGCACGTACGGCATCCCCGTGACCGCAGCCGTCCACCCGTGCCGGTCGACCACCACGGCCCGCCCGTCGATGCGGGCCAGGACCGGCGCGGCCACCGCGCGCAGCCGTTCCAGGGACTGCTGGTGCAGGTCCCGCAGCCGGGCCTCCGCCAGCTTCGCCACCGAGTCGACCCAGGCCAGCGTCGCCGGGTGCATCGTGTCCAGCGGCCCGCTCACGTCGACCACGCCGATCAGCCGGCCGTCCCGCGGGTCCGTCACCGGTGCGCCGGTGCACGTCCAGGTCGCGTGGGAGCGGACGAAGTGCTCCGAGGCGAACACCTGCACCGGCCGCCGGGTGACGGCGGGCGTGCCCACCCCGTTGGTGCCGACGACGCTCTCCCGCCAGTCCGCGCCCACCTCCAGGCCCAGCACGTCGGCCCGGCGCAGCACCGGCGCGCTGCCCTCCCGCCACAGCACCCGGCCGTCGGCGTCGGCGACCACCATGATGTGCCGGGCGACGTCCGCCACCGTCAGCAGCCCGTCCCGCAACACCGGCAGCACGTGCCGCAGCGGCGACGCCTCGCGGCGGCGCCGCACCTCCTCCGGGGACAACAGCCGTGCCCGCACGTCGCGTTCGGGGTCGACGCCGCTGCGCAGCATCCGCGCCCACGACTCGCCGATCACCGGGCGCGGTGCCAACGGGGCCCGCTGCCCGGCCAGGGTGGCCGAGCGGACCTCGTCCAGCACCCGCGCGGCGCGCGTCGCGTCGACGGCGGCCAGATGCGTCATGTCCATCGGCGAGAGCGCCACTGGTCCTCCTGGGGGGAGAACTCGGGGAGTGGCCCGAGCGGCCGGCCGGCCGCGCCCCCGAGATCCGTTCTGACAGTTTGTCTCATGGTGCCGTCCGCGCCGGGCGGACGTCGCACTCCCGTCACACACAGCAGCATGTTGCAACCCCCTGCAACCCTGGTGAACACCCGCCCCACCGAGGGAGACTCCAGTGACGCCGTACTGAGCGGCGTCCGCGGTTCCCTGACCGGACCCGTGCGGCGGGGGTGGTGCCGTGTCGGCGCAGCACCACCCCCGCATGGGAGAGCCCCGGAGCCCTCCCCTCCGTCGCCTTCCCCTCCACCGGGCGCACCGGGTGAACCGAGCGGACCGGGTGAACCGAGCGGACCGGGCGAACCGGTCCCGGTCGGCGTGCCGGCCCGGCGGGTCCGTCGGCCGGGTTCCCCGCGCCCCCGGCCGTGGTCAGCGCGTCGGCCGCGCCCGGTCCACCAGCGACGCCAGGTCCAGGGTGTGCGGCAGCGTGCCGAAGACCGCGCCCCCGTCGCCGCCCAGCCGTCCCGCGCAGAACGCGTCCGCCACCTCCGGCGGCGCGAACCGCACCAGCAGCGACCCCTGGAGCACCAGGGCCAGCCGCTCCACCAGCCGCCGCGCCCGGCCCTCCACGCCGTCCAGGTCGGCCAGTTCGGTCAGCAGTCCCTTGACCGCCCCGTCCAGCCGGTGGTCCGCCCCGCGCGCGAGTCCCACCTCGCGCAGATACGCGTCCAGCGCCCCAGGCTCCCGGCGCAGGGCCCGCAGGACGTCCAGCGCCTGGACGTTGCCCGCGCCCTCCCAGACCGAGTTCAGCGGCGACTCCCGCACCAGCCGCGGCATCCCGGACTCCTCCACGTAGCCGTTGCCGCCCAGGCACTCCGCCGCCTCCACCACCAGCGGCGCACAGCGCTTGGTCACCCAGAACTTCGCCGCGGGCACCGCGATCCGCAGCAGCGCCCGCTCCTGCTCGCCGTCGTCGTCGTACGCGGCGGCCAGCCGCAGCGCCAGCGTCGTCGCGGCCTCCGACTCCAGGGCCAGGTCGGCCAGGACGTTGCGCATCAGCGGCTTGTCGATCAGCTTCCCGCCGAACGCCTCCCGGTGCGCGCAGTGGTGCACCGCCTGCGCCACCGCCTGCCGCATCAGTCCCGCCGAGCCGAGGACGCAGTCGAGCCGGGTCGCCGCCACCATCCCGATGATGGTGCGCACCCCCCGGCCCTCCTCGCCGACCCGGCGCGCCCACGTCCCGGCGAACTCGACCTCCGCCGAGGCGTTCGAACGGTTGCCCAGCTTGTCCTTCAGCCGCTGGATCAGGAACGTGTTGCGGGTGCCGTCCTCCAGGACCCGCGGCACCAGGAAGCAGGTCAGCCCGCCGGGTGCCTGCGCCAGCACCAGGAACGCGTCCGACATCGGTGCCGAGCAGAACCACTTGTGCCCGGTCAGCGCGTACGTGCCGTCCTCGGCGAGCGGGCGGGCCGCGGTGGTGTTCGCGCGGACGTCGCTGCCGCCCTGCTTCTCCGTCATCCCCATCCCGAACAGCGCCCCGGCCTTCTGCCCGGCCGGCCGCAGCCCGCGGTCGTAGACCTCCGACGTCAGGCGTGGCTCCCACACCGCGGCCAGGGCCGGATCGGTGCGCAGCGCCGGCACCGCCGCGTGCGTCATCGACAGGGGGCAGCAGTTCCCCGCCTCCACCTGCGTCCACACGACGAACGCCGCCGCCCGCCGCACGTGCCCGCCGGGCCGCCCCCAGGCCGACGTCAGGCCCGCGGACACCCCCTTGCCGAGCAGCCGGTGCCAGGACGGGTGGAACTCCACCTCGTCGATCCGGTGGCCGTAGCGGTCGTGCGTCCGCAGCCGCGGCGGATGCTCGTCGGCCAGCACCCCCCACTCCTGCACCTGCGCCGACCCCGACGTGCGGCCCAGGCCGGTCAGCTCCGCCTCGGCCTCCTCGCGCACCTGCGGATCCAGATGCCGTCCGACCGCCTCCACCAGGGCCCGGTCGGCGCCGAACACGTCGTACTGCACGAGGGGCGGAGCCTGGTTGGTCACGGTGTGCGTGGTGCCTGCCATGTCAGCGAACCTACCCCCAACCTCGGGCGCCTCACCCCGCACCGGCGGGCGGGGCCCGCCGGAACCGCCCGGTGCCGCCCGGTGCCGTCCGCCGGTGCCGTCCGGTGCCGGACGAATCCGCCGGTGGGTGAGTGCGAGCAGGCACGACGGATACCGTTAGCACGTGCAGCCAGCAAGAGACACCACCGACGAGCCGTCCGGTCGCCTCCACCGGGCCAGGGCCCTGTACCGGAACGTATCCAAACGCAGGACCGCCTGGCTGCTGCTCAAGGACACGGTCAACTCGTGCATGGAGTACCGCATCCTGGGCCTGGCCGCCGAGGCCGCGTTCTTCACGCTGCTGTCGGTGCCCCCGCTGCTGCTCAGCATGATCGGGCTGCTCGGCTACGTCGACACCTGGACCGGCGCCGACACCATCGCGAGCCTGCGCACCAACCTCCTCGACGCCTCCCGCACGGTGCTGTCCGACCGCGGTGTGGAGCAGATCGCCCAGCCCATCCTGGACGACGTGATGAAAGGAGGCCGCCCCGACGTCATCTCCATAGGCTTCCTGTTCGCCCTGTGGTCCGGCTCGCGCGCGGTGAACGTCTTCATCGACACCATCACCGTCATGTACGGCCTCGACGGCGTCCGCGGCATCGTCAAGACCCGCCTGCTGGCCTTCCTGCTGTTCCTGGTCGCCCTGCTGATCGGCTCCGTCGCGCTGCCCCTGATGGTGGCCGGACCGGACGCCGTGGTGCGCGTCGTGCCCTGGTCGACCACCGTGGTGCAGGTCCTGTACTGGCCCGTCGTCATCCTGCTGTCGGTCGCCTTCCTCACCACGCTCTACCACGTGTCGGTACCCGTGCGGTCGCCCTGGATCGAGGACGTGCCGGGCGCGCTGGTCGCCCTCGCCATGTGGGTCCTCGGCAGCTTCCTGCTGCGCCTCTACCTGAGCAACACCGTCGAGGGACCCACCATCTACGGTTCCCTCGCGGCGCCCGTCGCCGTGCTGCTGTGGATCGGTGTGTCCGCGTTCGCGGTCCTGGTCGGGGCCGCCGTCAACGCCGCCATCGACCGGGTCTGGCCGGCCGCCGCCACGGCCGCCGCCCGCGAGGCCAACGAGCGGATGCGCCAGGCGCAGGTCGCCGAGTACGTCGCCCGCACCACCGCCACCGTCGACGAGGACGGCGAGGCGGACCCCGACATGCCCTCCGAGTTCCCCGAACGCTGGTCCCGCTTCCTCCCCCCGGAGGACGTCACCGCCCGGCTGCGCACCCACGCCAAGTCCGGCCACCCCCCGAAGAACGGGAGCGACGCGGACGACGACGACACCCCGCCCGGCCGCTGAACCGGCCCCGGCAGGGGAGGCCGCCGGGCGCCGGTCAGTCGCGCTCCCGGTCCTCCGGCGGGCCGTGGCGCTGCCCCGCCCGGAGACGGTCGTCGGGGCGGGGCCGCCCGGCGGGCCGCGCGTTCTACGCTGACGGCATGGACGTCCTCACCGGTCTGCTGGAAGGTCCGCGCGCCCGCGGGGCGTTCCTGATCAGGGCCTGTTTCGACCCGCCCTGGGCGGTCCGGATCGAGGACCGCGCCCCCCTCACCGTGATGCTCGTGGTGCGCGGTGACGCCTGGATCGTGCCGGACCGCGGCCCACGGCTGCGGCTCCGCCCCGGCGACCTCGCCCTCGCCCGCGGCCCCGCCCCGTACACCTGCGGCGACGACCCGGACACCGCACCGCAGGCGCTGATCCTGCCCGGCGGCGAGTGCCACCACCCCGACGGACGCCCCCTCAACGGCGTCATGGACCTCGGCGTGCGCACCTGGGGCGACCGGACCGACGGCGCCACGGTCATGCTCATCGGCACCTACGGGCGGCGCGGCGAGCTCGGCGGCCGGCTCCTCGACGCGCTCCCTCCGCTGCTCTCCCTCGCCGCCGACGCCTGGGACTGCCCGCTCACCCCGCTCCTCGCGCAGGAGATCGTGCGCGACCGCCCCGGCCAGGAGGTCGTCCTCGACCGGCTCCTCGACCTCCTGGTGATCGCCGCCCTGCGGGCCTGGTTCGACCGCCCCGGGGCGGAGCCCCCCGCCTGGTACGCGGCCCTCGCGGACCCGGTCGTCGGCCCGGCGCTGCGCCTGCTCCAGAACGATCCCGCCCGCCCGTGGACGGTCGCCGACCTGGCCGCGAAGGCCGGCGTCTCCCGCGCCTCCCTGTCCCGCCGCTTCACCGCCCGCGTCGGTGGACCCCCGATGGCCTACCTCACCGGCTGGCGCCTGGCCCTCGCCGCGGACCGGCTCCGCGACACCGACGACACCCTCGGAGCCATCGCCCGCCGGGTCGGCTACGGCAGCGCGTTCGCGCTCTCGGCCGCCTTCAAACGCGCCTACGGCGTCAGCCCCCAGGACTGGCGCACGGCGCGGGGCGGACCGGCGGACGCCGGAGACCCCCTGACCGCAGGGGAGTGAGGGCCCGAGCGGCGCGGTCGTGCGGCGCGCGGGGCCCGGGGACGCGGGAGAGGGCCGGGTGCCCCGTTGACGACGGTATGCGCGGGCCCGACGCCCGTCAGCCGACAGGCGGGCGGGTGCTGACCAGGGGTCGCGGGGGAGCCGTCCGATCCCGGCCGCGGGTTCGGCGTGCGTCCGGCGCGTAAGGTGAACGGCGAGTGGGAGGTGGCGCACGTGTACCGCGAACGGGCGTCGCGGCTGCCGGGGGCGGTCGTGTGGCGCAACACCCTCTCCGGTGACGCGGACGGCGGCCGGGTCCTGCCGGACGGCTGCATGGACCTGCTCTGGCACGAGGGGCGCCTGCTGGTCGCCGGTCCCGACACCCGCGCCCACCTCACCGCCGGCGGACCCGGCACCTGGGCCGGCATCCGCCTCCGGCCCGGCACCGCCCCCGCCCTGCTCGGCGTCCCCGCCCACGAACTGCGCGACCGGCGCGTCGAGCTCGCCGACCTGTGGGGTGCCGCCGAGGTGCGCCGGCTCACCGCCCGGGTACGGGCAGCCGCCGATCCCGTGACCGGCCTGGAGGACCTGGCCCTGCGCCTGGCGGCGGCCACCGACCCGCCCGACCCGGCCCTGCGGGCCCTGGCGGCAGCCCTCGGCGCGGGCCGGCCGGTCGGCGCGGTGGCCGGTGACCTCGGCATCGGAGCCCGTCAGCTGCACCGCCGGTCCCTCGTCGTGTTCGGCTACGGCCCGAAGACCCTCGCCCGCATCCTCCGCCTGCACCGCGCCCTCGCCCTGGCCGGCACCGGCACCCCGCCGGCCGAGACGGCCGCCCGCACCGGCTACGCCGACCAGGCCCACCTGTCGCGCGAGGTACGGGCGTTGACGGGGCTGCCGCTGCGCGAACTGCTGCGTGGGAACGGTCGATAGACGGGCGGGAGCAGCGCAGACGGCGCCCTCGCCGGCGGTCTGCGGTGTGCGGATTGCGGTCTGCGGTCTGCGGGCCGGGTCCGGCCTGACGCCGGGCGCGCAGCAGGACTGCGCCGGGCCGGGGTGGACACCGGCGCCCGGAAACGGCGCGATGTCCCAGGGGTCGCCCCCTACGCCGCCCCGCCGCCCTCGGACGGTGCGAAGAGGTCGACCCCGTTGCCGTCCGGGTCCTGCACCACGGCGTACCGCTGGCCCCAGACCGCGTCCCACGGCTTCAGCTCCCCGTGGTACCCCTCGGCGACCAGGTCCCCGTAGAGCGCGTCCACCTCGGCCGGGCTGTCGCACCGCAGCGCCAGCGAGGCCCGCCCGCCCCCGGCGGGTGCCTCGTACCCGGGGTGGAACGAGCGGACCACCTCCTCCGTGTCCAGCAACAGCCGCAGGCCGCCCGGGAGTTCCGCCTCCGCGTGCCCCTGCTCCTCGGCCCCCTCGGGGAAGGCGAAGCCGAGCCGGCGGTAGAAGGTGACGGAGGCCGCCATGTCCGAGACGACCAGTGCGATGGCATCGAAACGTGCAGTCATGCGTCCCACGGTAGGGACGGGTCCGGAGCCGGTCTTGAAGGAATCGGACACCGAGAGGTGCGGGCGGCGGGAGCGGCCGGAGCCTCCCGGCGGCCCGGGTCACGCGAGTGGCGGGCAGGTCGCGGAGCCGCCCGGAGGCCACGGCCGGCCGCCTGTGCCGCTCCCTGACGAGCGTGACGACGACCGTCGCGGGACGGCGGGACGGCGGGAGAGCGGGACGGTGGCAGGGGAGGCCGGGGGAGCGCGGGGCCGATACGGGCGTGCGGCGGGGCCGGTCCTGTGTTACCGGTGGGTTCAGAGGCGCGAGGGCGCGAGCGCGGCGCGGTGAAGGGCTGGTGGGTGGATGACGGCAGACCGGGCACACCCCGTGACCGACACGCCCCACGGTGCCGTGCGCGGCCGGTGGGAGCGCGGTGTCGCCGTGTACCGGGGCATCCCGTACGCGGCACCCCCCGTCGGCCCGCGCCGGTTCCGGCCCCCGGTGCCGCCGGAGCCGGGGGACGGGGTGCGCGACGCCGGGGCGTTCGGGCCGACGGCCCCGAAGCCGCCGTACTCCGAGGCGTTCGCGCGGTACCTGTCCGACCCGTTCGTGGCGGGCGACGGCTGCCTCAACCTCAACGTGTGGACGCCCGACCCGTCCCCGCGCGCCCGCCTGCCCGTCCTGGTCTGGCTGCACGGCGGGGCCCTCACCCGGGGCTCCTCCGCCGTCCCCGTGTACGACGGCCACGCCTTCGCCCGGGACGGCGTGGTGTGCGTGTCGGTCAACTACCGCCTGGGGGTGGAAGGGTACGGACTCTTCCCGGACGCCCCCGCCAACCCCGGCCTGCGCGACCAGCTCACCGCCCTGCGCTGGGTCCACGAGGCCATCACGGCGTTCGGCGGCGACCCGTCCCGCATCACCCTCGCGGGACAGTCCGCCGGCGCGATCAGTACCGGCGCGCTCCTCGCCGCACCCGGGGCCCAGGGGCTGGTGCGGCGCGCCGTCCTGCAGAGCGGGCCGCCCGAGGCGTCCGACCGGGACAAGGTGCGGCGGATGGTGCGCCGCATGGCGGCCCGCCTGAAGGTGCCCGCCACGGCGGAGGCGTTCGCCGCGGTGGACCCGGCCCGCCTGCTCCGCGCCCAGGCCGAGGCGGGCCGCCTCAGCAGCCCGGTGCTCGGCGGCCCCGCCTTCGGCGTCGTCGTGGACGGTGACCTCGTCCCGGGCGACCCCCTCGACGCGCTCACCGTCGGGGGCGCCGCCCGCGGTGTGGACCTCCTCATGGGCTGGACACGCGACGAGTACCGCCTGTGGCTGGTCCCCGGCGGACTGGTGGACCGCGTCGACCGGCTCGGCCCGGTCGCCCTCGCCGGCGCCACGGCCCGCTGCCGCTGCGGCGGCGAGGTGCCCCGGGGCTACCGCGAGCTGCTCCCCGGTGCCGGAACCGCGGAGATCGTCGGCCAGATGGTCACCGACCACCTGCTGCGCGTGCCGCTGCACCGCCTCGCCGACGGCCGGACGGGCCCCTCCTACGTCTACGAGTTCGCCTGGCCGTCCGGCCTGCCCGGCATGGGCGCCTGCCACGCCCTGGAACTGGGCTTCGTCTTCGACACCGGCGACCGGCCCGAGGCGCGGAAGCTCGCCGGTGACGAGGCTCCCGCCGACCTCGCCGACGCGATGCACGGGGCCTGGGTCCGCTTCGTCACCGACGGCACCCCCGGCTGGCCCCGCTGGAACGCCGACCACCCCGTCCACGTCTTCGGCGACGGCCCCCCGCACACCGTCCACGGCCCCCGCGACCGGGAACTCGCCCTGTGGGCCGCCTCCGGGGGCGACACGCCCCCCGCTCCCGCCGAGTCACCCGAACTGCGCCGCGTGGTCGGCCGGTTGCGGCGCATCGGCGTATCGCGGCGCACCTGACACCCGCCCGGCCACGACGCCCCCGGCGGCAGTCGGGGGCGGACCGGGCGGTGGCCCGCGACGGGTTGCGCCGGTGCTCGCCGTATCGATCCACAGCGGCCGGAACCCCGAAGCGACGGCGGGGTCTACCGCCGCACGCGGTAGCGCAGCAGCACGAACTTCGAGCCGAAGGGGCGGGTCTCGACCAGGTCGAGGTCCACCCGGCGCTCGTCCCGGGCGAAGTAGGGCAGGCCCCCGCCGACCAGGACCGGGTACACCATGATCCGGTACTCGTCGATCAGTCCCGCGGCGGCGGCCTCCGCGGCGAGCGTCGCGCCGCCGATGGCGATCTCCCCCTCGCCCGGTTCGGCCCGCAGCCGTTCGATCTCTTCCGCCACGGTGCCGGTGGCCAGGCGGGCACGGCCCCGGACGTCCGAGAGCGTGGTGGAGAACACCACCTTGGGCAGCGGGTTCCACAGTTCGACCCACTCGCGCTGGGCGGCGTCGAGCGACGGATCCTCGGCCGCGGTCTCCCAGTACAGCATCGTCTCGTACAGGTTCCGGCCGAGCAGGTGGACGCCGACGGTGCGGATGTCGTCCAGCCAGTAGCGGAAGACCTCCTCGTCCGGCTCCGACCAGTCGAAGCCGCCGTCCGGTCCGGCGATGTAGCCGTCCAGGGAGACGTTCATGGAGTAGGTCACGTCGCGCATGGGGAATCCTCCTCGGTTCCGGGTCCGACCCTATGACCGCGGAGCGCCTCCGAATTCATCGCCACGCGACCGTCCCGCCGGGCGGTAGCCCCCGAGGGGGCGCCGGGCGGGCCTGCCGCACGGGCGCCGAGGGACCGGCCGGCGGGTGCGGCGACCGCCGCCCACCGCCGAGGAAGTACCCGAGGACGTACCGGGAGCCCTCGAGAAGCCGCCGGACCGGGCAGGTGCATGATGAGTTCGACGACAACAGGGGGCGGGAATGGCGCAGTCGACCATGCCATGGGACGGGACGAGACCGGCGGGGGCCGGAGGAACCGGGAAGGCCGCCGGCGCCGGGGGCTGGATCGCCGCCTGGCTGACGGGGGCCGTGGCGCTGGTGGCGGAGGGCACGCTGGCCCTGATCGTTTTCGGGATCGTGGCCCTCCAGGGGGAGGACGCCTACTTCGCCGGGGCGGGGGCGCCCCTCGGATGGATCCTCGGAGCCGTGCTCGGCGTGGTGGCCGCCGCACTGGCGGGGCTGACCGGCTCGGCGGCGGTGGTCCTGCCGGTGCTCCGGCTCTCCCGCCGGTCCGCCCGCCGGGCCGGACGGGCGGACACGGCGCTGCGGTGCCTGGCCGTGTGCGCGGTGCTCGCCGTGGTGACCGGGGCGGTCGCCGGCGCGGTGGGCGCGGTCCGTGGCGACGACGCGGCCCGGCTGCTGCTCGTGGCCCCGGTGGTCTTCCTCGTCCTGAGCCCGGCCGTCCTGTGCGCGCGGGCCGCGACCGTCGTGCGCGGCCCCGGTGCCCGGGTCGCGGTGCCCGCGGTCGTCGGCGCGGCGGGCGGGGCCCTGTCGGCCGTCGCCCTGGCGGCGGGCGTGGTGGCGTACGCGACCGGGACGCTGGAGCTGTACGAGCCGCCCCGCCTCACCGAGGAGCAACTCGTCGGCACCTGGACGGACGACCGGGGAGGCACGCTGACCCTCCGGGCGGACGGCACGGCGGTGGCCGACGACCTCGGGGCGGAGGACCGGTGCAGTGGGTCCGGCACGTGGGAGCGCACGGAGCGGGGGTCCGAACCGGAGCTCCTGCTGCTGGGCGACGGCTGCCCGGAGGAGAGCTACGCGTTCAGCGGTACGGCCGAACACCCCAGCCTGTACCACCTGTTCGGCGACGTGGAGGCGCCCGGCCGGTACGTCCTGCGGCGCGACTGACCGGAGCACGGCACGGCGGTGCGGCGGTACGTCAGCCGCGGCCCACCGCCGCCGCCACGGCCGCGATGGCCTCCGGGCCCACCCGGCAGCACCCCCCGATCAGGCGGGCGCCGGACTCCCGCCAGCCGGCGACCCGGCTCGCGGTGAACGTCCGGCGGCCCGTCCAGGCGCGGGCGGCGGCGTCCCAGGTCTCACCGCTGTTGGGGTAGACGACGACGGGCTTGTCCGTGACGCGGGCGGCGAGGGCGACGGCGTGGTCGGCGTCCTCGGGGGTGCAGCAGTTGACGCCGACGGCGATCACCTCGTCGGCGTCCACGGCCAGCGCGAAGGCGTCCTCCAGCGGCTGGCCGGCCCGGGTGCGCCCGCCGGCGGCGGAGTAGGACAGCCAGGCCGGCACACCCAGACCGGACAGCACGGCCAGGAGGGCCGCCGCCTCGTCGACGTCGGGGACGGTCTCCAGCGCGAGGACATCGGGGCGGGCCGCCGCCAGGACCTCCATCCGGGGCCGGTGGAAGCGTTCCAGCTCCGCCACGCTCAGGCCGTAGCGGCCCCGGTACTCGGAGCCGTCGGCGAGCATCGCGCCGTAGGGGCCGACCGAGGCGGCGACGTACAGGGGGCGGGCGGTGACGGCGCGCTGGACGGCGTCGCGGGCCGCCTCCACGCTCACGGCGAGCAGTCCGGCGGCCCGGCGGCGGTCGATGCCCTGCCGGGCGAAACCCTCGAACGTGGCCTGGTAGCTGGCGGTGATCGCCACGTCGGCGCCCGCCCCGAAGTACGCGAGGTGGGCGTCGGCGACGGCCTCGGGGGCGTCGGCCAGCAGCCGGGCCGACCACAGCGCGTCACCCAGGTCGTGCCCGGCCGCCGCGAGCTGGTTGGACAGGCCGCCGTCCAGGACCAGCGTGCCACCCGCGAGGGCGTCGGCCAGGGTCGGTGCGGGCGAGGGCTGCATACGACCGACGGTAGCCGGACCGCCGCGACCCCGGCCACCGGCGACCGGACCGGACGGACGGGCGGGTCGGGTCGGGAGGGCCGTACGGATCGGGCGGACCGGGCGGGCCGAGCGGACCGTACGGATCGGGGGGGGCAGAGCGGGCGGGACGGGTCGCCCGCGCCCGGTATCTCCGACGGGATCGGAAGCCCCGGCCGATCTCCGACGGGACCGGAGATCCGGGTACCCGCGGGGGCGGCCGGGCCCGGGCCCACGGGTTCCGGGCGTCCCCACGGGTACTCGGGGCGTCGGTGGGACGCGGGACCCGAGGGCCGACAGGTGGGGGAACGGCTCCGTGTGGCCCTGGCCCGGACGACGTGATGCGAACGCGAAGCGACACGAGAGGAACCTGCGCGATGTGCCGATGGCTCGCCTATTCGGGGACCCCGATCCTGCTCGACAGCATCCTGTACCGGCCCGCCCACTCGCTGATCGACCAGAGCCTGCACGCCAAGATGGGGGTGGAGACCACCAACGGCGACGGCTTCGGCGTCGGCTGGTACGGGGAGGGCAACGGCACCCCGGCCGTGCTCCGGGAGATCGGTCCGGCCTGGAGCAACCGGAACCTGCGCGAGATCTCCGGCCACGTCCGCTCCCACCTGTTCTTCGCCCACATCCGGGCCTCGACCGGTTCCGCGGTGCAGCAGACCAACTGCCACCCGTTCCGCCACGGCCCCTGGATGTGGATGCACAACGGCGCGATCGAGGGGTTCGACCTGGTCCGGCGTGATTTGCTGATGGCCGTGGACCCCGGCCTCTTCCCGCACATCGAGGGCTCCACGGACTCCGAGACGATGTTCTACCTGGCGCTCACCCTGGGCCTGGAGGAGGACCCGCCGGCCGCCGTCGCCCGGATGGCCGGGCTCGTCGAGCGCACCGGCCGGGCGCACGGCATCGAGGACCCCCTGCAGATGACGGTCGCCGTGACCGACGGCGAGAGCCTGTGGGCGTTCCGCTACTCCAGCCGGCGGCAGTCCCGGTCCCTCTTCTACAGCACCCGCGTGGACACCCTGCGCTCGCTCCACCCGGACCAGGAGTTCCTGCGGGGCGTGGCCGAGGGCACCCGCCTGATCGTCTCCGAGCCCCTGGGCGACATGCCGGGGGCCTGGAACGCCGTCCCGGAGAGCACCTACGGGGTGGTGCGGCCGGGCGGCGACGAGATGCACTCGTTCACGCCCGCGTGACCTCGCCACCACGGTCCACCACCGGGTCCGGTACCTCCGCGTCGCACCCGAGCCGACGGCCCTGCGCCGCGCGCGAGCCCGGCGGCCCTGTGCTGCACCCGAGCCCACGACCATGCGTCGCCCCTCAGCCCACCCCGCCCTCGCCCATGCCCCCGAGCCGGGGCCTCGCACCGCACCCGACCCCCGGATCGAGCCCGACCCCGCCCCCGACCCCGCGCCTCACACCCCCAGCAGCGCGTCCGTGAAGGCGTTGCGGAAGACCCCCGCCCCGTCCAGGTCGGCGGCCAGGGCGCGGAAGTCCGGCAGCCGGGGGTAGCGGTCGGCCAGCTCCGCGCCCGGGACGGTGAACACCTTCCCCCAGTGCGGGCGGGGCGCGAAGGGCGCCAGGGCCTCCTCCACCCGCCGCACCACCGGCAGCACCGCCCCGGCGTCCGCGATCCAGGTGAAGTGGACGGCCACCGCATCCCGGCCGTGGGCGGGGCTGAGCCACTGCTCGTCCGCGGCGACGGTGCGGATCTCGCAGGTCTGCAGGACGGGGGCGACCGTCGCCCGGATCGCGTCGAGCGCGTGCAGCGCGTCGACGGCGTGGCCGCGCGCCATCAGGTACTCCGACTGGAGTTCCTCCCCGCTGCTCGGGGTGAACTCCGCCCGGAAGTGCGGCAGCCGCTCGTGCCACGGGCCGGCCGCACCGAACTGCTCGGTGCAGTTCACGGCGGGCATGCCCGGCACCGGGTGCATCTTCTCCGTCGCGGGATCCGCCCACGGGAACGGCCGCAGCGGCTGGTCGGTGCGGCGCTTGAGCCACACCTGGCGGAAGCCGGGAGCGCGCCAGTCGGTGAACAGGCTCACGCTGTACGCCGACGCCATCACCCGCTCGAACGTCCCCGGGTCGAGCACGTCGAGCGGCAGCTCGGTGAAGACGTGCTGCTCCACCTCGTAGGCCGCCTCCAGGTCCAGGGTGAGGGCGGTGACGACGCCCAGGGCGCCCAGCGAGGTGACCACGGCGCCGAACCGTGCGTCCTGCCGGCCGATCCGCAGCAGGTCACCGGCCGCGGTGACCAGCTCCACCTCCCGCACCGCCGAGGCGAGCGGGCCGTTCGTCACCCCGGAGCCGTGCGTGCCGGTCGCCACCGACCCGGCGACGGAGATGTGCGGCAGCGACGCCATGTTCGCCAGCGCCAGCCCGTGCGCGTGCACCTCGCGGGCCAGCTCGGCGTAGCGCACCCCGCCGCCGACCGCCACCGTGCGCGCCCCGGGGTCGACCTCGATCCGCCGGGGCATGGCGTCCAGGGACAGCAGCACCCCGCCCTCGCCCGGGTCGGCGATCCGGTTGAAGGAGTGCCCGCTGCCCAGCACCCGCACCCGGGAGGCGTCCCGCACCACCGCCCGCAGCTCCTCCGGTCCGCGCGGGCGCCGCAGCTCGGTGCCGGTGTAGGTGATGTTGCCCGCCCAGTTGGTGACGCTCCCGGTCATGCCCTGCCCTCCCTGACGTGGGGGGGGCGGGAAGTCCCCCGCCGGACGGTATCCCGGGGAGTGGGCCGCGCCACGTCGGGGGACCCGGCACCACGGTTCCCCGAGCGGGGGCATACCGTGAGGAGTCGTACGTCGAAGCCGGGAGGAGACACGGGATGGGCAGCCGGACCGCGCTGGTCGAGGATCTGATGGAGCGGTTCCCGCACGTGCCGCGGGAAGCCGTCTTCAAGGAGGACCTGCTGCGGGGCGGTGTGGCCTTCGACCCCTCCGCCCTCAGCGACAACGAGGACGGCGAGGTCAAGCCGAAGTCGTACTTCATCTTCTCCTTCGACCACGGAACCCTGCCGGAACTGGGCGAGGCCGCCCTCCGGCGCCCGCCGGAGGAGATCATCCTCACCGGCGGCCCCTACGACCTGCGCCGCACGGTGGTGTCGGTGCGGGTGAACCCGGCCTCCCCCTACCGGGTGGCCGCCGACGAGCACGGCGTGCTGGGCCTCTACCTCGACGGCAGGCGGATCTCCGACGTCGGGGTGCCGCCCATGCCCGAGTACTACCGGCACACCCTCTCCAACGGGAAGTCGGTCATGGAGGTCGCCCCGACCATCCAGTGGGGCTACCTGATCTACCTGACCGTCTTCCGGGTCTGCCAGTACTTCGGCGCCAAGGAGGAGTGCCAGTACTGCGACATCAACCACAACTGGCGCCAGCACAAGGCCGCCGGCCGGCCCTACACCGGTGTCAAGGACGTCGAGGAGGTCCTGGAGGCGCTGGAGATCATCGACCGGTACGACACGGCGAAGGCGTCCACCGCCTACACCCTCACCGGCGGCGCCATCACCAAGACCGTCGCCGGCCGTGACGAGGCCGACTTCTACGGCCACTACGCCAAGGCCATCGAGGAGCGTTTCCCCGGCCGCTGGATCGGCAAGGTCGTCGCCCAGGCGCTGCCCAAGGACGACGTGCAGCGCTTCAAGGACTACGGCGTGCAGATCTACCACCCCAACTACGAGGTGTGGGACGAGTACCTGTTCAAGATGTACTGCCCGGGCAAGGAGCGCTACGTCGGCCGCGACGAGTGGCACCGGCGCATCCTGGACTCCGCGGACGTCTTCGGGGCGCGCAACGTCATCCCCAACTTTGTGGCGGGCGTGGAGATGTCGCAGCCGTTCGGCTTCACCACCGTCGACGAGGCCATCGCGTCCACCACCGAGGGCCTGCGCTTCTTCATGTCGCACGGCATCACGCCCCGCTTCACCACCTGGTGCCCGGAGCCGACGACCCCGCTCGGCAAGGCCAACCCGCAGGGCGCGCCGCTGGAGTACCACATCCGGCTGTTGGAGGCCTACCGCGCCACCATGGACGACTTCGGCCTCGCCTCGCCCCCCGGCTACGGTCCGCCCGGCCCCGGCCGCGCGGTCTTCTCCGTGAGTTCCTTCATGGACAGCCTGCCCGCACAGGAGCCCGTCGAGGCCTGACAGCCAGGCGCGAGGGCCGACGGGCGACATCCCAGGGCCGACGGACGACATCCCAGGGCCGACGGGCGACATCCCGGCGGCCGACGGACGACACCCCGGGGCCGACGGACGCATTAGGGAAGGCCGGAACCGAGACGTTCCGGCCTTCCTTGCGTATGGTCCCGGCGAGGGGTGCGTTGGCCGGCGGAAGTGAAGACGGCGCTTGTCAGTTCCCGCGCGGACGTGAAAAGGTCGTCGTCTGCCGCGAGGCATCCCTCAACTCGTCCGCCCGTGGGGCGAGTTGACCTCGTTCGTGGATGCAGGAGACCCATGCCCGACGTGCCGAGCCCCCAGGACGTCAGTGAGACGGCCCTGTTCTCCGAGTGCTGGGACGCGGTGCTCTCCTACGCCGACCTGTGCACGGCCGGCACGGACGCGGGCGCGGAACTCGCCCGGGAGGCCTTCGCGGACGGCATACGCGACCTGCGCGCCGCCGAGGCGGCGACCGTCCACGGCGCCGGTCGCCGCGCGACCCGGCTGCCCCGGATCCCGCTACTGCTGACCGCCGTCCGCACCGCCGTGACCCGCTGGGAGGCCGACGGCCGCGGCCACAAGCTCGACCCGGACCTGCGGCTGTGGCTCCACTCCGAACGCGCCGCCCGCTACACCGGCCCCCCGCTGGAACGCCCCGTCGCCCTGCGCGGACTGCGCGACCTCCCGCCGGCCGACGCCGAACTGCTGTGGCTCGCCGAGGTGGAGTCCCTGCCGCTGCCGGTCGTGGCCCGCCGCCTCGGTCTCGACCCGGGCACCGCGCACGACGAACTCGACCAGGTGCGGCGGCAGTTCCGGGACCGGTGCCACCGCAACCACCTCGACTCCCCGATGGACGCCCGGTGCCGCAGTTACGCCCGGCTCCTCGACGCCGTCACCCGCTCGCCCGCCGCCGACACCCCCGACGACCTCTCCCGCCACCTCGCCACCTGCCTGCGGTGCGCCGAGGCGGCCGCCTGCCTGCGGCTGGAAGACGGCGGCCTGCCCGGCGCCCTGGCCGGCGGCGTGCTGGGCTGGGGCGGACCCGCCTACCTGGAACGGCGCCGCCGGGCCGCCGACGCTCGCCTCGGCACCGGGCACACCGGCCCGGCCGCCGCCCCGTCGGGCGACCCCGCCGAGGGCGGTCCGCGCGTCGCCCGCAACAGCCTGCTCGCCGCCGCCGTCCTGGTCTCCCTGCTGGCGCTCGCCGCCTCGCTGATGCCGTTCGGCGGCGGCGACGGCGGCGTGGCCCGCGCCGACGACGCCCGCCGCCCGGGCGCCGGCCCCGGGGTGTCCCTGCCGCCGGAGCCCGGCAGCCCGTCCGGCACCGCGCCGGCCGCCGGCACGGCGCCCGCCGCCTCCGCCCCGGGCCCGTCCGCGGACCGGACCACGGCGCCGGTGCCGGAGCGCGACGACCCCGACCCGGAGCCGCAGGGCACCTCCTCCGGCACCGCGGGCCCGCCGCCGCCCGCCGCGAGCAGCGACGGACCCGCCGCCTGCCGCGTGGCCTACGACCTGGTCAACCAGTGGCCCGACGGCTTCCAGGCCACCCTCACCGTCACCACCCGGCAGGCCCTGGACGCCTGGCGGGTCGCCTTCTCCTTCCGCGACGGTCAGCAGGTCCGCCAGATGTGGGACGCCACCCACGACCAGAAGGGCGCGCGGGTCACGGCCACCGCCGCCTCCTACAACGGGGACGTCCCCGCGAACGGCCGGATCGCCTTCGGCTTCATCGCCTCCTGGGACGGCACCAACACGCCGCCGTACGCCGTCACCCTCAACGGCCGCCCCTGCACGCCCGCCTGACCCGCCCGCGCGTCGGCCGCCGAGGGCACCGGGACGGGAGACGGCGGCCGGAAACGGCGGCGAGAGCGGCGACCGGGCGCGGTGACGGGACGGGGCGGAAAAGGAGTTGACGGTCCGGGAGGGCCGCCGACTACTCTGACCGGCAGATCCACGGTGGCCCCGCGCCGCCGTACCGGAGCGCCGCCCCGCGGCGCGGAACGAGCGAGGAGGTGTCGACCGATGGCTGCGATCGTCACGGACGTCGTCCGCACTCAGCACTCCGTCAAGTCCACCTCCGTGGCCGCCGGCTGACCCACGACCTTCCTTCCGCCCTGCCGGGTGTGCGCGAGCACGCCCGCCGGGCGCCGCCGGGGCCGCTCCTCGTGAAGGGCCATCCCCTTGAGCTCGCTCCCTCTTCCCTCCCGCTCCGCGCTGACTCCCTATGGCTGGGACGACGCCTGGGCCGGGACCTTCGCCCCGCACGCCACCGCGGGGCTGCTGCCCGGACGCGTGGTCCGGGTCGACCGCGGCCAGTGCGACGTGGTCACCGACGACGGCCCCGTGCGCGCCGACACCGCCTTCGTCACGCCCCACGACCCGTTGGAGGTCGTGTGCACGGGTGACTGGGTCGCCGTCGAGCCGGCGGGCAGCCCGCGCTACGTACGGGCCGTGCTGCCGCGCCGTACCGCCTTCGTGCGGTCGACCTCCTCCAAGCGGTCCGAGGGGCAGATCCTCGCCGCCAACGTCGACCACGCCGTGGTCGCCGTCTCGCTCGCGGCCGAGCTCGACCTCGCCCGCGTCGAACGGTTCCTCGCCCTCGCCTGGGAGTCCGGCGCGCGGCCCGTCGTCGTGCTGACCAAGGCCGACCTGGTCCCGGACGCGGTGACCCGCGCGCACCTGGTCCAGGACGTCGAGACCAGCGCGCCCGGCGTGCCGGTGATCACCGTCAGCGCCCACGACGGCGACGGCCTCGACGTCCTCACCGCCGTGGCCGCCGGGGGCACGTCCGTGCTGCTGGGCCAGTCCGGCGCGGGCAAGTCCACCCTCGCCAACGCGCTCCTGGGCGCCGACGTGATGGACGTGCGGACCGTCCGGGACGTCGACGGCAAGGGCCGGCACACCACGACCACCCGCAACCTGCTCGTCCTGCCCGGCGGCGGAGTCCTCATCGACACCCCCGGCCTGCGGGGCGTCGGCCTGTGGGACGCCACCGACGGCGTCGGCCAGGTGTTCTCCGAGATCCGGGAACTCGCCGAGGGGTGCCGGTTCCAGGACTGCTCCCACGAGCGGGAACCCGACTGCGCCGTCCTCGCCGCCATCGAGGACGGCACCCTCCCGCAACGCCGCCTGGACAGCTACCGCAAGCTGCAGCGGGAGAACCGGCGCATGGTCGCCCAGAAGGACGCACGGCTGCGCGCGGAGATCCGCAAGCAGTGGAAGCGCCAGGACGCCCGGGCCCGCGAGGCGATGGAGATCAAGCGGGGCCGCTGGGCGTAGTCCGAGGTCCGGGGAGCCGGTCGTGGACGCCGACGGCGCGCCCGCGACCCGCCCTCCGGGTGCTCCGTGCCGTTCGCACTTACGGACGGCCGGACGGCCGGACGGCCGGTGGGCCGGTGGCCCGGGCGGCGGCCGGGTGGGCGAGCCCGTTCGCCCGCCCGGCGCCGGTGCCGGGCCGTTCGCCCACCGGGGGCAGGGGTGTCCGGGCTGTCCGCCCACCCGGGGCCGGGTGTCCGGCTGCATGTCCGATTTCCGCCGGCCAGGACCGTCGCGCGGGCGCAGACTGGACGGTGTGATGGACGACGACAGCAGGTACCAGGCGGTGTGCGGCCGGGACGGACGGTTCGACGGCGTGTTCTTCTTCGCCGTCCGGACGACCGGGATCTACTGCCGTCCCAGCTGCCCCGCGGTGACGCCCAAACGGGCCAACGTGCGGTTCTACGCCACGGCCGCCGCCGCCCAGGGAGCCGGGTTCCGGGCCTGCCGGCGGTGCCGGCCGGACGCCGTGCCGGGCTCCGCCGAGTGGAACGTCCGGGCCGACGTGGTCGGCCGCGCCATGCGGCTGATCGCCGACGGCGTGGTCGACCGCGAAGGTGTCGCCGGGCTCGCGGCCCGGCTCGGCTACAGCGCCCGCCAGGTGCAGCGCCAGCTCACCGGCGAGGTCGGCGCCGGTCCGGTCGCCCTCGCCCGGGCCCAGCGCGCCCACACCGCCCGGGTCCTGCTGCAGACCACCGACCTGCCGGTGACCTCCGTGGCCTTCGCCTCCGGCTTCGCCAGCGTGCGGCAGTTCAACGACACCGTCCGCGCCGTCTACGCCGCCACCCCCAGCGCCCTGCGGGCCGCGGCCCCCGGCGGCGGCCGGACCCCCCGCCGCGCGGCCACGCCCACCGCGGGCATCCCCCTGCGGCTCGCCCACCGCGGCCCCTACCCCGCCGGGCCCGTCTTCGACCTGCTGGAACGCGAGGCCGTCCCCGGCGTCGAGGAGGTCCAGGGCCCGCCCGGAGCCCGCACCTACCGCCGCACCCTGCGCCTGCCGTACGGCACCGGCATCGCCGCGGTCCGGGAGCGGCCCGGCGCCGCCCCGGGAGGGCGGGGTGCCCGGCCGGGCGGCTGGCTGGACGCCCGCCTCCACCTCACCGACCCCCGGGACCTCACCACCGCCGTGCAGCGGCTGCGGCGCCTGTTCGACCTGGACGCCGACCCCTACGCCGTCGACGCCCGGCTCGGCACCGACCCCCGGCTCGCCCCGCTGATCGCCGCCCGCCCCGGGCTCCGCTCGCCGGGAGCCGCCGACCCGGAGGAGTGCGCGGTGCGCGCCCTGGTGGGGCGCGACCGGGCCGCCCTGCTGGTCCGGCGGTACGGCAAGGCCCTGGACGCGCCCTGCGGCACCCTCACCCACCTGTTCCCCGAGCCCGCCGTGCTCGCCGGGGCCGAACCGGACGGCGCCCTGGGCGCCCTCGCCGGGGCCCTCGCCGACGGCACCCTGCGGCTGGATCCCGGTGCCGACCGGGACGCCGCCGAGACGGCCCTGCGCGCCCTGCCCGGGCTGGACGACCGCACGGTCGCCGTGATCCGCACCCGGGCCCTCGGCGACCCCGACGTGGCACCGCTCGCCGCCGGCGCGCCCGACGGCTGGCGGCCCTGGCGGTCGTACGCCCTGCGCCACCTGGAGGCGGCGGGGGAGACGGCCCTCACCGGGGCGGCGTGACCCGGCCCCGCGCGGCCGGACCTCCACGCGGGGCGCGGGGACGGGGCCGGGCGTCCGGGCGGGGTGTGGCCGGGAGTCCGTGCGGGGACGCGGTCCGGCCCCCTGCGAGGACGCGGGCACGGCCTTCGTGTGAGAGGCCGACGGTTTCTGTGCCTGTGCGCCGCCCCGCCTTGCGTGGGGCGTGCCCGTCATCCGTGCGGTGGTCCCGCCCGTCATCCGTGCGGTGGTCCCGCCGGTCTCCGTGAGGGCGCGCCCGGCCGTCCGTACGGGGGCCGCGCCCGGTCCTCGTGCGGGGCCGTGGTCACGCATCAGCCCCAGAACACCGCGCCGATCCAGGCGGCCGTGATCAGCTGGCAGGTGAACAGTTCCGCGAGCAGGCTGGAGCCGCCCGAGCGCAGGGCCGTGCGCACCGCCGCCACCGCGTCGCCGTGCCGGCCCAGGAGCAGCCGTTCGTAGAGGTAGATGCCGCCGAGGAAGCCCGGGACCGCGCCGAGCACGGGCAGCAGCACGAAGCCGAGGAACGAGCCGGTGCCCGCGTACGCGATCATGCGGGCGTCGGTGCCGTGCGCCCGCAGCCGGCGCGGGGGGAGCGCCCAGCGCACCACCTGGGACAGGAACAGCAGGACGGTCGCGCCCACCAGCACCCACCACGCGACCGGCTGCGGGTCCTTCAGCGCCCACCAGGCGACCCCGGCCCACACGAGCCACGATCCGGGGACCCCGGGCACCAGCACTCCGCACAGGCCGAACAGGATCACCAGTCCGGCCAGCAGGAGGTCCCATGCTCCCATCCGTCCAGGGTGCAGGAGGGCGAGGGACGCCGCAGTCCGGCCGGACCGGCCGGGCGGCCCACCGCACCCTCCCCCTGTCGCACACGTGTCCCGCCCTTCACTCGACCCGGCTCCCGACGGGCACGGCGGGCGGGCATTTTCCGGATGCCCGGTTTCCATCCCGCCCGGGCGGTGGACAATCGGGAGCATGAGCCAGCAGGGGGGAAGGGCCAGCGGTCACGAGGACGACTGGTGGCGGCAGTTGTACGACGACTCCACCGGCGACACCGGGCCCGCGCCCGCCCGCGACTCGCTGGACGACCGCTTCGCCTCGGCGTCCGGCACGGTGCGGGACCGCGGACGGGACGGCGGGCGGGACGGCCCGGCGGCGGGGGACGCACCCCCCGCCGCCGTCCCGCCCCCACGCCCGGAGCCGGACCAGCCCCCCGGCCCGCCGGCCTCGGGCCCGACCACCCCCGGTTCGACGGCCTCCGGCCCCGCGGCCTCCGGCTCAGCGCCGGCCCACGGCTCCCCGCCCGCCGGGGGCGCCGTGCCGCCCCGCGCGCCCTGGGAACCGCCACCAGCGGTCCCGCCCGGCCGGGTCACCGGCCCGCCCCCGCTGGCCGCCGGTCCGCCCTGGACCCCACCCGCCCCGGCCGACGCCTCCCCGCCCGCCCCGCCCCCGGCCTCCTCCGCACCGACACCGCACGCCCCGCCACCCCCGGCCCCGCCCGCCGCGCCGCCCCCGGCACCCGCGAGCGCGCCCGGCGCCGCCCCGCTCCCGGACACCGCGCCCCCGGGCGCCCAGGACCCGCGGGCGTCCGCCCCGGCCGTCACCCCCGCTGCCGCGACCCCCGCCACCCCCGCGCCCTCGCCGGTGCGCGGCTACGTCGGCACCCGGCCGCCCACCTACGACGCCGAGCCCACCGCCCTGCCGCCGGCCGAGCCCGACGCCCTCGACGACCTGGTGCCCGACACCGTGCTGGACGGCGCGCGCTACGGCGCCTGCACCCTGCGGGCCGCCTCGGTGCGCGGCGACTCCGCCCGCTACCGGGGCGAACCCCGCCGGGACGCCCTGCTCACCGCCCGCTTCGGCAGCGGTGAGCAGGCCCTGCTGCTCGTCGCCGTCGCGACCGGCGCGCGGACCGCGCCCCGGGCGCACCGGGCCGCCGACGAGGTCTGCCGGTGGATCGGCCGGGCCGTCGGCCGCAGCCACGCCCGCCTCGTCGACGACATCCGGGCCGCCCGCCGCGGTGACCTCAAGTCCGGCCTGAACCGCCTGACCGACCGCAGCCTGGGCCGGCTCCGGGCCCACGCCGTCGAACAGGGCCTCGCACCGGACGCGTACGCGGCCAGCCTGCGCTGCCTGCTGCTCACCGGAGACCCCGAGTGCCGCACCCGCGTCTTCTTCGGCGTCGGCCCCGGCGGGCTGTTCCGGCTGCGGGACGGGGAATGGCAGGACATCGAACCCCGGGTGAGCGACGTCCGGGGCGAGCCCGTCGTCGGCTTCGGCTCGCCGCCCTCCGAGACCCCCGAGGGCGACCGGCTCACCCTGGACCTCGGCCTCCCGGCGCCCCCGAGCCCGTACGAGCCCGCGCCCACCCTCGTCGACCGCCCGGAGCCGCCCCGCGACCCCTTCCGTTTCCGCACCTCCGTAGCCCGGCCGGGTGACACGCTCCTGATGTGCAGCGCGGGCCTCGCCGATCCGATGCGCGGCGAGGAGGAACTGCGCGCCCACCTCGCGGGCCGGTGGTCACGCCCCGAGCCGCCGGGCCTGGCGGCGTTCCTCGCCGACACCCAGGTGCGGGTCAAGGGGTACGCCGACGACCGTACGGCGGCCGCCGTGTGGGAGGCGTGAGGGTGCCCGCTGTGCCTTGATGGAAACCGGAGGGTCCACCCGGACACGAAGGGGCACACGAGAGCCATGGCCAAACAGAACGTCGCGGAACAGTTCGTCGACATCCTGACCCGCGCGGGAGTCAAGCGCCTCTACGGCGTTGTCGGCGACAGCCTCAACCCCGTCGTGGACGCCGTGCGCCGCAGCCCCGCCATCGACTGGATCCACGTCCGGCACGAGGAGACCGCGGCCTTCGCCGCGGGTGCGGAGGCCCAGGTCTCCGGTCGGCTGGGCGCCTGCGCGGGCTCCTGTGGACCCGGCAACCTCCACCTCATCAACGGCCTGTACGACGCCCACCGGTCCATGGCGCCGGTGCTCGCCCTCGCCTCGCACATCCCGTCGAGCGAGATCGGCCTGAGCTTCTTCCAGGAGACCCACCCGGACCGGCTGTTCAGCGAGTGCAGCCACTACAGCGAGATGATCTCCAGCCCGCAGCAGATGCCCCGGCTGGTGCAGACCGCCATCCAGCACGCCATCGGACGCTCCGGCGTCAGCGTCGTCACCCTGCCGGGCGACATCGCCGACGAGCCCGCCCCCGAGCAGGCCGTCGAGACCGCGCTGGTCACCTCCCGGCCGACGGTCCGGCCCGGCGACGCGGAGATCGACTGCCTGGTCGACCTGATCGACGGCGCCGAGAAGATCACCCTGTTCTGCGGCGCCGGCACCAGGGGCGCGCACGCCGAGGTCATGGAGTTCGCCCAGAAGATCAAGTCGCCGGTCGGGCACGCGCTGCGCGGCAAGGAGTGGATCCAGTACGACAACCCCTTCGACGTGGGCATGAGCGGTCTGCTCGGCTACGGCGCCGCCTACGAGGCCACGCACGAGTGCGACCTGCTGATCCTGCTGGGCACCGACTTCCCGTACAACGCCTTCCTCCCCGACGACGTGCGGATCGTGCAGGTGGACGTGCGGCCCGAGGTGCTCGGCCGGCGCTCCAAGCTGGACCTCGCGGTGTGGGGCGACGTGCGGGAGACGCTGCGCTGCCTGACGCCGCGCGTACGGACCAAGGACAACCGGAAGTTCCTCGACCGGATGCTCAAGAAGCACGCCGACGCGCTCGAGGGCGTGGTGAAGGCGTACACGCGGAAGGTCGACAAGCACGTCCCGATCCACCCCGAGTACGTGGCCTCCGTCCTCGACGAGATCGCCGACGACGACGCCGTGTTCACCGTCGACACCGGCATGTGCAACGTCTGGGCCGCCCGTTACATCTCGCCCAACGCCCGCCGGCGGGTGATCGGTTCGTTCTCCCACGGCTCGATGGCGAACGCCCTGCCGATGGCGATCGGGGCGCAGTTCACCGACCGGGGACGGCAGGTCGTCTCGATGTCGGGCGACGGCGGTTTCAGCATGCTCATGGGCGACTTCCTCACCCTGGTGCAGTACGACCTGCCGGTGAAGGTCGTCCTGTTCAACAACTCCTCCCTGAGCATGGTCGAGTTGGAGATGATGGTCGCCGGACTGCCCTCGCACGGCACCGGCATGACCAACCCCGACTTCGCCGCCGTGGCCCGCGCCTGCGGTGCCCACGGGGTGCGCGTGGAGAAGCCCAAGGACCTCGCCGGGGCGCTCAGGTCGGCGTTCCGCCACAAGGGTCCGGCGCTCGTCGACGTCGTCACCGACCCCAACGCGCTCTCCATCCCGCCGAAGATCAGCAAGGAGATGGTGACCGGGTTCGCCCTGTCCGCCTCCAAGATGGTGCTGGACGGCGGCGTCGGCCGGATGGTGCAGATGGCCCGGTCCAACCTGCGCAACGTCCCCCGCCCCTGACAGAGCGTTCCGCCGGGGCCGGCCGTCACCCGGACCGCGGCACCCAGCGGCGCCCGGAGGTGTCGTACGTGTAGTGCGACAGCCCCTGGACGCCGCTGGTGCGGAACGGCCGGCCGTGGTCGTCCACCCTGACCGTGCCGCTGCGGCCCTGCGAGGACCAGTCCAGCTCCAGGTACCAGCGGCAGTCGCAGCCGCCGGTGCGGGCGGTGACCCGCAGCACCTCCGGGTCCCTCGCGGACACCCGGTAGGGCAGGCGCACCGCCGGGATCGGCGTACCCGCGTCGTTCCCGGCGACCGGGCGGGCCAGCGGGCGGTCCTTGTCCAGGTCGACCGCGAAGTACCGCGGGGTGAGCGCGCCACCGCACCCCTGGTCCACGGCATAGGCGTTGCCCTGCGCGGGGGCGCCGCGTCCGACCACGCGCACCCGCAGCGCGGTCAGGACGACGGCGGTGTCCGAGGTGCCCTGCACGGACAGTTCGACGATCGTCTCGCCCCCGTGCACCGCCCGCTGGGCCCTCGCCCAGGCCCCGGCGTCCTGCGGGGCCGGGGGCGGGGGCACCTGCTCCGGCGGGGCGTCGACGACGTAGGCGTGGCCGCAGCCGTGCGCCCACACCTGGTCGTCGACGGTCCAGGTCAGCGGCGGGCCGTCGGGGGCCGGGGCCCGCGCCGGACCGGTCGCGGCGGGCGAGGAGCCCCGGCGGGTCCCGGGGGAGGAGGACGCGCCGCCGCCTCCCGCACCGTCCGGAGCGGAGGGCGAGGGGGACGCGGACGGGGACGCCGACGGGGCGGCCCGCCGGTGGGGCGCGGTCGGCGCCGCGCTCGCCGTCGGGGTGACGGCGGTGCGCTCCCCGTCGGCGGTGGCCCGTCGCCCGTCCGGCAGCGCGGCCAGCGTCCCCACGACCGTCAGCACCGCGCAGGCCACCGCGCCGGCGACGACCGTCCTGCGGCGGCGCGACCACGGCCGTGACCGGGTGCGGGCGGCGGCGCCGTACGGCAGCGGACCGCTGACCAGCGCCCCCGCCTCGGCCGACGGGACGGGGGAGCCGGTCGGGACCGGGCCGTCCGGGCCGGGCACCGGTCCGGGTCCCGCTCCGGTGCCCGCCGGCCGACGCTCACCCCGGCCGGGCGCCTCCGGAGCGTCGGAAGCGGCGTCCGCGACGGCTTCGGGCACGGCGTCCGATTCGGCGTCCGCGACGGCCTCCGGCATGGCCCCGGGCACGGCGTCCCCGATGGGCTCGGGCACGGCACCGGCACCTGCGACGGCATCAACGCCGGCATCGGCGACGGCGTCGGGCGTCGTGTCGCCGGACGCCCCGTCAGCCGCCGCCGGGGCGGCTTCGGTGCCGCCGGTCGCGCCCGTGTCCCCGGCGGCGTCCACCGGGCCGGCGGACGGAACGGGCTCCCGCGCGGCACCGGGTGTCCCGCCGGCCGCCCCCGCGGGGCCGGTGCCGGCGGCCGGCGTCCGGCCGTCCGCCCGGGGGTGCCGACGCGCCTCCGCGGCCAGCAGCCACCGGCGGTGCAGCTCCAGGCGCTCCTCCCGGGTCGCCCCGCACAGGGCGGCGAACCGTTCCACGGGAGCGAAGTCGACGGGGACCGCCTCGCCGGCGCAGTACCGGTGCAGCGTCGAGGTGTTCATGCCCAGGCGACGGGCGAGCGCGCCGTAACTGCGGTCCGTGCGCTGCTTGAACTCCCGCAGCAGCGCGGCGAACCGCGCGACCTCCTCCTGCTCCGACACCGTCACCCCGCACTCGAATGGCCCGTTCCGGTCCCGGGACGGTGTCCCAGGCACCCCATGTACCTGCACGTCAGGGGGCCTGGGATGGTTCCAGGCCCGCCGATCGGGCAGCGCCGCTTGCGCCGTCCTCCCGCGACCGCCGATGCTCTTGGTGTCGCCGACGGCCCCGGACGGACCTGCCCGGCCGTCACGGTGGCCCGGCGCGCACCGGCCGGGCGCGGGACCGCCCGGCCCGTCGCGCCGCACCGCTCCGCATCCGATCACGTTCCTACGGGGGATTGCCATGCCCATGCGTACCCGAGCCGCCGTGCTCGCCGCTCTCACCGCCGCCGTCGTCGCCGCCGGCACCGCGCTGACCGCGCCCGCCGGCGCCGCGCCGGCCCAGGCGGCGCCGAGGTTCCTGTCGCCCTCGCAGCTGCCGCCGCACCCCTTCTCCGACTGGACCGCGGGGCCCGTCACCGACGGCTTCCCCGTGGAGCTGGCCTACTGCCTGGGTGAGGGCGTCCCGGCCTACGACTACCGGCACCGGGTCTTCCACACCGATCTGGACACGGGCGCCGTGCAGGTCACCGTGGTGACGGGGTCCGCGGCCAAGGGCAGGGCGCTGGCCGCCCTGCTGAACAAGGAGATCCGCACCTGCGCGGCCCGGCTGGAGCAGTCCGACCCGGAGGTGGACGCCGCCTACCGCTCCTACGGCCCGGTGCGGGTCGAGGAGGGCGCCAAGGTGCACGGCCTGCACACGGAGACCTCCTGGGGCGCCACGGACATCCACCTGCTGTCCGTGGGACGGGACGGCCGGACCGTGACGGTCGTGGGCTGGGGTCAGATGGGCGACTTCGGTGACGCCCCGGTGGGCGCGTTCCGGAAGACCACGAAGACGGCCGTGGAGAAGCTCTACTGACCGCGGCGCCGACCACGGGTCCGCCACCGCGCCGACCAGGGGCCGCCATTTCGCGGACCGGGGGTCGTCCTCCCGCCTCGGGGGTCGGGAGGACGACCCCGCGCCCGTGTGCCCGGACTCCGCCCCCGGTACGTGGCCGTCGCACTTCGGCCAACTTCGGCCGATGACCGACGGTGACGGTCCGGCATGACTTCCCGCACCGGTGACGGGGCATGGATTCCCCTGGACCGTTCGAAGAACGTGTTCGGGCAAGGGGGAACCGACATCGGAACGCGGGCGGGGGTCATGACGAGGCAGGTGGGCGGGGTCGCACCCGGTGAGGCCGGGACGTCCTCGGTGAAGACGGCGGAGAAGAGAACCGGTGAGGACACCGCGGTGCCGACGGGCACCCAGCTGCGGCGCAGACTGGGCCGGGCGGACCTGAGGGCGGTGCCCGAGTCCCGCCGGGCCCTGCGCGAGCTGCTGCGGCAGTGGGGCAGGTGCGGCGGATCGGAGACGGCGGAGCTCCTGACCAGCGAACTCGTCACCAACGCGCTGGTGCACACCGACCACGACGCGGTGCTGACGGCCACCGTGGGACCGGACGGACTGCACGTCGAGGTACGGGACTTCACGGCCCGTGAACCCCGGCCGCGTCCCCCGGACCCCGACCGCACGCACGGCCGGGGCCTGGCGCTGGTCGAGGCGCTCGCCGACGCCTGGGGGATCCGGGCGCACGGCGTGGGCAAGGCCGTCTGGTTCGAACTGGGCGCGGACGTGGCCTGATCCGGACCGCCGTGCGGCCCCGGGGCGCCCGGCCGGCCGCACGGGACGGTGGACGGGTCGGTGAACCGGCGGGGCGGCGCGGCACACGGAACGACGGCGGACCCGACGGACCCGGCTGACCTGACGGCAGTGGGACGGGGTGCGGCCGACTCGGGCCGCCGCACCCCGTCCCACTGCCGTCGCCCCCGTCGTCTTCCCGTCCCTCCGCACGGCCCCGACGGACCGTCAGCCGAACTGCTGCTCCAGGTCCTTGAGCTTGCGCTCCAGGGAGTCCAGGCGCGGCAGCGCCTGCGTGTCGTCCTCCGCGGTGAGGTCGACGGGCTGGGCGTCACCGGCGCCGCGGACCGGCTGCAGGGAGGGACGCGCGCGCACGGGCAGGGCCTCCGGCGCCGGTATGGCAGGCTCCGCGGGCACCCGCTCCAGGTCCGTGGCCCGCTCGACCGTCGGCGTGTCCAGCTCCCGTCCGCCGCCCCGGCCCACGAACCCGCGGTGACCCCGGCTGATCGCCTTGAGCCGGGCCCGCTCCACGCGTTCCTGCTCGCGGCGGCGCCGCCGGGTCTCCTCCTTCTGCCGCTGGTCCTCGCGGACCTCCTCGACCGCCTCGTCGAGGCTGCGCACGCCCTCCAGCAGCATCAGCGACCAGGCGCGGTAGGTCTCCCGCGGCGCCCGCAGCCAGCGCACGATGCGGATCTGCGGCAACGGCCGCGGCACCAGGCCCTGTTCCCGCAGGGCGGCCCGGCGGGTCTGCTTCAGCGCGCGGTCGAACAGCACCGCCGCCGACAGGGACATCCCCGCGAAGAAGTGCGGGGCCCCCGCGTGGCCGACGCCCCGGGGGGCGTGCACCCAGTTGAACCAGGCCGCCGCGAAGGCGAACGTCCACACGAGTATGCGCGAGCCGAGCGCCGCGTCACCGTGGCTGGCCTCGCGCACGGCGAGCACGGAGCAGAACATCGCCGCGCCGTCCAGGCCGAAGGGAACGAGGTACTGCCAGCCGCCGGACAGGCCGAGGTTCTGCTCGCCGAAGCCGACCAGGCCGTGGAAGGACAGCGCCGCCGCCACCGCCGCGCAGCAGAACAGCAGGACATAGGAGACGGTGCCGTAGACGGCCTCCTTGCGCCTGCGGCGCTCCTCGCTGCGCTCCCAGGAGTCGTCCGCACTCGTGTCCTTGACCGAGGAGCGCTTGCCGCGCGCGAGCACCGCCACCGCCGCCAGCATGCCCAGGAGCAGCACGGCGCCCGGAAGCAGCCAGTTCAGCGATATGTCGGTCAGTCTCATCTAGGGGTCCCTTGCATTGGGATAGGGCGTAACGCCCGCCATAGTGGCCCAATCCCGTCGGCCCTCAGGGGTTTTCGCGGCAAGAGGCCGCCAATGAAGTGCGAGGGGATGCCCAGGGCGGCGTTCTGCTCGAACTGCCGCGTGAGGGGCGGGAGTTGAGTTCGAATAACACTACCCGTAAGGGTGGTTCCACGGACTGTTCCCGCGCCGGGTGAGGGAAGTGTGCATGAACCGTGACCTTCGGGTGCCCGGGGCCGCCGGTGGCCGTACGGGGAGGGAGGGGCGGGGAGCCTTTCCTCGGACGGGCGGGGCGGCCTGGGGGAGCGACTCTCACGGGGGCCGGGAAGCCCACCGTACGGGCCTCGGGCGTTTCCCCGTACGGGCAGACTGCGGGGCGCCCCGTACGGGGTAGGGGGCTTTCGTGTGGCGCGGCCCGGGCCGTGCGTGGCGCGGCACGGACCTCGGGCGCGCGGGATCGGTGTGGGGGCGCGGGTGTGCCGGGTCAGGTGGCTCCGGGTCCGGGGGTGCCGGCTCCCGGGCGACGGGCCGGAGGGCCCTCCAGGGCCGGGGGCGAGGGACCTGAGGGCTCCGCGATCCGGGGGCGGCGGTCCGCCCGGTCCGCCGGTGTGACGTGCGGAGCCGTCCTGTGAGGTGAGGGCGGCAGGCCGTCCGGCCCGTCAGCCCGCCTGGGCGCCCTGGGGGGTGGCGTGCACGGCGCGGCCGGCCGGCCGGGCGGTGGTGCAGGTGCGGGGGCAGGTGGCGCAGATGTCCTCGGGGCGCAGCGTGTAGAACATGCAGCAGCTCACCCGGTCCCGGGTGGGGGCGGGGGCCGGCTCCCCGGCGGGCCCGGCCGGGCGGCGGAAGGCCGCCGCGCCGACGTACGGGGTGGTCGATCCGGGCAGCAGCAGCTCCAGCTCGCGCACCGCCCGGGTGTCCTCGCCGAGCAGCTGGCCCAGGTACCACAGGCTCTCGACGATCTCGTCGGTCGCCATGCCCCACAGGGCCCGCCCGCGACGCCGCATGCGCGGGCCGAAGGAGGCCAGCAGCGGCTCCAGGTGCTCGGCGACGGCCGCGCGCACCTCGGCGCGCAGGGCCTCCTCGTCCGGGACGACGCGGGCGCCGGGCAGCGCCGCCGCCGGGTCGTCCGGGAGGCAGGCGAAGGTGTCCGGACGCACGGCCATGCGGCCCACGGCGAGGCCCGGGGCGGTGCGGTCGAACGATACGTGCGTCACGGGATAACGCGGCACCCTGCGGTGCAGGAACCACGGCACGGTGATCAGCAGGCAGGCGGGCCAGGCGTAGCGGTGCAGGGCGAAGCTGGCGATGACGTCGGGCCGGGCCCGCTGCCCGTAGTCCCGCTGCACCTGGGTGTCGTCCAGGGCGAGGAAGGCGTCCAGTTCCGGCCCGCCCGCGGCCAGCTCGGCGGCGCGCACCCAGCCGCCGTCCCGGGGCACGTCCTCGTCGGCTCCGAGTACCGTGACCGCCATCGCCGGGAAGACCTCGGCCAGGCGGTCGTACGCGTCGGTGACGGCCGTACCGGGCACAGGCATGGGACCACCCATTCACGTCGTCGACCGGCCCCGTGGAGGCCGCTTTGAAAGGTAAGGCTCACCTTACCGAAGATCGCGGATATGTGAACCGGGGCCCCGTGCCCGTATCGTGCTTGACGGCCGGGTGACAACCCGCCGTCATGGCCGCAAGTACCGAAACGTCCGGAGGGGAACCCGTGAAGCACGGTGGGCAGGGCTCCGTCAGGACGGGGCAGTCCGGGACGGGGAAGGCCGAGGGGGCCGCCGGCGCGGCGGACGCCCGCCGGAGCGCGGCGACCGGGCGGGCCGGGGGCACCTGGCAGGACCCGGCCGTTCCCGCCGCTCACCGCGTGCCCGCCCAGCCCGGGGCCGGTGACGCCGGCCGCGAGCGGGTCCGCCGGGAGCGCGCCGACGCCGGCCCGGCGGACCTGGTGTGGGGCGCCTCGGCCTCCGGCCCGGACGAGGAGCGGCCCGGCGCCGGACCGGGAGGTGCGGGTGGCGGTGCGGCGCGCGGGGAACACGTGCACAGCGGCGGCGCGGCGCGCGGTGAGCACACGCACAGCGAACCGCCGCTGCCCCGGCCGCGGGTGTCGGTCCAGCGCTCCTCCGTACGCGGCCAGGTCCTCGCCGCCCTGCGCACCGCTCTCGTGGCGGGCGAACTGCGGCCCGGCGAGGTGCACTCCGCGCCGGTGCTGGCGCAGCGGTTCGGGGTCTCCGCCACGCCCGTCCGCGAGGCCATGCAGCAACTCGCGCTGGAGGGCGCGGTCGAGGTGGTGCCGAACCGGGGTTTCCGCGTGGTCGAACGGAGCACCCGCGAACTGGCCGAACTGGCGGAGGTGCGCGCGCTCGTCGAGGTGCCGGTGATGCTGCGGCTGGCCCGCACCGTGCCGGCCTCCCGCTGGGCGGAGCTGCGTCCGCTCGCCGAGGCCACGGTCCGTGCCGCCGTCTCCGGCTGCCGTGCCACCTACGCCGAGTCCGACCGGGCCTTCCACCGTGCGGTGCTGGCCCTCGCCGGGAACGAGCAACTGGTCCGCATCGCGGAGGACCTGCACCGCCGTGCCCAGTGGCCCCTGGTGGGCGGCGGTCCGGACGCGCGCCACCGGGGCGAACTGGTGGCCGACGCCCACGAACACACCGTGCTGCTGGACGCGTTGATCGCCGGCGACCTGGACGTCGTCCGGGACCTGGTGCGGGAGCACTTCACCGGTTCGGCTTCCGCCTGAACGGGCCGGGAGGCCCCCGCGGCTGCGCGTCTCCGCCACCCGATGCCCGGGAGGCGTGGCGACCGTCCTTCCCTGCCGGGCGTGTCCTCCCTGGGGTGTGCTGGCCGGGCTGTGCTTGCCTCGCCGAGCTGTGCCGCCCTTGCCGGTGCTCTTGCCTTCGGCGGGGGCCGCCGTCCGCCGTGCCGTGGGCGTCGCTAAGCGGTCGCCGCCGCGCCCGTGGCCGGGGGTGCCAACTGGCGGGCCAGCCACGTCGGGACGCCCCCCAGGAGCCGGAACAGCCGGCGGGCCTCCTCGCGCAGCCGGGACGCCTCCGCCTCGGTCTCCGTGTCGGCGAGCGAGACCAGCGCCGGAGCCGTGCCGATCAGATAGCCCAGCTCCTCGCGGATCCGCAGGGACTCGGCGAAGCCCTGCCGTGCTTCGACCAACTCCCCTTCGCGCAGGGCGAGTCCGGCCAGATGGCGCCACGTCCCGGACAGCAGCAGCGCGTCGGCGTGGGCGGTGGCGCCCGCGTGGGCCCTGCGGTACGCGGCTCGGGCCGCCTGCGGGGACCGGGTGAGGTTCTCCGCGACCAGCCCGCGGCGGAAGTCCAGCAGGGGCCGTCCGGGGGCGTCGGGGGCGATCAGGGCCGCCGCCCGGCCGAGGGCGGCGCGTGCCTCGTCGGCCCGGTCGCGCACGCCGAACAGGGTGGCGGCGTAGGCCAAGTACCCGCGTTCACAAGCGGCGGCGCCCCGCTCGTCGTCGCCGGTGGCGAGGGCCTCGGCGGTGCGCAGCGCGTCCTCGGCCTCCTCCCAGCCCGTCTCGGTGTACAGGCACCGCTCCACCAGCAGGGAGGCCCGTTGCAGGGCGGCCGCCGGCTCCGCCGTCGGGAGCAGGGCTGCCGCGTCGGCCCAGCAGGCACGTGAGCGCAGCCGCCATACCGCGGTCTGGAGGGGATCGTCACCAGAGGTCGTTCCGTTACCAGACATGGCGGTATGCGCCACGTTGCCCTCCCCGAGCACGCCATCGAGCTGTTGAGTGGTGGCCGCATCTCAGCACGAACAACAGGGCCGGGCCAAGAGGGTGGGTGAAGTTTTTCACAAAGTCGTGGACCGGGAGGCCCGAACCCGCGAACGCGCCCCGGCGCGCGGGTCCCGCCCAGGGCGCCCCCGGCGTCCCCCGCGCCCCACAGGGCGCCCCGCACCACCCGGGAGTCCGCTCCCGGCACGGTCCCGCTCTGCGCACGGTCCGCTCCACGCACGCTCCGGCTCCCTGCGCGCGCCCGCCGCGCGAACCATCCGCCCCACACCAGCAAGCGCCCCACACCCACAAGCGCCCGCGCGCGCTAGCGCCCCGCGCACCCATCCGGCGCGCGCCCGCCCGCGAGGTCGCGCACGCGCCCGCCCCGCGCACGCGCACGCACCCCGCGCGCTCGCGGAACCGCGCGCGCCCGCGCCCGCCCGCGCGGCAAAGCAGACCGCGCCCGCCCCTGAGGTGGGGTCAGCTCATGCGCAGGGCCAGGAAGAAGTCCAGCTTGTCCTCCAGCCGGGACAGGTCCCGGCCCGTCAGCTGCTCGATGCGGCCGACGCGGTAGCGCAGGGTGTTGACGTGCAGGTGGAGGCGTCCCGCGCAGCGGGTCCAGGAGCCGTCGCAGTCCAGGAACGCCTCCAGCGTCGGGATGAGTTCGGCGCGGTGCCGGCGGTCGTAGTCCCGCAGCGGGTCCAGGAGCCGGGCGGTGAAGGCGCGGCGCACGTCGTCGGGGACGAAGGGGAGCAGCAGGACGTGCGAGGCGAGTTCCTGGTGGCCGGCGGCGCAGACCCGGCCGGGGCGGGCCGCCGCCACCCGGCGGGCGTGCCGGGCCTCCTCCAGCGCGCCGCGCAGTCCCTCCGCCGAGTGCACGGCGGCGGACACGCCCAGGGTGAGGCGGCCGTCCCCGTCGAGTCCGGCCGCCAGCGGGTCGCGCACCGCGGCCAGCAGCGTGTCGGCCTGGATGCCCGCCCGGGTCTCGTCGTGCTCGCCCGTGGCGAGGGTCGGCAGCGGGACGAGGGCGATCGCCTCGTCCCCGGTGTGGGCCACCGCGATCCGGTCGGAGTGTTCCGGACCGGTCTCGGCGGGGTCGACGAGGATCTCCTCCAGCAGCGCCTGCGCCTGCGCGCCGCCGTCCGGGCCGTCGGGTCCCTCGCCGTCCCAGTCGACCCGGGCGACCACGACCTGCCAGTGCGGCGCCGCGCCGAGCCCGGGCAGCAGCACCGGGGCCGCCACCCGCAGCCGGGCGGCGATCTCGGCCGGGGCCGCGCCGTTCTGCACCAGCTCCAGCACCTCCTGCGCCAGGCGGCGGCGGACGGTGCGTGCCGCGTCCCGGCGGTCGCGTTCCACCGCGATCAGCTGGGTGACCCCGTACAGCAGGTCCAGGCGTTCCTCGGCCCACTCCCCGGCGTCCGCCTCCACGGCGAGCACCCAGTCCGCCAGTGACCCCTCCGGCGGCGCGGCCCCCTCCGGGGCGTCGCCGGGCCGGGCGGAGCGTCCGGTGCTGCGGACCGGGAACAGGCTGTACGTGGTGGAGCCCAGCGTCACCCGGTGGGGGCCGCGCCGGCTGCCGCGGGCGGTCGCCAGGTGCTCCGCCGCCAGCCGGGCGCAGACCTCGGCGGGCAGCCGGGTGCCGCCCGCCGGGCCCGGGGCGGGGTCCGCCTCCTTCGGCGCGGCGATCAGCCGGCCCGCGGGGGAGAGCACCCACGCCCGCAGGTCCAGGTCGGTGCCGAGCAGGTCCAGGACCACGTCCGGGCCGCCGCCCGCCGGGCCCGAGGTCATCATCCGCCGGTGCCGGTCCACGACCGCCGCGAGGTCCCCGGCGCGTTCGCCGGACACCTGCCGGACCACGTGCTCGGTGACGGTCGCGAAGGCCACCGACTCGTCCACCGCGAACAGCGGCAGCCGGTGCCGGGCGCACGCCACCACCAGGTCGTCGGGGACGTCGCCCAGCTCCGCCGTGCCGGCCGCCAGCGCGGCCACGCCGGCCTGCGCCAGGACGCGGACGAAGGGTTCGGAGTCGGCCGCGTCCCGGCGCCAGGCGAGGCCGGTGAGCACCAGTTCCCCGCCCGAGAGGTAGCGGCTCGGGTCGCGCAGGTCGGTCGTCATGACCCCGCGCACGCTGCGGTCCAGTTCCTCCTCGCCGCCGAGCAGCTTCAGGCCCAGCGCGTCGGTGTCCAGCAGTGCGCGCAGCCGCATTCTCGTCGCCGCCGTTTCTTTCGCTCGTTGTCGGTGACGGACCATGGAGGAACAGTGCGGTGTTCGGCCGGCCGGTGGCTGATCAGCGCGGTGGGCCGCTCCTGGACCGCCTCCTCCGGTATCGGAGGAGGTGAGGGGGCCACGAGCCCCCTGCGTTCATACGAATCTACAAGATGACCTCGCTGGCCAGCCAACTCCTTCATGCAATCCGTGACTGACCCGTGCGGAGCAGCGGGCGGTGTACTGAGCCCACTCCGCGTGAACTGCACAGAGTACGAGCCCGGTCCGCCGCACCCGGATGGCTCGATCTGTACGACCCACCAGACGAAGAAGAAGAGAGCCGGTCATGGACTTCCTTCGCCCCGCCAGCTGGGAGGAGGCGCTCGCCGCCAAGGCCGAGCACCCCGCCGCTGTGCCGATCGCGGGCGGCACCGACGTGATGGTCGAGATCAACTTCGACCACCGCCGGCCCCAGCACCTGATGGACCTCACCCGCATCGGCGAGCTCTCCGAGTGGGAGACCGGCGAGGACGGCGTGCGGCTCGGCGCCTCCGTCCCCTACACGAAGATCATGGAGCACCTGCGCGCCGAGCTGCCGGGCCTCGCCCTCGCCTCGCACACGGTCGCCTCCCCGCAGATCCGCAACCGCGGCGGCGTCGGCGGCAACCTCGGCACCGCCTCCCCGGCCGGCGACGCCCACCCGGCGCTGCTCGCCGCGGGTGCCGAGGTCGAGGTCGCGTCGGTGCGCGGCTCCCGCCGCATCCCCATCGACGCCTTCTACACCGGCGTGAAGCGCAACGCGCTGGCGCCCGACGAGCTGATCCGCGCCGTCCACATCAAGAAGGCCGACGGCCCCCAGCAGTTCTCCAAGGTCGGCACCCGCAACGCGATGGTGATCGCGGTGTGCGCCTTCGGCATCGCGCTCCACCCGAGCACCCGCACGGTCCGCACCGGGATCGGCTCGGCCGCCCCGACGCCCGTCCGGGCGAAGGCGGCCGAGGAGTTCCTCGTCGCGGCGCTCGACGAGGGCGGCTTCTGGGACAACGGCAAGATCATCACACCGTCCGTCGCCAAGCGGTTCGCCGACCTGTGCGCCGCCGCCTGCAACCCGATCGACGACGTGCGCGGCACCGCGAGCTACCGCCGCCACGCGGTCGGCGTGATGGCCCGCCGCACCCTGACCTGGACCTGGGAGTCGTACCGCGGCGCCCGCCACCTCACCGAGGGAGCCGCCTGATGCGTGTCACCTTCACCGTCAACGGACGCCGCCAGGAGGCCGACGACGTCTGGGAGGGCGAGTCCCTGCTGTACGTGCTGCGCGAGCGGCTCGGTCTGCCCGGCTCCAAGAACGCCTGCGAGCAGGGCGAGTGCGGATCGTGCACCGTGCGCCTGGACGGCGTCCCGGTCTGCTCCTGCCTGGTCGCCGCCGGCCAGGCCGAGGGCCGCGAGGTCGTCACCGTGGAGGGCCTGGCGGACTACGCGAAGCAGCGCTCCTGCGCCACCGGCGCCTGCGGCACCGACACCGCGGCCGACGCCGGGAGCGGCACCGTCACCCGTTCCGGGGCGAACGCCGGCACCGACTCGCAGACCGGCGAGGGCACCGAACTCTCCCCCGTCCAGCAGGCGTTCATCGACGCGGGCGCCGTCCAGTGCGGCTTCTGCACCCCGGGCCTGCTGGTCGCCGCCGACGAGATGCTGGAACGCAACCCGGCCCCGACCGACGCGGACATCCGCGAGGCCCTGTCCGGCAACCTGTGCCGCTGCACCGGCTACGAGAAGATCATGGACGCGGTCCGCCTGGCCGCCGCCCGCCAGTCCGAGGGGGTCTGACCATGCCGACCAACGGTGTTCCCACCCAGCTCACCCAGGGCACCGGCGCCCGCGGCGGCATCGGCGAGTCCACGCTCCGCCCGGACGGCACCCTCAAGGTCACCGGGGAGTTCGCGTACTCCTCCGACATGTGGCACGAGGACATGCTCTGGGGGCAGATCCTGCGCTCCACCGTCGCGCACGCCGAGATCGTGTCCATCGACACCGCCGAGGCCCTGGCGCTCCCCGGCGTGTACGCCGTGCTCACCCACGACGACCTGCCGACCGAGGTGAAGAACTACGGCCTGGAGATCCAGGACACCCCGGTCCTCGCCCACGGCAAGGTCCGCCACCACGGCGAACCGGTCGCGATCGTCGCCGCCGACCACCCGGAGACCGCGCGCCGCGCCGCCGCCAAGATCAAGGTCGAGTACCGGGAGCTGCCCGTCGTCACCGACGAGGCGTCCGCGCTCGCCCCCGACGCGGTCCTGATCCACGAGAACCGCGACGACCACCACGCCGGCCACGTCCCGCACCCCAACGTCGTGCACCGCCAGCCCATCGTGCGCGGCGACGTCGCCGCCGCCCGGGATCGGGCCGACGTGATCGTCGAGGGCGAGTACACCTTCGGCATGCAGGACCAGGCCTTCCTCGGCCCCGAGTCCGGCCTCGCCGTCCCCGAGGAGGACGGCGGCGTCCACCTCTACGTCGCCACCCAGTGGCTCCACTCCGACCTGCGCCAGATCGCCCCGGTGCTCGGTCTGCCCGAGGACAAGGTGCGGATGACGCTGGCCGGCGTCGGCGGCGCGTTCGGCGGGCGCGAGGACCTGTCGATGCAGATCCACGCCTGCCTGCTCGCGCTGCGCACCGGCAAGCCTGTCAAGATCGTCTACAACCGCTTCGAGTCCTTCTTCGGCCACGTCCACCGCCACCCCGCCAAGCTGTACTACGAGCACGGCGCCACCGCGGACGGCCGGCTCACCCACGTCAAGTGCCGCATCGTCCTGGACGGCGGCGCGTACGCCTCCGCCTCCCCGGCGGTGGTCGGCAACGCCTCCTCGCTCGGCGTCGGCCCGTACGTCGTGGACGACGTCGACATCGAGGCGATCGCCCTCTACACCAACAACCCGCCGTGCGGCGCGATGCGCGGCTTCGGCGCGGTCCAGGCGTGCTTCGCCTACGAGGCGCAGATGGACAAGCTGGCGGCGAGGCTGGGCATGGACCCGGTGGAGCTGCGGCAGCTCAACGCCATGGAACAGGGCACCCTGCTGCCCACCGGACAGGTCGTCGACTCGCCCGCCCCGGTGGCCGAGCTGCTGCGCCGCGTCAAGGCGATGCCGATGCCGCCGGAGCGCCAGTGGGAGTCCAGCGAGGGCGCCGACGTCCGCCAGCTGCCGGGCGGCCTGTCCAACACCACGCACGGCGAGGGCGTGGTGCGCGGCGTCGGCTACGCCGTCGGCATCAAGAACGTCGGCTTCTCCGAGGGCTTCGACGACTACTCCACCGCCCGGGTCCGCATGGAGGTGGTCGGCGGCGAGCCGGTCGCCACCGTGCACACCGCGATGGCCGAGGTCGGCCAGGGCGGTGTCACCGTCCACGCGCAGATCGCCCGCACCGAACTCGGCGTCGGCCAGGTGACCATCCAGCCCGCCGACACCCAGGTGGGCTCGGCCGGTTCCACGTCCGCCTCCCGGCAGACCTACGTCACCGGCGGCGCCGTGAAGAACGCCTGCGAGCTGGTCCGCGAGAAGGTGCTGGACCTCGGCCGGCGCCGCTTCGGCTCCCACCACCCGGCGTGGGCGACCGCCGAACTCCTGCTGGAGGGCGGCAAGGTCGTCACCGACGGCGGCGAGGTCCTCGCCGACCTGGTGGACGTCCTCGGCGACGACGCGGTGGAGGTCGAGGAGGAGTGGCGGCACCGGCCGACCGAACCCTTCGACCTGCGCACCGGGCAGGGCAACGGCCACGTCCAGTACTCCTTCGCCGCGCACCGGGCCGTCGTCGAGGTCGACACCGACCTCGGCCTGGTCAAGGTCATCGAACTGGCCTGCGCCCAGGACGTCGGCAAGGCGCTCAACCCGCTGTCGGTGCTCGGCCAGATCCAGGGCGGCACCACCCAGGGCCTGGGCGTCGCCGTCATGGAGGAGATCGTCGTCGACCCGAAGACCGCGAAGGTCCGCAACCCCTCCTTCACGGACTACCTCATCCCCACCATCCTCGACACGCCGACCATCCCCGTCGACGTGCTCGAACTCGCCGACGACCACGCGCCGTACGGGCTGCGCGGCATCGGCGAGGCCCCGACCCTGTCGTCCACCCCGGCGGTCCTCGCGGCCGTCCGGAACGCGACGGGCCGGCAGCTCGACCGCACACCGGTCCGCCCCGAACACCTGACGGGAACCGGGTAGCGGATCCCCGAGGGATCCGCGTGCCCGCCGCACCCCGCGGCACCCGGCGCCGGGCAGGGAGCAGCACTCCACGGTCCTCCCGGCGCCGCCCACCGATGTTCGTCTCGGGCCGTCCCCCGGGTCGTGCACATCCCAAATCCCGTGATCCCGCTCCAGGGCACGGGTGCCCCTGTGAACCTTGGGAGATGGCACCATGACCCAGTCAGTGCAGCCCAGGACCGCCGCCGACGACGCGGGCGCGGGAACCCGCGTCCCGGCCGGACGGTCCTGGCTCGACCGTTACTTCCACATATCGCACCGAGGGTCGACGGTCGCCCGTGAAGTGCGCGGCGGCATCACCACCTTCATGGCGATGGCCTACATCCTGCTGCTCAACCCGCTGATCCTGTCCGGTGAGGACGCGGCCGGCGACACCCTCGGCCGCACCGCCCTGATCACCGCGACCGCGTTCGCCGCCGCCGTCACCACCCTGCTGATGGGCTTCTTCGGCAAGGTGCCGCTCGCCCTCGCCGCCGGCCTGTCCGTCTCCGGCGTCCTCGCCTCCCAGGTCGTGCCCGTCATGACGTGGCCGCAGGCGATGGGCATGTGCGTCATGTACGGCGTGGTCATCATGCTGCTGGTCGTCACCGGCCTGCGGGAGATGGTCATGAACGCCATCCCGCTCGCCCTCAAACACGCGATCACCATGGGCATCGGCCTGTTCATCGCCCTGATCGGCTTCTACAAGGCCGGCTTCGTGCACCAGGGCGAGGCCACCCCGGTCACGCTCGGCCCGGCCGGCGAGCTGTCCGGCTGGCCGGTGCTGCTGTTCGCCGTGACGCTGCTGGCCATCTTCATGCTCCAGGCGCGCGGCGTGCCGGGCGCGATCCTCATCGGCATCATCGGCGGCACCGTGCTGGCCGTCGCCCTCAACGCCTTCGGCGTCATCGACCCCAGGCAGTGGGCGGCCGGCGCACCCGAACTGAACGGCAGCGCCCTGTCGATGCCCGACTTCGGGCTGTTCGGGGCCGTCGAGTTCGGCGGCTGGAGCGAGGTCGGCGCGATGACCGTCGGCATGATCGTCTTCACCCTGGTGCTGGCGGGCTTCTTCGACGCCATGGCCACCATCATCGGCGTCGGCACCGAGGCGAAGCTGGCCGACGACAAGGGCCGGATGCCCGGCCTGTCCAAGGCGCTGTTCATCGACGGCGCCGGCGGTGCCATCGGCGGCGTCTCGGGTGCGTCCGGGCAGACGGTGTTCGTGGAGTCGGCGACCGGGGTCGGCGAGGGCGCGCGCACCGGGCTGTCGTCCGTCGTCACCGGCCTGTTCTTCGCGGCCTGCCTGTTCTTCACCCCACTGACGGCCATCGTGCCGGGGGAGGTGGCCGCCGCCGCCCTGGTGGTGATCGGCGCCATGATGATGATGAACGCCCGCCACGTCGACTGGGCCGACCGCGCCACCGCCATCCCGGTGTTCCTGACCGTGGTCGTCATGCCGTTCACGTACTCCATCACCGCGGGTGTCGCCGCCGGAGTCATCTCCTACGTCGCCATCCGGACCGGCCAGGGCAGGGCCCGGGAGATCGGTGCCTTCATGTGGGGCCTGGCGCTGATCTTCCTCGTCTACTTCGCCCTCGCCCCCATCGAGAGCTGGCTGGGCGTGCACTGACCCCGCCCGGGAACCCGCACCACGCCGAGGAGAGAGCACGATGCTGGACATCGCCGAGGAACTGCACCGGTGGGCCGCCGAGGGCCGCGACTTCGCCGTCGCCACGGTCGTGGCGGTCGGCGGCAGCGCGCCCCGGCAGCCCGGCGCCGCGCTCGCGGTCGACGCCGACGGCACCGCGGTCGGCTCGGTCTCCGGCGGCTGCGTGGAGGGGGCCGTGTACGAGCTGTGCGCGCAGGCGCTCCGGGACGGCGAGCCCGTCCTGGAGCGCTTCGGCTACAGCGACGACGACGCCTTCGCGGTCGGCCTGACCTGCGGCGGCGTCATCGACATCCTGGTCACCCCGGTCCGGGCGGGCGATCCCGTCCGCCCGGTCCTGACCGCCGCGCTCGACACCGCCGCCCGGGGCGGGGCGGCGGCCCTCGCCCGGGTGGTGAGCGGCCCGGCGGACCTGCGGGGCCGCGCGCTGGTGGTCCGGCCCGACGGGACGACGCAGGGCGGCTTCGGCGGTCACCCGGAGCTGGACCGCACGGTCGCCGCGGAGGCCGCCGCCCTGCTGGACGCGGGCCGCACCGGCACGGTCGAGATCGGCGCCGAGGGCTCCCGCTGCGGGGCCCCGCTGACCCTGCTGGTGGAGTCATCGGTCCCGCCGCCCCGCATGATCGTCTTCGGGGCGATCGACTTCGCCGCCGCGCTGGTCCGGGTGGGCAAGTTCCTCGGCCACCACGTCACGGTGTGCGACGCCCGCCCGGTGTTCGCCACCCGGGCGCGCTTCCCCGAGGCCGACGAGGTCGTCGTGGAGTGGCCGCACCGGTACCTGGAGCGGACGGAGGTCGACGGCCGCACCGTCCTGTGCGTCCTGACCCACGACGCGAAGTTCGACGTGCCGCTGCTGCGGCTGGCGCTGCGGCTGCCGGTGGCCTACGTCGGCGCGATGGGCTCCCGCCGCACCCACCTGGACCGCGCCGCCCGCCTGCGCGAGGTCGGCGTGAGCGAGCTGGAGCTGGCCCGGCTGCGGTCGCCCATCGGGCTCGACCTGGGCGCGCGCACCCCGGAGGAGACGGCGCTGTCCATCGCGGCGGAGATCGTCGCCGACCGGCGCGGCGGCAGCGGCACCCCCCTCACCGGCGCGCACACCCCGATCCACCACGACGGCGGCTCGGGCCCGGGGTCGGCGGGGCGGATCGGGCGGGTGGCGTGAGGGTGCGGCGGGGCGGATCGGGTCGGTGGCGTGACGGTGCGGCGGCTCGGCCGGGAGCCGCTCGGCGGACGCGGAGAACGCCCCGCCGCGCGGCCCCGTGACACGCGGGCCCGTGCCCTCCCATCGCCTCAGGCGCCCTCAGTGCTCCGCAGGACCCGGGGCGGCCAGGTAGGCCGTTTCACGCCTGCCGCAGCAGCCGGTTGACCGCCCGGCCGAAGACCAGGCGCCCGGTGCGGGCCACCACGCCGTCGAGCGCGGCCGGGACCAGGGCGACCCGCAGGTCCTCGCGCCATTCCACCCGGGCGCGCCCGCCCGGGCCCGGCCGCACCTCGATCTCCGCCCAGCCGGTGACGACCCGGCCCCGTTTCTCCAGGCGGCACCGGCCCGGCGTGCCGTCCCCGGGCGGCTGCCACACCGTGACCTTCATCGGGTCGTCGAAGGCCAGGGGGCCGATCCCGGAGCGGGCCACGACGACCGTGCCCTCGCCGGTCGGCGGGGGAGTGGTCACCGTGACCCGGGTGAACGGGACGGAGTCGCCGTGCCGGTGCCAGGCCGTGAGCCGGCGCCAGGCCTCGTCGGGGGAGAGCGGCGGCGTGCGCCGGACAAGGAAGAGGGCCACCGGACGATCCTAGGAAACCCCGCCCGCCGGCCGGCGGCCCCGCGGGCGTGTCACCCGGTCGGCTCAGCGTCCGCCCCCGCTCTCGTCACCGGTACACCTTCCCCGGTTCCGCCCGGCCCGGGGCCAGCAGCTGGGGGACGGTCACGAACACGTAGCCCCGCTCCTTCAGCACGCGGATGATGCCGGGGACGGCGGGCACCGTGCCGTCGTAGAGGTCGTGCAGCAGGACGATGCCGTCGCGGGAGACCTGGGACAGCACGCGGCGGGTGATGACGTCGGAGTCCGTGGTCGCGTAGTCCTTCGCGGTGACGCTCCAGAGGATCTCGGCGAGTCCCAGTTCCCGGCATAGGGCGTGCACCCTCGCGTCGGTGCGGCCCTGCGGCGGACGCATGAGGGTGGGGCGGCGGCCGGTGAGCTCCTCGATCGCGTCGTCGGTGCGCGTCAGCTCCTGGCGTATCTCCGCCGGCTCCAGGTCCGTGAGGTTGCGGTGCGTCCAGGTGTGGTTGGCGAGCTCGTGCCCCTCGTCGGCCATGCGCCGGACGAGCTCGGGGTAGCGGTCGATGTGCCGCCGGCCCATCAGGAAGAAGGTGGCCGGGACCTGTTCCTCGGCGAGGATGTCCAGCAGCCGTGCGGAGTGCTCGCTGGGGCCGGCGTCGAAGGTGAGCGCGACGCACCTGGCCTGGCGGCAGTCGACGGTGCCGAACCGCGCCCGGACGTCGGTGGCCCGCGCGCTGCTCGGGGTCGTGGTGTCCGTGCGTCCGCAGCCGCCCAGGGTCAGGAGCAGGGCCGCCGCGACCCCCAGCGAGGCGGCCCGGAACGCGGTCGTGGATCTCGTCGTCTTCTTGGTCGGAGAAGGCATGCCCGGACTATACGCAGCGTGTATACGCGCAGTGCATAGTCGCTCCGACGTGCTCTCCGTCGGACGCCCGGCGGCCTGTGAGAGTGATCACGCGGCGCGGTCGCGGCACCGAGGATGCCCCCGGCCCGTCCTCTCCAGTAGGCCGAACCGGTGCATATCCGCCTAAGTTGTCTCCAAGTGTTTGAGACAACCGCAAAACGGCACTCGCGTTCCCCAGGAGCCCCACCGGCCGCCAGGACGGAGCACAGCACCATGCGCATCCTTGGTATCAACGCCCTGTTCCACGACCCCGCCGCCGCCCTCGTCGTCGACGGACAGGCCGTGGCGGCCGCCGAGGAGGAGCGTTTCAGCCGCCGCAAGCACGGCAAGCGCCCGGTTCCCTTCTCCGCCTGGGAGCTGCCCGAGCAGGCCGCCCGCTGGTGCCTCGAACACCACGGGCTCACCCCCGCCGACCTGGACGCCGTCACCTACTCCTTCGACCCGGCCCTCGCCCGGCCCGCCGCCGACCTGGGCCTGGACGACCCCTTCGACCACCTCCGCCTCGACTACGCGCGCCGCGCCCCCGAGTTCCTCGCCGAGGCCCTGCCCGGCCTGGACCCGGCCCGGGTGGTCTTCGTGCCCCACCACGTCGCCCACGCCGCCTCCGCCGGACCGGCCTCCCCCCACCCGGACAGCGCCGTCCTCGTCCTCGACGGCCGCGGCGAGGCCGCCTCCCACCTGGCCGGCCGCTACCGCGACGGCAAGCTGGACACCCTCGCCACCCAGGCCCTGCCCCACTCCCTCGGCCTGGTCTACGAGGAACTCACCGAACACCTCGGCTTCCTGCGCAGCAGCGACGAGTACAAGGTGATGGCCCTCGCCTCCTACGGGACCCCGCGCCACCTGGCCCGGCTGCGCGAACACGTCCACGCCACCGGCGACGGCGGCTTCCGCGCCCACGGCGTCGACTGGGCCGCGCTCACCCCGCGCCGCGCCCCGCACGAGCCCTGGAACCAGGACCACGCCGACCTGGCCGCCAGTGCCCAGGCCGTCCTGGAGGAGGTCCTGCTGGACCTCGCGCACTGGCTGCACCGCGAGGCCGGCGGCGACGCCCTCACCCTGGCCGGCGGCGTCGCCCTGAACTGCGTCGCCAACGCGCGCCTCGCCGCCCGCGGCCCCTACCGCCACGTGTGGGTGCAGCCCGCCGCCGGTGACGCCGGCACCGCCCTGGGCGGCGCCCTGCACGTCTCCGCCCAGGAGGGCGTCACCACCCTGCCGATGCCCGGCGCCGACCTCGGCCGCGGCTGGAGCGACGAGGAACTGCGCGACTGGCTCGACCGGGCCGCCGTCCCCTACGAGCGGCCCGACGACATCGCCGAGGCGGTCGCCGAGGAACTCGCCCGGGACGGCGTCGTCGCCTGGTTCCAGGGCCGCAGCGAGTACGGTCCGCGTGCCCTCGGGCACCGCTCCCTGCTCGCCCACCCCGGCCGCGCCGAGAACCTCGAACGGCTCAACCAGGTCAAGGGCCGCGAGGAGTTCCGGCCGGTCGCCCCCATGGTGCTCGCCGACCGCGCCGCCGACCTGTTCTCCGGCGGCCCGCTGCCCAGCCCGTACATGCTCTTCGTGCACGACGTGGCGGCTGAGTGGCGCGAGCGCGTCCCCGCCGTCGTGCACGTCGACGGCACCGCCCGCATCCAGACCGTCGACGAGCGGCAGGAACCGCTGGTCGCGCGGATGCTGCACGGCTTCGAACGCCGCACCGGGCTCCCCGTCGTCGTCAACACCAGCCTCAACACCGCCGGCCGGCCCATGGTCGACGACCCGCGCGACGCCCTGGAGTGCTTCGGCTCCGCCCCCGTCGACCTGCTCGCCATCGGCCCCTACGCGGTGCGCCGGGGGAGGGCCTACGCATGACCGCCTACGCCGTCGTGATCCCCACCCTGGTGCGGGACACGCTCGCCGACTGCCTCGCCGCGCTGGCCGCCGCCACCGGGCCGCGCCCCGACGAGATCGTCCTCGTCGACGACCGGCCCGACCCCGACCCGGCCGCGCTCGACCACCCGCTGGGCGTCCTCGGCGACCTGCGGGACCGCACCACCGTCCTCACCGGCGGCGGACGCGGACCGGCCGCCGCCCGCAACACCGGGATGCGCGCCGTCTCCGCGCCCTGGGTGGCCTTCCTCGACGACGACGTCCAGGTCGGCCCGAACTGGTGCGCACAGCTCACCGAGGACCTCGCCGACGCGCCCCCCGACGTCGCCGGCGTGCAGGGCGTCATCACCGTGCCGCTGCCCGGCGAACGCCGCCCCACCGACTGGGAACGCGGCACCGCCGGACTGGCCCGCGCCCGCTGGATCACCGCCGACATGGCCTACCGCACCGAGGCGCTGAAGCAGGTCGGCGGCTTCGACGAACGCTTCCCGCGGGCCTTCCGCGAGGACGCCGACCTCGCCCTGCGGATCCTCGACCGGGGCCTGCGCATCCGGCGCGGCAGCCGCACCACCCGGCACCCCGTGCGCCCCGCCTCCCGCTGGGCCTCCCTCCGGCAGCAGCGCGGCAACGCCGACGACGCGCTCATGCGGCGCCTGCACGGCCCCGACTGGTGGGACAAGGCCGCCGCCCCCCGCGGCCGGATCCGCCGCCACGCCGCGATCACCGCCGCCGGGGCCGCCGCCTGCGCCCTGGCCGCCACCGGGCACCGGCGGGCGGCCGCCGCCTGCGCCCTCGGCTGGGCGGCCGGCACCGCCGAGTTCGCCCGCGCCCGCATCCTCCCCGGGCCGCGCACCCGCGACGAGGTGACCACCATGCTCGTCACCAGCGCGCTCATCCCGCCCGCCGCCACCTGGCACCGCCTCGCCGGCGCCTGGCGCCACCGCCGCGCCCCCGCCTGGCAGGAGGTGGCCCGGTGAGCCCGGTCCGCGCCGTCCTGTTCGACCGCGACGGCACCCTCGTCCACGACGTCCCCTACAACGGGGACCCCGCGCGCGTGCGCCCCGTCGAGGGCGCCCGGGAGGCGGTCGCCGCGCTGCGCGCACGGGGCGTGCGCACCGGCGTCGTCACCAACCAGTCCGGCATCGCCCGGGGCCTGCTCACCGTCGCCGACGCCCGCGCCGTCAACCGCCGCGTCGACGACCTCCTCGGCCCGTTCGACGTGTGGGCGCTGTGCCCGCACGGCCCCGACGACGGCTGCGCCTGCCGCAAACCCCGCCCCGGCATGATCCTGTGGGCCGCCGGACGGCTGGGCGCCGACCCCGCCCACTGCGTCGTCATCGGCGACATCGGCGCCGACGTCGAGGCCGCCCACCGGGCGGGCGCCCGCGCCGTCCTCGTCCCCACCCCCGCGACCCGCCCGGCGGAGACGGCCGCCGCGCCCCACGTCGCCCCGGACCTGACGACGGCCGTCCGCGCGGTGCTGGACGGCCTGCCGGAGCCGGGCCGGACCGCCACCCCGGCCGCCGGGTCCCCGGCGCTCGGGAGGCACCCGTGAAGGCCCTCGTCACCCGGCTCGACAGCTTCGGCGACGTCCTGCTCGCCGGGCCCGCCGTGCGCGCCGTCGCCGCCCGCGCCGACCACGTCACCCTGCTGTGCGGACCGCTCGGCGAGCCCGCCGCCCGGCTGCTGCCCGGCGTCGACGACATCCTCGTCTGGGACGCGCCCTGGGCCGGGTTCCGCCCGCCGCCCGTCCGCCGCGACGCCATCGACGCCCTGGTCGGCCGGATCGCCGCCACCGGCGCCGACACCGCGCTCGTCCTCACCTCCTTCCACCAGTCCCCGCTGCCCACCGCCCTGCTGCTGCGCCTGGCGGGCCTGCGGCACATCGCCGCCGACAGCGAGGACTACCCCGGCTCCCTCCTCGACGTGCGCCACCACCGCGCCCCGCACGCCCACGAGGCCGAGGCCGCGCTGGACCTCGCCGACGCCGCCGGGTTCCCGTGCCCCGACGACGGCCGCCTGCGCGTCCTCCCGCCGCCCGCCACCGAGCACCTGACCGGCCCCGCCGGCTACGTCGTCGTCCACCCCGGCGCCAGCGTCCCCGCCCGCGCCTGGAGCCCCGGCCGGTGCGCCGAGGCGGTCGCCGAACTCGCCGACGCCGGGTACCGGGTGGTGGTGACCGGCGGCCCCGGCGAGCGGGAGCTGACCGCCCGCGTCGCCGGCGACCACGCCCTCGACCTCGGCGGCCGCACCGACGCCGCCGCACTCGCCGGGGTGCTCGCCCGGGCCGCCTGCGCGGTCACCGGCAACACCGGCCCCGCCCACCTCGCCGCCGCCGTCGGCACCCCCGTGGTGTCCCTGTTCGCGCCGGTCGTCCCGGCCGAACGCTGGCGGCCGTACGGCGTGCCCTGCGTGCTGCTCGGCGACCAGAACGCGCCGTGCGCCGGCACCCGGGCCCGCACCTGTCCCGTACCCGGTCACCCGTGTCTGGACGGCGTGACCGCGCTCGACGTCGTAGCCGCCGTCGGCAAGCTGGTGGAGGTGGCATGAGGATCCTGCTCTGGCACGTGCACGGGTCGTGGACCACGGCCTTCGTGCAGGGCCCGCACACCTACGTCGTCCCCGTCACCCCGGACCGCGGACCCGACGGACTCGGCCGCGCCCGCACCTTCGACTGGCCCGACTCCGTCGTCGAGGTCCCGCCGGAACGGCTGCGGGACGAGCACATCGACGTCGTCGTGCTCCAGCGCCCCCACGAACTCGCCCTGGTGGACGCCTGGCTGGGCCGCCGCCCGCCGCTCGTCTGGCTGGAGCACAACGCCCCGCACGGCGACGTGCCCGACACCCGCCACCCGGCCGCCGACGTGCCCGGCGTCACCCTCGTCCACGTCACCCACTTCAACCGCCTGATGTGGGACGCCGGTCCCACCCCCACCACCGTCGTCGAGCACGGCATCGTCGACCCCGGCCCGCGGTGGACCGGCGAGCTGCCCCGGGCCGCCGTCGTCGTCAACGAGCCGGTCCGGCGCGGCCGGACCACCGGCACCGACCTGCTGCCCGCCTTCGCCGACGCCGCCCCCCTGGACGTGTTCGGCATGGGCACCGAGGGCGTCGCCGCGCACGTCGGCCTGCCCCCCGACCGGTGCCGCTCCCACGAACTCGCCCAGCGCGACCTGCACGCGGAGCTGGCCCGCCGCCGCGTCTACGTCCACCCCGTCCGCTGGACCTCCCTCGGCCTGTCCCTGCTGGAGGCGATGCACCTCGCCATGCCGGTGGTCGCCCTCGCCACCACCGAGGTCACCGAGGCGGTCCCGCCCGGCGCCGGGGTGGTCTCCAACCGGATCGACGTCCTGACCGACGCCGTCCGCGACTTCCTCGCCGACCCGCTGTACGCGCGCGGCGTCGGCGAGGCGGCCCGAGCGGCGGCCCTCGCCCGCTACGGGCTCCCCCGCTTCCTGGACGACTGGGAGCGGCTGCTGAAGGAGGTGACCCGATGAGGATCGCCATGGTGTCCGAACACGCCGGCCCGCTGGCCGCGCTCGGCGGTGTCGACGCCGGCGGCCAGAACGTGTACGTGGCGCGGCTCAGCGAGGAACTGGCCCGCCGCGGCCACCACGTCACGGTCTACACCCGCCGCGACACGGTGACCCTGCCCGACCGGGTGCCGCTGCCCGGCGGGGCCGTCGTCGAGCACGTGCCCGCGGGCCCGCCGGAGGCCGTCCCCAAGGACGAACTCCTGCCGCACATGGCCGCGTTCGGCGCCCACCTGACACGGGCCTGGGGCCGCGACCGGCCCGACGTGGTGCACGCCCACTTCTGGATGTCCGGCATGGCCTCCCAGGTCGCCGCCCGCCCGCACGGCATCCCGGTGGTGCAGACGTTCCACGCCCTGGGCACCGTCAAGCGGCGCCACCAGGGGTGGCGGGACACCAGCCCGCCCGCCCGCATCGGCATCGAACGGCAGCTCGCCGGCACCTGCGAACGCATCCTCGCCACCTGCTCCGACGAGGTCGCGGAACTCGCGGCCATGGGGGTGGCCGCCCGGCGCGTCGCGGTGGTGCCGTGCGGCGTCGACGCCGACCACTTCCGCCCCGGCGTCACCGGCCCCGGCGTCCCGCGGCGGCGGGCCCGCCACCGGCTGCTGACCTGCGGCCGGCTGGTCCGCCGCAAGGGCTACGACCTCGCCGTGCGCGCCCTGGCACGCATCCCGGACGCCGAACTCGTCCTCGCGGGCGGCCCCGCCGCCGGGCGGCTCGACCGCGACCCGGAGGCCCGCCGGCTGTGGCACCTGGCCCACCGCGTCGGCGTCGCCGACCGGGTCCGGATGCTCGGCGCCGTCGACCCCGCCGCCATGCCCGCCCTGATCGGCAGCGCCGACCTGGTGCTGTGCACCCCCGCCTACGAACCGTTCGGCATCGTCCCCCTGGAGGCGATGGCGTGCGGCGTCCCGGTCGTCGCCACCGACGTCGGCGGCCACCGCGACAGCGTCGCCGACGGCACCACCGGCCGGCTCGTCACCCCCGGCGACCCGGAGGCGGTCGCCACCGCCGTGCGCGACCTCCTCGCCGACGACGACACCCGCCGCGCGTACGGGGCCGCCGGCCGCGCCCGCGTCCTCGACCGCTACACCTGGCAGCGGGTCGCCGACGGCGTCGAGAACGTCCACCGCCAGGTCCTTGCCGCACACGCGATCCCGAAGGAGGTGGCCTGATGACCGTGCACCCTCCCGTCACCGGGCACTGCGACGAACTGGCCGAGGCACTGGCCGCGTTCCGGGCGCACGCGCCCGTCGTCGCGCGGTGGGGCGAACGCCTCGCCGAGGTCCTCACCGCCGGCGGCCGGCTGCTGGCCGCGGGCAACGGCGGCAGCGCGGCCCAGGCCCAGCACCTGACCGCCGAACTCGTCGGCCGCTACCGCGACGACCGGCCCGCGTTCTCCGCCATCGCCCTGCACGCCGACACCTCCAGCACCACCGCCATCGCCAACGACTACGGCGTCGACGCGGTGTTCGCCCGCCAGGTCCGCGCGCACGGCCGGCCCGGCGACGTGCTGATGCTGCTGTCCACCAGCGGCGCCAGCGCCAACCTGCTGTCCGCCGCCGACGCCGCCCGGGCGGCCGGACTGCGCGTGTGGGCCCTCACCGGGCCCGCCCCCAACCCGCTCATGGCGTGCAGCGACGAGTCGCTGTGCGTCGAGGCGCCCCGGGCCGCCACCGTCCAGGAACTCCACCTGGTGGCCGTGCACATGATGTGCGGGGCCTTCGACGCGGCGCTGGAGAGCGGGAGGTGGCGGGAGGGCACCGAGGGACGGAGGGTGTCATGAGCGGCACCGGCGTCAAGGCGCCGCTGCTCGTCGTCGGCGACGCCCTGCTCGACCGCGACCTCACCGGCAGCTCCGAACGGCTCGCCCCCGACGCCCCCGTCCCCGTCGTCGACGACTGCGCCGAGACCACCCGGCCCGGCGGCGCCGCCCTCACCGCCTACCTCGCCGCCCGCGACGGCCGCGAGGTCACCCTGGTCACCGCGCTGGGAGGCGACCCGGCCAGCCGCGAACTGAAACGACTCCTGCGGCCCTGGGTCGAGGTGATCCCGCTGCCGCTGACCGGGGCCCTGCCGGAGAAGACCCGCATCCTCGCCGGGGACCGGCCCGTGGCCCGCCTGGACCGCGGGGACGGCCGCGCCCGCGCCGCCACCGACGAGGCCCGCGAGGCCGTCCTCGGCGCGTCCGCCGTCCTCGTCTCCGACTACGGCCGCGGCACCGCCGACACCCTCCGCGACGTCCTGACCGCCCGCCCGCCCCTGGTCTGGGACCCGCACCCGCGCGGCGGGCCGCCGGTGCCCGGCACCCGGCTGGTCACGCCCGCCGAGAAGGAGGCGCAGGCCCACGCCCCCGACGCGGCGCCGGCCCGGCGGGACCTGTACGCGGTCGCCCACGGGGCCGCCACCCTCGTCCGGCGGTGGAAGGCCGCCGCCGTCGCCGTCACCCTCGGCGCCCGCGGCGCGCTGCTCTCCTACGGCGACCACCCCCTGCTGGTGCCCGCCGCCGCGGCGCACCGCGGCGACCCCTGCGGCGCCGGCGACCGCTTCGCCGCCACCGCCGCCGGCCTCCTCGCCGACGGCGCCCTGGTCGGCGAGGCGGTGGAACGCGCCGTCGCCGACGCGACCGCCTTCGTCGGCGCGGGCGGCGCGGGCGCCGTGCCCCGCGCCGACGCCACCCGCGGCCACCGGCCGGACGGCGACGACCCGTTCGCGCTCGCCGCCGGCGTCCGCGCCGCCCACGGCACCGTCGTCGCCGCCGGCGGCTGCTTCGACCTGCTGCACGCCGGCCACGTCGGCCTCCTTCAGGCCGCCCGGGACCTCGGCGACTGCCTGGTGGTGTGCGTCAACTCCGACGCCTCCGTACGGCGCCGCAAGGGCCCCGGCCGCCCGGTCAACCCCATCGACGACCGGGTCCGGGTGCTGCGCGCCCTGGCCTGCGTCGACGCGGTCGCCGTGTTCGACGAGGACACCCCCGAGCGCCTGCTCACGGACCTGCGCCCCGACGTCTGGGTCAAGGGCGGCGACTACGCCGCCGCCGACCTGCCCGAGGCGGCCCTCCTCGACGCCTGGGGCGGCCAGGCGGTCCTGCTGCCCTACCTCGCGGGCCGTTCCTCCACCGGCATGCTGGAACGCGCCACGGAGCGCCGGCCGTGACCCCCCGGCCCGCGCCCGGCCGCCCGCACGCCGTCCCGCCGGGCGCTCCGGCGGCCCGGGCGGCCGGCGGCGCACCCGACGCCACCCCGCCGCACCGGGGGACGGGGGACACCGGGCGCGACGCGGCGCGCCCCCGCCCCGGGGCCGCCGGCCCCGCACCGGGGACCCGGGACGGCGGTGCGGCAGCCGCCGGGGGAACGCGGCCCCGGCTGCTGGTCCTGCGGGCGCTCGGCCTCGGCGACCTGCTCGCCGGCGTCCCCGCCCTGCGGGCCCTGCGCCGCGCCTTCCCCGGCCACGAACTGGTCCTCGCCGCCCCGTCCGCCCTCGCCCCCGTCGCCGGGGCCGCCGGCGCCGTGGACCGGCTGCTGCCCGCCTCCGCGCCCGGCCGGGCCGTGCCCGCCGCACTCGACTGGACCGGCGCGCCCCCCGACCTCGCCGTCGACCTGCACGGCAACGGGCCGCCCAGCCACCTCCTGCTGGCCCGCCTGCGCCCTGGGCGGCTGCTGGCCTTCGCGCACCCCGGCACCCCGGAGATCGAGGGCCCGCCCTGGTACGCCGAGGAACACGAACGGGACCGCTGGTGCCGCCTGCTGCGCTGGTACGGCATCGACGCCGACCCCGCCGACCTGCTGCTGCCCCGCCCGGCCGCCCCGTCCCCCGCCCCCGGCGCGGTGGTCCTGCACCCCGGCGCGGGCGCCCCCGCCCGCTGCTGGCCCGTCGAGCGGTACGCGGCCGTCGCCGACGCCCTGCGGACGCGCGGCCTGCGCGTCGTGGTCACCGGAGGCGCCGACGAGGGCGACCTGGTGGCCCGCCTCGCCAAGCAGGCCGGACTGCCCGACACCGACGTCCTCGCCGGCGGCGTCCCCTTCGACCGGCTGTCCGCCCTGGTCGCGGACGCCCGCGCGGTGGTCAGCGGCGACACCGGCATCGCCCACCTCGCCGTCGCCCACGCCACCCCCACCGTCACCCTCTTCGGGCCGGTCCCGCCCAGCCGCTGGGGCCCGCCGCCGCACCCGCGCCACCTCGCCCTGTGGTACGGCCCCGAGGGCGACCCGCACGCCCGGCGGACCGACCCCGCCCTGCTGCGCATCACCCCCGCCGACGTCCTCGACGCCCTGGACCGGCTGCCCGGACCCCGACCCCGGCCCCACGGAGAGGAGCCCGCACCGTGACCGCCCCGTCCCCGCCCCGCCGGATCGGCGTCGTCATCGCCACCCGCGACCGCGCCGAGCGGCTCGCCGTCACCCTGCGCCACCTCCTCGCCCTGCCCGAGCGGCCCGAGATCCTGGTCGCCGACAACGCCTCCACCGACCACACCCGCGCCCTGCTCGCCCGCGACTTCCCCCAGGTCCGCGTGCTGGCCCTGCCGGTCAACCGCGGCGCCCTGGCCCGCAACCACGGCGCCCGCGCCCTCGACACGCCCTACGTGGCGTTCAGCGACGACGACTCCTGGTGGGCGCCCGGCTCCCTCGCCCGCGCGGCGGGCCTGTTCGACGCCCACCCCCGCCTCGGCCTGATCGCCGCCCGCACCCTCGTCGGCCCGGACGCGGAGCCGGACCCGCTCAACGACGTCCTCGCCCGCTCGCCGCTGGGCGCCGCGACCGACCTGCCCGGCACCCAGGTCCTGGGCTTCCTCGCCTGCGGCGCCGTGGTCCGCCGCAGCGCCTACCTCGACGCGGGCGGCTTCCACCGGCTGCTGTTCTTCGGCGGCGAGGAGACCCTGCTCGCCTACGACCTGGCCGCCCGCGGTTGGGGCGTCACCCACTGCGCCGACGTGGTCGCCCACCACCATCCGGACCCGGGCCCCCGGGACGGCCGCCCGGCCGTCCAGCGCCGCAACGAACTCCTCACCGCCTGGCTGCGCCGCCCCGTCCCGTACGCGCTGGCCCGCACCGGAGCCCTCGCGGCCGACGCCCGCAGCGACGGCCACGCCCGCCGCGCCCTGCGCGAGACCCTCGGCCGCCTGCCCGCCGCGCTGCGCGCCCGCCGCCCGCTGCCCCCGCACGTCGAACGCGCGGCCCGCCTGCTGGACGGGGCGCCCGCATGACCGGCCCCGGCACGACCGGCCCCGGCGGGACCGGCCCCGGGACGACCACCGTGGAAGGGGCGTACCCGGCATGACCGACCCCAGGACGACCGTCGTCGTCATCACCCACAACCGGCGCCGCGAACTCCTGCGCACCCTCGGCCACCTCGCGGCGCTGCCCGAACGGCCCCGGGTGATCGTCACCGACAACGCCTCCACCGACGGCACCGCCGAGGCCGTCGCCCTGCGCCACCCGGAGGTGCGGCTGCTGCGCCCGGGCCGCAACCTCGGCGCCGTGGGCCGCAACCTCGCCGTCCGTGAGGTGCGCACCCCCTACGTCGCCTTCTGCGACGACGACTCCTGGTGGGCGCCCGGCTCCCTGGCCGGCGCCGCCGACCTCCTCGACCGGCACCCCGGCCTCGCGTCGGTCACCGCCCGGATCGTCGTCGAACCCGACGGCACCGAGGACCCCATCGTCCGCGAACTGCGCGACTCACCGGTCCCCGGACCGCCCTGGCTGCCCGGCCCCGCCCTCGGCTCCTTCCTGGCCGCGGCCACCGTGCTGCGCGCCGACGCCTTCCGCGCCGCCGGCGGCTTCCACCCCCGGCTGTGGCTCGGCGGCGAGGAGGAACTGCTGGCCGCCGACCTCGCGGCCGCCGGCTGGTGGCTCACCTACGCCGACCACCTGACGATCCATCACCAGGCGTCGGCCGCCCGCGACTCCACGCTGCGCCGCCGCCACGGCATCCGCAACACCCTGTGGTTCACCTGGCTGCGCCGCCCGCCCCGGGCGGCCCTGCGCCGCACGGTGGACCTGGCCCGCACGGTCCCGCGCGACACCACCTCGCTGCGCGCCTTCGCGGAGGCGACGGCCGCCCTGCCCTGGGTGCTCCGCGAGCGCCGCGTCCTGCCGCACGAGGTGGAGTCCCGGCTGCGCCTGCTGGAGCCCTCCCAGCGCGGTTCCACGGCCCGGCGGTACACGGGCTGACCGGCCCGCACCGCCGGGGGCACCACCCGGGCCGGCGCACGCGTGCGCCGGAACCCCCTTCAGCCGCCGGACCAGCGGCACAGCAGCCGGAACACCGCGAACAGGGTCGGCGGCCACACCAGGGCGAACGCCCAGATCACGCCCGGCTCCGAGGTGACCATCCCGGTCACCGACAGCGCGACGGACAGGGCGCACAGCAGGGCCACGGTGAGGGTGTGCGGGCGGTAGGAACCGACCCGCCTCAGCAGGCCCGGCACGTCGGGCCACCGGCTCCACCGCAGGGTGCGCAGCCGCCGCGCGAGGCGGCGGTCGCGGCACAGGGCCCGTTCGATCTCGTCGAGCAGCCGCTGCTCGTGGTCGGGGAGTCGACCGAGGGACACAGCACCTCCCGGGACGGAACGGCGGGAACGTCCGGTCCGGGTGCCCGCCCGGCCCGGGCCCAACCGGCGCGGAAGGCTCCCCGCCCGCCGGGTCCGGCGCACCCCCGCGGGTGCCTCCCGGTCACCCGCTCAGCGGGGGCCCCGGGGGGAGTCGCTCGGCCCCCGCAACACGCGCCTCAGCCCCGGTGGCCGCACGGCCCCCCGGCCCTCACCGGCCCGCCGCCCTACCGCACCGTGCTCGTGGTCAGTGCCTCGATCAGGTGGTCCGCGCTGTCCGGGGCGGTGTCCTCACGGAAGGCGTCACGGGCCTGGCGGGCGGCCACCCGGCCCGAGGTCAGGCACCAGTACCACCAGCGGTCCAGTCCGCGCTCGTCCAGCCGCTCGGCCGGCAGCAGCGCGGGCCAGCCGACGGCGCGGGCCTGGGCGGTGACCTTGGCGCCGCCCGCCACCGGGTCCACGGCGAGCACGGGCGTTCCCACCCGCAGGCCGAGCACCAGCCCGTGCAGCCGGTCGGTCACCACCAGGTCGAGCCGGGCCAGGACGGACTGCGTCTGGGCCGGGGTGGCGTTCAGATGCCAGTCGGACGTGTCGAGCCGGGTGTCCAGTTCCAGCCGGGCGCAGTCCTTGCCGGCCAGCCAGCGGGTCACCGTCTCGGCGACCTGCCCGTGCCGGCGCTGCCGCCCGTACTCGTGCTGCCCGTGGGTGAGGATCACCCCGACGACGGGCCGGGCGGGCTGGACCGGGGCGTGCGCCGCGAGGTCCTCCACCGGCGCGGTGTCCGGGGCGTCCCGGGCCAGGACCCGGTGGAACCCGGACACGGCCGGGCTGCCGGGGTCGATCACGCTGGTTCCTACGGCGATCCGCACGCAGTCGGCGAACCGCCGGTGCAGTTCCTCGACCTGCGGCCCGTGCAGCGGGCCGCACACGAAGACCAGGTGCGAGTAGTCGCCCGGCCGCACGTCGTCGAAGTGCCGGGCGTCCGGCCGGAAGCCGGGACTCCACACCACGTCGTAAGCGATCTCCGCGCCGCGCAGCACCTCTTCGACCCGGTGCAGGGCCAGCACGTCCCCGGCGGTGGCCTCCCCGTCGCGGAAGCTGAACCACCCGGTCAGCAGGACCCTCTGCGGGCGCACATCGTCCTGTGTGAACATCGCACCCCGAGTGCCCCGCCCGAGATGAACCAATCGTCCGCCTTGCGTGGTCGTCCGCTCGGCACGCCGCGGTCGTCCCCTCCGCACGCATGGAGAGGGGGCGTTGCGGGCTGCTCGTGGAAGCCCGCAACGCCCCCTGGTCTGTCGGCCCGGCGGTGCGCCGGGCGCCGGAGCGGCTAGGAGTTGATCTGCGCGGTGACCATGGAGGAGAACGTGGTCAGCCGGGCGTAGACGCCGGGTGAGCCGGCCGCGGCGCAGCCGTCGCCCCAGGAGGTGATGCCGGCCAACCGCCCGCCGATCAGCAGGGGGCCGCCGCTGTCGCCCTGGCAGGTGTCCACGCCGCCGGAGGGGTAGCCGGCACACACCATGTCGCTCGCCACGTAGCGCGAGCCGTAGGAGGTCCGGCAGTTGCTGTCGGACACGGTGGGCACGGTGGCCGTCCGCAGCTGGTTGGAGGAGGTGCCGCCGGAGCGGGTGGTGCCCCAGCCGAGGACGCGGGCGGTCGTTCCGGCCGCGTACACCAAGGTGTCGGTGGGGGAGACGTACGGGGCCGTGGCGTACGGCATCGGCGTGGACAGCGTCAGGACGGCCACGTCGTCGCCCCGGGTGACGCTGCGGTAGTCCGGGTGGATCCAGATCCGGCTGACCCGCGCGACGGTGCCGTCGGTTCCGTTCAGGTAGGTGCGTCCGCCGACCACGCGCACGCTGCGGGTGGTCTCGCCGGTCATGCAGTGCGCGGCCGTGACGACCTTCGTCGGGGCGACCAGCGTGCCGCCGCAGAACTGGTCCTGCGAGGCGTCGGTGATCTGCATCATGAACGGGTGGGCGGACGTGGTGGTCGTCGTACCGCCGACGACGGGCTGGGGCGCGGCGCTCGCGGCCGGGGCGGTGAACAGGGCGGTCGCGGCGGCGGCAGCGGTGGCCGCGAGGACGGCGGCGGCCTTCGTGGCACGGGTGAACCCGGACATGGTTCTCCTCGGTGGTTGCCGGTGGGGGGTCGCGCGGGGTGGGGGGTGGTGCACGAGGTCCGGTGTCCCGGCCCCCGTGTGCCCGGCGAGCGGCACGGATTCACGCTACGAGCCCCGGCACACGCCCCCAATGAGGGAACGCCCTACGGGAGTTGGGGCAGGGAAAACCCTCGGTGGTCCGCCTCCGCACCGAGGGTGCGGGCGGCCCGGGCTCCTGCCCGGTCGGCGGTGAGGGCGCCCCCGCGGCCCGCCCGCGTGGCCCGTCCGTGCGCATCGGCAGCCGCAGCCGCGGGTGACGGGCGGCGGGGAAGCTCAACACCCGTGCTTCCAGGGGCTCCTGACGCCCCGTCGACCGCCTCACCGCTCCGGTGTCCGGCCCACCCCTCCCGCGTGCGCCGCCGCTACTGCGTACGGCGCCCCGCCGCCAGGCGGACGATGTCGACGCGGGAGCGGATGCCGAGCTTGCGGTAGACGCGGGTGAGGGTCGCCTCGACGGTCTTGACGCTGATGAACAGCCGGCCCGCGATCTCCCGGTTGGTGGCCCCCTCCATCACCAGCGAGGCCACCTGCCGTTCCATCGACGCCAGGCCGTCCAGCGCGTCCGGGGCCGCCGGGGGGACGGTCTCCGGCCGCACCGGACCGGCCGCCACCGCCGCGTCCACCTGGCGCAGCCACGGCACGGCGCGGCAGCGCCGGAACAGCCGGGCCGCCTCCTCGTAGGCCACCGCGCCGGGACGGCGGGCGCGCAGCTGGGCCAGCACGAACGCCGAGCGGGCCTCCTCCAGCCCGTAGCCCAGCTTGCCGAGGCGGTCCTGAGCGGAGCTCAACAGCGCCTCGGCGGACTGGTGTTCACCCCGCGCCGCGCGCACCAGCGCCTCCGCGCGGTCCAGCACCGCCAGGACGCCCGGACGGTCCAGGCGCAGCGCGTGCGCCCGGGTGCGGTTGATGAGGTCCTGCGCCTCGGCGGGCTCACCCACCCGCACCAGTGCCTCGGCCAGGTCGCCGTGCCAGCGTCCGCGCGCCGGGTCGGTGATGCCCATGCCCCGCTCCAGCTCCCGCACCCGGCGCAGCGAGCGCACCGTGCCCGCCGCGTCCCCGGCGACCAACTGGGCGTAGCCCAGGGCGGCCAGGGCCCGCGAGAGGTACATCTGGTCGCCGTCCACCTCGGCGTGGTCCGCGGCCTCCCGGGCCAGCGCCAGCGCCCGGTCCACGTCGCCGCCGGACGCCTCCGCGAGGGAGGCGAGCATCGCCGACGCCCCCTCGCCGATGCCGGAGTCCCTGGCCAGCCGCAGGCTCTCGCGGGCCAGGTCCAGGGCCCGGCCGCAGTGCCCGGTGCGCAGTTCGGTGTCGGCGAGGAAGCGCAGGAAGTGCACCTCGCTCTCGACCATGCCGCGCCGCCGCGCCTCGCGCAGCAGCCCGGTGATGGTGGTGCGGGCCTGCGGCAGTTGGTCGCTCATCAGCAGCCAGCGGAAGCGGGCCATGCCCGCCCCGTTGTGGTGGCAGGCCACGTACGGGTCCTGCGGTTCGCGCAGCGCCCGCTTCACGGTGGCGGCGGCGTTCGGGTGCCCCATCAGCGTCTCGGTGGAGGACTGGAAGGCGAGCGCCATCAGTTCGGTGCGCCGGTCCTCGCCCCGGGCGGCGAGATCCGCCGCGTGCGCGGCCTCCTGGCGGGCCTTGTCGAAGTCGCCGTGCACCACCAGCTCCCGCCACGCCAGCTGGTAGTGGACCAGGGCCAGCAGCCGCGGGTCGTCGCCGGCGTCGGCCAGGACCTGCGGGAAGACCGCGTCGACCTCGCCGAGGGCCTGCCCGGCCGCCTCGATGACGACCATCCAGGCCCGCACCCGCTCGGCCGGCACGGTGGCCCGGGTCAGGACCTCCCGGGCGATGTCCCGGGCGAGGTCCGCCTCCCCGGCGATGATCGCGTCCTCGGCGGCCTGCAGCCGCCGCTCGTCCGGGCCCGGCGTGCTGTCGCCCGGGGTGTGCCGGGCGGCCAGCAGGCCGAGCGAGGCGGCGACGGAGGGCGCGCCCCGGTCCCGGGCCAGCGCGGCGGCCCCGGCGAGCCGGGCGGCCACGTCCGGGTCGGTGCCGGTGGTGGCCAGCGCCAGGTGCCGGGCGCGTTCGATGGGGTCGGAGGCGGCCGTGGACAGCGCGGTGTGCACGGCCCGCCGCTCGTGCGCCGGGGCCTCCGCGTACAGCGCCGCCGAGATCAGCGGGTGCGCGAAGCGCAGCGCCGGGTCCTCCGGGTCCGTGGTCACCAGCCCGAGCGCGGCGGCCTGTGCGGTCTCCGCCTCGGCCTGCTCCCGCCCGGCCGCGTGCAGCAATGCCAGCGTGGGGCGCGCCCCGGCGCTGGCCACCAGCAGGGTGCGGCGGGCCTCGTCGGACAGCATGCCCAGGCGGCTGAGGACCAGGGCCCGCAGCGAGGTCGGCACGGGCAGCGGCTCGCCCGGCCGGGGCCGGGTGGGGCTCTCGGCGAGGGCGCGGCCCAGTTCCAGCGCGAACAGCGGGTTGCCGGCGCTGGTGCGGTGGATGTCGCGGACGGTGGAGCGGGACAGCCCGGTGTAGCCGCGGTGGTCCAGCAGCGCGGACACCTGGGCGCGGGAGAACGGTCCGAGCCGGACAGCGTGCGTGTCGGGCGGGCAGGCCCGCAGGTGCCGGTCGTACTCCTGGCCCTCGGTGCGCACCGCGCACAGCATCTGCACCGGGGTGTCGCCGAGCCGCCGGGCGGCGAAGCCGAGGAGTTCCGCACTGGCCGAATCCAGCCACTGCAGGTCGTCGGCGACGACGAGGACCGGGCCCTCGGCGGCCAGCGCCCGCAGCGTCGAGAGCACCGCGAGCCGCAGCGCCAGCCCGTCCCGCTGGAGGCTGGACTCGCCGCGGCCGGTGAGCGCCGACTCCAGCGCGGTGCGCTGTGCGGCGGGCAGCCCGGCGGAGACGCGGTCCAGGACCAGACCGAACAGGTCCGCGAGCGCCAGGAACGGCAGATGGGATTCGGACTCGGTGGCCGAACACCGCAACACCGTGCGCGCCCCGCCCGCGTTTTCCGCCGCAAGTGCCCGCAGCACGGTCGACTTTCCTATTCCGGCGGGCCCGTGGAGCAGCACACTCCCGCCGTCGGCCAGCTGCCCGCGGGCGTCCGCGTACAGCTCGTCCCGGCCGATGACCAGGTCGGGGCGGCACCTGGCAGGCTCCTTATGGTCCCCTCGCACGGTCACCGCTCCCCTCCGAGTGTCGTGTCCTGGCCAATATTAGGCAATCGACTCTTTCATTTCGGACGGACGGCGTGGTGAGGGAAATAACAGTGCAGCGACATCCGTGAAAATCCAATGCCGGAGCACACGGAAATAACACCCTGGCGGGAAATCACCGCAAATCTACGGTAATCACCCCGCCTCGCGGGCCGGGACCGCCGTCGTCCCGCCCGGCAGCGCCCCCGGCCCGCCCGCCGGCCGGCCGCCCGGTGGTCCCCCGCGGCCGGGCCGGCCCACGGCGGATCTCGGCCACGCCCGCCGCCCGTACCGGGTCCGTCGTCACGTGATCGCCCCTTCACCGCGGTGTCCGAGCGCACCGCCCCCCGTTCGGGGGTAGTGGGACCCGCACCACGGATTACACGATGGACCACAGCCGCCCGGCAAGGTCCGGCACCGGGGGGCACACGAGCCGCAGGGCTCCCGACACCGATCCGGGGCCCGCACGGGCGCCCGGACGGAGAAGAGGAACCGGAGCAACGATGACGACGGCGACCGAAGAGTTCCGCAGGGCCCGCGACTTCCTGCTGGCACACCGCGAGGACTACGCCACCGCCCACGCGGGCTTCACCTGGCCGAGGCCCGAACGGTTCAACTGGGCACTCGACTGGTTCGACGTGATCGCGGACGGCAACGACCGCACCGCTCTCCACCTGGCCGAGGAGGACGGCACCACCACCCGGCTGTCCTTCGCCGACCTCGCCCGCCGCTCCGACCAGGCCGCCAACTGGCTGCGCCAGCAGGGTGTGCAGGCCCAGGACCGGGTGCTGGTCGTGCTCGGCAACCAGGCCGAACTGTGGGAGACCGCCCTCGCCGCGATGAAACTGCGCGCCGTGGTCATCCCCGCCACCCCGCTGCTCGGCGCCGCCGACCTGCGCGACCGCGTCGACCGGGGCCGCGTCCGGCACGTGATCGCCCGCGCCGCCGACACCCACAAGTTCGACGAGGTGCCCGGCGACTACACCCGCGTCGCGGTGGGCGAGGGCGCCGGCACCGCCTGGCTGCCCTACGAGGACGCCTACGGCGCGGCCGGGCACTTCGCCCCCGACGGGCCGACCCTCGCCGACGACCCGCTGATGCTGTACTTCACCTCCGGCACCACCGCCCGCCCCAAACTCGTCGAGCACACCCACACCTCGTACCCGATCGGCCACCTGGCCACGATGTACTGGATCGGCCTGCGCCCCGGCGACGTGCACCTGAACATCTCCTCGCCCGGCTGGGCCAAGCACGCCTGGTCCAACCTTTTCGCCCCCTGGAACGCCGAGGCGACCGTCTTCCTGTACAACTACACCCGCTTCGACGCGGGCCGGCTGATGGCCGAGATGGACCGCGCCGGGGTCACCACCTTCTGCGCCCCGCCGACCGTGTGGCGCATGCTGATCCAGGCCGACCTGACCCAGCTGCGCACCCCGCCGCGCGAGGTCGTCGCCGCCGGCGAACCGCTCAACCCCGAGGTCATCGAGCGGGTCCGCCGACTGTGGGGGGTGAGCATCCGGGACGGCTTCGGGCAGACCGAGACCGCCGTGCAGGTCTCCAACAGCCCCGGACAGCCGCTGAAGGCCGGCTCCATGGGCCGCCCCAGCCCCGGTTACCGCATCGAGCTGCTCGACCCGGTCTCCGGTGCGCCCGGGGCCGCCGAGGGCGAGATCGCCGTGGACCTCTCCGACCGCCCGGCCGGCCTGATGACCGGCTACCACGGCGACCCCGGCCGCACCGCCGAGGCCATGGCGGGCGGCTACTACCGCACCGGCGACATCGGCTCCCGCGACGCCGACGGCTACCTCACCTACGTGGGCCGCGCCGACGACGTGTTCAAGGCGTCCGACTACAAGATCTCCCCGTTCGAGCTGGAGAGCGCCCTGCTGGAGCACGAGGCGGTGGCCGAGGCAGCCGTGGTGCCGGCCCCGGACGCGCTGCGGCTCGCCGTGCCCAAGGCGTACGTCGTGCTCGCGGAGGGCTGGGAGCCGGGGCCGGACACCGCGAAGGTCCTCTTCGAGCACTCCCGCCGGACCCTCGCCCCCTACCAGCGGATCCGCCGCCTGGAGTTCGGCGACCTGCCCAAGACCGTCTCCGGCAAGATCCGCCGCATCGCCCTGCGCGAGGCCACGGCCGCCGGTTCCGCCGACGAGTACCGCGAGGAGGACTTCCGCTGACGGCCCGGCCCCCGGGGGAGCCGCCCGCCGCCCCGCCGTGCGCCCACGCCACCGCCCCGCCGCCCGGCGGCGCTCTCGGGGCCGACCCGGGCCGCCGCCGCCCTCAGGACCCGGGCGGCGGCGCCACCTCGCGCCGCATGCACACCCGCGGCCACCGGGCGAGCCCGACCTCCGCCTCCTCGGCGACGACACGGCGCAGCCCGTCCGGCAGTTCGTCCGGCTCCAGGACGCGGAAGCCGAGCCGGGCGTAGTAGGGGGCGTTCCACGGGACCTCGGCGAACGTGGTCAGGGTCAGCGCCGTCAGGCCCTCGGCGCGCGCCCGGCCGGCCGCGTGGTCGATCAGGGCGCGGCCCACCCCGCGGCGGGCGGCGCGGGGGTGCACCGAGACCTGCTCGATGTGCAGCGCGCCGTCGACCGGTTCGGCCAGCAGGTAGCCGGCCGGCCGGTCCGGGCCGTCCTCCGCGACCCAGCACCGGCCTGCCCTGCGGTAGCGCTCCAGCATGCCGAGGGAGGGCGGTTCGTCGTCGGCGATCTCCGGCAGGCCGGCGTCGCGGAAGGGGGCGCCGGCGGCCCGCTCGATGTCCTGGAGCGCGGGCAGGTCGCCGGGGACGGCGGGACGGATGCGCATCCGTCGAGTATCGGCCGCCCGGGCCCCCGCGTCGCCGGGATTTCAGGCCCGGGTGGCGTCCAGGTCGTCGGCCGGGGTGTTCGCCGGTCTCGGCACGCCGTCGCGGTCGATCAGGAACAGGGGGACACCGAGGGTGTCGCCGCGGGCCCGGGCGCCGTCGGTGTGGCCCGCCCCGGAGAAGTCCACGCCCAGGGCGGACTCGGCCATCGCCGTCAGCCACAGGCACTCCACGTCGCGTTCGGTCGCGGGCAGGGGCGCCGGATGGACCCGGGCGACGACCCCGAGGCCGGTCAGCCACAGCCCGGACGGCGGGCGGCGGCCCACGCGGCGGACGTCCCGGTGGCCGAGGCGGCGCAGGTACCGCTCGGCTGCCGCGACCGCGTCCCGCACCCGCCCGTCGGGCTCCGCGTCCGTGGCGTCCTCCGCCACCGGTATCCGCAGGGACGTCCCGCAGGGGCAGCCGAGCGTGGGGCGCGGCCACTCGCCGGACAGGCCGCAGGCGGGGCACCGCACGGTGACCCACTCCTCCTGCCAGGCCCGGTGCACCACCGGCACGGCCGGCCGCGCGCGGTCCAGCGGCGGCACCACCGGGGCGCCGCAGGCGCACGGGTACGACGGTGCCGTGTAGCGGTGCGCCCGGCGGCACACCGGACAGCGCACTCTCAGTTGCTCGGACATGGGATCCCCGTTCCCGGACCACCCCCCGGGTCCGGCACTCCATCGCCCATCGTCCTCCTCCGGGCCGCCGGCTGTCCGGTGCTTTCCGGTACTCACCGCTTCGCGCCGCCTTCTTGACGGGATTCGCGCGCCCGCCCTACATTCATTCCAGATAGCAGAAGAAGATTTCCGCATTACGGAAAGCGGAAGTCGAGCAGGTTCCCACCGGAGGAGCTCACCGCGGGGCGCGACGGGAGTGCGAATCCGACGGCCGAAGCAGGAGTACTCCATGGCTCGCATGACCGCTGCCCGCGCGGCAGTTGAGATCCTCAAGCGCGAGGGCGTCACCGACGCGTTCGGTGTCCCCGGCGCGGCGATCAACCCCTTCTACGCGGCGCTCAAGGCGTCCGGCGGCATCACCCACACCCTCGCCCGCCACGTGGAGGGCGCCTCGCACATGGCCGAGGGCTACACCCGCACCAGCCCGGGCAACATCGGCGTCTGCATCGGCACCTCCGGCCCGGCCGGCACCGACATGATCACCGGCCTGTACTCGGCGACCGGTGACTCCGTGCCGATCCTGTGCATCACCGGCCAGGCACCGACGGCCGTCATCCACAAGGAGGACTTCCAGGCCGTCGACATCGCCTCGATCGCCGCGCCGGTCACCAAGATGGCGATGACCGTGCTGGAGGAGGCCCAGGTCCCCGGCGCCTTCCAGAAGGCGTTCCACCTGATGCGCTCCGGCCGTCCCGGCCCGGTGCTCATCGACCTGCCGATCGACGTCCAGCAGACGGAGATCGAGTTCGACCCCGACACCTACGAGCCGCTGCCGGTCCACCGGCCCGCCGCCTCCCGCGCCCAGATCGAGAAGGCGTTCGCCCTGCTGAACGCCGCCGAGCGCCCGCTGATCGTCGCGGGCGGCGGCGTCATCAACGCGGACGCCGCCGACCTCCTCGTCCAGTTCGCCGAACTGACCGGCGTCCCGGTCGTGCCCACCCTGATGGGCTGGGGCGCCATCCCCGACGACCACGAGCTCAACGCCGGCATGGTCGGACTGCAGACCTCGCACCGCTACGGCAACGCGACCTTCCTGGAGTCCGACTTCGTCCTCGGCATCGGCAACCGCTGGGCCAACCGCCACACCGGCCGGATCGACGTCTACACCGCCGGGCGCACCTTCGTCCACGTCGACATCGAGCCCACCCAGATCGGCCGCATCTTCGCCCCGGACTACGGCATCGCCTCCGACGCCCGCGCGGCGCTGGAGCTGTTCGTCGAGACCGCCAAGGAACTGCGCGCCGCGGGCCGCCTGCCCGACCGCACCGCGTGGGCGGCGGGTGCGCAGCACCGGCGGGCCACCCTCCAGCGCCGGACGCACTTCGACGACGTCCCGATCAAGCCGCAGCGGGTCTACGAGGAGATGAACCGCGCCTTCGGGCCCGAGACCCGCTACGTCTCCACCATCGGCCTCTCCCAGATCGCGGGCGCCCAGCTGCTGCACGTGCAGCGCCCCCGGCACTGGATCAACTGCGGCCAGGCCGGCCCCCTCGGCTGGACGGTGCCCGCCGCGTTGGGCGTCGCCAAGGCCGACCCGGACGCGCCGGTGGTCGCCCTGTCCGGCGACTACGACTTCCAGTTCATGATCGAGGAGCTGGCGGTCGGCGCGCAGCACCGGATCCCGTACATCCACGTCCTGGTCAACAACGCCTACCTGGGCCTGATCCGCCAGGCGCAGCGGGCCTTCGACATCGACTTCCAGGTCAACCTGGAGTTCGAGAACATCAACAGCCCCGAACTGGGCGTCTACGGCGTCGACCACGTCAAGGTCGCGGAGGGCCTGGGCTGCAAGGCGATCCGGGTGACGGACCCGAACGAACTCGGTGCCGCCTTCGAGCAGGCGAAGAAGCTCGCGGCGGAACACCGCGTCCCGGTGATCGTGGAGGCGATCCTGGAACGCGTCACGAACATCGCCATGTCGACGACCAACGACATCGGCGCCGTCGTCGAGTTCGAGGACCTGGCGACGGAACCGGGGCACGCGCCCACGGCCGTCAGGCCGCTGGAGGTCTGAGCCGCGCACGACCGCGGAGCCCGCACCACCGGGAGCCCCGCACGACCGGGCGGCCCGTCCCACGGGGGCGGGCCGCCCGGCGGCGTGTCCGGAACGCTCACCCGACCGGGCCCCGGGTCTCCAGGCCGGCCGCACCAGGCGCCCGCCCCAGGCCACCGGGCGCCCGCCCCGGTCCTCGGCGTCCCGGGCCAGCCCCGGCGCACCCGTCTCCGGACCCGCCCCGGTCCGCCCCGCCGCTCACTCCCCTCCGCCCCCTCCACACCCCCCGCCCCCACAGCCGCCCCCGCCCCCGCCCTCGGTGCCGTAGCCGCCGCAGGCGTATCCGCCGCCCGAGGAACCGCCGCCCCACCGGCCCCCGCGCGGGCCGCGCCGCAGGAGGGGCGCCTCCCGCAGCCGGACCCGCTCCACCAGTCCGGCCCGCAGGGCGAAGCGGGGGACCAGGGCGCGGAGGGCGGGCTCGCCGTGCAGGGCGATCGCGAGCAGGACGGTCCGGTCGGGCAGGCCGCGACGGCTCGACGGGATCGGATACGCCGTGCGCAGTCCGCGCAGGCGCCGGCGGGCGGCCCGGGTCGGCCGCAGCAGGGGAAGGCCCAGCAGCCCCGCCTCGGCGAGCGGGACGCGCAGCTCCGCCACGGCCCACCGGACGTCGGGATGGCCGGCCAACTCCGCGAGGCCGTACGGCTCCTGGAGGCAGGGGTGCACCGTGCTCTCCAGGTACCGGGCGCGCTCCGCGCGGCTCACGGTGCCGGGCCGCCCGTCCGGCGGGTCCAGTGCCGCACCGGTGGGCGGCAGGACGGGCAGGTCCCGCGCGGCCTCCCCCCGCACCGCGTGGAACGTCCCCGGAGCACCCGCCTCGACCGTGCCCCGCAGGTGCAGGGCGACCACGGCGACCGTGACCGCGGCCCGTGGTCCGCCGCGCAGCAGCGCCACCTCGTGCGGCGTGCCGAGAACCGTCGTGACCCCGTCGTCGACCATGGAGCACCCCCGACCCCGTGAGGACGGGGCCCGCCGCCCCCGTGCCGGCGGGCCCCGTGTGCCGGTGTTCTTCCCGGCCGGGAGGGCCGTCCACGCCTCCGGCCCCCGGGTTCAGAGGTTGATTTGAGGGTGCCGTAGCGCTGCTACGACCCCTGCGGTACGCGGCGCTTCAGGGGGTGTGGGGAGGTGACAGTCCCGGCCAGTCGTCCGGGCCGCCGCCCTGCCACTCGACGAGATCGGTGCTCTCGACGTCCGTCACGTACAGGTCGGCCAGCCGGAGGATCTCGCTCACGTCGTCGGCGTGCGTGGCGAGGCCCAGGGTCTCGTCGCCCGAGGTGACGCGGCGGGAGCCGTCCAGGCCCGGCGCGTGAACCACCACCCGGGGCCGCTCGGTGGGAGGTGCCATGCCTCCAGGCTGCTGCGCCGCCGCCGGGTCCGCACCCGGGGGGCCGGGACGGACCGGGCCGGGCATGCGGGAGGCCCCGGTGCGGGACCGTCCGCACCGGGGCCGTGGGGGAGGTGGGTCCGTCCGGCGGGCGAGGCCGGGCGCGACGGAACGTTCGCGCCGCCGGACGGGGCACAGGGGATCGTCCGATCCGGACAGGGACCGCGGCGGGTGCGACGGCACCGGTGCCCCTCCCCTCAGGTCGAAGAAGAGGCGCCGGCGGCCTTCACCACCGCACTGGCTCGCACGCCACCGCGGGTCCCCGTCCCGCCCGGCGGACTTCGCCCGGCCCCTCGTCGGGGCGGGGCGCGGTCCGCGCGGGCCGCGTACGGTCCCGACCTCCCGTCAGAGGCCGTACGCGAGCTTCGGGTGCCGTTCCGGTGGAACGGCCGGGGTGGCAGAAGAAGGGGGATCCGGACGGTGCCGGCGCCCGGGCGCGACACAACAGGTGACGGCACCGGCACCGCCCGGGGACCGGGAGGGCGCGGGGTCAGGCCGCCGCGCCGGACAGCCGTTCGACCGCCCGCAGCAGGGCGGAGTGGTCCAGCCCGCCGTCGCCCTGTGCGCGCAGACTCGCCACGAGCTGGGCGACGACCGCGCCGACGGGCAGCGCGGCGCCGACCGTGCGCGCCGCGTCGGTGACGATGCCCATGTCCTTGTGGTGCAGGTCGATGCGGAAGCCCGGCGCGAAGTCGCGGCTGATGAAGTTGTCCTTCTTGCGGGTCAGCACGGTGGAGCCGGCCAGCCCGCCGTTCAGGACCTCCAGCGCGGCCTTGAGGTCCACGCCGGACTTCTCCAGGAAGACCACCGCCTCGGCGCACGCCTGGATGTTGACGGCCACGATGAGCTGGTTGGCGGCCTTCACGGTCTGACCCGATCCGTGCGGACCGCACAGCACGATGGTCCGGCCGAGGGCCTCCAGCAGCGGCCGGGCCTCCTCGAAGTCGGCCTGCTCACCGCCGACCATGATGGACAGCACCGCCTCCACCGCCCCGGCCTCGCCGCCGGACACCGGGGCGTCGAGCACCCGGATGCCCTGGTCGCGGGCGGCGGCGGCCAGGTCGACGGAGGTCTGCGGGGTGATCGAGGACATGTCGATCAGCAGCGTGCCGGGGCGGGCGTTCTCCAGGATGCCGTCGGGACCGTAGGCGACGGCCTCGACCTGGGGGGAGGCCGGCACCATCGTGACGACGACGTCCGCGTCGCGCACCGCCTCGGCGACCGATCCGGCCGCGGTGCCGCCGGCCGCGGTGAGGCGGTCGAGTTTGGCCTGTTCCAGGGTGTATCCGGTGACCTGGTAGCCCGCCCGGATGAGGTTCTCGGACATGGGGGAGCCCATGATGCCGAGTCCGATCCAGGCGACCTTGGGAAGCGTGCTCATAGGGGGTGCCTTCCTGCCTCTGTCGCTGCGTTCGTCTCTCGGGGCGGCTCACGGCGCCGCCCGTGCCGGGGGTTCGCCCCGGGCCGGCCCGGGGTGCCGGCGGGCCGCCCGGAGCCAGGTGTCAGCGGGCCGCCCGGGCCTCGGCCGGGAGCCAGTCGAAGGACTCCGGGCCGGTGGGGCCGCCGGGCCGGTGCGGCTTGTACTCCAGGCCCACCGGGCCGGTGTATCCGGCCGTCCTCAGCCGCCGGAGCAGCTCGGCCAGCGGCAGCGATCCGGTGCCGGGGGCGCCGCGGCCGGGGCTGTCGGCGATCTGCACGTGGCCGGTGAGGGCGGCGTACCGGTCGATCACCGCGGGGAGGTCCTCCCCGTTCATCGCCAGGTGGTACAGGTCCATCAGGAACCGCGCGTTGCCCAGTCCGGTCGCCGCGTTGACCTTCTCGACGACGTCCACGGCGGCCGGCGCGGAGACCAGCGGGTAGCGCGGGGACTCGGGCGCGTTGAGCGCCTCGATCAGCAGCACCGCGCCGACCCGGTCCGCGGCCCGGGCCGCCAGCGTGAGGTTCTCCAGCGCGAGCGCGTCCTGCTCGGCCGGGTCCACGCCGTCGACGCGGTTGCCGTACAGCGCGTTGAGGGCCGTGCAGCCGAGGGAGCCCGCGAGGCCGGCGGCCACGTCGAGGTTGGCGCGGAACCGCTCGGACTCCGCACCCGGCACCGACAGGGCACCCCGGTCCGGGCCGGGCAGCCGGCCGGCGTAGAAGTTCAGGCCGGTGAGGCGGACCCCGGCGCGCTCGATCGCCGTGCGCAGCGCGTCGAGCTCGGACCGGCCGGGCGTGGGGGTGTCGGTCCAGGGCCACCACAGTTCGATCGCGGTGAACCCGGCCTCGGCCGCCGCGGCGGGGCGCTCCAGGAGCGGGAGTTCGGTGAACAGCATCGACAGGTTGACGCTGAAGCGCTGGTCGGCGGCTGTACTCCGGTCGAAACCCGGCATCGGGGCCGCTCCCTTCCGTGATCGGGGCGTCGGGGGACGTGGGCGGGACGGGGTGCAGACGCGGGGCCGACGGGACGATCGGGGCCGGCCGCCGGGGCGCCGGGCGGCGCCACGTGCGCTGACCTCCACGTGCGCTTACTTCCGCTATGTGGAAGTTGTTTTCTGCACATTGGAAGATTGCAGTCGCGCCGGGGCGCTTGTCAAGAGGCGGTCCGGAAAGGAACCGCCGAACGCGCCGCCGACGGGCCCGGTGGGTCCCGCAGGTCCGCAGGTCCCGCAGGTCCCGGATGCTCCGCTGGTCCCGAGGGCGGCGGTGGCGTGACTCGGAGGCCGGGTGCGGGCGTCGGCCGGAGGGGGAACGGGCGCCGCCCGGGGCCGGGATCGCGGTGTGCGGGTTAGGTTGGGCGCGTGCGATTGAGAGTGGAGTTCACGACCGAGCCCTTCGACCTCGACGAGGCGCCGGAGCATGCCGTGGTGGCCCGCGAGACCGTCGAGGCCGCGCCGTTGGACGCGGTCGACGTCGGCCCGTTCGGGAACACCGTGGAGGGCGGCGCCGACGCCGTGCTCGGGGCCGTCGACGCCCTGCTGCGCCGCACCCTCGCCGCGGGCGCCACCCGGGTGTCACTCCAGGTCAACGTGATCGGGGAGGTCGGGGAATGACCGGCGCGGCGGCCGAGGAACCGTTCGTCGCGGCCGTCAGGCCGCTGATCGACGCCATCGGCGCGGAACTGCTGCCGCCCGACGAGGCCGGGCCCGACGACGTGGTGCTCGCCTGGCAGGGCGCCGACGTGGTCGCCGTGCGCCTGCCGCAGCTCGCCGACTCCCTCGACCACATCCTGGCCGCGCTGGAGCGCCGTCGGGGCCGGCCGCTGGCGGAGCTGGACCGCAAGGCCAAGCAGGAGATCGTCCGGGGGTTGGAGGCGCGCGGCGCCTTCGCGGTGCGGCACGGCGTGGAGACCGTGGCGAGCGCGCTCGGCGTCAGCCGGTTCACCGTCTACAACTACCTCAACCGCGAGAAGGGCGCCTGAGCCCGGGCGGATCACGGTGGCCCTCCGACCCGGCCCGACCTGCGCGTTCACGGTCGAGGCCGGTCCCGCACCCAGGCGTACCGCCCGCGAATTTTCAACAAACTGTTGACGTGCGGTGCGGGGCGGCGTTCACTGTCGGCACGCCCGGCCGGCACCCACCGGCCCGGCGCCCCGCCCGTTCCGCACGATGCCCGCGTTCGGCACCACGGCCGTGCGCGGCCCCCGAGAGGCTCCCGTGACGTCCACCGACACGCCGCAGGGTCTGGCCCGGTTCAACACCCTCGACGAGAGCGCGGCCCGCGCCGCACTCCTGAGGATCTGCGCCTCCACGGCATGGGGCAGGCACCTGCTCGCCGCCCGCCCCTACGCCACCCCCGAGGACCTGTACGCCGCCTCCGACGCCGCCCTGGCCGAGCTGACGGCGGCGGACCTCGCGGAGGCGATGGCCGGGCATCCCCCGATAGGCCGCCCCGAGCCGGGTGATCCGGCGTCCACCCGCGAACAGGCGGGCATGTCCGGCGCCTCCGCCGAGCTGAAGGCGGAGATGCTGGACCTGAACCTGGCCTACCAGGAGAGGTTCGGCCACGTGTTCCTCATCTGCGCCACCGGCCAGACCGGCGAGCGGATGCGGGACGCGCTCCGGGAACGGCTCGGCAACCCGCCCGAGAAGGAGCGGGAGACCGTCCGCACCGAACTGGGGAAGATCAACCGCATCCGACTGGCCCGACTCGTCGCTAAGGACTGACGCAGCCATGAGCACCACGACCACCGCATCCGTGTCCACGCACATCCTGGACACCAGCGCCGGCCGCCCCGCCGCGGGCGTCGCCGTCCACCTCTCGGCCCGCGCCGGCCAGGAGGCGCGGTGGCAGGCGCTCGGCGGCTCCGCCACCGACGCGGACGGGCGGTGCAAGGACCTCCCGGCCCCGCCGGAGGGAACCACCCACGTACGGCTCGACTTCGCCGTCGAGCCGTACCTCGAACAGCAGGCGAAGAAGCAAGCCGTCGCGCAGCAGGACGCCCCCGCGCACCGGGACAGCGGTCCGGCCGTGTTCTTCCCGGAGGTGACGGTCACGTTCGCCGTCGTCCCGGGCGAGCACTACCACGTACCGCTGCTGCTCAGCCCGTTCGGCTACTCCGTATACCGAGGGAGCTAGCAGACCATGGCCGCCACACCCCGACCCGACCGCCCCGCCCCGTCCCCGGCCCGCATCGCGGTCCTGGGCCAGAACCAGTACGGCAAGGCGGAGAACCGCGTCGTCCGCGTCACCCGGGACGGCGACACCCACCACATCAAGGACCTGAACGTCTCCGTCGCGCTCTCCGGCGACATGGACGACGTCCACTACTCCGGCTCCAACGCCCACGTCCTGCCGACCGACACCACCAAGAACACCGTGTTCGCCTTCGCCAAGGAACACGGCATCGAGTCGGCCGAGCAGTTCGCCGTCCACCTCGCCCGCCACTTCGTCACCTCGCAGGAGCCGATCCACCGGGCCCGCATCCGCGTCGAGGAGTACGCCTGGGAGCGGATCGCCGCCCCCGGCACCGACCGCGGCGAGCACTCCTTCGTCCGCACCGGCCAGGAGACCCGCCTCACCCAGGTCACCTACGACGGCGCACGCTGGGAGGTCGTCTCGGGCCTGACGGACCTGACGGTGCTCAACTCCACCGACTCCGAGTTCTGGGGCTACGTCAAGGACCGCTACACCACCCTCCCGGAGACCCGCGACCGGATCCTCGCCACCTCCGTCTCCGCCCGCTGGCGCTTCGGCTGGACCGACGACGACCAGCCGATGCCCGACTGGGAGGAGTCCTACGCCGAGACCCGCCGGCACCTGCTGGAGGCGTTCGCCGAGACCTACTCGCTCTCCCTGCAGCAGACGCTCTACGAGATGGGCGCCCGCATCATCGAGCGGCGCGACGAGATCGACGAGGTCCGCTTCTCCCTCCCCAACAGCCACCACTTCCTGGTGGACCTGGAGCCCTTCGGCACGAAGAACGACACCGCCGACTCGGCCGTCTACTTCGCCTCCGACCGCCCCTACGGCCTGATCGAGGCCACCGTCCTGCGCGAGGGCGCCGAGGCGCTCATCCCGGTGGACCTCACCAACCTCTGACCGCACCGCATTTCGGCACCCGTGGCCGGGGAACCCGTGCCCAGCACGCGCCCCGGCCACGGCACTCAACTCTCCCCGGGTCCTGCCGTGCCCTCTCCCCGTACGCGAAAAGGACGCACCATGGCAGCAGTCCAGCGCATCGTCGTCGAGAACGCGGCGATCGCGACCGTCGACGCCCAGGACACCGAGTACGCCTCCGGGCACCTGGTCCTGGCCGGCCCCCGCATCGAGTCCCTGGGCGTTGGCCCCGCCCCGGCCGGCCTGGAGAACGTCGTCCGCCGCATCGACGCCACCGGGCACCTGGTGACCCCGGGACTGGTCAACACCCACCACCACTTCTACCAGTGGCTCACCCGGGGCCTGGCCACCGACCACAACCTCTTCGACTGGCTCGTCGCCCTCTACCCCACCTGGGCGCGCCTCGACGAGCCGATGGTGCGCGCGGCGGCGCGGGGCTCGCTCGCGATGATGGCCCGCGGCGGCGTCACCACCGCCATGGACCACCACTACGTGTACCCGCGCGGCACCGGCGACCTGTCCGGCGCCATCATCGGCGCCGCCCGGGAGACCGGCGTCCGCTTCACCCTCGCCCGCGGCTCCATGGACCGCGGCGAGAAGGACGGCGGACTGCCCCCGGACTTCGCGGTCGAGACCCTCGACGACGCGCTCGCCGCCACCGAGGAGACCGTCCGCCGCCACCACGACGCCTCCTCCGACGCCATGACCCAGGTCGCCGTCGCGCCCTGCTCGCCCTTCTCCGTCTCCACCGACCTCATGCGGGACGCGGCGGACCTGGCCCGCCGGCTCGGCGTGCGCCTGCACACCCACGGCTCGGAGACCGTGGAGGAGGAGAAGTTCTGCCACGAACTGTTCGGCATGGGCCCCACCGACTACTTCGCGTCCACCGGCTGGCTCGGCGAGGACGTGTGGATGGCGCACTGCGTCCACATGAACGACTCCGACATCGCCGCCTTCGCCCGCACCGGCACCGGCGTCGCCCACTGCCCCTCCTCCAACGCCCGCCTCGCGGCCGGCATCGCCCGCGTCCCCGACCTGCTCGCGGCCGGCGTCCCGGTGGGCCTCGGCGTGGACGGCACCGCCTCCAACGAGTCCGGCGAACTCCACACCGAACTGCGCAACGCCCTGCTCGTCAACCGCCTCGGCCCGCACCGCGAGCGCGCCCTGACCGCCCGTCAGGCCCTGCGGCTCGGCACGTACGGGGGAGCGAAGGTGCTCGGCCGGGCGGACGACATCGGTTCCCTGGAACCGGGCAAGCTGGCCGACCTGGTGCTGTGGCGGATGGACACCCTCGCCCACGCCTCCATCGCCGACCCGGTCTCCGCCCTCGTCCTCGGCGCGGCGGCCCCGGTCACCGCGTCCTTCGTGCAGGGCCGTCAGATCGTCGAGGACGGGCGGCTGCTGACCGTCGACGAGGAGGAGATCGCCCGCTCCACCCGCACCGAGGCGCGGCGCCTGGCCCGGATCGCCGCCGGCGACTGAGCCGGACGGCACGCCCCCGAAGTCTCCGGCCGGGAGGGACGGCTCCCGGCCGGTGACCGTGGACCCCCGCCGGGTCCGCGGCGGCCGTCCCCGGGGCCGCGCGTCCGCGCCCGCCCCGGGGACGGCCACCCCCGACCTCCCGTCCCCGGCGCCCCACCCCCACGGGCCGTCCGTCCACCCGGCTCCTTCCCCTCCCGCCCGGCCGCGACCCGGGCGGGTGACGCCCCCTGCCCGCCGCACCCGGGCCCGTCCGCCGCACCCCGCTCCACCCGCCCGCCCGCACCACCTCCTTGACACCCGCGGCAGCACCCACCGCTGCCGTGTAACCGACCGGAGGAGAACCGCAGTGGCCGACCACCCCGTCGACGAGAAACTGCCCGCGCTCACCATGGCGACGACCGGCCTGCAGCACGTGGCCGCCATGTACGCGGGCGTCGTCGCCTCACTGATCGCCGTCGTGCCCCGCCCCGTCCTCGGCGGGGCCGGCGTCGTCCTGTTCGGCTCGGTCGCGGCGAGCGGCATCCAGAGCCTGGTGAAGGCGGGGCTGGAGAAGGACAACAACGTCCTGATCGTGGCGGTCGCGCTCGCGGTCGGCCTGATCCCGGTCAGCGCGCCGGAGTTCTACCACTCCTTCCCGGAGACCGCCCGGATCGTCCTGGACTCCGGCATCTCCACCGGCTGCGTGGTGGCGGTCCTGCTGAACGTCGTCTTCAACCACCTCGGCACCGGCCGCCGCGGCGCCGCCGACGTCACCCACCCCATGGAGCCGGGCGAGGAGATCACGAAGGCGGGCGCCCCGGCGGCCCCGTGAACCGCCGGCGCGCCCGCTGTGAACCGCCGCCCCCGCCGTGAGCCGCCCCCGCGCCGCCGTCCCGGCGCGGGCGAGGCCCCCGGCCGGCCCGTGGCGGGACGCCGGGACCGGCGCGTACGGCGGACCACCCCGCCCGCCCGGGGCCCTGGCCGTCCGGATCACGCGCCCCGGGCCGCCGCCACCTCCTCGCGCAGCCGGGGCAGCATGTCGTGGTACACGCCCGGGCACTGGGTGGTGCCGTAGTCCTTGTGGCCGTGGATCTCCGCCGACGGGATGCCGTACCGCTCACAGGTGTACGCGCACAGCGCCACCAGCACCTCCCACTGCGCGCTCGGCGGCAGTGCGCCCGCGTGGTAGGCGCCCTCGTTCGCGATGCCGATCGCGTGGTTGTTCTGCCCCGAGGTGTGGGCGCCGAGCACGAAGGTCCGGCCGCCGCGCAGCGCCTGGAGGCTGCCGTGCCGCCCCTCGGTGATCCAGCCGCCCCGGCTCACCAGGAAGTGGTAGCCGGTGTCCGCCCAGCCGTTCTTGTCCAGGTGCAGGTCCTGCACCCAGTGGGCGTGGGCGTGCGCCTGCGCCCGGGAGTGGTCGGTGGAGTTGGTGCTGACCGTGTGGTGGATCACGATCCGGCTCGGCCGGTACTGCAGGACGCCGATGGTGCCCTTCGGGGCGCGCGCGTTCCAGGCGGCGGTGGAGTCGATGTCCGGCTCGACGGCCTCGGCGCCACGGGCCAGCGCGGTGCCCGGCAGGGCGGTGACGGCGGTCGCGGCGGCGAGGCCCGCCGCTCCCGCGAGCAGCAGCCGGCGCCGGGAGGCGCGCGGGGAGGACGGGGACGGGTGCTGGGAGGGCACGATCACTCCTCGTTCGGGGGAGGGGGAGAGGGTGGGGGAGACGGCGGAGCCGGCGCCGTGGGGGCGACCGGCTCCGCCGCGTGATCGCGGGTGCGCGGTACTACGGCGTCACGTGTTGTTGGCGAGCGCCAGGAGCCGGTCGCGGGAGCCGTTGAACTGGTTGCGGTCCACGTTGCCGGAGACGCCGCTCACCGACCCGGTGCTGGTGTACTGCCACACCGTCCAGGTGGGGAAGCCGCTGGGGATGGTCGGGGCCGAGGCGGAGGTCCAGTGCGCCACCCACAGCGGGCTCTTGGCCGACATGCCCGTCCAGCCACCGGTGCACGTGTTCCACCAGCCCGCGGTCGTGTAGATGACCACGTCCCGGCCGGTCCGCGACTTGTAGGCGGTGTAGAAGTCGTTGATCCAGGTGCGCATCTGCGTGGTCGACAGGCCGTAGCACATGGCCCCGTACGGGTTGTGCTCGATGTCCAGCACGCCCGGCAGGGTCAGGTTGTCGCGCGACCAGGCGCCGCCGTTGTTGACGAAGTAGTTCGCCTGGGTGGCGCCGTTGGAGAGGTTCGGGCGCGCGAAGTGGTACGCGCCGCGGATCACGCCGGCGCGGTGGGCGGCCGGGTAGTTCGTGTTGAAGCTGGAGTCCTTGTAGCCGGTGCCCTCGGTCGCCTTCATCCAGGCGAACTGGATGCCGGCGTTGCGCACCGAGGTCCAGTTGATGGCGCCCTGCCAGTGCGAGACGTCGATGCCCTGCACGCCGCCGGTCGGCGCCAGGACGCCCATCGACGGCTCGTCGGCCGGGACGTCCTCGTGGACACGGGCGCCGACACCCATGTACGCCTGGCCGGGTTCGACGGTGACCTTGTCCCGGTCGGGCCCCGGCGCGGCGCCGGCCGTCCCGACGGTGGTGGCGGTGAGGGCGAGGGCGGCGCCCACGACACCGAGGGCGGTGGCGATCCGTCTGGTGGGACCGGTCGTGAAGCGGGGGAGAGAGAACACGGGGCTGCCTCCTGACACATGTGGGGATGAGCGAAGGAGGTGACGTCGGCCGCTGCCACCTGGGCAGATACCTACAGTTGACGTGCGCGCGTCATTAGTTACGCACGTAGATTCCGGGCGTGTAAAGAGTCTTCGGCGCTCTCTGGTGGTCTGGTCCACTGTAGGAGCGGATGGCCTGGAAACTCGGGAACCGGACGGCGGAAACTTTCAGCGGGTGAAAGCTGAGCCCCGCTCGCCTCTCCCGCCCTACAGCCCGAACAGCCCCGGATCGGACGCCAGTTGTCGGAACACCGCCGCCGGGTCGGCCACCAGCCTCCGCCGTTCGAGGTCCAGCACCCCGCCGACCCCGGTCAGCTCGGCCGCCACCGTCCCGTCCGCCGTGGTGAGCCTCTGCTCCATGGTGAACGTCCGCCCGCCGCCCCAGCCGAACGCGCAGCTCACGTCCACCTCGTCCCCGGCGAGCAGCTCGCGGCGGTACCGGATGGTGGTCTCCAGGGCGACCGGCCCCACCCCGTGGGAGATCATCCCCGACTGGGTGATCCCGGCCGCCCGGAGCAGCGACCAGCGGGCGTGCTCCGCGTAGTTCAGGTAGACGGCCTGGTTCAGATGGCCCTGCGTGTCCGTCTCGTACCCGCGCACCGTCACCCGGACGGAGAACGGCTCCCTCGGCTCGGTCACTGCGGCGTCCCCTTCGTGGTGCGCGGTCCAGGGCCCGCCTTCACGGTGCCCGCCGGACGGCCCGGCCCCCCGATCCTGACACGCCCCTCACACCCGGCGGGGGGAGGCCAGCACGTAACGCGTCCGCGTCCTCGGCTCCGTGTACTCCCCGGCCTGCCAGCCCGCCCGCTCCAGCGTGCCCGCACAGGCCCGCAGCTCCGCGTCGTCCGGCGCGTACACGGCGACCGCCTCCGGCTGCGGTGTCTCCCGCACCCGGTAGCCGCCCCCGCCGTCCGGGTCGGCCGGACGGTGCCCGGCGGCCTCCAGGGCCAGCGCGGCGGCCTGCGTCAGGTGCCCGCGCTCCCAGCCGCACGGGCGGTCCGTGGCGCCGTCGGGGTTGGTCATCCGGCGCAGCTCCAGCAGGCCCTGCCAGGCCCCGCGCACCTCCCGCAGCCGGGCCGGCCCGGACCCGGGTGACGGATCCTCACCGCCCACCCGCGCGGCGAACACCCCGGAGGCGGCGGGAGCCTGCGCCGCCTGCGGAGCCGCCGGCCCGGACACCGCCTCCGGCCCGGCCTCCCCCTCCCGGATCCGGTGCCCGGCGGGCGTCAGGAAGTGGTCGTGCGGAGGCCGCGGATGCCGGAAGGCGAGCCCGCGCCGCACCAGCGCCGCCAGCTGCGCCTCGGTCCCCTTCAGCCGCCCGGTCACGGGATCGGCGGCCGCGATGAGACGGCGCTGCGCGGCGGTGGGCGGTCGGGTCATCGCTTCCCGCAGGCGTAGGGGAGGAAGGCGGCCCAGTGGGCGGGGGAGAAGGCGAGCCGGGGACCGGGTATGCGCTTCGAGTCGCGGACGTGGACGGTGCGGGGGGTGGTGGCGATCTCGACGCAGGCCGCCCCGTCCGGGTTGCTGTGACTGCTCTTGCGCCACTCCAGCTCGGCTCGTGCTGTCGGGCTCATGTCTCCCCCAAGAGGTTGTCGATGTAGGCCAGCGAATCCCGCGGAGTGAGGGCCTGGGCCCGGATGATCCCATAGCGGAGATCCAGCAGCTGCACCTCACGGCGATCCGACACCAGCCGGCTGACGAGCTGGATGTCGCTGTGCCCCACGGTCGTGCCCTCCTTCAACCGCAGCAGGTGGAAGGGGCCGTCGAGACCGGCGTTGTCCTCGGAGGCGAGGGGCAGCACCTGAATCTCGACATGGCGCATCTGTCCGACCTCCAACAGCCGTTCGAGTTGCCTGCGCAGAACCATCCTGCCCCCGACGGGCCGACGTAGGGCAGCCTCATCATGCACGAAGTTGAAGGCCGTCCCGGGCTGCTTCCCGCTGAGGATCTCCTGGCGGGCCAGTCGCGCGGCGACCAGCTGCTCCAGTTCGTCCTCGCCGAAGGCCGGCCGTCGTGAGCCGAACACCGCACGCAGATACTCCTCGGTCTGCAACAAGCCGTTGACCACGGAGTTGTCGTACGCGCAGATCTCCACCGCCTCCCCCTCGAGTCTGGCCAGATCCCGCACCTTCTTCGGGAACCTGGCCTTCGCCACCTCCGCCCTCAGTCCCGAGATCAGGCCCTGTGCCTGAAGCACCCGGTCCGCCGCGTCGAGGAAGGACCCCGCCGGGGCCCGCCGCGCCCGCTCCACCGAGGACACCTGCTCCTCGCTGTACCCGATCTGCGCGCCGAGCGCGGCCTGCGTCAGGCCCTGCCGTTCCCGGCACATCTTGATGATCCGCCCGACCGTCCGCAGAACGGCCGCCGATTCCTCGTCCGCGCCGTACGGTTCCACGCTCATGTCCCCACACCTCCGTCTGCCGCCCCGTGTCCAACCGGCGGTCGGTGCCGGGCGTCACGCGGCGCGGCCCGGACAGGCCCGGACAGACGCGTGAGGCGCCCGGACGGGAGCCGGGGGTGAACCGGGCGCGGGGGCGGGCCCTCGGGAGTGGGCTCTACTGCCGGTAGCCGCCGAGGAACCGGCCGATGCGGCCGATCGCGGCCTCCAGGTCGTCGGCGTGGGGGAGGGTGAGGATGCGGAAGTGGTCGGGGGAGGGCCAGTTGAAGCCGGTGCCCTGGACCACCTGGATCTTCTCCCGCAGCAGCAGGTCCAGGACGAACTTCTCGTCGTCGTGGATCCGGTGGACCTTGGGGTCCAGGCGCGGGAACGCGTAGATCGCGCCCCTGGGCTTCACGCAGCTGACGCCGGGGATCTCGTTCAGCTTCTCCCAGGCCACGTCCCGCTGTTCGCGCAGCCTGCCGCCCGGCGCGGTCAGCTCACGGATGGACTGCCGGCCGCCGAGGGCCGCCTGGATGGCGTACTGGGCGGGGGCGTTGGCGCACAGCCGCATGGAGGCCAGCATGGTCAGGCCCTCCAGGTAGTCCTTCGCGTGCTGCTTCGGGCCGGTGACCACCAGCCAGCCGGAGCGGAAGCCCGCGACGCGGTAGGTCTTGGACAGGCCGCAGAAGGTGAGGACCACCAGGTCCGGGGCGAGGGCGGCGGCCGAGTGGTGGACGGCGTCGTCGTAGAGGATCTGGTCGTAGATCTCGTCGGCGAACACCATGAGGCCGTGCCGGCGGGCCAGGTCGAGGATGCCCTCGACGACCTCCTTCGGGTACACGGCGCCCGTCGGGTTGTTGGGGTTGATGATGACGACGGCCTTGGTGCGGTCGGTGATCTTCGCGGCCATGTCGTCCAGGTCCGGGTACCAGTCGGCCTGCTCGTCGCACAGGTAGTGCACGGCCCTGCCGCCGGCGAGATGGGTCACGGCGGTCCACAGCGGGAAGTCCGGGGCGGGGACGAGGACTTCGTCACCGTCCTCCAGCAGCGCCTGCACCGCCATGGACACCAGTTCCGAGACGCCGTTGCCGAGGAAGACGTCGTCGACGTCGACCTCCAGGCCGAGGGTCTGGTACCGCTGGGCGACGGCGCGGCGGGCGGACAGGATGCCGCGCGAGTCGGTGTACCCGTGCGCCTGCGGCAGCATCCGGATCATGTCCTGCAGGATCTCCTCCGGCGCCTCGAAACCGAACAGGGCCGGGTTGCCGGTGTTGAGGCGCAGCACGCTGTGGCCCGCCTCCTCCAGCGCGTTGGCGTGCTCGATCACCGGGCCGCGGATCTCGTAACAGACCTCGCTGAGCTTGCTCGACTGCCGGAACTCCATGCGCCCCTCCGGTTCACTGGTGTTGCTTGGTTTTACCAAGTGGGTGCTTGGAAAGTCCAACGACATGTCTAGACTGCGACGCATGCCACCTCGCCGAAGCTACGACCAGTACTGTTCCGCCGCGCGTGCCCTCGACTCCGTCGGCGACCGCTGGACCCTGCTGATCGTCCGGGAGTTGCTCGCCGGCCCGCGGCGCTACACCGACCTGCACGCGGACCTGCCGGGCGTCAGCACCGACGTCCTGGCCTCCCGGCTGCGGGACATGGAACGCGACGGCCTCACCACCCGCCGCCGGCTGCCCCCGCCCGGCGCGGCCCACGTCTACGAACTCACGGAACGGGGTGGGGCGTTGCTGCCGGTGCTCCAGGCCCTCGGTGCCTGGGGCGAGGCGGCGCTGGGGGAGCGCCGGCCCACCGACGCGGTGCGGGCCCACTGGTTCGCGCTGCCGCTGTTGCGGGCGTTGGAGGGGGAGACGGGGCTGGTCGAAGTCCGCCTGGACGAAGGGGTGTTCCACCTGAGGGCGGGCGCGGCCCCCCTGCATGGCGTCGGCCCCGCCGACGGGGGCGGGCCTGCCCCGGGAGACGGTCCCTACCCCGGCAACGACCCCGGTAGCGGCCCCGGCGACGGCCCCGTCTACGGCGACGGTCCCGCGGGCGGTGAGCCGGACGCGGTGCTGTCCCTGGACACGGACACCTGCACCGCCATCAGCCGGGGTGACCTCGCCCTGACCGACGCGGTCCGCGCGGGACGGGTCCGGGTCACCGGCGACGGCCCGCTCGCCAAGCGGCTGCGCGAGGCGTGACGGAAGGGGCCGCGGCCCCCTCCCTCCCCGGGCCGGGGGACAGTCCGGGCCGTGTCCCCCGAGCGAGCTACCGCCAGGTGTCCACCGTGAGGTGACGACCCCCCAACGCCGTTTCCGTAGCGTCCCGTTTGCAGCCCGCGGCGCACCCGTCGCGGCACGGCAGAGGGGTTCTCATGAGGTTCGTCTGGCAGTTCCTGACCGTCATGGCGGTGTACGCCCTGGGCGGCGTCGCCGTCAGCGCGGTGCGGGACGACGACTGGCTCACGCTGGTCCTCGGCGTCACGGTCGCCGCGGCGGCCATGCCCGTCTACGCGTGGGTGGTGCGTCGCACCGAACACCGGGCCGCCGAGGACGTGGCACGCGAGCGCGCCGTGGCCCGCACCGTGCGGGGCGTCCTGGTCGGCGGCGCGATGTTCGCCGCCGTCGTCGTGAACCTCTCCACCGCCGGGTACTACGACATCCACGGCCTGGGCTCGGTCACCGGCGCCCTGGGCCTGCTCGGCTTCATGGTCGCCGTCGCGACGATCGAGGAGATCGTGTACCGGGGCGTGCTGTTCCGGATCGTCGAGGAACACCTCGGCACCTACACGGCCATGCTGCTCACCGGCCTCGTGTTCGGCCTCTCGCACCTGCTCAACGAGAACGCCACCCTGTGGGGCGCCCTCGCCATCGTCATCGAGGCCGGCTTCATGCTCGCCGCCGCCTACGCGGCCACCCGCAGCCTCTGGTTCACCATCGGCGTGCACTTCGGCTGGAACTTCGCCGCGGCCGGCGTCTTCAGCACCGAGGTCTCCGGCAACGGCGCCAACGAAGGGCTCCTGGACACCTCGACGGCAGGCCCCGAACTGCTCACCGGCGGCAGCTTCGGCCCCGAGGGCAGCGTGTACGCCGTCGGCTTCGGGGCGCTGCTGACCCTGGTGTTCCTGTGGCTGGCCCACCGGCGCGGGACCATCGTGCCCTTCGGCGCCCGCCGGGCCGCCCGCCGCGACGCCGCGACTACACTGCCCCGGTGATCGATCGCCGACGTGTCCCGGAGCTGTGGCGCCGCCTGGACGTCACGGCCCGGGACCTCCCGCTCGGGATCCTGATCCTCGTCGCCTCGGTCCTGCCGGGATTCCAGGGCAACGGCACCGAGTTCGGCGGTGTGCCGACCCGCCCCGCCGACGGGCTCGCCCTGGTCGCGGCGGTGCTGCAGAGCCTCCCGCTCGCCGCGCGCCGGCGGTGGCCGCTCGTCTGCCTCGCCCTGGTCTCCTGCGGCTTCGCCCTCGACCAGCTCCGCGGCTACCACCTCTTCGCCGGCATCGCCCTGCCGGTCGCGCTGGTCAGCGCCGGCTCGTACGTGGAGCGGTTCCGCCGCCCGGCCGTCGTCGCCGCCTCCGTGGCCTACGTGGCCCTGACGTTCGTGCTCGACCGGAGCGGGCCGGGCGAACCCGTGGCGGAGTACGTGACGTTCTACCTGGCACTGGCCCTCGCCTGGGGCATCGGCGCGTGGATGCGCTCCGCCCGCGCCGCCGAGGCCGAACGCCGCCGCCGTGTCGCCGAGGACGCCCGCACCGCCGAGCGCACCCGGATCGCCCGCGAACTCCACGACGTCGTCACCCATCACGTCACGGCGATGGTCGTGCAGTCCGAGGCGGCCCGGTACCTGACCGCCTCGCCCGACCGCCTCGACCAGGCCCTGACCACCGTCAGCGACACCGGACGGCGGGCCCTCACCGACCTGCGGCACCTGCTCGACCTGCTCAACCCCGAGTACGGCACCGGCGGTCGCGACATCCGGACGCCGACCGTCGGCCGGGTGCTCACGCTCGTCGAGCAGACTCGCCGGGCCGGGCAGCCGGTGGAGCTGACCGAGGAGGGCACGCCACCGGAGTCGACCGGCAGCGCCGACCTCGTCGCCTACCGGGTCGTGCAGGAAGCCCTCACCAACGCGCTCAAGTACGACCACGGCAGCCGGACCTCGGTCCTGGTGCGCCACGGCGGAAGGGAGATCACCGTGGAAGTCGGCACGGACGGCACCGGTTCGCGGGCCGCGTCCCCCGGCGGCAGCGGGCGGGGCCTGGCGGGCCTGCGCGAGCGGGTCGACGTCCTCGGCGGCGACTTCGAGGCGGGCCCCCGGGACGACGGCGGCTTCCTGGTCCGCGCGCGGATACCCGTCGGAACCCCGGCGTGAGCGCGCCCGTCCGGGTCCTGGTCTGCGACGACCAGGCCCTCATCCGCACCGGCCTGTCGACCATCATCGACGCCCAGCCCGACATGGCCGTGGCCGGGGAGTGCGGCGACGGGCGGACCGCCGTCGAACTGGCCGGGCGGCTCCGCCCGGACGTGGTCGTCATGGACGTGCGCATGCCGGTCCTGGACGGCATCGAGGCCACCCGGCAACTGGCCGGCGCCGGGGTCCGGCACCCCGTGAAGGTGCTCGTGGTGACCACGTTCAACCTGGACGAGTACGTCTACGAGGCGCTGCGGGCCGGGGCGAGCGGCTTCCTCCTCAAGGACGCCCCACCGGACCGCCTCCTGCACGGCATCCGCACCGTGGCCACCGGCGCGGCCCTCCTGGACCCCGACGTGACCCGCCGCCTCGTCGGCCACTACGCCGCCCGCATCCGCCCCGCCCGCGACGACACGCCCGACACCCCCCTCACCCCGCGCGAACTGGAGGTCCTCCGCCTGATCGCGGACGGCCGCTCCAACAGCGAGATCGCCGCCGCCCTCGTCATCAGCCACGAAACCGTCAAGACCTTCGTCTCCCGCATCCTCACCAAGCTGGGCCTGCGCGACCGGGTGCAGGCGGTGGTGTACGCCTACCGGCACGGTCTGGTGAGCTAGGGACTCTCGTCGGCGGGGCGGACTCCGGGGCGACGATGGCAGAAGGAGTGGGGGGACCTGGGCATGGACCTGTCGATCGAGATGACGATGTCGCAGTGGCACCACATCGACGGCGACATGGACAACGAGGTCTCGCTGGCGGCGCGAGACGGCCGCGACGACACAGTCGAGTGGGGCCGTGCCGTGCGCGAGGCCGGCTGGAAGCAGGTCGGGGGTTGGAACCCTGATGTGCCCGGGTCCGGCACATGGCCGCCGGAGCACGAATGGGTCAGCGTCACGTTGAGCCGACAGCAGTGGCGGTTCGTGGTGCACGTCCTCGACACGTGGGCGGACATCGACAGTCCGGCCGCCCACTGGGAGTTGGCGGCGAGCCGGCTCCGGGCGATCATCGTCGCAGCCCTGGGCGACGAGTCGCCGTAAGGGAATGCCGCGGGATCCCGCAGGTGCTGAGCACCCGTACGCAACGCTCCTACCCGGCAGAGGACTTCGGAACCGTCACCTGCCACACCCGCGGGGGGTTGCTACGGCGGCTGCTCGGGGGCGGATACGCGCGGTCGGCGGTCGGTGGCCGACCACCGCGACCCGACCGGCCCCCGCGACCGCAAACTGCTCCCGCACCCGCGCACGGAAGGCCCGCACGAGGCGGGCCTTCCGTGGAACCGGACCGTGTCCGTGTCAGGCGCCCGGCGGGACGCGGGTCGGGCGGCCGGAGCCGCGGGTGAGGCGGTAGCCGGCGACGCCTGCGAGGGCGGCCAGGGCGCCGCCCGCCGCGGTCCACAGCCAGCGGTCGGACCACCAGCCGGAGGACCAGCCGTCCTCCGGCTCCAGGGCCGCCAGGACGGCGGACGACGCGTCGTCCGCCTCGTCCTCGTCGGCCTCGGCGCGGGCCGCGACGCCCGGGACCAGCGGCTCGGAGAGCGAGCCGTCGACCGCCGCCGCGCTGCCCATGTCCTTGGACTCGACGCGCAGTTCGGCGTCGACCGCCTGGCCGAGGTCGGCCGCGGACATGCGCAGCGCCGTGAGCCGGACGTAGTACGTGCCCGGCAGCGGGTCGTTGGCCCACGGCTCCGCCCAGGCGCGGACGGTGCGCAGCACGCAGGTCAGCTCCACCGCGGGGGCGTCCGCGGGGGCCGTGCGGGTCTGGGCACCGTACTGGCAGGCCTGGCGGCGGCGCAGACCGTCGTACACGTCGACCTGCCAGGTCTGGGCGGCGTGCGTCTCGGGCAGCTTCACCGTGGCCTTCACGGTGGGCCGTTGGCCCGCGTCCGCCGGGAACGACCAGTACAGGTAGTCGCCCGTGGAGGCGCGCGCGGTGGCGGTCTGCCCCTGCTCGACCTCCGTCGCGGTGCGGAACGACGTGCCCGCGCGGGTGGGGCCCGCGCCGTCCCCGGACGCCTCCGGGGAGGGCGAGGAGTCGGCCGCGGCGGGCGCGGCGGCCAGGCCGAGGGCCAGCAGGGCGGTGCTCAGTACGCGTACGGCGCGGCGCATCAGTGGGTCCTCCAGACAGCGAACCGCCAGCGGGACAGCCAGCCCCAGAGCAGGCCGGCGACGAAGCCGGTGACGAGCAGGGCGCCGAGCAGCCACCAGCCGCGGCCCAGGCCGAAGGAGGCGACGTCGGACGCCTCACCGGGGCCGTCCACCACGTCGAGCGTCAGTTCCAGCGGCAGGCCGGGGGTCGTCTTGACCCCGGAGCCGGGGACGAAGGACGTGGTGACCGCCAGGCACACCGTCTCGGCGGCCGGCTCGCCCTCGTCGTCGTCCCGTTCCGGCTTCGGGTACCGCAGGCCGGTGGAGAGCACGTCGGTGCGGCCGTTGCCGGTGGCCTCGCCGCGCACGATCTCCCGCCCGTGGACCGTGACCGCACGCATCAGCACGCCGTGGTCGGGGCGCACCGCGCGGTCCGCCGCCACGCTCACCGAGGCGCGCAGTTCCTGTCCCGGGAGCACGTCGACGCGGTACCAGCGCTGCCGGCCGAAGTCCTGGCGGTCGGTGTACAGACCGGACTTCAGGGTCGGCGCCTGGGTGCAGCGGTCGCCGCCCTCGGTGGCCACCGGAGTCACCACCGGCTCGGCCGCCCGGTCCACCAACTCGTTGACCCGGTCGGTGAGTTCGTCCTGGTGCTCGACGGAGGTGTAGGTGCCGCCGGTCGCCTCGGCGATGCAGCTGAGCTGGCGGCTCAGCTTGGCGTTCGGCACCAGGCCCAGGGTGTCGATGGTCAGCCCGATGCCCTTCGCGGCGATCTCCCGGGCCACCTCGCACGGGTCGAGCGGGGCGCAGGTGTCCTCGCCGTCGCTGATCAGCACGATCCGCTTGGAGCCGTTGCCGCCGTCGAGGTCGTCGGCGGCCTCCAGCAGGGCCGGGCCGATCGGGGTCCAGCCGGTCGGGGTGAGCGTGGCCACCGCCGTCTTGGCCTCCGTGCGGTCCAGCGGGCCCACCGGGTAGAGCTGCGCGGTGTCCTTGCAGCCCTCCTTGCGGTCGTCGCCCGCGTAGTCCGCGCCGAGCGTGCGGATGCCGAGTTCGACCTCCTCCGGCGTGGCGTCCAGCACCTCGTTGAACGCCTGCTTCGCCGCCGCCATCCGGGACCGGCCGTCGATGTCCTTGGCCCGCATCGACCCGCTCACGTCGAGCAGCAGGTTGACCTTGGGCGCGTCCCGGCCCGTCGGTTCGTCGGCGGCCGCCCCGGCGGGGAAGGCCAGCCCGGCCGTCAGGGCGGCGAGCAGCGCACCGGCGCCTGCCACCGTCCGTCTTCTTGTGATCATCGGGGGATCCTATGGACGGTGGCTGACGCCTTTCAAAACGGGCCGTCAGAAGCGGCCGAATTGAAGCGGATTGGGCAGTTCGGTCCACCGGTCCCCGGCCGTCCCCGGAGACATCCGCATCAGCGTCAGCGCCTTCGCGGGCACCGGCCCGCCGGTGAGCGCGGCCAGGTCCGGACCGGGCGGAAGGTCCCGCACCGCGCCCTCCAGCACCCCCCGCAGCTTCGGACCCGAACCCGCCGTGCCCGCCAGCGCACCGGCCACCAGGGAGCCGAACAGCTTGCGCCGCAGGGCCTGTTCGTCGTCCGTGACGACCCGGTCCGGCACCTCGGGCGGGACGCCGATGCCGTGCCGGGCCAGCCGGGCCGGGGAGAGCCGGATGTCCGCCAGGTCGCGGTAGACCAGCCGCAGCGGCTCCCCGGACGGCGACAGCACCACCAGCAGGTTCTGGCCGTGCGCCTCCAGCGCCACCCCCAGCTCCAGCAACCGCAGCCCCACCTCCAGCGCCAGCCGCACCAGCCGCACCGTCCACCCGGGCCGGTCCGGCAGCCCCGTCGTCACCAGCGCCGCCACCGGCACCACCCGCTCCCCGCCCGCCGCGTACTCCTGCGGCGACTGGCGCAGCACCGCCGCGCAGTCCGGCGAACCGGCCGCCACCGCCGCCACCGTCCGCGTGACGTGCAACAGCCCGCCCGTACGGGCCGCCACCGCCTCCCCGAGGTCCGACAGGACCCGCGAGGCGGCCACCGAGCCCAGCGAGATGTCCCGCACCGAGGACGTCAGCCGGGCGCTGAACGCCGTCTTCACGTGCGGACCGTCGGGCAGCGCCAGGGTGCGCAGCGCCATCAGCGGACGGGCCGCCAGCCGCCTCCCGGCCGCCCGCTTCAGCACGTGCGCCTCCTGCCACGGGTGCACCGGCACGAGGATCCGCTCCCCCTCGCGCAGCCACCCCGGCCAGGCGCCCGACACCAGGCACTCCTCCGCCGGCACCGGCAGCAGGCCCAGCCCCACCACCGGACGGTGCTCGGGCCCGTAGGCCAGCTGGTCCGCCACGGACAGCCCCGGCCGCGAACGGCACGAGGGGTGGAAGGGATGCCCGTCCACCACCCGCTGCTCCCACTCCCAGTCCCGCACCGGCCACTCCTCCGGCTGGTCCGGACGCGCCTCGTACGCGGGGTTCGCCGCCCGGGACAGGGCCAGCGAGGCGACGCTGTGCCCCAGTTCGGCGGCGAACACCGCCGAGTGCGGCACCGCCAGGGCCGCCATCAGCCGCGCCGGGTCGGCGTACTCCCGCCCGCCCAGCCGGACGGCCGTGACGTACGCCGCCGTCGCGTACGGATCGGCCGGCGGACCGCCCAGGATCCGGCCGTCCGCCGACCGCAGCACCACCCCGTCCCGGCCCGCCTCCCGGACCTCCGCCCACGGCAGCCGATCATGGACCAGACCCCGCCACAGCCTGGTCAGCACGGCCGCGCGGGCGCCGGGCAGCGCCCGCGCGTAACGGGCGGAGAGGTCCGGCCGCCGGGCGGCCAGTTCCTCGCCGATTTCGGCCTCCGCGGAGGGGGAACGGTGCACGGGCGGGCTCCTGTGGGTACGACCGGGACGGCACGGACGGGACGGCATGAACGGGGGCCACGGCAGACATACTGATCGTCACCGCCCGTACAGACCGTAGGGAATCAGTGGAACGCGTGGACCTTCTTCCCCCGCCGGCGGACGACGACGCGGCGCGCCGCGACGGCCTCGCCCGCCGCGCCGACGCCTACGCCGCCGTCCCGCTGCTGAACTGCCTGCTGCGCGAGGTGGGCGAGCCGGTCGCCGACACCGACGGCCGCCGCACCTACCGGCTGCCCGGCTGCGGCCGGCTGCTGCGGGTGCGCGGCACCCGCCGCCCCACCGCCCCCGAGGTGCGCACCGCGGGCGGCTGGCAGCCCCTCGGCCACGCCGAACTCGTCAAACTCGCCGCCGAGGAACTGCGTCGGCACACCGGCGTCCCCAACCACGAACTGCCCACCGAGATGGCCGACAGCCGGGACGTGGTCGCCGCCCTCCTCGCCGCCCGCGCCCGCTCCGACCCGCCCCCCGATCCCTACCTGCGGTCCGAGCAGGCCCTCGTCATCGGCCACACCCACCACCCCGCGCCCAAGTCCCGCGGCGGCGGCCCGGTCGCGGCCTGGCTGCCCTACGCGCCCGAGGCGCACGCCCGCTTCCCGCTGGCGCTGCTCGCCCTGCGCGAGGACACCGTCGTCGACGACGGCGACACCTCCGCCCTCGACCGCCTCGGCACCGCGCCGCCCGGCTACCGGCTGCTGCCCGCCCACCCCTGGCAGCTCGACCTGGCCGCCGCCCGCCTCGCGCCCGCCTTCGCCGACGGCCGCCTCCTCCGGCTCGGTCCCACCCGCTTCGCCACCTGGCCCACGGCCGCCGTCCGCACCGTCTACGACCCCGGACAGGACCTGTTCCTGAAGTTCAGCCTCGACGTGCGCATCACCAACGACATCCGCCGCCTGTGGCGCCACGACCTGGACCGGCGCGCGCACACCGACGCCGCCGCCCGCTCCGCCCTCGCCGCCTTCGACGGCCCGGCCGCCTGGCTCAGCGACCGCGGGCACCGCACCGCCGACTTCGCCGACGAGGAACTCGCCGTCGTCGTGCGCGACGGGCTGCGCGGCCACCTGCTGCCCGGCGCCACCCCCTACCTGGCCGCCGCGCTGGCCGAGGGCTTCGACGGCAACCCGCTCGCCGCGGCGGCCGACCCCGCCGCCTGGTGGGAGGCGTACCTGTCCCGGGTCGTCCCCCCGGCGCTGGCCGCCTACGCCCGGCACGGCGTCGTGCTGGAGGCGCACCTGCAGAACACCCTGGTCGCCATGGACGGCGGCGGGCGGCCGGTGCAGGCCCTGTTCCGGGACGCGGAGGGCGTCAAGCTGCTGGCCGGGGCCGGACCCGCCCGGGCGGCGGCGGGTGCGCCGCCCGGGGTGTCCCGGGAGGCGGGCTGGGAACGGCTGGTCTACTGCCTGGTCGTCAACCACCTCCTGGAGATCGCCGCCGCCCTCGCCGACCACCACCCCGGCCTCGACCCCTGGCCCGCCGTCCGCCGCGAACTGGCCCGCTCCGGCCTCCCCGAGGCCACGGCCCTGCTCACCGCGCCCACCCTCCCCGGCAAGACCAACCTGCTGCTCCGCTGGACCGGCGCGGACGGCGCCGACGCCCGCTACCGCCCGCTGCCCAACCCGCTGGCGGGGAGACCGACGGGGGGACGATGAACGGGCCCACCTGCCCGGCCGGACCACCCCGGGCGGCCGCTCACTCCGCGGACCCCCGCTGACGCCCGCTGCCCGACCCGCCGGCGTGGAGGATGGCTGGGGGACGCTGAGCCCGTCCCACCCGCTCGGCCGGGTGTACGCCCGCGCCCCCGCTCACCCCGCCCCGAACCGGTCGAGCGCCGCCCCCGCCAGCGCGGCCACCGCCGGACGCAGGGCGCTGCCGACGTGCGGGGCGAAGAACGGGGAGTGGTTGGGGGCCAGGGGCGCCGCGCCCGGGCCGCCGGCCGTCGCCCGCCGCCACTCCTCGGCGCCCACCACCCCCAGCATCCAGTACACCAACGGCACCCCCCGCTGACCGTGCAGCTCCCGCCCGGCGTCCCCGAACAGCGGGAAGTCCTCCGCCGCCATCGAGCCCGGCCAGTCCAGCACCCGCCGCCTCCCCAGCAGGGCGGTGTGCGCGGCCCGTACGGAACCGGCGGCGTCGGGGTCGCACCACAGCGCCGACGACCGCGAGGTGACGGTCAGCTCCGGCTCCCGGGGGGAGCCCGCCACGGCACTCTCCGCCCGGACCACCCGCCGCACCTCCGCCACGGCCTCGTCGAGCAGTTCGTCGCTCGCCGCCCGCACCGCCACCCCGAGCACCGCCCGGTCCGGGATCACGTTGGCGGCCGTCCCGGCCCGCAGCGTGCCCACGGTGAGGGTCACCCGCCCCTCCCGGGCCCCCGCGCGGGCGGCCGTCTCCCGGAGCCGGGTGACGACGGCGGCTGCCGCGACCACCGGGTTCACCGCCAGGTGGGGCGTCGCCACGTGCCCGCCCCGCCCGTGCAGCACCACGTCGACGACGGCCCCGGCGGCGGTCATCGGCAGGGCGGACGACGGTCCCGCACCCGGGGGCGCACCGTGCGCGACCGTGCCCGCCGGCAGCGGAGCCGTGTGCTGGGCGAGGACCACCGACGGGCGGCCGAACCGCTCGTACAGCCCGTCCCGCAGCATGCCCGCCGCCCCGTCCAGCGTCTCCTCCGCGGGCTGCCCCACCACGACGAGCGTCCCCCGCCACCGGTCGGCGAGGCCGGCGAGCAGGTCGGCGGCGCCCGCCGCCGCGGCCAGGTGCAGATCGTGGCCGCAGGCGTGCATCGCGTCCGTGCGGCTCGCGTACGGCAGCCCCGTCCGCTCCCGCACCGGCAGCGCGTCGAGTTCCGCGCGCACCCAGACCCGTGGCCCCTCCCCGTTGCGGAGCACGGCGACCACCCCGTGCCCGCCGACGCCCCGGGTGACCTCGCAGCCCGCCGCAGCGAGCCGCCGGGCGAACCGGTCCGCGGTGCGGGCCTCCTGCCCGGAGGGCTCCGGGTGGGCGTGCAGGTCCAGGTAGAGCGCGAGCGCGGGCCGCAGCACGGCCCCCGCACGGTCGAGCAGTTCCCCGGGGACAGGGGCGGTGGCGCCGTCCCCGGCCGGCCCGTCGGGCGGGGCGGTACGGGCCGGGGGCGTCGGACGGGGGGAGCCGGACGGTGGGTTCATCGGCGCGCTTCCGTTCGGGCCCGGGCCCCGCGCGCTCGGCGGCGGGACCCGGACGGTGGACGTCGTACCGTCGGGACCGGTCAGGAGGGACCGGCCGGGAGGGTCCGGCCGGGAGGGTCCGGCCGGGACGAAGGGCCGGATCAGGGGAAGGGGTGCGGGGCGCGGCGGATCTCCGCGTCGGTCAGGTCGTCGTCCCGGTGCCCGCCCCGGCGCAGCGCGGTGCGCAGCCGGGGCATCAGCAGGGCGCGCTGCCGGTTCCAGCCGAAGTCGATCGGCAGCAGTCCGGGCACCACGGTGGCGACCGTCCGCAACCCCATCGCCTCCTGCTCCGGCGGCGTCTGGTCGACGACGATCACGTCGTGCCCGGCCCCGGTCAGCTCGTCCACGACGGCGGTGACGTCGTCGCGCAGGTCACCGGTCCGGGGGCGGCCGTGGCGCTCCCAGTCCCCGTACAGCTCCCCGAACGGGCGGGCGGGGGACGGTTCCAGGTAGCTCGCCGCGTGCACGGCCATCCGGGGCAGCCCGTACAGCTGGGGGTGGTCCTTGAGATGCCGGACCAGGGCGAAGTCGTCGGCCATGGCCTCCAGTTCGGTCCGCCGCTCGGCGGTCTGCCGGGCCAGGTGCGGGATGTAGCTGAGCACCTCGGACAGGGCGCCCTCGATCGCCGCGCGCGGGTCCAGGGAGGCCGCCGCCGCGAAGGACAGGGTGCCCGGCCCGCCGTCCCGGCGGACGCCGACCACGGTGACGGCCGGGACGGCCAGGTCGACGCGGTTGTCGAGGACGTGGACGTCGTAGCCCTGCAGGGCGGCCCGCTCGGCCATCGCGGTGGCCGTGGCGCTGCCCACCGTGTCCAGGTCGACCCGGGGCAGCCGCGCCGACCCGTACCAGGCGTTCAGGAACGCGTCCCGCTCGACGAGTTCGAGCAGCCCGCCCAGCACCGCCTCCTCGGCGCAGCCGCCGATGGCGCAGCCGTTGGAGCACTCGAAGACGAAGTTGTCACCCGCCGTCGGGATGCTGTAGTACACCAGCCGCGACGGCACCAGCACCGGCCGGTCGTCGCGCAGCGACCAGCCCCACTCCCACGGGACGGGCCGGCCCGGGTCGAAGGGCTCCACCAGCGGGTCGTCGCGGTACGTCTCCGGGCCGTACAGCCCGCACTCCGCGGGATCGACCGCGTCCGCCCGCAGGTCGTCGTAGCTGCCGACCACCGGGGCCCGGCCGCCGCGCCGGCGGGTGCCCGCGTACCGCTCCAGCCCTTCCAGGAACGCCAGCCGGCGGCTGGTGGCGAAGGAGTTCTCCTGCCCGCTCCAGGTGACGTCGTGCAGCCCCGCGTAACCCCGCACGAAGGCGCTGCCGGCCACCGGCGCGGTGGTCGACGAGGTGACGTCGTTCCAGGTGCCGGCGCCGAGCGCCCCGCACACCGGGTTGGCCAGGGCCTCGGTGGGCAGCGGGTGCGCGAAGGCGGACCGCAGCCGGTAGGTGTCCGGGTCCGGCTTGGGGCGAGGCACCGGCGACAGCGACGGCACCTCGTCCCGCGCGAGCGGCCGGGGACGGCCGGCGCAGTGCGGGCACAGCGGGTCGGCGAGCAGCGGGTACGTGCGCACCGTCAGGCCGGCCAGGTCCAGCCGGGTCACCCGGGGCAGCGCTCGGTCGGCCGGGTCCCCGGCCGGCGGCCGGGGGCGCGGCCCGTGCAGCAGGGCCTCGCACAGGGCGGCCACCGCGTCCCGCAGGTGCGCCGTCAGCACCGGCCAGTCCCCGGCCGGGCGCGGGCCGTCCAGACCGCCGGTCTCCAGGGCGTTGCGCTCGCTGCGGCTGCGCAGCCGCTGCCAGCGCACGGCGAGGCAGCGCCCGCAGGCACCGGCCCGGCCGTCGCCGCCCCACGGGCCCAACAGCACCGCCGACGCGGTGACATGGACCAGCGCGCCGGGCCGGTCCGCCGCCCAGGGGTCCGGCGCCCCCGCGTCGCCGCCGCCCGCGCCGACGGCGCCCACCGGCACCACCCGGGGCGCGGCGGCACCGAAGCGGCCGTCGAGGAACTCCTGGAGGGCGTCCCGCGCCCCGGCCATCGGATGCGGCAGCAGGCCGCTCGCCGGCGCCGTCACGAGCTCTTCGTCCAGCGGAAGAGGCGTGCCGCGAGCACCCCGAACACCACGGCGAACACCACGAGTCCGGCACACCCCGTCCCGATGTCGGACAGGTCGCCGCGGCCGGTCAGCGCCGCCGACACCGCGTCGTTGAGGTACCGCAGCGGCAGGACCAGGGAGATCTTCTGCAGCCAGTCCGGCATGGCGTCCAGCGGGAAGAACGACCCCGACAGGAACGCCATCGGCAGCATCAGGAAGTTGGCGATCGCGGCCACCGACTCCGGGGTGTTGCCGATGCTGCCGACGATCACCCCGAGCAGCAGGAACGTGGTGATCCCGAGGACCAGCACCGGGATCAGCAGGGGCCACCGGGAGTCGGGCACCAGGTCGAAGCCGGGCAGCATCGCCACGCCCACGAACAGCGCCGACTGCACCAGCCCCACGCCCACCGCGAGGACGTACCGGGACCCGATGACGGCGGACAGCGGCGCGGGCGACATGCGGATCATCCGCAGGATGTCGTCCGCCCGCCACTGCATCAGCGTGAACCCGATGCCGAACACGGCGGCGTTCGCGACGCCCCAGGACAGCACCCCGGCCGCGGTGTACGACAGGTAGGAGAAGCCGCTCTCCTCCACGTCCCGGCCGCGGAAGATCAGGCCGAAGACGACGAGGAAGATCAGCGGGAAGGCGAAGGTGAAGAAGACGGTGGTCTTGTCCCGGACCTGCGCGCGGTAGCCCGCCGCGGTCAGGGCGGTGTAGGCGCTCATGCCTGCTGCTCCTGGTGGTTCGGGGCCCGGTCGTCGTCCGGGGCCGTGACGCCGTCCGTCCCGCCGGTCCGGCGGGCGGTGATGTCGAGGTAGACGTCCTCGAGGCTCGGCATGCGGGTCTGCACGCCGTCCAGGCCGGTGAGCGGGTCGAGGGCGGCCAGCACCCGCCCGGTCTCCCTGGTCTCCAGCACCAGGTGCCCGCCCTGCACGGTGACCCGGTCCACGCCCGGCAGTGCGGCGGCCCCGGCCTCGTCGATCCGGCCCACCGGCACCAGCAGTCTCCCGCCTGCCCCGAACGAGCCGATGAGGTTCTGCGGGGCGTCGGTGACCACGAGCCGCCCCGCGACCAGGATGCCCACCCGGTCGCAGAGCGCCTCCGCCTCGTCCAGGTGGTGCGTCGTGTAGACGATGGTGCGGCCCTCGGCCTTGAGCCCCCGCAGCACCTCCCACAGGTCGCGCCGCCCCTCCGGGTCGAGGGAGGCCGTCGGCTCGTCGAGGAAGATCAGCTCCGGTCCGTGGACCAGGGCGGAGGCGATGGCCAGCCGCTGCCGCTGGCCGCCGGAGAGGTCGTCGACCCGGACCCGGTGCCGGTCACCGAGGCCCACCGACTCCAGCGTCGCGTCGACGGCCGCGCGGTCCGCGCCGTAGAGCGCGGCGACGGTCCGCAGGTGCTCGTGCACGGTCTGCCGCACGAAGAACGCCGACGACTGGGTCTGCACCCCGAGCCGGGGCAGCAGCCCGGTGTTGCGCGGCCACGGGGACTCGCCGAACACCGCGACGGAGCCGGAGTCGGCCTTGCGCAGCCCCTCCATGATCTCCACCAGGGTGGACTTCCCGGCGCCGTTGGGGCCCAGCAGCCCGAAGAACTCGCCGCGCAGCACGTCCAGGGTGACACCGTCCACGGCCCGTCGGTCGCCGTACTGTTTGGTCACGTCCCGGACCGTGACGGCCGGTGGGGTCCCGTCACCGGTGACGGGGGTGGTGGGGGTCATGTGCGGTACCTCATTCATCGGGGTCCATCAGCGTTCATCAGGGATCGACGGGTTCAGCGGGGATCGGCGGGTTCAACGGGGTGCGGCGGGTTCAGCTGGTTCAGCGGGGTGCGTCGGCGGGTTGAGCGGGGTCCGTCGGTGCGGGTCGGGAAGGCAGGGGAAAGGCGGCGGAGGGGCGGCGGAGGGGTATCGGAGGGGCGGAGGAAGGGCTTCGGAGGGGCGGCGGAAGAGCGTCGAAGGTGCGTCGGAGGGGTCATCGCATCACCACCAGGGCGACGGCGGTACCGCTTCCGGCCACGGCGAGCAGCACCAGGACGACCGCCGTGACCGCGTACGCGGTGTGCAGGCGGCGGGCGCGCGGCGGGTACGCGGCGACCGCGTCCCGGCCGCGCCGCCGCAGCCTCACGTAGGCCAGCGTCTCGGGGGCCAGGTTCGCGGCGCCCACGGCGTGGCTCAGCATCCGGTAGCCGTCCAGCGGCGGCAGCGGCACCAGGTTGCTCAGCGCCTGCACGATGCCGACGAACAGCATGCCGGTGAGCGGCACGCGGGCCGGGTCGGACGGTTCCAGCAGCGTCCACCACAGCCCGAAGGGCAGCAGGAGCAGCAGGTTGACGTGGGCGCCCGCGGCGGCGACCACGAGCTTGGCCCGACGCCCGGGCAGGAACAGGTAGTTGCCGACCGTGCAGTACATCATCATGGCCGGGAACCGCCAGCGCAGGCCGATCTCCGTGACCTCCCCGCCGTAGTGCCGGGCGGCGACGCCGTGGGCGAGTTCGTGCGCGCAGATGCTGAACCAGAGGAACACCGCGAACGGCACCAGCAGCAGGGGCCGGGTCAGCAGCTCCCAGGTGCCCTCCAGGGCCGCCCCCGGGTCGGCCAGGACGGCCACCGTCATCACCAGGACCGCTGCCAGCAACGGCAGTTGGACCCCGGCACGCAGCAGCGGGCGCAGCACGCGGTGCAGCCGCCCGGTGGTGGCCTGCGCGTCGGCGACGGTACGGCGGCTGCCCTTCCAGAGGTTCCCGGTGCGGGCCGGGGGCGGTTCGGGCGGAGCCGGGTCGGGGGAGCCGTCGAGCAGCCCGCGCGTACCGAGCAGCCCCAGCAGCCGCGTCCACTGCTCCGGCGGGAGCCGCCGCCGGAAGCGTTCGGCGTACGCCGCCTCGACGTCGTCGGCGTTCCGGGTGCCGTCGAGCAGGCCGAGGACGAACCGCTCCCGGGGGCCGATCTCGAACGCGGCGCCGCTGACGGGGTGTTTGACCAGGTGCACGGTCCGTGGACCGCGCAGCAGCGCGGGCCCGATCAGCACCCCGTCGCGCAGCGCGGGCCGGTACGCCCGCACGGCGTCGGCCGGGCGCTGCGGGGCGGAGCCGTTCGGGACCGGGCCGGCCGGGTCGCTGCCGCCGCGGGCGGTTCCGTCGGGCGCGGGGTCCGCCCGCTCCGGGCGGTCCGGGCGGTCGGGCGTCGGGGTGCCGGGGGCCCGGCGGTCGGTGGCGCTCACGAGGCGTCTCTCCGTTCCCCGTCGGCCTCCGGTTCCCGCAGGACACGGCCGAGGACGAAGGCCAGGTACGCCTCGTCCCGGATGGTCACGTGCAGCCGGTTGTTCGTCATGTGCATGTACGGCGAGAGCAGGCGGGGCAGGACCGCCGGCACGTGCGTGACGGTCACCAGGGGCGCCGCGTCCGGGTCGTCGGCCCGCTCCTGGCCGGCGTCCTCGCGGGCCGGCCCCTCCCACGCCGGGAAGGCCAGGTCCCCGCGTTCGGTCAGCTCCACCACCCGCGCGCGCAGCTCCAGGCAGTGCTCCGCCCAGCGCCGCAGGAAGGGCGGCAGCCGGTCCGTGCCCCCGTCCGCCACGACCCCGCGCAGCAAGGCGAAACGGGCGCCGAGCGCGGGCGCCATCTGCGCGTAGGTGCGCTCGTACTCGGTGGAACCGATGAAGTCGGTGCCGGGGAACAACCGGTGCCAGAAGGCGTAGTAGGCGTCCAGGTAGTCCGCGAGCCGGTCCTCCTCGGGCAGGAAGCAGCTCGCCATCACCATCATCAGCTGCGCCGACGTGCCGAGCAGCACCGTCCGCACGTGCAGGTTCATGGTCCGGTACGCCTCCAGCACCAGGTCGCTGGAGTGCCGGAAGTGCCACTCGGCCAGCTCCACCCCGGCCGGGCCGCCGTACTTGGCGTACTCGGGCGCGTAGACCTCGTACGAGCGGGAGTTGTTCGGCCGCAGGTTCATCCGGCCGTCCGGGCCCATGTAGCGGGCCCGGTCCTCGCCGGGGAACTCGATGTCGAACAGGGAGTTGTAGAAGTCCCTGAGGAAGCCGGAGTCAACCTCGTAGAGCGCCGGGCGGGACGTCAGGAAGGCGTCGATCGCCTCCTCGGCGCGGCGGCGCACCTCCGGTTCGGCCTCCGGGCCGCTCGGCCGGAGCCGCAGCCGCACGTGCGGTCCCTCCAGCCAGTAGTTGATGAAGAAGTAGCCGGACAGCAGGCCGTCCGCGGTGAGCCCCTCGACCAGCGGGCGCACGCAGTTGACCAGCAGCGGCTGCGGGTTGGCGGCGTAGAAGACGTGCAGCGCCAGCCAGGGGGACGGATCGGTGCCGGGGCCCGGCCGGAACGCGGCGGGCTCGGTCGGGTCGGTCAGCCCGGCCGGATGGGTCGGGTCGGTCGCGTTGGTCAGCCCGGTCGTATCGGTCGGATGGGCCGGGGCGGTCGGCTCGGTCGGACGGGTCAGTTCGGGCATGACGGGGAGACCTCCGTGGGAGACGAGGGCAGGGGGCGGGTGGTGAAGGTCTCCACGGCCAGCTCGGCCACGTGCCGGCCGCGTGCGGAGGTGAGGTGCAGGGCGTCCTCGGCGGGGAGCATCTCCCGGAACGTCACCCGGACGCCGGGCTCCCGCTCCACCAGCGCCTCGAACGCGGACAGTGAGAGCGGACTGTCGAAGTCGACGTACAGGGGTTTGGCTCCCACCGGCCCCCGGTCGGGGGCCTGCACCGTGGCGAAACAGCGGTCGGGCAGCTCGTGCGCCCGCTGCCACCGCACCCAGGCCAGGTAGTGCTCCTCCTCACCGGCCGCGGGATCGCGGACCGGAAGGACCCCGGCGTCGGCGGTCCAACTCCTGCGGCTCACCACCACGTTGCCGTGCCGCACACGCGGCCTGCGGTTGACCCCGTCGACGGGCTCCCCCTCCGGGACGCCCGCCCACACGTCGACGGGCGCCATGGTGCTGGGTGAGAGCAGCAACAGGGTGCGCGGGATCTCCGGCAGTGCGATCGGCACCAGATAGCCGAGGTACACCGGGACGACCTCCCGGCCCAGGCGGCGCGAGCGCAGCACCAGCCGCCCGGCCCGCTCGTCGTGCTCGACGTACAGGTCGTCGAGGTCGATCCGGGCGTCCTCCGGCACCGAACTCGTCTCACCGGGACAGACGATGTGGTGCCCGGTCAGCCGGCCGTGCAGGTTGAGGTTGCTGCTCACCGGGCCGCCGGTGACCTCCGCGAACACCGCGCCCTCCGGCGCCCGGGCGGCCAGCTCCTGGCGCAGCGCGTCCGACAGACCCGCTGCTGCGTGCGGAGCGTCGGCCGCGTGTCCAGTGTGCGCCGCTTCGGGGACGTTGGCCGAGTTGGCCGCGTCGGCCGTGGTGACCGTGTTGGCAGTGTTGGCCGTGTCCGCGGCGTCGGTCGGTTCGTCCTCCGTGCCGGTGGGATCCCACAGGTGGGTGAACCGGCTGAAAGGGAAGGCGAGTCCGCCGTACGACTTGTTGAGGACGACCAGGTCGCGGCCGGGCTCACCGGGCGGCCGGCCCAGCTGGAGGTGGTGGCTCTGTGGCGTGAAGTGCCCGGCCAGAGGCTTCAGTTCGGCAGCCGTGCCGGTGAGCAGCGCGCCGGGAAGCTCCAGTTCCTCCGCTGTCTCCCCGTGCTTCCAGAGGGCGCGCATGCCGTCGTGGAACAGGCGGCGCGCACGGTCCAGGGTGCGCATCTCCTCCTGCCCCAGCCAGTTCTCCTCCGGCACGTAGGCACCGGACGCGTCGAAGGGCACGCGCCGGCCGGTGAAGGACACGTACTGGTCGAAGAAGTCCTCGTGGAAGTCGTGCACCAGGCCCAGCACGTCGTCGCAGCGGCCCCCGCGGCCGTAGCGGGCGAGGAAGAAGCCGAGCAGGGTGATGCGGTGCGGCAGCGTCAGGTCGAACAGCGGCAGGACGCCCTCCACGGCCCGCAGCGCCCGCCCGGTGTCCCCGCCCAGCACGTCCGGACCGCAGACCAGCTCGCCGCCCGTGTCGACGTCCTCGTACACCAGCGTCTGCGGCAGCACCGGATCGTCCGCCCCCAGGTCGCGCTGCGCCTCCAGCAGCCCGGCGCGCAGGGCGGCCAGCAGGGACCGGCGCTCGGCGACGTCCGCCCCGGGGTAGCGGGCCAGACACCGGGCCGGGCCGTCCAGCAGGCCGTCCAGCCGGTCCGCCCAGGGCACCGCCAGGGACCGCAGCGCTGCCCGGTAGGAGTCCAGCGGGTCACGGCTGTGCACGTCGGTGCGCAGCACCGCGACCTGCACCATGCCCAGCTCCAGCAGGGCCGACGCGTACCGTTCGCACTCCTCGCGCCCGGCGCCGTGCTCGCGCTCCAGCCGGTCCACCAGATCCCGGTGGCGCACCGGCTCCGCGCGTCCGCCCAGCCAGTCCAGGATGCCGTCCAAAGTGCCGCTGCTGCGCAGGAAGAACAGTCGGTCGCGCACGGCGTCGAAGGTCACGGCCGCGCGGTCGTCGCCCGCGGTCGTCACGTGCCGCACGTACCGGATGCGGTCGGCGTCGCGCCCCCAGCCGGGTGACACCACCAGCGGCAGATCCCGGCGGCGCTCCGGGTCGGCGGTGATCAGCTCGGTCAGCCGGGTCAGCACCACCACGTTGAGCCGGACGTGGCTCACCCAGGTGTCGCCGCAGCGCAGGGCCGCCCCGTCGTCCCCGGCCGGACCCGCGAAGGAGCCGAGGCCGACGCCCGTGAGGGTGCTGAACGGGCTGGTCTTGCAGGCCGTGCGGTACAGGTACGTCAACGCCGACCGCTCGATCTTGCGCAACCTGCTGCCCGGCCGTTCGGCCGTGTCGTTCAGGTACGCGTCGAGACGGCCGTCGAGGGCGGGGGAGGCCAGCAGCAGCCCGGCGCGCAGCCGCTCGTCGGCCAGCGCCTCGCGCAACGCCCGGCGGCTGTCGCGCAGTTCACCGGCGAGCAGCTGTTCGCCGTCCGACCGCAGCTCCGCCAGCCGCGCGCGGTCGCGCAGCCAGGCGGCGGTGCGCCGGCCGGCCTCCGCGTCCCGGTCCGTCACCAGGCGGACGGCGGCCTCCGGGTCGGCCGGGAGACGGTTGTTGAACACCTGACGGCGCAGGTTGATCAGCCCCCGGCGCACGGCGGCGTCCCCGGGTGCCTCCTCCGGTCCGGTGGTTGCCTTGACCAGGGTGTGCAGCAGGTCGCTGAGGTCCGCCCCGGCCGCGCGCAGCCGCTCCTCCTCGGCCAGGACCACGTCGGCCCAGCGGCGGGTGCCGGGACAGCGCAGCCCGTGCACGCTCTCGACGGGCAGTCCGGCCGCGCGGAGCACGAAGCGGCGTCCGGGTTCCCAGTGGGGGGCGTCGGGACGGGTGCCGTCGGGACGGGTGGCGTCGGGGTGGGTGCTGTCGGGGTGGGTGCTGTCGAGGTGGGTGGGAGGTGCGGGGGCGTCGGCGGGTGTGGGGGCCGGTGCGGGTGCGCGGGTGGGGGCGGCTTCGGGTGGTGCGGCGGGGGGTGGTGCCGCGTCGGAGGCGGGCGGGGCGGTGGGAGCGGGGGCGGCGGCCGTCCCGGGGTGCTGCCGTGCCGGCTCCGGGACGGTGCCGGTGGCCGCGGGGAGACCCGGGGCTCCGGACTCGGTGGGTGTCATGGGCAGTCCTCTGCGGCGTCAGGCGATCTCGTGGCGGAAGTCGGCGGAACCGGGCCGTTCGTGACCGAGGGCCATGATGAGCAGCGGGGCCTCGTCGCTCCCCGTCAGCCCCAGCCGCTCGGCGTACGACACGTTGTCGAACCCCAGGGCCACCCCCGCGCCCAGCCCCAGCGCGGAGGCGGCCACGTAGAAGCTCTGGGCGACGGCCCCGGCGGTGCCCACGGCGAGCCGGTACCCGCGGTCCCCGACGGCGTCCAGGACGGCCGTGGTGCGCACCGTCGGCACCAGCACGGCACCGGCCTGCTCCAGGTTGTAGTTGGCGAGGAAGTAGTTCCGCTGCAGGAACTCCCCCTGCGGGCCCGGTTGGACGAGCCGCAGCTCGTTCCGTTCCGGGTCGTAGGCGTACGCCCCCTGCGCCACGTCCTGGACGTGGTTGACGAACGCGTAGAGCCGGGCGAGGCGGAGGCGGCCCGAGGGGTCGCTGTCACCGGCCAGCCGGGTCTGCGCGCAGGCCGCCAGGACGGCGGACAGTTCCCCGGCCCCGGTCCTGCGCCGGGCGTCGAACCGTCCGAAGCTGGAGCGGCGTTCGCGCAGCGCCCGGCGCACCCCGGTGTCGGGGAGGGCGGGCGGGGGGAGGGGGACGCGTGGGGTGGCGGGGGCGCCGGACGGTGCGGCGATGGGGGCGACGTCGGGGTCGGGGGCGGGGTCGGTGGTGGTCTCGGCGGTCGTGTTTCTGAGGGCCGTATCGGTGGCGGCGGCTGCGGCCAGTGCGCCGGGGGCGGGTCGGGCGGTGGCACCCGCCAGGGTCGCGGCGTGCATGGCGTTCAACGCGTCGAACTCCAGCAGCCTGCGGGAGCGTTCGGCGTCCCGGTGGCGTACGGCCGGCCGGTGCCGGGGATCCGTGCGCGGGCACCCGCCCCGGGCGGCAGCGGTACGCCGCTGCGCCGCGCCCGCCCAGTGCAGCGGCACCACGCCGAACACCGCCTCCTGCTCCCCGGGTATGCCCAGCAGCTCGTTCAGCCGGGGCTCGTCGAACCACAGCACCGGCGCGATCCGCAGGCCCCGGGGCGCCGCCCAGATCCGCCACGTCTGCACCAGGGTTCCGAGGTCGGTGCAGACCACGTGGAACGAGAAGCTGTTGTACTTGAAGGAGTTCTGCCAGTACTTGACCGAAAGGATCAGGTACTGGTCGGTGTCCCGGGCGTCGGCGGGGGCGTCGGCACCGCCCAGCGCGCCCCGCACCCGGTGCGTGACGTCGCCGGTCAACAACCGTTGCAGTGCGTGTCGTTGGACATCGTAGTGGTGCAGCCCCGGGGTGAGCGGAGCGGACGGGCCGGACGCCCAGTGGACGGCCATCGGATAGAGCCCGCCCCCGCCCGCCGTGCCGCGCGACCAGTTGGCGTGGGTGTGGAACGGCAGCCCGGGCAGGTCGGTGTTGGCCTGGATGCCCAGGCGCCGCCCGGTCAGGCCGTAGGAGTCCCGCAGCATCGCCGACAGCAACGGCACCGTGAACCCGGGGGAGCGGTCCGCATCCCGGGTGGGAACGGAGTCGGGCAGCAGCCCGGGCGCGACCGGGACGTCGGCCAGGTCCTCGGTGCCGGGCAGGGCGAACGCCGGCGCGGCGGGGTAGAACTTGCCCTTGCGCGGGCCGTCGTCCCAGTCCACGACGTGGTCGGTGGGCTCCATCGGGACGCGGCCGCGGTGCAGGACCGCGTGCGCGTACTCATGGGCGTACCCCATGGCATCCCCCTTTCCTTCTCGCTTCGGTGCTTCGGTACGGGTGGCGGGTCTGGTGGGTGTGGTATTTGCGGCGCGGGTGGCGGGTGGCGAGTGGCGGGTCTGGTGCTTGCGGTGTGTGCGATGCGAGAGCAGTGCTCGCGGTGCGGGCGGTGCTCTCCGTGCACGCTGCGGTGTGAGCGGTCCTCTCTGCTCCGGGTGTGGGGGCTCTGGGTGTGGGGTGTACGTGAGCTGAGCGGCGGTCTGAGCGGTGCTCTCCATGGAGAGCGGTGCTCTCGATCTTTGATGCGGGTGCGGGCGGCTCGTGTGATGCGAGCGGCGCTCTCCTTGTGAGTAGTGCTCTTGATGTGAGCGGCGCTCTCGTATGCGTGCGCTGCACGCTGTTGCGAGCAGTGCTCTCCGCTCTGGGCGTGGAATAGTGCAGGCGGACATGTGAGCGGTGCTCTCTCTCGGGAGCGGTGCTCTTTCCTCTCGGCGCGCCGCCGGGCGGCTCGCGGCGTGAGCAGCGCTCTCGTTGCGAGCGGTGCTCTCCCTGTGAGCGGTGCTCTCTTTGTGACTGGTGCTCTCCTCGCGAGCGGTGCTCTCGCCATGCGCGCCACACAAGCCCCCTGCGCCACGCCTGGCACATGCACCACATGCGCCACACAGTCACGCGCGACCGGCGCGACCGGCGCGACCGGCGCGACCGGCGCCACGGGCGCAACGGCCGCCACCGGCGGCGCGGGCTGCGCTCTCCATGCGAAGCGGTGCGGTGGCCGGTCATGGGAACGGGTGGGGGCCGGGGTTGAGGTCCGCGGGGGTGAGGTCGTCCGGCCGCAGGCCGGCCTCACGCAGCGCGGTGAACATCCGTGGCAGGTGCCGGGCGCGCTGCCGGCTCCAGCCGAAGTCGAGCGGGAGCAGACCCGGCACCAGCACCTTCACGGTGTGCAGCCCGAGGGCCCGCTGCTCGGGTGCGGTCTGGTCGACGACGATCACGTCGAACCCGGCCTCCGTCACCGCGTCCACGGCGGCGAGCAGGTCGTCCCGCACGTCCGGTCCCGTACCGTCCGCGCGGTCCCAGCGCAGCGCGGCCACCTCCCGAGGCTCCGACGGCCGGGTGCCGGGCGCCGGGCGCAGCAGGAAGTCGGCGAAGCGGCCCATCTCCGGGACCGCGTACACCAGCGGATGGTCGTGCAGGCTGGTGATCCGCGTGAAGTCGGCGGCCATAGCGCGGTAGGCGGCCTCGTCGCGCCGGAAGCGCTGGAGCAGTTGCACCGAATCGGTGGCGATCTCGCACAGGGCTGCCGCGAGCGCGGCCTCCGGGTCGAGGGAGGCCCCGGCGCCGAAGCACATGCGGGCTGGGCCGCCGTCGAACCGCTCCGCCACGCCCGTCACGACCGGCACCGGAAAGGTGAGCCGGGTGTCGAAGAAGCGGGCCCGGTAGCCGTACAGGGCCATGCGCTCGACCATGAAGCGGGTGCGCGGGTCCGCGCTGGTCATCGGATCGATCTCGGGCAGCGGCTGCATCCCGTGCCAGGCCAGCAGGAAGGCGTCCCGCTCCAGCACCTCCATCAGCCCGCTCAGCACGGCCTCCTCCAGACTCCCCCCGGAGGCGCAGCCGTTGGAGCTCTCCTGCACGAACCGGTGCTCGATACCCGGCTTGTGGTAGTAGGCGAGGATCTCCGGTACCGGCCGGGCGCGTGCGTCCCGCAGCGACCAGCCCCACACCCACGGGACCGGGCGGTCCGGAGCGAAGGGCGGCACCCACGGGTTCGCCCGGTGGAACGCGTCCGTGTACAGGCCGGTGTGCCGTGGGTCGACGGCGTCCGGGCCGAGTTCGTCCAGCGTGGCGGTGAGCGTGACGGCACGGCCCCGGGCCCGCATCCCGGCGTACCGTTCGAGGCCCTCCAGCACCCCGATCAGGGTGCTGTCGTGGTAGGTGTCGGCGTGGCCGCCCCAGAACGTCTCGCGCAGGTAGTCGCCCGAGCGGCTGGAGAAGCAGCCCACGGTGGCGGAGGTCGTCGGCGAGGTGACGTCGCAGACGACGGACGGTCCGACGGCGCCCCAGTGCGGGTTGGCGAACGCGTCGACCTCCAGGCCGTACGCGTCCACCGGACGCACCCTGGCGGCGCCCGCCCGGTACTTCGGCGCGGGCCGCAGGTCGAGGGCCGCCCCCTCGGCGGTCACCGGCTCCGGTCGCGCGCACTCGGGGCAGTCCGGCTCGGGCACCAGGGGGTGGCGACGCACCGTCAGCCGTTCCAGGTCCACCAGCCACACGTCGGGGAACGGCCGCCCCACCTCCCCGGCCAGGTCGGCTGTCCGCCGGGCGATCAGGGCGGCGACGGCGTGCGCGGCGAACGGGACCAGGTACGGCCACGGGCCCGCTTCCCGGGTCCCGCCCCGCAGTTCGAGCCCTTCCCGCAGACCGACCGAGCGCACCGACTGCCAGCGGCGCCGCAGGCAGGTGCCGCAGCCGGACCGTCCCCCGGCGGGCCACGGTCCGACGATCACGTGTCGGCCGTAGAGGTGGACGGGAAGGGTGCCGGCGGCGGTTCCGGCCCGGGCCCCGCCGGATCCGCCCTCGGGCGGGTGCGCCGCGTACGTATCCGCGGGGCCGAAGTACGTACCCGCGGTGCCGAACGCGTCGCGCACGCCGAGGGATCCGACCGCCACGGTGGGGGGCGGCGGACCGGGCGCGGGCGTCAACTCGGCCAGCGCCCGGCCCAGTTCGGCGGCGAAGTCGCGGCAGGCGGCGTCACGGGCCCGGAGCGCCGCCGGTGTGGTCCCGGGGCGGGCACCGGTGCCGTGCGCGGGGAGCGGGGCGGCGGCCGTGGCGTTCGGCGCGGTCCCCGATCCGGCGAGGTCAGTCGTCATCGTCGGCCGCCTTGGTGAGCAGCACACGGACGGTGTGGATCCCGGCGGCCGGCAGGTCGGCGGCGTGGGTGGGCACCACCACGGCGTCCCGTCCCGCAGCGGCCAGCCGTTCCAGTACGTCCGTCCAGGACACCGGAGCGGGCGGCGGCCCTACCACCCCCGGTCCCACAGCTCCCGACTCCGCCGCCCCCGACTCCGCCGCCCCCGACTCCTCCGCCGCCTGCGCAGCACCCGCGTGCGCAGCCCCCGCCTCCACCGGTTCCGCCGGCCCGGGCTCCGCGGTGACCGGTATCAGTGCCGCGTCAAGGTCGGCCAGCAGCGGGTCCCCAGTGTCGGGTTCACCCAGTACCCCCTCCGCGGCGAGCTGGACGGTGCCGAGCAGGTCGCGCAGCGCGTCGACCACCGCCGCGGTCCGGTCCAGGGCGGCCCCGACGGCCCACGGCACCGGTCCGCCGGCCTCCGCCGAGGCGTCCCGGGCCTCCGAGTCCGGGCCCGCCCCGTCCGGACGGGTCCTGGCCAGAACGACGGAGACCCCACTGCGGTCCGCCTCGCCGAGGTCGAGGAGTTCGACGTCCAGCCCCATGTGCCCGGCCGACCGCAGCAGGAAGACGGCTTCCGCGTCCCCGGCCACCTCGGCCGGGGCCAGCGGTGCGACCCGGTCGGCGCCGCGCACCGACCGGCGCAGCGCGTCGTGCGCGAGCGCCGACAGCAGCCCGGCCGCCGCGGCCTCCGGCGCTCCGCCACCCGCTCCCGCCCCGGCCCGGGACGGCTCGAACCGGCGGTCCTGGTTGTCCGGCCCGAACGGCCGCACCGCACCTGCGGGCACGAGTACCTGTTCCTTCGTCAGCAGCGAGGTGCCCGCCACCCAGCCGGCCACCGGATCACCCCCGACCCCGGTGGCCGTGGTCAGCGCGTCCGGAGACACCCTCGGCAGTGGGTGGGCCTGGGCCCGCACCCCCCGCCCCGCCCGGTCCGCCTCAGGCGCGTCCGCCCGAGTGGCACCGGGCGCCGTCCCGGGAACGGAAGCCGGGACGGTGACGGCGGGGACCACGTGCTCGGCGTAGACCGCGGCGGCGGCGTCCAGGGCCCGCAGCCGGGCGCCTGCGGTGTGCTGCACGTCGAAGGCGGCCACGGTCCGGGTGCCGGCCGCGCCGAGTCCCACCTCGACGGCGCCGACCTTCAGCGGGGTCTGGGTGAGGGGCTCGTCCGCGTACCGGGTGAACACGCCGACCGACGGCCGGAGCGCGAGCGCGCGGCGGTCGAGTTCGGCGAGCGGCCCCTCGGTCGCGTCGTCGTCCGGTGCGGCGGCCACCACGGGCTCGAAGGCCGGCCGCGGCGGTGCCGCCGTCAGGTCGACGGCCTCGGGAAGCGCCGGCGCGGGGCGGCAGAAGGGACAGCGCGGGTGCGGCAGCAACCGTTCCGCCAGGACGTCGAAGGACGCCATGTCCTGCACCAGGACCTGCCCCCGCGTCTCCGCCGGAAGTGCGCCGGTGACCAGCCGGAACACCTCGTAGCCCAGCAGGTTGCCGAGCATCGCCGCGAGCGGGCCGCGCGGTGTCGTCCCGCCGCCCGTGTCCAGGGCCAGCCCGCTCCACAGCTCGGCGGCCACCGCGGCGTCCGCCGCGCCACCGTTCGCGCCGAGCCGCAGGGCCGCGCAGGCGACACAGCCCGCCGTGCCCGCCGCGTCCCCGGTGGCCCCCGTGGTGAGCGGACCGACCACGGCACGGCCGCCGAACGTCCACGCGGGCAGCAGTACCCGGCCCTCGGGGACACCCTCGCTCAGCAGGCCGACCGCCGTGCGGAACGCGTCGCGACCGCACGCCGCGATCACCACGTCGTACCCCTCGAACGCCGCCCAGCCCTCCCGGCCGGGACCGGCCCCCGCGCCGGGCAGCACCGTCACCTCCGCCGGGCTGCCCTGCGCCGTGTACTCCGCCGCCTCGGCCCGCACGGCGTCCAGGTCCCGCGCGGTGGCGTGCCCCGTGGCGAGGGCCTCCTCGACGGCCACGGACGCGCAGCCGTTGCGGATCAGGGACAGGGCGGCCCAGCGCGCGACCTGACCGTCGCCGAGGACGGCCACCCGGGTCCCGCGGAACGCCGCGAACGCGCGCTCGGCGCCGTCGGCGTAGTGGTCGATGTAGGCGATCTGCTGGGCGAAGCGGTCGGCGACGGCCGGTGGCAGCGCATCCGCACGCGTCCCACCCTCCTTGTCCGGCCCTGCGGGAGCAGGCACGGAGCGGGCGAAACCGCGCGTGTAGAGGGCTTTCACCAGCCCGCCCACCATCGCCTTCTGCGGGTCCTTGAATCCGGCGCAGATCTCGGCCACGGTCCGGCTGCCGTCCAGGTGCGGGACGAGGAGCGTGGCGAAGCGGTAGGCGGAGGGGGAGGTGACCTGGAATCCCCCGTCGGCGTTGTGGAAGATCACGCCGCCCGGCGTCTCGGTGAACAGCACGTCGCGGCGCACCCTGGGCCGGGTGTCCGCGGTCTCCTCGTACGGCGTGGTGGACATGCTCGGGTCGTACCTCCGGGTGGGGGCCTGGCGGCCGATGCGGGTGGACGAGGGGTGGACGAGGGGTGGGGGAGCCGTGGGAAGCGGTGGGGAAGTGGTGGGGAAGCGGTCCTCGGGCAGTCGTGTCCGACGTGATCCGTCGCTCCGTGAGTGCGGTCCGTCGGTATGCAGAGTTTTGCGTCGGTATCCGGCGGTATGGGTATCCGTTCGTGGGTGCGCAGGAGTGAGGTCGGAGGTGCGAGGGTCACGGCCCACCGGTGCCGTGCCGGGCCGTGCCGGCCGTGCGGGCCGGGGTGCGGGTCGGTCAGGTGGCCCCGGACGGCAGGGCGTGCCGGGCCACGGGCGGGAGGGGGTGTGCGGCGTCGCCCGACCGGGTGGCGCGGTGCAGCGCGTGCGCGCGGAAGAGCGTGTTCATCCGTAGCCGGCCCGGTTGTTCCTCGTCGAGGAGACCGCGGTCGAGGAGCTGTTCCAGCACCTCCTCCGCACGGGTCTCGGGCACCGCGAGCGCGTCGGCCGCCTCCGTCGGGGTCAGCTTCCCGTCCAGCCGTGCCAGCCGCAGATGCGCGTCGGCCAAGGGCGCGGGCAGTCGGCGCAACGCGTCGTCGAGGAGCAGCGGTACGGACATCCGGGGGTCGTCGGGCAGCGCCAGCCGGGCGGGCAGGTCCCGCCGCAGCCAGGCGGCGCAGTCGGCGAGGCGCTGGGCAGGACGGGTCAGCAGCCGGGCCAGCACGATGCGCAGCGCCAGCGGGACGTGCCCGCACAGGTCGGTGAGCGCACGCGCCGCGGCGGGCTCCGCCGCCACCCGCGGCCTGCCGAGGACCCGGGCGAGCAGGTCGAGGGACTCCTGCCGGGGCAGGGCGCCCAGGTGCAGCACGGCGGGGCCGTGGGTGGCGACCAGGGCCGCCAGCCGCCGACGGCTGGTCACCAGGACGGCCCCCCGGGCGGTCTGGGCGGACGTCCCGGCGAGCAGGTGGCGCACCTGGTCCGGGTGCATCACGTCGTCCAGCACCACCAGGCAGGCGCCGCGGGACAGGCTGGGCGCGAGCCGGGAGCGCAGTTCCGCCGCCGCCTCCTCGACGGGCCGGGGCGTCCCGTCGGGCGTGGTCAGCGACACCAGCACGGCACCGCCCGGATACCGGTCCGCGACCAGGTGGGCGGTGTGTCGGGCCAGCGCCGTCTTGCCCATTCCGGGGCCACCGGAGATCACCGTCAGCACGGGGGCGGTGTCGTCCGGCGCGCGCTCGGTCCGGTTCAGCCGAGCGACCAGTTCGGCGGTCTCGCCGGCCCGTCCGGTGAAGCCGGGTACGTGCGGCAGCCGGGGTGCGAGAGGCGTGCCGTGGGCCGGACCGCCGGCCGGGACGAGCCGGCGGTCCGGCTGCTCACCGGGGGAGGACGGCCGAGCGCCGGAGCGGTACGCCTGGTCGTCGGAGCCGGACGGTGGGTGGCCGGCCGACCGGGGCTCCGTGGGGAAGGACGGGTCCCCGAGGCCGACGGGCCGGTCATCGTGGAGGGAGGGGCCACCGGGGATGTCGGAGGGGCCACCAAGGAGCTGGGAGGATGCGTCCGGGGGGCCGTCGGGGTGCCCCGCGAAGGCCGCGGCCCCGCCCCCGTCCGTCGAAATGATTCCGCCTCGACCACCTCGACCACCTAGACCACCTCGGCCGCTTGGACCGCCTCCGGCCCCGCACCCCACCGCGGTGCCGCCCCGCACCCCGCCCGAGCCGTCGAAGGCGTCGTAGCCACCCGAGACGTCGTAGCCACCCGAGGCGTCGTAGCCACCCCAGATGCCGGGAACACCGGTCCCGGAGGCATGAGCGGCGTCGGCCACCGGATCCGCAACGACGGCCCGAGCGGCGCCGGCAGCCGCAGCAGAGGCCGCCGCCCCAGCCGAGGCACCCGCCGCAGGGGCCGGCCCTGTAGGCCCCGGAGACCCCGTCGGCCCCGTCAGCCCCGCCGACACGGCCTCCCCCCGCGGGAGTCCACGCAGCTCCTCGCCCCGCAGGATGGCCAGTTCCAGGGCCCGGAGCGGCGGGCCGGGGTCGACCCCGAGTTCGTCACGGAGCCGGCCGCGGATCCGGCGGTACTCGGCCAGCGCCTCGTTCTGCCGTCCCGCTCCGTACAGGGCCCGCATCAACTGCGCGGACAGGCCCTCGTGGTGAGGGTGGGCTCCGGTGGCCTCCCAGAGGTCCACGAGGACCTCACGACACCGGCCCTGCGCCAGCTGCAGCTCGCAGACCCGCTCCAGCGCGCGCAGCCGCTGCTCGGCGAGCCGGGGCACCTCGTCGCGGTGCAGCAGTTCCGAGGGGACGTTGGCGAGGAGCGGTCCGCGCCACAGCCCGAGAGCCGTGCGCAGCAACGGCAGTTCGGCCTCGCCCGCACCGGACGCCTCGGCCGTCAGGCGGCGGAAGTGCAGCAGGTCGAGGGTATCCGCGTCGGCGGTGAGGCGGTAGCCGCCGGCGACCGCGACCACCATCCGTTCCGCGATGCCGTACTTGGCGAGCAGGCGGCGCAGGCGGAGCACGCAGCTCTGGAGCGCGGACTTCGCGGTGGCCGGCTGTCTCTCCCCCCAGACCGCTTCCAGGAGGCGGTCGACGGGGACCACCTCGCCGGGCCGGAGCAGCAGCGCCGCGAGCAGGGACGTCGGTTTGGCCGGTGGCAGGACCACCGCGTCACACCCGTCCGTCACGCTCAGCGGGCCGAGCAACTGAAAACGCACAGCCTTCCCCCGTTGACCCTCGAACTCCTGCCGCCTCGGCCGGCGACCGGCCCCTGGCGGACCGCTGGTGCTGTCACCGTGCCTGACCCACCGGGGAGCGGTGGCTCACTCGTGCGCCCCTTTCTCGCCCCGGGCGGGGGAGAGGCGGAAAGTGTGAAGCGGTTGCGTGCTGACGCCGTCGTTCTTGTGGCAGTCGTGAGTGTCTACCGGCGTAGAACGGGGGTCAAGGGGTGGTCACGGAATCACCTGTGGACGAGTTCCGGTCACTGACGCATCGTCAACTTTCAGCGCACACAGCATTGTTACAGGTAGCCGCGCCGAAGAGGATCGGGGGCCGGGGCGTCGCGGGGTCGTCCGTCGTGTGAAAAGCAAGCGCCTGCGCGACCCGGTGTTCGCCGAACCGTGCCGAGGAGTTCATCCCCGCCCCCGCGGGCGCCCCGCAGGCCGCTCCGCCCCGCCGGCCGCTCCGCCCCGCCGGCCGCTCCGCGCCGTCGGCCGCCCCGCCGGCCGCTCCGCCCCGTCAGGCGACCCGTGTCCGGGCACGCCTGAGACCCGGCCCGCCCCGCCCCGGACGGGGACGGCGCGAACCGGGTGTCAGCGCACCGCCGGAGTCAGGCGGAGCAGGAGGTGGTGCTGCAGGTGGAGCTGGACGTCGAGGTGGAGCTGGTGCTGGTGCAGCCGGCCAGCACGACCTCGCTGGCGTCCGAGTAGTCGGAGATCTCGAAGGTCTCGGCCTCGAGCTCGAGGATCTCGTCGGCGAGGGTGCTCAGGTTCTTGTCCATGACGTCTCCCGAAGGGGTCGGGGCGGACCACCGTCTCCGGGGCCGCCGTGGCTACCTCGCCCAGTCCAGCCGACCCCGCTCACCGTTCGGCTGCCTCCCGCTGGCATACCGCTGGCACGCCGCGCCGGCGGGGAGCGGGGACCCCGGCACCCGGGACCGTGGACGGCGGCGTCCCGGGAGGCCGTCGCGTAGCCTGGCGGGATGCTCACCGAGGTCACCGCCACCCGCTACCTCACGCACCTGCGGGAGGGCGGCTCCGTGCCGGGGCTCGTCGAGGCCGACGACCTCGGGACGTACGTCGTCAAGTTCACCGCCTCCGCGCAGGGGCGCAAGGCCCTGGTCGCCGAGGTGATCGTCGGGGAGCTGGCGCGGGCGCTCGGGCTGCGCTTCCCCGAGCTGGTGCTGGTGCACTTCGACCCGGCGATCGCGGCCGGTGAGCCGCACCAGGAGGTGCGCGAGCTGCACGCGGCGAGCGCCGGGGTGAACCTCGGCATGGACTTCCTGCCCGGCGCGCGGGACTTCACCCCGGAGGTGGCGGAGGTCTTCCCCGTCGATCCGCTGGAGGCCGGCCGGATCGTCTGGCTCGACGCGCTCACCGTGAACGTGGACCGCACCGTGCACAGTTCCAACCTGATGGTCTGGCCGACCCTCGGCACCGTGCCACCGCGCCTGTGGCTCATCGATCACGGGGCCGCCCTGGTGTTCCACCACCGCTGGGACGGGCTCGACCCGCGCAGGCGCTACGACTTCCGGCACCACGCGCTCGGCTCCTACGGCCCCGACGTGCGCGCCGCCGACGCCGAGCTGGCGCCCCGGGTGACCGAGGACCTGCTCCGCGCCGTCGCCGCCGAGGTGCCCGACGCCTGGCTGGCCGACGATCCCGCCTTCGCCACGGCGGACGAGGCCCGGGACGCCTACGTGCGCCACCTCCTCGCGCGGGTGCGGGCGTCCGCGGACTGGCTGCCCACGGACTTCCCGAGCGCCGGGGAACTCGCGGAGGAGAACGCCCGGCGCGCCGCCCGCACCCGCCAGGGCCGGCCCGACTGGCTCAAGCAGGTCCCCGACCTGCACGGCAAGCCCGCGGCGCGCCAGGACTGGTCGGTGCACCTCGGCCGGGGCTGACGGCGCGGGGCTTCAGCCCTTCAGCTGCTGGTAGGCGGGCAGGGTGAGGAACTCGGTGTAGTCCTCGTCGAGGGAGACCCGCAGCAGCAGGTCGTGTGCCTGCTGCCAGGCACCCGACGCGAACGCCTCCTCGCCCGCCTCGGCGCGCAGGGCCGCCAGTTCCTCCGCCGCCACCTCACGGACCAGGTCGGCGGTGACCCGTGCGCCGGTGTCGAGGACGACGCCCGCGTTGATCCACTGCCAGATCTGGGAACGGGAGATCTCCGCGGTCGCCGCGTCCTCCATCAGGTTGAAGATGGCGACCGCGCCGAGTCCGCGCAGCCACGCCTCGATGTAGCGGATGCCGACCTGGACGGCGTTGACCAGACCGGCGTGCGTGGGCCTGGCGTCCAGCGAGTCGACGGCGAGGAGGTCCTCCGCGCGCACGTCGACGTCCTCGCGCAGCCGGTCCTTCTGGTGCGGCCGGTCGCCGAGCACCCGGTCGAAGGACTCCAGGGCGATCGGCACCAGGTCGGGGTGGGCGACCCAGGAGCCGTCGAAGCCGTCGCCGACCTCCCGGTCCTTGTCGGCCCGCACCTTCTCGAAGGCGACCTTGTTGACCTCCGGGTCCCGCCGGGACGGGATGAACGCGGCCATGCCGCCGATCGCGTGGGCGCCGCGCCGGTGGCAGGTGCGCACCAGCAGCTCGGTGTACGCGCGCATGAACGGGGCGGTCATCGTCACCGCGTTGCGGTCCGGGAGGACGAACCGGGGCCCGGCGTCACGGAAGTTCTTGATGATGGAGAACAGGTAGTCCCAGCGGCCGGCGTTCAACCCGGAGGCGTGGTCGCGCAGTTCGTAGAGGATCTCGTCCATCTCGTAGGCGGCCGTGATCGTCTCGATGAGGACGGTGGCCCGGACCGTGCCCTGCGGGATGCCGAGGTGGTCCTGGGCGAAGACGAACACCTCGTTCCACAGGCGGGCCTCCAGGTGCGACTCGGTCTTCGGCAGGTAGAAGTACGGGCCCTTGCCGAGGTCGAGCAGCCGCTGGGCGTTGTGGAAGAAGTACAGGCCGAAGTCGACCAGCGCGCCGGGCACCGGCGTGCCGTCCGCGTCGACGAGGTGGCGCTCGTCCAGGTGCCAGCCGCGCGGGCGCACGACCACCGTCGCGAGCTCCTCGGCCGGGCGCAAGGCGTAGGACTTGCCGGACACCGGGTCGGTGAAGTCGATGGTCCGGGTGAAGGCGGCGGTCAGGTTCAGCTGCCCGGTGATCACGTTCTCCCAGGTGGGCGCCGAGGCGTCCTCGAAGTCGGCGAGCCAGACGCGGGCGCCCGAATTGAGCGCGTTGATCGTCATCTTGCGGTCGGTGGGCCCGGTGATCTCCACCCGGCGGTCGTTCAGGGCCTCCGGGGCCGGGGCGACGCGCCAGGAGTCGTCCGCGCGGATCGCGGCCGTCTCCGGGAGGAAGTCCAGGGTGGCGGTACGGGCGATCTCAGCGCGGCGCTCCGCGCGGCGGGCCAGGAGTTCGTCACGCCGCGGCGTGAACCGCCGGTGCAGCTCGGCCACGAAGGCGAGCGCGGCCTCGGTGAGGACCTCGTCCTGCCGGGGCAGCTCCGGGGCGTCGACGACGGCCAGCGGGGACGGCGCTGGTGCGGACATGTGCTGTCACTTCCTTCGCGAGCGTGGCACCGGGTGCCGGGCGACCCGGGGTGGGGCGGGAGCGCCCGGAACGCACACCGGACGCTTCTGGGCAGTGGATAGTAGTTTCCTCATGGTGGAAGTTCAATGTTCTGTTGAAGCGAAGCACGTCCGGCGCGGCGGCGACTGGCTCTCCGTGCCATGCTGCTCACTCCCCGCTCACTCCCCGCTCACTCCTTGCTCACTCCAGGTGTGCGAGATCCGCCTCCGTGTCGATGTCGTACGCCGCCGCCACGTCCCCGCACTCGACCGCCGTCAACGCGCCCGCGTGCTGCCGCAGATAGGCGCGCGCGCCCTGGTCGCCGGTCGCGGTCGCCGCGATGCCCGCCCAGTGCGCGTCACCGAACAGCACCGGATGGCCGCGCACCCCGTCGTAGACGGCCGAGACCAGCGAGTCGCCCGCGCGGTACGCGGCGAGGACGCGCGCGACCGCCTCCGGCCCGATCCCCGGCTGGTCCACCAACGTGACCAGGGCCGCCCGCGCTCCGGTGCCGGCCAGCGAGTCCAGCCCGGCCCGCAGGGACGTCCTCATGCCCTGCTCCCACTCCGGGTTGTCCACGAGGACGCAGCCGGGCAAGGCGGCACGGGCGCGCACCTCCTCCGCCGCCGCACCCAGCACCACGTGCACCCGCGCACAGCCGCCGGCGCGCAGCACCCGCACCGCGTGCTCCACCAGTGGCCGTCCCCGGTGGGTCAGCAGCGCCTTGGGGCGCCCGCCGAGCCGCCGACCGCCCCCCGCCGCCAGCAGCAGACCCGCCACCACCGGTACATCCCGGCCCTCACGCAACTCCGTCATGTGCTCTGCATACCGCACAGGCCGGGGCGTGCGCGGGCGGCGCGAGCGCGGCGCGGAAGGGCGCGCGCCGCTGCGCGCCCGGGGCCACGGCGTCACGCTGCGGAGCAATTCGATGACGCAGCGGACTGGCGCGACGGGCCCGGGGTGGCGTTTACTGGCGCGCACCGGTCGGGCGCGATGCCGGGCCGGGCAGGGGAGGCGCACACCGGCGTGCGAGGGGGAGGACCGTGTTGCGGAGCGTCGAGCAGAGGCGGGTGGCAGCAGGGGACCACGAGGACCCACGGGTGACGGAACTGCGCACCGCCGTCGCCCGACTGCGTCGCCAACTCGCCGCCCATCCGGTGGAGTTCCCCGATCGGAGCATCGCGGAGGAGGAACTCGCCGCCCTCGACGCGCTGGCCGCCGACGGCGGCCGGGACCTGCCCCGGCTGCGGCGCTCGCTGCTGCTGGTCGCCGGGGCGATCGGCTCGATGAGCGCCCTGCGGCGGGGCGTCCAGGACGTGCGGGCCGCCGTCGAACTCCTCGCCGCGCCGCCGCGCGGCTGACCGCGCCGGGATCACCTGCCGTCCGGTGCGTCCGCGGACGCGGGGCGTCGACCGTCGCCCGTCGCCCGGGGGTGTGCACCGCTCCGGGTGCTGCCGTCGGCCGGTGCGTCCGTGGGTGTGGGCCGTTCCGTCGCCCGGTGTGCGCCGCCCCCCGGTGTCCCCGGTCGGGCCGGCCTGTCGCCGTCAGGCGGTGGTGCCGCCACCCGCCGCGGTCAGGACCTCCGAGAGTTCCGCCGCCACCTGCTGGAGCACCGGCACGATCCGCTCCGTCGCCGACTCCGTGACCCGCCCGGCCGGGCCGGAGATGGAGATCGCCGCGGCGGTGGGGGAGTCGGGGACCGGCACCGCGAGGCAGCGCACGCCGATCTCCTGCTCGTTGTCGTCGATCGCGTACCCCTGCCGGCGCACGTCGTCGAGCGCGGCGAGGAAACCCTCCGGTGTCGTGATGGTCCGGTCCGTCGCCGCCGGCATCCCGGTGCGGCCGAGCAGCGCCCGCACCTCCTCGGGCGGGAACCCGGCCAGCAACGCCTTGCCGACACCGGTCGAGTGCGGCAGCACGCGCCGCCCGACCTCGGTGAACATCCGCATCGAGTGCTTCGACGGCACCTGCGCCACGTAGACGACCTCGTCGCCGTCGAGCAGCGCCATGTTGGCCGTCTCCCCGGTCTCCTCCACCAGACGGGCCAGGTGCGGACGCGCCCACGTGCCCAGCAGCCGGGCAGCGGACTCGCCGAGCCGGATCAGCCGCGGACCCAGCGCGTAACGGCGGTTGGGCTGCTGGCGGACGTAACCGCACGCCACGAGGGTGCGCATCAGCCGGTGGATGGTCGGCAGGGGCAGGCCGCTGCTCGCGGACAGCTCGCTGAGGCCGACCTCGCCGCCCGCGTCCGCCATGCGTTCCAGCAGGTCGAAGGCCCGCTCCAGGGACTGGACGCCACCGCTGGGGGCGGACGTCCGGGCGGACTCGTGGGTGCTGGCGCTGGACGTCGGCACGACGCGTTCCTTTCGGGGCGGACGGGCGGGCACGCGGGAGCCAGAAGCCTACCCGGCGGCCGGACGGCGGCCCGTTCGTGCGGAGGCACGTTCTGTTTGGTGGAAGTCTAATTCCGTTTAGTGGAAACATCCAGAGTTGCGGATGCGGGCCCCTCCCGGCGTCCGCGACTCTTGACGGTGGGCGGATCGGAGTGAAGACTCCTTCAACAGAACGTTGAAATCGGCAGGTGGGCCGCGAGTCGGACGGAGGGTCGACGGGCCGCCCCGCCCGAGGGACCAGCCGCGCCGCCGGAACGCGAGGGCCACGCCGGGCGGCCCCCGCCGGAACGAGGTGCGGGGGTGCACCACGAGCACGCACCGGCCGAACCGGTCGACCGGGCCCCACCAGGAGAACCACGTGGCCGGAACTCGGCCGGAACAGGCAGAACCGGCGGACGGACCCGGCCCGAGGGCCCGCCGGCGGGGCGGCCGGGCGGCCGGGACGCGACCGCCGAGGCGGACCGGCCGCCGACATGGACCGAGAAGCCGGCCAAGAAGCCGACGCAGAAGCCACTGACACGAACGAGGAAGCCGCGACGAAGGACGAGAAAACCGACGTAGAAGGCCGAAGAAGCCGACGCAGAAGGCCGAAAAGACCGACGTAGAAGCCGCCGAGGCACAACAGCAGGGCCATCGCCAGGATCCAGACGACGAAACGAGGGGTACGGGTGTCCGACACCGAACTGGTGCTGCGCTCGACGCGCGTGATCACACCGGAGGGCCCGCGGGCCGCGTCCGTCGCGGTCGCCGGCAGCACGATCACCGCCGTCCTGTCGCACGACGCCCCCGTCCCCCGCGGGGCACGTCTGGAGGACGTCGGCGACGACGTCCTGCTGCCGGGCCTGGTCGACACCCACGTGCACGTCAACGACCCCGGCCGCACCGAGTGGGAGGGCTTCTGGACCGCCACCCGCGCCGCCGCGGCCGGCGGCATCACCACCCTCGTCGACATGCCCCTGAACTCGCTGCCGCCCACCACGACGGTGGACCACCTGCGGATCAAGCAGCAGGTCGCCGCCGCCCAGGCACACGTGGACGTCGGCTTCTGGGGCGGCGCGCTGCCGGACAACCTCAAGGACCTGCGCCCGCTCCACGAAGCGGGAGTGTTCGGCTTCAAGGCGTTCCTGTCGCCCTCCGGCGTCGACGAGTTCCCGCACCTCGACCAGGACCGGCTGGCCCGCGTCCTCGCCGAGATCGCCGCCTTCGACGGCTTGCTGATCGTCCACGCCGAGGACCCGCACCACCTCGCCTCCGCCCCGCCCTGCAGCGGCCCCCGGTACGCCGATTTCCTCGCCTCCCGCCCGAGGGACGCCGAGGACACCGCCATCGCACAACTTCTCGGCCAGGCCCGCAGGTTCGGCACGCGCGTGCACATCCTGCACCTGTCCTCCGCGGACGCCCTGCCGCTGATCGCCGAGGCCCGGGCGGACGGGGTGCGCGTGACCGCCGAGACCTGCCCCCACTACCTGACCCTGACCGCCGAGGAGGTCCCGGACGGCGCCAGCGAGTTCAAGTGCTGCCCGCCCATCCGGGAGGCGGCCAACCAGGACCTGCTCTGGCAGGCCCTCGCGGACGGCACCGTGGACTGCGTGGTCACCGACCACTCCCCGTCCACCGCCGACCTGAAGACCGCCGACTTCGGCACCGCCTGGGGCGGCATCTCGGGCCTCCAGCTCAGCCTGTCCGCGGTCTGGACCGAAGCCCGCCGACGCGGCTACGGCCTGGAGGACGTGGTCCGCTGGATGGCGGAGGGCACCGCCCGGCTGGCGGGCCTCGACGACCGCAAGGGCGCGATCGCTCCGGGCCACGACGCCGACTTCGCCGTCCTCGCCCCCGACGCGACCTTCACCGTCGACCCGGCGGCCCTCCAGCACCGCAACCGCGTGACCGCCTACGCGGGCCGGACCCTGCACGGCGTCGTCCGGTCCGCCTGGCTGCGCGGCCGGCGCATCCTGACCGACGGCGATTTCACCGCACCGGAAGGCCGCCTGCTCACCCGACACCCCTGACCCCGGCTCCGACACCGGCCCCCCGACTCCCGAAAGGCAGGACCCGATCCCCGTGACGGCGAATCTGAGCTTCACCGGCGACGCGCACCCCTACAGCGGCGGCGACCCCTACGCGGACTACCGCACGGCCGACCTCCCCTTCCGCAGGCTCACCGACCTCGCCGACCGGCGGCTCGGAGCCGGAGTCATCGCCGCCAACGACGAGTTCTTCGCCCAGCGCGAGAACCTGATCCTGCCGCAGCGCGCCGAGTTCGACCCCGAGCACTTCGGTCACAAGGGCAAGGTCATGGACGGCTGGGAGACCCGGCGCCGCCGCGGCACCTCGGCCGCCCACCCCTGGCCCGCGGCCGACGACCACGACTGGGCGCTGATCCGGCTCGGCGCGCCCGGCGTCGTCCGCGGCATCGTCGTGGACACCGCCCACTTCCGGGGCAACTACCCCCAGGCCGTGTCCGTCGAGGGCACCTCCGTGGCCGGCTCCCCGTCCCCGGAGGACCTGCTCTCCGACGACGTGAAGTGGACGACGCTCGTGCCGCGCACCCCGGTGGGCGGCCACGCGGCCAACGGCTTCGTCGTCTCCGCCGAGCAGCGCTTCACCCACCTGCGCCTCAGGCAGTACCCCGACGGGGGCGTCGCCCGGCTGCGCGTCCACGGCGAGGTCGTCCCGGACCCGGCGTGGCTGACCGCCCTGGGCACCTTCGACGCCGTCGCCCTGGAGAACGGCGGCCGGGTCGAGGACGCCTCCGACCGCTTCTACTCGCCCGCCGACCACACCATCCAGCCCGGCCGCTCCCGCAAGATGGACGACGGCTGGGAGACCCGGCGCCGCCGCGACCAGGGGCACGACTGGATCCGCTACGCGCTGACCGGCCAGGTCGCGGTCCGCGCCCTGGAGATCGACACCGCCTACCTGCTCGGCAACAGCGCGGGCTGGGCCTCGGTGTCGGTCAGGGACGGCGACGACGGCGACTGGCGGGAGATCCTGCCCCGCACCCCGCTCCAGCCCGACACCAACCACCGTTTCGTCCTCCCGGACGCGGCCGTCGGCACCCACGCCCGCGTGGACGTGTTCCCCGACGGCGGCATCTCCCGCCTGCGCCTCTTCGGCTCCCTGACCGAGCAGGGCACGGCGGCCCTCACCGCCCGCCACCAGGAACTGGGCGGCTGACCGGCGGCATCCGGCGCGGGAGCCCGCTCGCAGGGCGCCCGCGCCGGATGCGGCTCACGCGCGAGCGCGGGGCAGGGTCCGCTCATGGGGGGGCGCTCACGCGGGATCTGCTCACGCGCGAGCGCGGGGCTGGGTCACTCACGCGGGATCCGCTCACGGGGGGTCCGCTCACGGGGGGTCCGCTCACGCGGAATGCTCACGCGGGATCTGCTCGCGGGATCTGCTCACGCGCGAGCCGCTCCCGTGCGAGCCCGCGTCACGCCGCGTGTCCGCCGTCCACCGCGAACTCCGCGCCCGTCACGTAGCCGGCGCCCGCCAGGTGGGCGACCGTGTCCGCCACCTCCTCCGCCGTGCCGAACCGGCCCAGCGCGGTCATCGCCGCCTGGCCGTCCGCGTGGGGGCCGTCCGCCGGGTTCATCCCGGTGTCGATCGGCCCCGGGTGGACGATGTTGGCCGTGATCCCCCGGCCGCCCAGCTCGCGTGCCAGCGCCTTGGTGAGGCCGACCAGCGCCGACTTGCTCATGGCGTAGAGCGTCCCGCCGGGCCCGGGCACCCGCTGGGTCATGCACGTGCCGATCGTGATGATCCGGCCCCCGCGCGGGAGGTGGGCGACGGCCGCGCGGGAGGTCAGGTAGACACCGCGCACGTTGACCGCGAGCACCCGGTCCACGTCGGCGTCCGTGAGGGACTCCACCGGACCGAGCACCCCGACGCCCGCGTTGTTCACCAGCACGTCGAGCCGGCCCAGCTCGCGCACGGCCGCCGCCACCGCGCCGGCCGCCTCCCCGGCGTCACCGGCGTCGGCGCGCAGCGCCACCGCGCGGCGCCCCAGCGCCTCGACGGCGCGGATCACCTCCGCGGCGGCCTCCTCGTCCCGCACGTACGTCACCGCGACGTCCGCGCCCTCCCGCGCGAGCCGCAGCGCGGTCGCCGCGCCGATTCCGCGCCCGCCGCCGGTCACCAGGGCCGCCCGGCCGGCCAGCGGCCTCCCGTCGGCCTTCTCATTCGTCTTCCCGGGGGACTGCACATGGGCGTATTCCGTCATGGGTCCATCCCAGCGTCCGCGCCCCGGGAGTGCTGGCGGGCAACGGACATCGTCCACGAGGACGCGGGCGACCGATGAGTGGCGGCCCCGGCGGCGGTCTGCACCATGACGTCCCACCCGTGAACGACCGGAAAGGCAGGTCCCGCCATGGGCCGGCTCGTAGTCACCAGCTTCGTCACCCTCGACGGCGTCCACCAGGCTCCCGGAGCGCCGGACGAGGACACCTCCGACGGCTTCCGCCAGGGCGGCTGGACCGTCCCCTTCGTCGAGGAGGAGTTCGGCGGGTTCGCCGCCGACGGCTTCTCGCGCGCGGGCGCCTTCCTCCTGGGCCGCCGCACCTACGACATCTTCGCCGCCTACTGGCCCAAGGTCACCGACCCCGCCCACCCGATCGCGGGGCCGATCAACAAGCTCCCGAAGTACGTCGTCTCCAGCACCCTCACCGACCCGGACTGGTCCCCGACGACCGTGCTCACCGGTGAGCTCGTCGAGGAGGTGGCGGCGGTCAAGGAACGCACCGAGGGGGAGCTCCAGGTGCACGGCAGCGCGGCCCTCGCCCGGTCGCTGCTCGCCCTCGACCTGGTCGACGCCCTGCACCTGGTGACCTTCCCCGTCGTGCTGGGCGCCGGGCGCCGCCTGTTCGGGGAGGGCTTCCTGCCGACCGCCTTCCGCCGCACCGGCGGCAGCGTCACCGGCACCGGCGTCTCCATCCAGACCTACGCCCCGGCCGGGCGCCCCGAGTACGGCGCGTTCGAGCTGCCGGAGGACGCCTGACGAACGGGACCGGTCCGCACACCGGCTCCGGACGGCCCGCCCGGACGGTGCCGCCCGGATGGTGCCGCCCGAACGCGGTCGGCCGGAAGCGGTGAAGCCGGTCGCGGTCAGCGGTCGTGGTCAGCCGGACGCCCGGCTCTCCGCGGCGGCGAACAGGGCGCCGCCCAGCACCAGCAGGGCGAGACTCGCGTAGAGCTCGTAGCCGTCGAGGAAGCCTACGCGCTGCACCACCCCCCAGTGCCAGTCCGTGAACTCGCTCACGAGACCGGCCAGCCCCTGCACCACGGCGAGAAAACCCAGAACCTCCAGCGTCTGCTTCATGCCGTCGACTCTCGCGCGGCCGCGCCCCCGCCCGGATCGGCCGGGGGACGGCCCCGGGGCGACGGAGGACCATGGTCCGAGGCGGCCGGTGCGCCGAAAGTCTGCGCCGCCGCGACTTCGGTATCCGATCCCGCCCGGGACGCGGCGCGCCGCCCGGCCCCCTGCGTAGATTTGTCGACCGTGACTGGTGACAAGGCGGCGCAGACCGCCCCGGTGCTCACGGGGCCCCGATGGTTCTTCCCGTCCGCCCTCCTGCACGAGCTCGACCCCGGCACGGACCGCTCCGGGCGCCGCCCCCGGCGGACCCTGCGGGACTGGGTCGTCGACTTCGGATGCTTCCTGCTGGCCGTGGTGGTGGGCCTGCTGGGTGCCGAGACGCTCAGTCACAGCGATGTGCCGCCCGCCCTGATCGCCGTCGACCAGCTGCTCGGCGCGCTCTCCTGTGCCGCGCTCTGGCTGCGCCGCCGCTGGCCGCTCGGGCTCGCCGTCGCCATGGTCCCGGTCAGCTTCGTCTCGGAGACCTCCGGCGGCGTGGCCATGATCGCCCTGTTCACGCTCGCCGTGCACCGGCCCTTCCGCTACGTGGCCTGGGTGAGCGCGGCACAACTCGCCCTCTTTCCGCTCTACTTCTGGTGGCGTCCGGACCCCGACCTGCCGTACACCGCCGCGGTCGTCCTGCTCGCCGTGCTGACGGGTGCCGTCGTCGGCTGGGGCATGTTCGTCCGCTCCAAGCGGCAGCTCCTGCTGAGCCTGCGGGACCGGGCCCGGCGGGCGGAGACCGAGGCCCGGCTGCGTGCCGAACAGGCGCAGCGGCTGGCCCGGGAGGCCATCGCCCGAGAGATGCACGACGTCCTCGCGCACCGGCTGACCCTGCTGAGCGTGCACGCGGGCGCGCTGGAGTTCCGCCCCGACGCGCCGCGCGAGGAGATCGCGCGGGCGGCCGGCGTGATCCGGGAGAGCTCCCACGAGGCGCTCCAGGACCTGCGGGAGATCATCGGCGTGCTGCGGGCCGGGGACTCCGACGACGGGGGCCGGCCGCAGCCCACGCTGGCCGCCCTGGAGACCCTGGTCGCCGAGTCCCGCGACGCGGGCATGAAGGTCGTCCTCGCCCTGCGCGTCACCGACGCCGACGCCGTGCCCGCCGCCGTCGGCCGCACCGCCTACCGGATCGCCCAGGAGTGCCTGACCAACGCCCGCAAGCACGCCCCCGGCACCGAGGTCACCGTGACCGTCACCGGCGCACCGGGGGAGGGGCTCGACGTGACGGTGGCCAACCCGCCGCCCGGCGACGTCGTACCGCCCGTCCCCGGTGCCGGGCAGGGGCTGATCGGGCTCACCGAACGGGCGACCCTGGCGGGCGGCACCCTGGAGCACGGGCCCACCCCGGACGGCGGGTTCGAGGTGCGGGCCCGGCTGCCGTGGCCGTGACCCGGCCCCGGCACCGCGCGCCGTCCCCCGCCGCCGGACCGGCCGGCCCGCACCCCGTGTCGCCGCACCGCCCCGCCGTGATTACGTACCGCCCATGACTGCGATCAGAGTGCTCCTCGTCGACGACGACCCGCTGGTGCGGGCCGGGCTGTCCTTCATGCTGGGCGGCGCCGACGACATCGACATCGTCGGTGAGGCCGCCGACGGCGGCGAGGTCGGCGCCCTCGTCGACCGCACCCGCCCCGACGTCGTCCTGATGGACATCCGGATGCCGACGGTGGACGGGCTGGCCGCGACCGAGGCGCTGCGCGGCCGCGAGAAGGCCCCGCAGGTCATCGTCCTCACCACGTTCCACGCCGACGAGCAGGTGCTGCGGGCGCTGCGCGCGGGCGCCGCCGGGTTCGTCCTGAAGGACACCCCGCCCGCCGAGATCGTCGCCGCGGTGCGCCGGGTCGCGGCCGGGGATCCCGTGCTGTCGCCCGCGGTCACCCGGCAGCTGATGGCGCACGCGGCCGGCACCGCCGCCGACACCCGGCGCGCCCGCGCGCGGGCACGGATGCAGACCCTCAACGAGCGGGAGCGCGAGGTCGCCGTCGCCGTCGGGCGGGGCCTGGCCAACGCGGAGATCGCGGCGGAGCTCTACCTGAGCGTCGCCACCGTCAAGAGCCACGTATCCCGCATCCTGGCCAAGCTGGACCTCGACAACCGGGTGCAGATCGCCCTGCTTGCCTACGACGCCGGACTCCCCGAGGACCCGCCCGGGACGCCGTAGCACCCGGCGCCCCCGGACCCCCTTCCCTCGTCTTCCTGCACCTTCCGACGCCTCCTGAGGAGCCCCGCCGCCATGACCCCGCCGCCCGCTCTCGACCTGACCGCCGCCCGGCACGTCCTGGACAGCCAGCCCTTCAGCCGGCTCGTGGGCGCGCGGGTGACCGCCTTCGGGGACGGCGGCGCCACCCTGGAGATCGACGTCCGGGAGGAACTGCACCAGCAGAACGGTTTCCTGCACGGCGGTGTGGTGTCCTACGCCGCCGACAACGCGCTCACCTTCGCGGGCGGCACCGTGCTCGGGCCGCACGTGCTCACCGGAGGCTTCTCCATCCAGTACCTGCGCCCGGCCACCGGACGGACCCTGCGGGCCCGCGCCGAGGTGGTGCACGCGGGCCGCCGCCGGGCCGTCGTCCGCTGCGACCTGTTCACGGTGGACGGCGACGGCGCCGAGACCCTGTGCGCCGTCGCCGAGGGCACCGTCCTGCCGGTCGCGACACCCTGAGCCGGGACGGACGCGGCGCGCGTGCCGAGGGGGCCGCCACGGCACCGGTGAAGGGGGCCACGCCCGTCCCGGCTCAGCCGAAGGCCGCCTCCTGCCCGCCCGGGATCTCCGCCGGACGCACCGCCCGGCGCTCCCGCCGGGACAGCTCGCACGCCTCCGCGATGCGCAGCGCCTGGAGCGCCTCCCGCCCGTCGCAGGGGTTGGGCCGCTCGCCGCGCACCACCTCGACGAAGGCGACGAGTTCCGCCTCGTAGGCCGGCGCGAAGCGCTCCAGGAAACCGGTCCACGGCTTGTCCGCGGCCGGCGGGCCGGTCGGCTCCGTGGACGCGATCGGTGTCCGGTCGTCGAGCCCCACGACGATCTGGTCGCGCTCCCCGGCGAGTTCCATCCGCACGTCGTACCCGGCGCCGTTCATGCGGGTCGCCGTGACCGCGGCGAGCGTGCCGTCGTCCAGGGTGAGCAGGACGGCGCCCGTGCCCACGTCGCCGGCCTCGCGGAACACCGCCGGCCCGGCGTCCGACCCGGCCGCGCAGACGTCGGTGATCTCCCGGCCGGTCACCCAGCGCAGGATGTCGAAGTCGTGGATCAGGGTGTCCCGGAACAGGCCGCCGGACTGGGCGAGGTACCCGGCGGGCGGCGGTTCCGCGTCGCTGGTCATCGCCCGGACCGTGTGCAGCCGGCCGAGCCGGCCGGAGCGCACCGCCTCACGCGCACCGGTGTAGCCCGCGTCGAACCGGCGCTGGAATCCCATCTGGAGGACCGTCCCGGCCGTCTCCACCTCCGCGATGGCCTGTAACGTCCCCGCCAGGTCCAGGGCGATGGGCTTCTCGCAGAACACCGGGAGACCCGCGCGTGCCGCCCGGCCGATCAGTTCGGCGTGGGCGGGCGTGGCGGTCGTGATCACCACGGCGTCCACGCCCCACGTGTAGATCTCGTCCACCCCGGGCGCCGCCGTCTCCCCGAGCCGGTGGGCGAGCGCCTGGGCGCGCGCCGGATCGGCGTCCGTGAGGATCAGCGAGCCGACGTCGCGATGCCTGCTGAGCGTGTGGGCGTGAATGGTGCCGATGCGGCCTGTACCGATGACCCCGATGCGCATGGAATCAAGGTGCGGCCCCCGCCCCTCCCTGTCAATCCGTATGTCCGGACAACCGAACTACACTACTTCCCGTCAACAATCAGCGGGGCTACGCTCGGGCCGTGCCGAAACCAGGAGTGGACCCGACCGGCCGGCTGGAGCTGCGCGTCGACCGCAGTTCCCCCGTCCCGCTGTACTTCCAGCTGTCCCAGCAGCTCGAAGCGGCCATCGAGCACGGCGCACTGACCCCCGGCAGCCTGCTGGGCAACGAGATCGAGCTGGCGGCACGGCTGGGACTGTCCCGGCCGACCGTCCGCCAGGCCATCCAGTCCCTGGTCGACAAGGGGCTCCTGGTCCGGCGCCGGGGCGTCGGCACCCAGGTGGTGCACAGCCAGGTCAAGCGCCCCTTGGAACTGAGCAGCCTCTACGACGACCTGGAGGCCGCCGGCCAGCGCCCGGCGACCCGGGTCCTGGTCAACACCGTGGTGACGGCCTCCGCCGAGATCGCCGCCGCGCTGGGCGTTCCCGAGGCGGCCGACGTGCACCGCGTCGAACGGCTCCGGCTGGCCCACGGCGAACCGATGGCGTACCTCTGCAACTACCTCCCCTGCGGGCTCCTCGACCTGGACACCGGGCAGTTGGAGGCGACCGGGCTCTACCGGCTGATGCGGGCCGCGGGCATCACCCTGCACAGCGCCCGTCAGACCATCGGCGCCCGCGCCGCCACCGCCGCCGAGGCCGAGCGGCTCGGCGAGGACACCGGCGACCCGCTGTTGACCATGCAGCGGGTCACCTTCGACGACACCGGCCGCGCCGTCGAGTACGGCACCCACACCTACCGGCCGGACCGCTACTCCTTCGAGTTCCAGCTGCTCGTCCGGTCCTGAGGGGGTGAGGTCGGGAGACTTCGGGAGTCCGAGACGCCGGGGGGCCGAGTCCTGTGATGCCGAGGGCTCGGGGGCTCAGGGCCTGAGGTCCTGCCGTCGTCGGATCCCCGGACTCGCCGTCGTCGGGTCCCTCAGGTTGTGCCGCCGTGAGGTAGCGGGGGCGCGAGCCCGGGAATCCGCGCCGTCCCGTCTCCGAGACACCGCGCCGTCCTGTCCTCACGGCCCGGGTCCGTGTCCGGTCACATTGTCCGGACAAGTGGACGTTCGCATCCGTGGCACCCGCCGAGCGCTCCCCACGCGCTCCCGCCGAGCGCTCCCCCCGGCCTCCCGCCGAGCCCTCCCCGGTGCCTCCCGTGACGCTCCGTACCGCACCGGGCAACCGACGGTCCGCGGCGGAAAATGATCCACACCACCCTGACCCTGCGCGTACCGCAATCGGGCCACGCGTGCGGCAGAATCGCACCCGATGAGCACCTACCGCGACCTCACCGCCCCCATCGGCTCCCGCCGTGCCCCGGTCCTGAGAACCGTCGGCACCCGGGAGCGACGCTCACACCTGTCGGCACCCCGGGTGCCGACCGTGGGCATCGACATCGGCGGCACGAAAGTCATGGCGGGTGTCGTCGACGCCGACGGCAACATCCTGGAGAAGCTGCGCACGGAGACGCCGGACAAGTCCAAGAGTCCCAAAGTGGTCGAGGACACCATCGTCGAACTGGTGCTGGACCTGTCCGACCGGCACGACGTGCACGCCGTCGGGATCGGCGCGGCCGGCTGGGTCGACGCCGACCGCAACCGGGTGCTCTTCGCCCCCCACCTGTCCTGGCGCAACGAGCCCCTGCGGGACCGCCTCGCCGGCCGTCTCGCCGTCCCCGTCCTGGTCGACAACGACGCCAACTCCGCCGCCTGGGCCGAGTGGCGCTTCGGCGCCGGACGCGGCGAGGACCACCTCGTGATGATCACGCTGGGCACCGGCATCGGCGGCGCGATCCTGGAGGACGGCCAGGTCAAACGCGGCAAGTACGGCGTCGCCGGCGAGTTCGGGCACATGCAGGTCGTGCCCGGCGGCCACCGCTGCCCGTGCGGCAACCGCGGCTGCTGGGAGCAGTACAGCTCCGGCAACGCCCTGGTCCGCGAGGCACGCGAACTGGCCGCCGCCGACTCGCCCGTCGCCTACGGGATCATCGAGCACGTCAAAGGGAACATCGCCGAGATCAGCGGCCCGATGATCACCGAACTCGCGCGGGACGGCGACGCCATGTGCGTCGAACTGCTCCAGGACATCGGCCAGTGGCTCGGCGTCGGCATCGCCAACCTGGCCGCCGCCCTCGACCCGTCCTGCTTCGTCGTCGGCGGTGGTGTCTCGGCCGCCGACGACCTGCTCATCGGCCCCGCCCGCGACGCCTTCAAGCGCCACCTGACCGGCCGCGGCTACCGCCCCGAGGCCCACATCGTCCGCGCCCAGCTCGGCCCCGAGGCCGGCATGGTCGGCGCCGCCGACCTCGCGCGCCTGGTCGCCCGCCGCTTCCGCCGCGCCAAGCGCCGCCGGGTCGAGCGGTACGAGCGCTACGAGCGGTACGTGGAGGCCCGCCGTACCGCCAGGGAGGCGATGTGAGCGCCGACCTCGCCCACCGCAACGGGCTGCCCGGCAGGCCCCGCCCGCCCGAGGACCGGCGGCACATGATCCGCCGCCGGGCCCTCACCCTGCTCATCATCGTGCTGCTGATCGGCATCCCCGCCGGCTACCTGGTGGTCTCCGGGGCGCAGAGCCGCGCCAGCGGCAAGGACAAGGCGGCCAAGTACGCGGCCACCGGCCTGACCGAGGGCTGGCCGTCGAAGGTGCAGCGGCGCATCTACCAGGTGCCCGTCCCGCACCCGGCGTCGTGGGTGGCGTACTACGAGACCAACAACTGGAAGACCAGCCGCCTCTACGTCGAGTTCGAGACCACCGACGCGGGCCTGAACACCTTCCTCACCAGCCTCGGCACCACGGTGGGGGACCTCGACGAGGGCAAGGTCCCCATCAACGAGCGGGACCGCGGGATCACCGGCTGGCGGTTCGACGGCCCCGGCGCCTGGTCGGGCGTCACCCTCGAGCGGAAGGACCCGGCGCCCTCGCACGACATCGTGGTCAACCGGTCCAAGCCCGGCCTGCCCCGGGTGTACGTCGTCGCCGAGACGGTGCCCTGAGCCGTCGACACGGACGCCGACGTCGACACCGTCGCCCTCGCCGACGCGCTCCGACGCCCGGCCGGGAGCCCGCCCCCGTCCCCCGTCCCCCGTGCCCCGTGCCCCGTGCCCCGTGCCCCGTGCCCGGGGCCCGGTGGTCGCCGGAACCTGAGTCCCGGTATCGATGTCAGACCCCGCCCGTAGAGTCGGAGACAGGTGAACGGGCACGTCGACGACACGATCGGCGTGGCCGTGTCGAGGAGTGGGCACGCGCGGGCGGAGGTGATCAGGAGCGATGAGCGGCGACAGCGCACGGGTCGGCACCGCTACGAGGACCGGTACCGGGACGACGGGCGACGCCGAGGGCGGCGGGGCCCCGGTCTCCGTGCGGCTCGCGGCCGTCTTCCTGCCCGCGCCGGTCCCGCGCGAGGGCCGCGTCGCCTTCTGGGACCCGGACGGGACGGACGGGACGCACGGTACGCCCGGGACGGACGGGAAGGGCGGCCCGGAGCGCGCCAACGGCGCCGACAGCACCGACATCCCTGATGCCGCCCACCTCACCGACCTCACCGACCTCACGGTCGTCCGCCCGCACGGCTCCGGTGTACGGCGGCGCACCGCCCCCGCCCGCACCCTTCCCCTCGACGAGGCCCTGCCGCTGCTGGTCGCCGCGCGCCACGACCCCGCCGCCCACCCCGCCACCGCCTGCTGGGGCGCCGCCGCCCTGCACGCGCTGCGGCTCACGGCCCGCGGGCGGCTGCTGCCCGGCCTCACCGCCGACGGCCACGACGCCTGGCGCGCGGGTCCCCTCGACCCGGACGACGTGGCCCACCTGCGCGCGGTGGCCGCCGCCCTGCCCCCGGAGGGGCACGCCGCCCCGCTGCCCGGCCCCGGGCCGATCCGGCTGCCCACCCCGGAGGCCCTCGTCCGCGCCTTCCTGGACGCCGTGGCCGACCTCCTGCCCCGCACCCCGGCGGCGGCCCACGCCTGCGGACCGGCGTTCGCCGGCCGTGAACCCCGGCGCCTGCCCGGCGCCCGCGACTGGGCCGCCGAGGTCGCCGCCGGGATGGACGCGGGCGTCCGCATCTCACTGCGGCTGGACCTGGCGGCGTACGACCTGTTCGACGGCTCCGGGGACACGGCGGGGGAGGAGGGGGAGGGCCGCCGCGCCGCCCGGCACGCGGGCGCGGCGGTCGTGCAGGTGCACAGCCTGGCCGACCCGACCCTGGTCGCCGACGCGGCGTCCCTGTGGGCGGGCGAGGCCGAGGGCGCCTTCGGACCGCGGGCCCGGGTGGACGCCGCCCTCGCCGTCCGCCGCGCGGCCCGCGTCTGGCCGCCGCTGGACCGGCTGTCCGACCAGGACGTCCCCGACGTACTGGCCCTGTCCGAGGACGAGTTGACCGACCTGCTGGGAGTCGCCGCGACCCGGCTCGCCGCGGCCGGCGTCGCCGTGCACTGGCCCCGGGACCTCGCGCAGGATCTCACCGCCACCGCCGTCGTCCGCCCGGCCCCCGGCTCCGCGACCGACGGCAGCGGCTTCCTGGAGAGCGACCAGCTGCTGACCTTCGGCTGGCAGGTCGCGCTGCGCGGCGACCCGCTCACCGAGGCCGAGATGGACGTCCTGGCCGAGGCCCACCGCCCGGTGGTGCGGCTGCGCGACCAGTGGGTGCTGGTCGACCCCGCCCTCGTCCGCAAGGCCCGCAAACGGGACCTGGGCCTGCTCGACCCGGTCGACGCGCTGTCCGTCGCCCTCACTGGCAGCGCCGAGGTCGACGGCGAGACCGTCGAGGCCGTCCCCGCCGGGGCGCTCGCCGCCCTCCGCGACCGTCTGACCGCCGGCGTCCGCCCCGCCGCCCCGCCCCCCGGTCTCGCCGCCACCCTGCGCGACTACCAACTCCACGGCCTGGCCTGGCTGGACCTCATGACCTCCCTCGGGCTGGGCGGCTGCCTGGCCGACGACATGGGCCTCGGCAAGACGATCACCCTCATCGCGCTGCACCTGAAGCGGGCCCGCCCCGAGCCGACCCTGGTGGTCTGCCCGGCCTCCCTCCTCGGCAACTGGCAGCGGGAGATCACCCGCTTCGCGCCGGGCGTCCCCGTACGCCGTTTCCACGGCCCCGACCGCAGCCTGGACGACCTGGCCGGAGGCTTCGTCCTCACCACCTACGGCACCATGCGCTCGGCCGCCCCCGACCTGGCCGAGCGGCACTGGGGCATGGTCGTCGCCGACGAGGCGCAGCACGTCAAGAACCCGCACTCGGCCACCGCCAAGGCCCTGCGCACCATCCCGGCGCCCGCCCGCGTCGCCCTCACCGGCACCCCCGTCGAGAACAACCTCTCCGAACTGTGGGCCCTGCTCGACTGGACGACCCCCGGCCTGCTCGGCCCCCTGAAGTCCTTCCGCGCCCGGCACGCGCGCGCCGTGGAGAGCGGCGAGGACGACGAGGCCGCCCAGCGGCTGGCCCGCCTGGTGCGCCCCTTCCTGCTGCGGCGCAAGAAGTCCGACCCGGGCATCGTCCCCGAACTCCCGCCCAAGACCGAGACCGACCACCCCGTGCCCCTCACCCGTGAACAGGCCGCGCTGTACGAGGCGGTGGTGCGCGAGTCGATGCTCGCCATCGAGACCGCCCGGGGCATGGGGCGCCGTGGCCTGGTGCTGAAGCTGCTGACCGCCCTCAAGCAGATCTGCGACCACCCGGCGCTGTACCTCAAGGAGGACCACGCGAGGACGGACGACGGCCGGCTCGCCCAGCGGTCCGGCAAACTGGCGCTGCTGGACGAGCTGTTGGACACCGTCCTCGCCGAGGACGGCTCGGCCCTGGTGTTCACCCAGTACGTCGGGATGGCCCGCCTGATCACCACCCACCTCACCGGGCGCGCGGTGCCCGTCGAACTCCTCCACGGGGCCACGCCGGTGGCCGAGCGCGAGCGCATGGTGGACCGCTTCCAGAGCGGGGCCACCCCCGTCCTCGTCCTCTCGCTGAAGGCGGCCGGCACCGGCCTGAACCTCACCCGCGCGGGCCACGTGGTGCACGTCGACCGCTGGTGGAACCCGGCCGTCGAGGAACAGGCCACCGACCGGGCCTACCGCATCGGCCAGACCCAGCCCGTCCAGGTGCACCGCCTGGTCACGGAGGGCACGGTGGAGGACCGCATCGCCGAGATGCTCCAGGCCAAGCGCGCCCTCGCCGACGCGATCCTCGGCTCCGGGGAGTCCGCGCTGACCGAACTGACCGACCGCGAGCTGACCGACCTGGTCTCCCTGAGGAGGCCGTCATGACCCCGCCCCCCGCGGCCGACGCCCCCCGCCCGTCGGACCGGGCCCGCGAAGCTCTCCGGGCGGCCCGCGCGGCGATGCGCGCACGCGAGGAGGCGGGCCCGGGCGCCGACGCGAGCCCGGTCCCCGACGCCGACGTCCCGGCCGACGTGGCCGGCACGGCGGACGCGGCGGACCCGGCGACGGACACCGGCGCCGTGGACCTGCCCTCCCCGGAGCCTGCCGATCCCGCTCACCGGGCTGCGGAGGCCGCCGACCCGGGGGCTTCGGCCCCGGCCCCGGACGCCGTCGGAACGCGGGACGCGGGGGGACCGCCTGGACGGGGCGAGGAGCGCCCTGAGCCCGACCGTGCCACGACCGCAGACCCCGCCGGGAGCACCGCCGTTCCGGGTCCCGCGCGCGGCGACAGCCGGCCCGCGGACGTCGCCCGCGAGGCACTGCGCCGTGCCAGGAGCGCCCGGCGGACGGCCGGGTCGGGTACGGCCCCCGAGCCGCTCCCCGGGACCGCGGAGCACGGCGCCACCGCCGCGCAGGCGGCCCCCGGCACCCGCGAGGCGCCGGCGGACCGTGCCGACGCGGTGTCCCGCACGGGCACCGCGCCCGGCCCCGCCGACGTGACGCCCGGCCCCGCCGACGTGACGCCCGGCCCCGACGACGAGACGTCAGGCCCCGACGTGACGTCCCGCCCCCACGAGGAGACGTCAGGCCCCGTCGGCACGGCATCCCGGGCTGCCGACGAGACGTCCGGTGCGGTCGCCGAGGCTCCCGGGACTGCCGGCCGGGCTTCCGGAGGCGCCCGCGACGCCGCCGGGGACGAGACCCCGGCCGGCCGCTCCGGCGCGGCGGCCCCGGAGCGCCGCCCCGGCGACGTCGCGCGCGAGGCGTTGCGTTCGGCCCGTCAGGAGGCGCTGCACGCCCGCGCCGAGGCCGGGCGTCGCGGTGACCGCGCCGCGCCCCGCCGTACCGGAGCCGTACCCGCTCCGGCCCCCCGGCTGCCCCGTACGTCGCGCGGTGACCGGGTGGCCGACGCGCGGGCCCGTGCGGTGCGGGAGGCGCTCGCGGACGCCTTCCGCATGCCCGCGGACCTCGACGAAGCCCCGGACCCGGACCAACTCCCGCCTCCGGACGGGCCCTCGATCTCCTACGAACCCCCAGCTCCGGACGGGCCCTCGGTGTCGTACGACCCTTCGGCCCCGCACGCGTCCTCGGCTCAGTACGACTCCTCGGCGATGTACGAACGCCCGGCTCCGTACGACCCCCGTGCTCCGTACGACCCCCCGGCTCCCGAACCGCGCCCGGGGGACACAGCCCCCGGGGCGTCCCCCGCCCCGCCGCCGGACCGAGGCGCCCCGCACGCCCCGGCGCCCACCGGGCGGCAGCCGTCCACCGGGACGCCGGCCCCGGCGGGTGCGCCCGCCCCGGGCGCGGAGCCCCGCACGCCCCGTTCCATGGCCGCCCCCGACCGCGACGGCGACCACCGCCGCACCTTCCCGGCCTTCCCGCCCCGCGAGAGCGGCGCGGACGGCATCGCCGACACCTGGTGGGGCAACGCCTGGGTGACCGCGCTGGAGGAGGGCGCGCTGGACGCCGCGCGGCTGGCGCGGGGACGGGCGTACGCGCAGCGCGGACACGTCGACGCGATCACCGTGACGCCGGGCCTCGTCCTCGCATACGTCCGGGGCAGCCGCCCGCGGCCGTACCGCGTGCAGGTGGGGCTGCGGACGTTCTCGGACACAGAGTGGGACAGGTTCCTGGACGCGGCCGCCGACCGGCCCGGTCACATCGCCGCCCTGCTGGACAAGGTGATGCCCCAGTCCCTCGCCGACTGCGGCGTCCCGCTGCTGCCGGGCCCCCGAGACCTCGCCCCGAGGTGCAGCTGCCCGGACTCCGGTCACCCCTGCAAGCACGCCGCCGCGCTCTGCTATGCGACCGCGCGTCTCCTCGACGCCGACCCGTTCGTCCTGCTGCTCCTGCGCGGCAGGGGCGAACGCGAGGTGGTCGACGACCTGTCCCGGCGCAGCGCCGCGCGGGCGGCCCGGGACACGCGGCCCGGACCGCTCCCCGGAGTCCGCGCCACCGAGGTCCTCGCCCGGCGCGACCGGCCGCCGCTCCCCGCGCCGCTGCCGCCGCCCTCGCACCCGGAACAGCCGCCGGTGTACCCGGGGGTGCCGGGCGGGCCGGACGCGTTCGCGCTGGACCAGCTGGCCACCGACGCCGCCGCCCGCGCCCACGCCCTGCTGACGACCGGCCGCGATCCGGTCGGGGGTCTCACGCTGTGGCAGGACGCGGTACGGCTCGCCGCGGCCCGCCCCGGATCGGGGCTCACGGCCGCCACCCGCTCCCTCTACGCCTCCCTCGCCACCGCCGCCGGGCGCACCCCCGCCGACCTGGCCCGCGCGGTCGCCGCCTGGCGCCAGGGCGGCCCGGCGGGACTGGACGCGCTGGAGGAGCCGTGGGACCCGCCGGCCGGACGCTTCGACCGGGCCCGTCCGCTGCTGCTGGCCGCCGACCTGCCCGCGTTCCGCCCGTGGCGCAACCGCCTCACCCACCCGCGCGGCCACGTCCAGCTCCGCCTCGGACGCGACCACCTCTGGTACGCCTACGAGTCCGAGCCCGGCCGCGACGACTGGTGGCCGCGCGGCACCCCCGACCCGGACCCGGTCGGGGCCCTGACGGGGATGGACACCCCGGGCCCGTTGTAGGCGCCCCGGGCAGCGGCGAACGCGATGCCGGGGCGGGCCACCGTCCCTCGGCGGGTCACCGTCCCGGGGTGGGCCACCGTCGCTCGGCGGGCCACTGTCTCTGGGCAGGCGACGCCCCGCCGGCACGGTGACGGGGGCGCCCCCGCCCGCCCCCGTGCCGGCCGGGTCGTCAGACGTTGCGCCGGTACTGCCCGCCGACCTCGAAGAACGCCTCGGTCACCTGCTGCAGCGAGCAGACCCGGGCGGCGTCCATGAGGACCTCGAAGACGTTGTCCCCGTTGATCGCGGCCTCCTTGAGCCGGGCGATCGCCCGCTCCGCCTCCTCGGCGTGGGTGGTCCGGAACTCGTGGACCCGCTTGAGCTGGGACTCCTTCTCCCGCTCGGTGGCGCGGGCCAGTTCGAGCTCCTGGGGTTCGGCGTCGCCGCCGGGCCGGCGGAAGGTGTTGACGCCGATGATGGGCAGCGAGCCGTCGTGCTTGCGCTGCTCGTAGAGCATCGACTCGTCCTGGATGCGGCCGCGCTGGTAGCCGGTCTCCATGGCGCCGAGCACGCCGCCGCGCTCGTTGATGCGGTCGAACTCGGCGAGCACCGCGTCCTCGACCAGGTCGGTCAGCTGGTCGATGATGAACGAGCCCTGCAGCGGGTTCTCGTTCATCGCCAGCCCCCATTCCCGGTTGATGATCAGCTGGATCGCCAGCGCGCGGCGCACCGACTCGGCCGACGGGGTCGTGACGGCCTCGTCGTAGGCGTTGGTGTGCAGCGAGTTGGCGTTGTCGTAGATGGCGATCAACGCCTGGAGCGTGGTGCGGATGTCGTTGAAGTCCATCTCCTGGGCGTGCAGGGAGCGTCCGGAGGTCTGGACGTGGTACTTCAGCTTCTGGCTGCGCTCGTTGGCGCCGTACTTCTCCTTCATGGCGATGGCCCAGATGCGGCGGGCGACCCGGCCGAGGACCGAGTACTCGGGGTCCATGCCGTTGGAGAAGAAGAACGACAGGTTCGGGGCGAAGTCGTCGATGTGCATGCCGCGCGCCAGGTACGCCTCGACGTAGGTGAACCCGTTGGCGAGGGTGAACGCGAGCTGGCTGATGGGGTTCGCGCCGGCCTCGGCGATGTGGTACCCGGAGATCGACACCGAGTAGAAGTTGCGCACCCGCTGCCGGATGAACCACTCCTGGATGTCGGCCATCATCCGCAGGGAGAACTCGGTGGAGAACAGGCAGGTGTTCTGCCCCTGGTCCTCCTTGAGGATGTCGGCCTGCACGGTGCCGCGCACGGTGGCCAGGGCGTGCGCGCGCAGTTCCTCCGCCTCCGACGGGGACGGCTCGCGGCCCTGGTCGGCACGGAACCGCTCGATCTGCTGGTCGACGACCGCGTTGAGGAAGAAGGCCAGCACGGTGGGTGCCGGGCCGTTGATCGTCATCGACACCGAGGTGGTGGGCGCGACCAGGTCGAAGCCGTCGTACAGCGCCTTCATGTCGTCCAGCGTCGCGACGGAGACTCCGGAGGTGCCGACCTTGCCGTAGATGTCCGGGCGCGGGTCGGGATCGCGCCCGTACAGCGTCACCGAGTCGAAGGCGGTGGACAGCCGGGTGGCGGGCTGGTCCTCGGACAGCAGCTTGAACCGCCGGTTGGTGCGGAACGGGTCGCCCTCACCGGCGAACATCCGGGCGGGGTCCTCGCCGTCGCGCTTGAACGGGAACACCCCGGCGGTGAACGGGAAGTGACCCGGCAGGTTCTCCCGCCGCCAGAACCGCACCAGTTCCCCGTGGTCGGTGAAGGCGGGCAGCGCGACCCGCGGCACCTTGTTGCCCGACAGGGACTCCCGGGTCAGCTTGGTGCGGATCTCCTTGTCCCGGATCCTCACGACCTGCTCGTCACCCGAGTAGGACTCCACGACGGCGGGCCAGTCGGCGATCTGCTGCACGACCTCGTGCGGAAGCTGCCTGCGCGCGCCCTCCAGCAGCGACTCCACGTCCCCGCCGTCGGACCCGGCCCGGACCAGTTCGCCGTGCACGAGGTCCAGGCGCTGCACCCGCCGGGCCGCCTCGGCGAGCCGTTCCGTCTCGGCGTGGTAGGCGCGGACCGTCTCGGTGATCTCGGAGAGGTAGCGCACCCGCTCGGCGGGCACCACCTGCCGGATGCCGGAGGAGTGCCGCACGTCGACGGCCGGCAGGGTGCCCTCGGTCAGCGGGAGCCCCTTGTCGCCCAGGGCGTCCCGCAGGTGCTGGTAGAGGGCGGTCACGCCGTCGTCGTTGAAGGTGGCCGCCGCGGTGCCGAACACCGGCATGTCCTCGGGGCGCTTGTCGAACGCCTCGCGGTTGCGGACGAGTTGGCGGGCCACGTCGCGCAGGGCGTCCTTGGCGCCGCGCCGCTCGAACTTGTTGATCGCCACCACCTCGGCGAAGTCGAGCATGTCGATCTTCTCGAGCTGCGAGGCGGCGCCGAACTCCGGCGTCATCACGTACATCGGGATGTCCACGAACGGCACGATCGCCGCGTCGCCCTGGCCGATGCCCGGCGTCTCCACGACCACCAGGTCGAAGCCGGCGGCCTTGACGACGTCGATGACCTCCGACAGGTGCTCGGGCAGTTCGTGGCTGCCGCGGGTGGCGAGGCTGCGGAAGAAGATCCGGTCCCCGTCGAGGGAGTTCATCCGGATCCGGTCGCCGAGCAGCGCGCCGCCGCCGCGCCGGCGCGTCGGGTCGACGGCGATCACCGCGATCCGCAGCCGGTCCCGCTGGTCGACCCGGAACCGGCGGACCAGCTCGTCCGTCAGGGAGGACTTGCCGGAGCCGCCGGTCCCGGTGATCCCGAGGACGGGCACGACCCGCTCGGCCACCGCGGCACGCAGCCGCCCGAGGAAGTCGGCGGGCAGCTTGCCGAGTTCGGCGCCCGTGATGGCCCGGGCGATCGCGAACCGGTCGCCGGCCAGGACGGCGTCGGCGTCGGCCGCCCCGCTGTCCCACAGGTCGGTGTCGCAGTCCCGGATCACGGAGTTGACCATCCCGGCCAGGCCCATCCGCTGGCCGTCCTCCGGGGAGAAGATGGTCACGCCGCTCCCGCGCAGCCGGTCGATCTCCTCGGGCACGATCACGCCCCCGCCGCCGCCGACCACCCGGATGTGGCCCGCCCCCCGCTCGCGCAGCGACTCAACGAGGTACTCGAAGTACTCGACGTGCCCGCCCTGGTACGACGAGACCGCCACGCCGTGCACGTCCTCCTCCAGCGCGGCGTCCACGACCTCCCGCACCGACCGGTTGTGTCCGAGATGGATCACCTCGGCGCCCTGGGACTGGAAGATCCGCCGCATGATGTTGATCGACGCGTCGTGCCCGTCGAACAGCGCCGAAGCGGTGACCAGGCGGACGGGGTGCACGGGGCGGTGCAGAGCGTTCATCGGTGCCTTCCCGGACAGGACGGGGGAGTGGTGGCCGAGGAGATATTAGGACGTCCTAGTAAATTGCCGTAGGCGAGAGGAGTGTGACGGCGAGCACATGGGTGCGGAGGCCGGCGCGTACGCAAGGCCGGGCGACCCGGGCGTGCGCCCTCCCGGCGACATCACCACCTGATACCTCCCTCGCGATCCCCTGCACTCCCATATGTCCATTTCTGGTCGGTCCTCCGTAAATGCGTGGACCGGCATCTCGCCCCGACGGGACACTGCCTCCTTTCACGCACCCCGGGGAGAGTGATGGGAACCACAGAGACACCAGGGCCCGCGCCGGGCCGGAGCGCGGTCCTCCTGGCGCTGCGCCTCTACGGCCGGGAACTGAACCGCTTACGGCGGTTCGCCGCACCCGCACTGCAAGGACGCGACGTTCTTCCACGACAACTTCGCCGGCTCCCTCACCAAGCGGGTGCTGAGCTTCGGCAAGCGCTTCGAGGACTTCGTCGACACCCTCGCCTTCCGGATCGTGGGCAGTCTCGTCCCCCTGGTGTTCGGCGTGGTCGTGCTGTGGAGCTACGCGCCGATGCTGGTCGCCGGCCTCCTGCTGATGATCACGATCACGGTCGTCGCCGTCGTCCCGCTGATCCGTCGGCGACAGCGGCTCGTCAACCGCCGCGAGGCCGCCGTCGCGCGCGTTTCCGGCCATGTCGCCGACAGCCTCATGAACATGGAGACCATCCGGGCGTTCGCCGCCGAGGGCCGGGAGGCCGACGAACACCGCAGCCGGGTCGCGCACGCCCGGCGCCTGACGCTGAAGTCGTTCGACTACGCCAACCTGCGCGTCGACGTCCTGGTCGCGCCCATGTCCGTGCTGACCAACGTGCTGGGCCTGTTGGTCGCCGTGGCCTTCGGCGGCTCCGGGCAGGGCGTGGAGGCGGTCGTGGTGGCGTTCACGTACTACTCCAACGCCACCCGGATCATGTTCGAGTTCAACCAGATCTACCGGCGCCTGGAGAGCTCGATGACCGAGGCCGCCCAGTTCACCGAGCTGCTCCTGGACCCGCCCACGGTGCTCGACCCGCCGGACCCCGAGCCGCTCGCACCCCGCGACAGCTCCGTCCGCTTCGAGGCGGTCACCTTCGCCCACGCGGGCGCGCCACCCATCTTCGAGAAGCTGGACCTGGACGTCCCCCCGGGCGCCCGGATCGGCCTGGTCGGCAGGTCCGGCGGCGGCAAGACCACCCTCACCCGGCTCCTGCTGCGCATGTCCGACCTGGACGGCGGGCGCATCCTCGTCGGCGGGCAGGACATCAGCCGCCTGCGCCAGAGCGACCTGCGCTCACTGATCGCCTACGTCCCCCAGGAACCGGCCATGTTCCACCGCAGCCTGCGCGACAACATCGCCTTCGCGCGGCCCGGCGCCACCGACGAGGAGATCCACGCGGCGGCGGACGCCGCCCACGTCACCGAGTTCGCCGACCAGCTCCCCGACGGTTTCGCCACCCTGGTGGGGGAGCGGGGCGTCAAACTCTCCGGCGGCCAGCGCCAGCGCGTCGCGCTCGCCCGGGCCATCCTGCGCGACGCCCCGATCCTGCTCCTCGACGAGGCGACCAGCGCGCTCGACTCGGAGAGCGAACTCCTCGTCCAGGACGCACTGTGGCGCCTGATGGAGGGCCGCACCGCCCTCGTGGTCGCCCACCGCCTGAGCACCGTCGCCGGCATGGACCGCCTCGTCGTCCTCGACCGGGGCACCGTCGTCGAACAGGGCAGCCACGACCAGCTCCTCGCCGCCGAAGGCCCCTACGCCCGGCTCTGGCGCCACCAGTCGGGCGGTTTCCTCGGCGCGACCGAGGAGGGTGCCGGCGAGGGGGCGGACGGCACCGGGCTGGACGAAGACCCCGCGCCCGAGGGCACGATGGTGCCGACGGGGGCAGGGCGGGACGGTACGGGCCCGGCCGGCGTCTGACGGGCAGCCGGTAAGCGGCGAGGCCCGGGCAACCGGAGGTGCCGCTGGGCAGGTGAGGATGACGGCGGGGACCGGCATGGGGGGCGAGCGCGGGAGACGGCGGAGGACGGGCTCCGGACGCCTTGCAGGGGTACCGAGCCCGGCCCTCACCGCCGAGGGCGTGTCTTTCGCTCCCGTGTCCTCCCGGTCCGTCCACCGGGTATCCGACCGGAACCGGGGCGGGGCATCAGACGGTCCGCACCGACATCGTGTACGACCGGCCGTGGCACGCCTCCAGGTGCCCGACCTCCGCCTCCAGCGCCTCCTTCGGCACCTCGCCGCTCTCGGAGAACAGCTGCACGTCCACGGTCCCGTCGGAGACCTCCCACACCCCGGCGACCCGCCCCCGGTGCACCACCACGGGCGTGATCCAGCCGGACGTGCGGCTCACCGCCTTGCGCCGCTGCGACCGCAGGACGCGCGTGTCGGCCGTGCCCGGACCCAGCACGTACTGGTCGAACCCGGCCAGCAGCCGCACCTCCTCGGACGGCTCGGCGGCCGCCAGCGCGTCCACGTCCTCAGCGCGCAGGTAGCACACCGTCCCGTCCACCTCAACCTGCGCCAGCTCCTCACCGAGCGAGGCGAACCAGCCGCGGACCGCGGTCTTGCGGTGCGCGTTGCGCGTGAGCCAGGCGTCGAAGGTCTCCGGTGTCGCCGGCCCGTGCGCCCCGAGATACGCGGGGATCACGATGCGGGCCGCCTCCTCCGGCTCCATCGTCCCGGACCAGCCGGGCACCCGGTCGCGCGGTGAGGCGAAGGTGATGCGGTTGCCCTGGTTCGGTCCGTGACACAGCTTCCCCGTCCAGGCCAGCGGCTTGAGCACCGTCCCCCACCCGGAGGTCAGCTGCCCCTCCAGGGACGCGAACTCCTTCTGGGCGACCAGTGCCTCGGTGAGTTCCTGACGGGTCAGGGACCGGCCGACGAGGAGCTCGTCGACGGCTTCGCCCAGGGCCGTCATCTGCTCCGGCGTGACCCCGAAGGTCCGCTGCCAGGCGGGCTTCTCCCAGGTCTTGGCCGCCGCCATCAACGACAGGTAGGCCGCCGCGTGTTCCACCGCCACGAGATGCAGCGTGCCCCGCATGACCCAGGTCTTGACGACCTCGCGAGCGTCGAGCGCCTGCTGGACGGCGTCGGCCTTCGGCTTCCGCTGCCGGACGGCGAGGGCGAGCTCCGCCGACGAGGCCACCTGCGCCTGAACGCCCGCCAGTTCCCGCACGAGGGTGGCGACGGACGACGTCCCCCGCGGGGCCAGGCTCTGCTGTCGCAGCCGCCAGGCGAGCACCTGGTCATGGGTCACGTGCATGTTGCGCTCCTCGTCGACTTGGTCATGGACCGCTCGCCATCGTGCCCGAACGGCGTCCCGGGACGCGCTCGTTCCGCTGGAGAACGGCTGAAGTGATGCGGTGCATGCTCGGCTCGGCGCCTGCGCACGGTGGCGCGCAGGCACAGCCCGTCCCCTCGGCGTGGTCCGGGCGCGTCGCGATGTCCGCCGAGTCGTCACTCGGGACTCGGCCCGGAGGCGAGGTCAGGCCGTCGGCGACCGCCGCTCCATGAGGGAATCGTCACCTCCGCGGGCCTCGGAAGGTGCCTCACCGTCAGCTGTCGCGCCCCACGATCCGGACACCAGTCGGGCTTGAGAGGTGACGCCTAGGCTCCGGGGCATGAAGGCTCTCGTCCTGTCCGGAAGGCCGGGCACGCGCCTGCGGCCCTTCACACACACGTCTCCCAGGCAGTTGGTGCCGGTGGCGAACAAGCCGGTCCTCTGTCACGTCCTCGAGGACATCGCTCAGGCCGGCATCACCGAGGTCGCCATCGTCGTCGGGGAAACGTCCAACGAGATTCGCAAGGCCGTCGGGAGCGGCGACGGTTTCGGACTCCGTGTCACCTACCTCCCGCAGAAGGCGCCGCTGGGGCCGGCTCACGCTGTCCTCATCGCCCGCGACTATCTCGGGGAGGAGGACTTTGTCGTGTATCTCGGGGACAGCTTCGTCGTCGGCGGCATCGCTGACATCGTCGACGCGTTCCGCGCGGAGCGTCCGGATGCCCAGACCCTGCTCACCCGTGTCTCCGACCCGTCCGACTTCGTCGTGGCGGAAATAGCCCGGGACGGCACGGTCGTCGGGCTGGAGGAAAAGCCGGGGCACCCGCGCAGTGATCTCGCCGTGGTCGGGATCTACTTGTTCACCCCGGTCGTACACGAGGCGGTGCGCGCCCTCACGCCGTCGCGGCGGGGCCGGCTGGACATCACGGACGCCCTCCAGTGGCTCCTCGACGGACCCTACGACGTACGGTCCACCACCATCTCCGGACACTGGAAGGACACGGGAAACGTCGCCGACATGCTGGAAGCGAACCGCACCGTTCTGGAGGGGATCGAGCCGGGCATGGAAGGCCAGGTCGACGCGGCGAGCGAGCTGGTGGGGCGGGTGCGGATCGAGAAGGGTGCGCGGATCCGGGCGTCGCGCATCGTGGGACCCGCCGTCATCGGGTCCGGGACGGTGGTGACGGGATCGTACGTCGGGCCCTACACGTCGATCGCGGAGAACTGCTCGATCGAGGACAGCGCGATCGAGTTCTCCATCATGCTGAGCGATTCCCGGCTCACGGGCACGCGCCGGGTCCAGCATTCGCTCCTGGGGCGGAACGTGACCGTCGCACCGGCCCCCCGCGTGCCCGCAGGTTCCCGTCTCATCCTCGGTGACGACAGCAGGGTGGAGATCCGCTCATGACCACGAAGATCTTGGTGACAGGCGGTGCCGGTTTCATCGGCTCTCACTACGTCCGCGCGCTGCTCGGCCCGCGCGGCGACGGTTCGGTCCAGGTCACCGTTCTGGACGGTTTGACCTATGCGGGCAATCCGGCCAACCTGGACTCCGTCCGCGGCCACGAGCGGTTCGCCTTCGTCCACGGTGACGTCTGCGACGCCCCACTCGTCGACCGGCTGGTCGCCGAGCACGACGAGATCGTCCATTTCGCAGCCGAGTCACACGTCGACCGCTCCGTGCGCGGGGCCGCGGAGTTCGTGCGCACGAATGTGATGGGTACGCAAACACTGCTGGACGCGGCCCTGCGCCACGGCCCCAGGACCTTCGTCCACATCTCCACTGACGAGGTGTACGGCTCCGTCGATGCCGGTGCCAGCACGGAGACCGATCCGCTGCGCCCCAGTTCCGCGTACGCGGCCACGAAGGCGTCGAGCGATCTGCTGGCGCTGTCGTACCACTGCACGCACGGGCTGGACGTCCGGATCACCCGGTGCTCGAACAACTACGGCACCCATCAGCATCCGGAGAAGGTCATTCCGCGCTTTGTGACGACTCTGCTGAGCGGTGGGCGGGTGCCGCTCTACGGTGACGGCGGCAATCTGAGGAACTGGCTGCATGTCGGGGACCACGTCGACGCGGTGGAACTGGTGAGAGAGAAGGGCTCCCCGGGGGAGATCTACAACATCGGCGGCGGCACGGAGCTGTCCAACAAGGAACTGACGGCTCTCCTGCTGGACGCGGTGGGTGCCGGCTGGGACGCCGTGGAGTTCGTCGCCGACCGCAAGGGACACGACCGGCGCTACGCCGTCGACCACGGGAAGATCAGCGCGCTGCTCGGGTACCGGCCACGCCGGGACTTCCAGGACTCGCTCGCCGAGACGGTGGCCTGGTACCGCGGCAACCGCTCCTGGTGGGCACCACTCACCGGATCCTGAGCCGACGGGCCTCCGTCGCCGGTTGTCGGTGGTTCAGATCCAGCCGGACCTACTGGCGATGCGTACCGCGTCGAGCCGGTTGCGCGCGTCCATCTTCCGGACGGCCGTCGCCAGGTAGTTGCGGACCGTCCCGGGGGACAGCGACAGCTTGACCGCGATCTCGTTGACGTCGTCCCCCGCGGCGGCGAGCTGGAGTATCTCCATCTCCCGCTCCGTGAGTGGACATCCGGTGTTGCCCCAGGCGGCGAGGGTGAGTTCGGTGTCGAAGACGCGGCGGCCCTCGTGGACGCTGCGTATGGCATCGCTGAGGTGCGCCGGCGGGGCGTTCTTCAGCACCAGGCCGCCGAGGCCGGATGCCAGCGACTGGCGGACTGTGGCCAGCCGGGCGAAACTCGCGGTGAGCAGTGTGCGGCAGTCCGGGAGATGCTCCTGAATCGCCAACGCGGAGAGAAGCCCCTCCTGCTCGTGCGTGTCGACGTCGATGACCGTCACGTCGGGGCTGTACTCCAGAGCGGTCCGGATCAACTCACTGCCGACGCCTGCGGAAGCGATGACTTTGATGTCCGGTTCACGTTCCACCAGGAGAACCATGGCGGCACGCACCATTTCCAGTTGTTCAGCTATCACGACTCTGATGGTCATGAAATTCCCTTCCCCCGTCGATGCGAATTCGCCCCTCCGCTATGTCATTTCGGCCACCATGACCGAATCGCCATGAGCGGATTCTGCGGCCGGGGGCGCAGCGATCGGTCCTCGAGGGACCGGCCCGCCCTCTCAGGTACCCTCCCCGTTTGTGCTGTCTGTTCGGCAAGGCCCCGGCGGACTCTCCCGGGAGTAAACGGGCAGGCGAGTTCCCAGCAAAGGCCCGCGACCGAGTGCTGCTCATCGACTCCCCCGTCTTCTCGGCAAGAAACTGGCGTGGTCTCCGCAAACCGATCTTGCGTACGACTATAAGACGTGATTCAGGGAGTTGCTACGGGCGCCTGTGAGGCCCGGAGGAAGAATGACGGGAATCGAGGCCATGGCTTGACCGCGATTCGTGTCACCCTGGAAACATGACCGAGACGCCATCCCGCATGCTCCGTCTGCTGTCCCTCCTGCAGAACAGCCGGGACTGGCCAGGACGCGAGCTGGCGAAGCGGCTCGGCGTCAGTCCGCGAACACTGCGTCGGGACGTGGAGCGATTGCGGGATCTCGGATATCCGGTTCAGGCCATACCGGGCGTCGGCGGGGGCTACCGTCTGGAGGCGGGCGCCAGTCTCCCGCCACTGCTCCTCGACGACGACGAGGCGGTCGCCATCGCGGTCGGGTTGCGAACGGCCGCGGGGGGAAGCGTGGCGGACATCGAGAACACCTCGATCCGCGCGCTGGCCAAGCTGGAGCAGGTGCTGCCCAAGCGGCTGCGGAGCCGGGTCAACGCCCTTCAGGCGTACACGGTTCCGATGTTCACGGTGACCCCGACCGTGAGCCCCGAGTGTCTCGCGTCGGTGGCTCAGGCGTGCCGTGACCAGCAGCGGCTGAGATTTACCTATCGCAAGCGCGACGGGGAGACGAGCAGCCGTCTGGTGGAGCCGTACCGTCTGGTCCATGTGAACCGGAAGTGGTACGTGCTGTCCTATGACATGGGACGGCAGGACTGGCGCACCTTCCGCGTGGACCGCATGGAATCGCTGCTGTTGACGGGGGTGCGTTTCCAGCAGCGCGAGTTGCCTGCCGAGGACGCGGCGGCCTACGTGGCGCAGTCGATCACCTCCTCGCTGGCCCGATTCCGGGCGCTGGTCACCCTGCACGCACCGGTCGAGGTGGTGGCGGAGCGGATCCGCCCGCGCGACGGAATCCTCACGGCGGTCGATCACCGGACGTGCCGGCTGCGTTCGGCCGCCGATTCGCTGGAGTGGCTGGCGCTCACCATCGGGATGTTCGGCGTCGAGTTCGAGGTGCACGAACCGCCCGAACTGATCGATTATTTGCAGGAGTTGTCGGGGCGTCTGGCCCGCGCCGCGGCGCCGGGTGCGGGTCGCATGGTGACGGCGCCGTCGGCGCGGGACACTCCGGTCAGCGGGCCAGCAGCCGGGTGAGCAGGGTGTTCAGCTGGTCCTGTGCCTCTGCTCCCGGTGCTGCCGCTGTACGCCAGGCGACCACACCGTCCGGGCGCACCAAGCCGGCTCCGGCCCGGCCGATCCCATAGGTCCGCGTCAGTTCCCCGGAGGGGGCGGTGACATCGCGGCCGACGAGGTGGACGTCGAGGCGGACGCCCAGATCCCCGGCGACGCGGGCAGCCGCCCGGCCCCAGGCGTCGCCCTCCGGCGCGGCCAGGAGCACCCAGCTATCGCCGAACAACTCGACGGTGGAACGCCGTGTCCCGTCCTGCTCGATCCAGACGTGGGGTGCGCGGAAGCCGGGGCGCCCGGAGGGGCGTCGCGGGTCCTCGGTCGGCTCGGGGTCGTCGTTCTCGGCGGCAACGGCGTCGGAGCGGTAGCGGAAGCCCATGACGACCTGGGCCGTACCGCGTTCCTCGGGAACACTGCCGAGCAGGTGGGGGGCCATGCGCTGGGCGTAGATGGCGAGTGACTCGTCGACGACGAGGCGGGCCACGAGCGACCGCTCCGTTCCGTAGCTGTCGAGGAGCCGCTCGCCCGCCTCGCCGCGCAGCACGGCGGCCAGCTTCCAGGCCACGTCGAACCCGTCACCGATGGCGGTGTTGCCGCCCATGCCCCCGGTGGGCGGGGTGACCTTGGCGGCATCGCCGACCAGCAGCACCGGCCCTTCGCGCCACCGGTCAGCGATGTACGCGGCCATGTCCCAAACCTGGATGTCGAGGATGTCCGGGACGAGCCCAGGCGCGTCGACAGCCAGCCGGATCAGCTCGGTGCAGCGCTGCGGACTGTAGTCCTCGGGCCTCTCACCACGTTCCGGGTCGTAGCGGACGTAGAAGGTATGCCGGTTGGGCCGGTCGGTGGGCCCGAATGTGCCGGTGAAGTCCGGGTGCTGGAGGTAGTACCAGCCGGTGGACCCGGGCGGTACGACGGCAGTGAGGTCGGCCTCGAAGATGACGCCCACGAAGCGGGCCAGGGTCCCCTGACCGTGCCGGGTGATGCCCAGATTCTCCCGGATCGCGCTGCGGGGTCCGTCGGCGGCGACCAGGTAGCGGGCTCGCACGGTGCTTTCCGCTCCCGTGCCCAGGTCGCGCAGGCGTGCCGTGACACCGTCGTCGCCCGTCTGGAAAGAGGTCAGTTCGGTGGCGAACCGGATCTCCGCGCCGTGCTTGGCGGCGTGGGCCACCAGGACGGGCTCCACCCGGTCCTGGGGAGCGAGCGCCCAGGGCATGGGCGTGCACTGTTCCGTCGCGCCCACCAGTTCCTCGAAGCTCTCCGCGAAGCTGTGCAGGACGCGACCGCCCACGCGCTCCACGACCTTGATGGTGAAGTCGCCCTGAGCGCCGCGGATGTCGTCCGTGGCCAGGATCTCGTCGGCCACGCCGCCGAAGTGGAACAGTTCCATGGTGCGCGGGTTCTGGCCCGCCGCCTTGGGCAGGACCGAGGTGGTGGCGTGCCGTTCCACCAGCAGCACCCGCACCCCCCGGCGGGCGAGGAACAGGGCGGTGGACAGCCCCCCGAGACCGCCGCCCACCACGAGGACTTCGACATCCGACGTCGTCAAGGCCACCTCAAACCTCCCGGTTCGCGGCGCGTGCCGCCGCACCCCCAGCGTCGGGCGCCCCACTCGAAGGGGTCACGAGGCTCGGTGGAGCCTCGTACGGAAAATGGCTCGGCGGACGAGGCCATCGCGGCCATGAAGTGTCCTCATTGGGGTCTACGGTACTCAACGTGAACCCGATCGACCGAAATGAATTACCGTGCACGCTTTGTCCGCTCCGTGCGACTCCTGGGGGCGTTCTGTGAACACGCAGCCGACATCGGCCATCGAAACGTCCGGCCTCGTCAAGGTCTACAGCGGGACGAGGGCGGTGGACGGCCTGGACCTCGACGTCCCGGCCGGTCTCGTCTACGGCATCCTTGGGCCGAACGGCGCCGGCAAGTCCACCACGATCCGCATGCTGGCGACGCTGCTGCGTCCGGACGGCGGTACGGCCCGGGTCTTCGGTCACGACGTGACGAGGGAACCCGATACGGTCCGGCGCAGAATCAGTGTGACCGGCCAGTACGCCTCCGTCGACGAGGGCCTGACCGGTACGGAGAACCTCATCATGATGGGCCGGCTCCAGGGCTATTCCTGGGCCCGGGCCAGGGAGCGCGCCGCCGAGCTGATCGACGGCTTCGGGCTGGGCGACGCCCGCGACCGGCTTCTGAAGACCTACTCCGGTGGCATGCGACGTCGGCTCGACATCGCCGCGAGCATCGTCGTCACCCCCGACCTGCTGTTCCTGGACGAACCGACCACCGGTCTCGACCCGCGCAGCCGGAACCAGGTCTGGGACATCGTGCGGGCCCTGGTGGACGCCGGCACGACGGTGCTGCTGACGACGCAGTATCTCGACGAGGCGGACCAACTGGCCGACCGCATCGCGGTCATCGACCACGGCCGGGTGATCGCGGAGGGCACCACCGGAGAGCTGAAGTCCTCGCTCGGGTCCAACGTCCTGCGGCTGCGCCTGCACGACGCCCGGTCGCGCGCCGAGGCGGAGCGGCTGCTGAGCGCGGAACTGGGCGTAGCGGTCCACCGAGACTCCGATCCGACGGCGCTGAGCGCGAGGATCGACGACCCCAGGCAGGGCATGCGTGCCCTGGCCGTGCTGTCACACACGCAGGTGGAGGTACGCAGTTTCTCCCTCGGCCAGTCCAGCCTCGACGAGGTCTTCCTGGCGCTGACCGGCCGGCCCGCGATTGACCGGCCCGCGGAAGAAGCGGCCGAAGAGGAGAAGGTGGCATGACGACGTCCCCCGACACCATGGAATCCACGACCCCTGTGAGCGACCGGCTGAGGACCGTGCTGTCCACAGGTGAACGGCCGGCCCGCGCGACGGCGGTGTCCGCCACCACGACCCATCTGTGGCGGGCGATGATGGCGTTCAAGCATTTTCCGGTGCAGCTGATCGACATCGTCCTGATGCCGCTGATCTTCCTGCTGATGTTCACGTACCTGTTCGGCGGGGCGTTCGCGGACTCTACCGAGGAGTACCTGCAGTTCTACCTCCCGGGCGTCACGGTGCAGGCGGTCGTCATGATGACGGTCTACACCGGCACCTCGCTCAACACGGACATCCACAAGGGCGTGTTCGACCGTTTCCGGACACTCCCCTTCTGGCAGCCGGCGACGCTCGCGGGCAGTCTCCTCGGTGACGTGCTCCGGTACGTCGTCGCCCTGGCGACCACGGTGTCCCTCGGGCTGCTGCTGGGCTTCCGCCCCGACGGCGGTTTCCTCGGCGTGGTCGGCGCGATGCTGGTACTGATCCTCTTCGGGTTCAGCGTGAGCTGGATCTTCGCCGCCCTGGGCGTGGTTGCCAGCGAGCCCGAACGGGTCTCCGGGACCAGCATGATCGTGCTGTATCCGCTGTTGTTCATGAGCAACATCTTCGTCATGCCGGAGACGATGCCCGGCTGGATGCAGACCATCGTCGACGCCAATCCGATGAGCCACGCGGCGACGGCCTCGCGGGAGCTCATGCACGGCACGGCCGGCTTCTGGGACGTGGGTCTGGTCCTGTGCGTGTCGGCAGGACTGGTGGCCGTCTTCGCACCGCTGACCATGCGTCTGTACCGCAACAAGAACGCTCACTGACCACAGGTACCGGAGTGCCGCTCGCACCGCGCTGGAGCTTCGTTGAGGGGTGTGAGCGGCACACCTACTGTCCCCGGAGACACATCCCGGAGATTTGACAGACACCTGGAAGGGGCGTCTCCCGTGGCCCGGTACCCACAGGTTCCCTCGGCACCGCATACACAGGTCCGGCCGTCCTCCGTCGTCGGCCGGCACGATCCCCGATATCCCGATCTGGTCAGTCGCGGCATCAACGCCCGCTTCACCCCCGACCCCGACACCGTCCGGGTGGTGGCCACCGCGGAGCAGGCCGTGCAGGCGGTGCGGGACAGCGTGCGCGACGGCCCCCGGCTGGCGGTGCGCAGCGGGGGGCACTGCTTCGAGTCGCTCGTGGACGACCCTGCTGTCACCACGGTGATCGACGTGTCGGAGATGCGTTCGGTGTACTTCGACGAGGAACTGAACGCGTTCTCCGTCGACTCGGGAGCCACCCTCGGCACCATGTACCGGAGCCTGTACCTCGGGTGGGGCGTGACCGTCCCGGCCGGACGCTGCCCCGAGGTCGGGGTCGGCGGCCACATCGCGGGAGGCGGGGGCGGAGCGTTGTCCCGCACGTACGGACTGTCGGTCGACCATCTCCACGGAGTCGAGGTCGTGGTGGTGGACTCCGGCGGGCGGGCCCGGCTGGTGCGGGCCACGCGGGAACCGTCGGACCCGCACCGTGACCTGTGGTGGGCGCACACCGGTGGGGGCGCCGGCAGCTTCGGTCTGGTCACGCGCTATCTGTTCCGTTCCCCCGGCACGGACGCGGGGTCCCGGCTCCCGGACCCGGGCCGGCTGCTGCCCAGGCCGCCGGGTTCAGTGCTGCGCAAGACGGTGCGCTGGAACTGGGACAGCGTCGACGAGACCGCCTTCTGCACGCTCGTACGGAACTTCGGGGCGTGGCACGAGCGGCACGCGGCCCCCGGTGATCCGGGAGCCCGGCTCGACAACAGTCTCGCCCTGCCCCGTACGGGCGGCGGCCCTCTGACGCTGGAGACGGCAGTCGATGCCACGCGGCCCGACGCGGAGGAGCTCACCGACCTGTTCATCCGTGAGGTGTCGCAAGGCGTCGGCGCCCGCCCCGAGGTGTCGGTGACGACGCTGCCGTGGCTCGCCGCGACGCTTGTCCCTGACGAATTCGCCGGGATGAAGGGCCGGTTCAAGTCCAAGGCGGCCTTCCTGCGCACCGGCTGGAGCGAACGGCAGGCCCGGATGGTGTACCAGCGGCTCACAGACACCGCCGACTACCACAACCCCGCCGCGACGGTCTACCTGCTCTCGCACGGGGGTGAGGTGAACCGGCCCGGCCCGGCGGACACGGCCATGGCACACCGCGACGCGGTACTCAAGACCTACTGGTCGGTGTTCTGGTTCGACGAGCGGGAGGACGCCCTCCACCTGGACTGGATTCGGGCGTGCTACGCGGAGTTCTTCGGTGACGCCGGCGGAGTGCCCGATCCGCGCCGCGGCTACGGGGGCGCTTTCGTGAACTACGCCGACGCCGACCTGACCGACCCGGACCTCAACCGCAGTGGCGTGCCCTGGCACCATCTCTACTTCCGGGACAACTACGCCGCGCTTCAGCGGGTCAAGGAGCGCTGGGACCCGGACGACGTCTTCCGGCACGCCCTCTCTGTCCGGAGGTCCGGGGACGGCTCCGCCCCCGGCATCAGCTGATCCGGAACTCCGGGACGTACAGGATCCAGCGACCCCCCTGCTTCGTGAACTCTGCTTCCCGGCACTGGACTTCGTCCAGGTGGTTCCACGCGAAGAGCAGCGCATAGTCGGGGTAGGGCGCCCGGAACTCCTCGGCGGAGCGAATGGGGATGTGGGACCCAGGCAGCCGACGGCCGATCTTGGCCGGCGTGGTGTCGTAGACGCACGGCAGCAGATCGGGGCCGATCCCCGCGTAGTTGAGTACGGTGGCGCTCTTGGCGGTCGCCCCGTACCCGACGACGTAGAAGCCGAGGTCGCGCAGCTCGCGCAGACGGGCCACCAGGTCCCAGCAGGCCCGTTTGACCTGGGCGCCGAACTTCTCCAGCGTCGTCAGGTCGGCGAGTCCGCGGCGACTCTCCTCGGCGATCAGCTCGCCGACCCGGCAGCTCGGCTGCCGCCGTCCCGCGCGGGCGATGGTGTAGCGGACCTCGCCGCCGTGCACCGGGAGCCGCTCCACATCGACCAGTTCGAACCCGAAGCGCTGGGCCGTGGTGCTGACCGAGCGGGCGGTGAACAGATAGAAGTGCTCGTCGTAGATCTGGTCGAAGGTGTTCTTCTCGACGATGTCGCCGAGGTAGGGGTCCTCGAAGACGAAGACGCCGTCCGGCGCGAGGAGGGCGTCGACCCCGCGGAAAACGGAGTCGAGGTACGGGATGTGGCAGATCGTGTTGGCAGCGTAGATGACGTGCGCGGGCCCGTGTTCCCGCTCGATCTCGCGGGCGGTGGACTCCTCGAAGAACGCCGTCCGCACGTGGATGCCCTCGGCCCGGGAGGCGTCGGCGACACCGCCGGAAGGTTCTACGCCGAGGTGCCGGACACCGGCGTCGCGCATCGTGCGGAGCATCACTCCGTCGTTGCTGCCGATCTCCACGCAGAACGAGTCCGGTCCGGTCAGTTCTGTACCGATCAGCCGACGGGCGGTCGCCGCGAAGTGCTCACGCATCCGCTCGGACCCCGAGGAGTGGTACGGGTAGTCGTAGCGGAACATGCGTTCCCTGGGCACCTCCTCCAGCAGCTGGACCATGGTGCACGCGACGCACATCCCGACCGCGAGCCGGAAGAAGAACTCGTTGTCGAGCTCCTCCTCCGACGGGAAGTAGTCGGACAGCGGCTGGCGGCCGAAGTCGAAGAACTCCCGTACACGGCCACCGCAGATACGACATGTCGATTCGTTCGGCTCCATGATCCCTCTCGATGCTGGGTGGCCGCCGCTCCGGGGCCACCGCCCGGAACGTTCATTCGTCGACGAAGGCGACCGCGCGGGTCCAGCCGGCCCCCGCGCCGGTGATCTTCACGGGGAAACAAGCGACCTGGAAGCCGTCGCACCCCGGCAGCGCGGCCAGGTTCCCCAGCCGCTCGATCTGGCAGTACTCCCGGTGGCGGCCGGTGACATGAACCGGCCAGAGCACCGACCGGTCACCTGTCTCCCGGTACCGCCGGATGACGGCGCCGAACGGCGCGTCCAGGCTGAACGCGTCGGTCCCGATGACCCGCACGCCGTGGTCGAGCAGCAGGTTGACGGCGGGGCCGTCCAGACCGGTGAAGTCGGTGAAGTACTGCTCGCTCCCGGCACGCTCGGCGGCACCGGTGCGGAGCAGGACGATGGTGCCCGGCTCCGGCACCCGGCCGATGCGGGCCAGTTCCTTCTCCAGGTCCCCGGCGCCGGCCGTCGGTCCCTCGCAACCGGTGAGGTCGAGGAGCAGCCCTGGCCCGTAGAACCAGTCGAGCGGTAGCTCGTCGATGTTCCGCGGCCTGCCGTCGCCGTAGTGCGTCCGTGAGCCGTAGTGGGAGGGAGCGTCGATGTGCGTGCCGGTGTGGGACGTGAGCGTGAGCCGGTCCAGCGACAGGAACTCGCCGTCGGGCAGCTCGTCGGGGTCGAACGCGACACCGAAGTGACGCCGCATCTCCTCGCTCATGTGGACGGCGCCCTCCCGAGGGCTGAGCACCTCGTGCCGTACCTCGTCGGGCTCCCACCCCGACGCGTCCACCGCGCTGGAGATGTCGATGATCCGCATGGTCGTCGCCTCCGCTCCTCTCGGCCCACCACAGCACACCGGCCATTGCTCGAACGGTGGCGGAACACGGGTGGACCACGTGCCCGGGACCTTCGCTCCAGTGACGCTCGAAGGCCGATCGGCAACCTGCTCCCAGGAGTTGTCCGCGATCCGTACGAGGAGTCATGACGAAGCCATCTGTGCACGATCACCCCGGCGTCCTGGCTGACAACGGCCTCCGGGACCCCAAAACGCCGGCCGGGCGACGGCTGCTCGACCTTCTGGAGCGTTACCTGCCGACCCTGGAGGCGGAGAGCCGCACCAACGACCGCGAAGCCGCTCTGCCGGTCCACCTTTTCGACCGGATGCGCAAGGAAGGCGTACTGGGGGCCACCGTCCCGGAGGACCTCGGGGGGCTCGGCGTTCACTCGTTGCACGACGTCGCACTGGCTCTGGCCAGGATCGCCGGCCGGGACGCGGGCGTGGCGCTGGCTCTGCACATGCAGTTCAGTCGGGGCCTGACCCTGGACTTCGAGTGGCGGCACGGGGCACCGTCGACGCGACCGCTCGCGGAGGACCTGCTCCGGCAGATGGGTGCGGGCGAGGCGGTGATCTGCGGAGCGGTGAAGGACGTGCGCGGCACCACCGTACTGACCCGTGCGACGGACGGGTCCTACCGCTTGAACGGCCGCAAGACGCTGGTCAGCATGGCCGGCATCGCCACTCACTACGTGGTGTCGACCCGACTGGAGGAAGAGGGCTCCCCGGTCCGGCTGGCCGCACCTGTCGTCGCGCGCACCACCCCGGGCCTGAGCGTACTGGACAACTGGGACGGAATGGGCATGCGGTCGTCGGGCAGTGTGGACATCGTCTTCGACAACTGTCCCGTGGACCGGGACCGGGTACTGCCACGCGGCGAGCCGGGCGTCCGCGACGACGCTGCGCTCGCCGGCCAGACGGTCAGCTCGATCGCCATGTTGGGCATCTACGTCGGCATCGCCGAGGCTGCTCGCACCATCGCCCTCACCGAACTGCGCAGGCGCGGCGGGGCGCCGGCCGGGGTACGGACCACCGTGGCGGAGATGGACGCCCGCCTGTTCGCGCTGCACACGGCGGTGGCGAGCGCGCTGACCACCGCCGACCGGCTCGCCAACGACCTGAGCGGCGACCTCGCCGCCCGCGGCCGAGCCATGATGACGCCCTTCCAGTACGCCAAGTTGCTGGTCAACCGGCACTCGGTGGGAGTGGTGGACGACTGCCTGATGCTCGTGGGCGGGGCAGGATACAGCAACTCCCACCCGCTGGCTCGCTTGTACCGCGACGTCCGGGCAGGCGGATTCATGCATCCTTACAACTTCACGGACGGCGTCGACTACCTGAGCGAAGTGGCGTTGGGCCGATGAGCAGCGAGCGATGGGGGACCGGGAACCCTGGAGCCGGAGGACGCGGATGAAGGCGCGGGAGCTGGCGGTGCGCGGGGCGTACACGTTCGAGCCGGAGGTGTTTCCTGACGAGCGGGGGCTGTTCGTCTCACCGTTCCGGGAGGATGCGTTCACGGCCGCGGTCGGCCACCCGCTCTTCCCGGTGAGGCAGTCGAATCACAGCCGGTCCCGGCGTGGGGTGGTGCGGGGCGTGCACTACACCGTGACGCCGCCGGGCTCGGCCAAGTACGTGTACTGCGCTCGTGGCAGGTCGCTGGACATTGTCGTCGACGTGCGGGTCGGCTCCCCGACGTACGGCCGGTGGGACGCCGTCGAGCTGGAGCCGTGTGCGTTCCGTGCGGTGTACTTCCCGGTCGGGGTGGGACACGCCTTCGTGGCCCTGGAGGACGACACCGTCATGTCCTACATGCTGTCCGGGGAGTACGTGCAGGCCAACGAACTCGCCGTGTCCGTGCTGGACCAGGCCCTCGGACTGCCCGTGCCGGACGATCTGGAGCCCGTACTGTCCGGACGGGACCGGGCCGCGCCGCTCCTGGAACAGGCACGGGCCGACGGGACCCTTCCGGACTACGCCGTGTGCCGCGCGGTCGAGGCGAAGCTGTGGCCGTCGGCCGGACCACGCGGAGACGGGTGAGGCAGACATGCGGGTCGTGGTTCTGGGGGCGACGGGCAGCGTCGGCCGGCAGGTGTGCGCTGCGTACCAGGCGCACGGGTGGGACGTGCACGGGGTGGCCCGCCGCCCGGCGCCGTTTCTGAGCGGGTGCGGGTTCACGGCGCTGGACCTCGCGGCCGCTGCGCCCGGGCGGATCGCCACGGTGTTGGGCGATCCCCCGACGGACGTCGTGGTCAACGCCGCGGGCGGCTGGGGCGACACTGAGGAGGAGATGACGTACTCGCATCTGCGCCTGGTGCGGCGCCTGGTGGATGCGCTCGCGCTGCTCCCGTTCCGGACCCGGCTGGTCCATCTGGGGTCGGTGCACGAATACGGTCCCGTACCGGCCGGTACCTTGTTGCGGGAGGACCTGCTGCCGGAGCCGATCACGCCGTACGCGCGGGTCAAACTGGAGACTTCGTCGGCCGTCCTGACCGCAGCGCGGGCCGGTGTCCTGGACGCGGTGGTGCTGCGCGCGGCGAACATGTCGGGCCCACATCCGCCGCAGGAGAGTTTTCTGGCCGCCTTGATGACCCGTGTCGGCACAGCCCTCGCGCAGGGCGGGCGGCTGGAGTTGAGCGTCGCGGACGCACGACGCGACTTCGTCGACGTGCGGGACGTCGCGCAGGCGGTGGTGCGTGCCGGGCAGGCTGCGGCGGTCGGCGGGCTGGTCGTCAACATCGGGCGCGGGGACGCCGTGCCGATCGGTGATCTGGTCGGCTGGCTGCTGGAGGCCGCCGCTTTTCCGGAGGACCGGGTGGACCGCCGGACGGCACCGGTGCGGAGCAAGGGCGGCGACTGGACCCGGCTCGACATCGGGCGGGCCCGGCGGTTGCTGCCCTGGGCGCCGCGCATCGGCCTGCGGGACTCCGTCCACAGCATGTGGCGGACCGCGCACGGCGCCCCGGCCCAGGGGGTGTCCGACAGCCCCTAGCTCACAGGCTTCCGACGACCTCCCGCACCGCGTCGATCACCTTCTCCTGAGCGTCGGGACGCAGCGAGGGATACATCGGCAGGGAGAAGATCTCGCCGGCCAGCCGTTCGGTCACCGGCAGGTCGCCGGAGCCGTAGCCGAGGTGGGCGAATCCGCTCATGGTGTGGACGGGCCAGGGGTAGCTGATGTTGAGATGTATGTCGTAGGCGGTGAGCGCCTCCAGGATGCGGTCACGTTCGGGGTGACGTACCACATACACGTAATAGACGTGGTCGTTCCCCTCGGCGGTCGTGGGCAGCACCAGACCGTCGAGGTCACCGAGTCCCTCCTCGTAGCGTCGGGCGACGGCTCGGCGGCCCTCGACATACGTTTCGAGGCGGCGCAGTTTCCGGCGCAGGATCTCGGCCTGCACTTCGTCGAGCCTGCTGTTGTGGCCGGGGGTCTCCACGACGTAGTAGCGCTCCTCCATGCCGTAGTAGCGCAACCGTCGCAGCCGCCGGTCGACTTCCTCGTCCGGCGTGACGACGGCACCGCCGTCACCGTAGGCGCCGAGGACCTTGGTCGGGTAGAAGGAGAAAGCCGCCGCATGACCCTGAGTGCCGACCAACTGTCCGTGGCGGCGGGCACCGTGGGCCTGGGCGCAGTCCTCCAGCACCTTCAGATCATGTTCGGCGGCGAGCTCGAGCACGGGCGTCATGTCCACGCTTTGTCCGTAGAGATGGACGGGCAGCAGACACCGGGTGCGCGGTCCGATCACCGACCGGAGCCGGCCGGTGTCCATGAGCTGGCTGTCCTCGTGCACGTCGACGAAGACGGGGGTGGCGCCCACGGCGTCGATGGCCACCACAGTGGGGGCCGCGGTGTTGGAGACCGTCACGACCTCATCGCCCTGGCCGACGCCGAGCGCCCGCAGGCCGAGGACCAGTGCGTTCGTGCCGTTGTCGACGCCGGTGCAGTAGGGCACTCCGTGAAAGGCGGCGAACTCCTCCTCGAAAGAGCGCACGCTGGTCCCGAGGATGAGCTGGCCGGACTCGAATACGGTTTCCACCGCATCGAGAATGTCGGCGCGTTCTTCCCTGTATTCATCGAGGTATTGCCAGACGTGGGTGGACACGTGACTCCTTGTCGGGGCGCGGTCAGGCAAGTGCGGCGGACACGGCTGCCGGGACGTCCGGACCGATTCGGTCGATTCCGGGGTCGGCCCGCAGTATGGCGTGCTGCAGGTGCTGGAGACGGGCGGACGGTTCCACCCCCAGCTCGTTCACCAATGTCCTGCGGAGTTTGATGAAGGCCTCGAGTGCCTGGCTCGTCCGCCCCGAGCGATGGAGCGCGATCATGAACTGTGCCCACAGGTTCTCGTGCATGGGGTGGCGGGCGGTGAGCGCCGACAGCTCGGGCAGCAGGCCCGCGTGCCGACCCAGCCTCAGGTCGGTCTCCATCCGGGCCTCCAGGACGCCGAGCCGACTCTCCTCCAGACGCGCCACCTCCATGCCGATCCGCATGCCGGCGTGCACGTCCACCAGCGCGTCTCCGCGCCACAGGTCGAGGGCCTGGCGGAAGTGTGCGGAGGCCGGTTCCAGCTCCCCGCGCTCGCACGCCCGCTTGCCCTCCTCGGCGAGACGCTCGAAGGCGTATACGTCGGTGTGGGTGGGGTCCACGTCGAGCAGGTAGCCGCCGTAGCAGGTGCGCAGCATGTCCTTGGCGGGTCCGTTGTGACTTGCGCCGAGGGCCACGGTGATGCCCCGGCGCACTTGAAGGATGTAGGTCTGAAGAGTGGTCAGCGCGCTTGCCGGAGGCTGGGTTCCCCAGAGCTCCTCCATCAGCGCGGGGACCGGAACGACGGTTCCTGCCTGAAGAGCGAGCAGTGAGAATACCTGCCGGGGTTTTCTGGCTATCGGGGTCACCGACGTGCCATTGTGATGTGCAACGAGCGGGCCCAACATATTGATCTGCATTGCCGGTGCTCCCTCTGTGGCGTTCCATTCGCGTCAACAGGTGGCATACTTCCGGCGGCCGTAGGGTGTCTCGGGCGGCCCCGTGTGCTCACTCCATCCTCGCAAGTGAATGTCCGCCATGAAAGTGTGCATGGCACTTGCTGGGATTATTTCGTCACGTCTCGATGTGAGAAAGTCACAGGGGGAGCGAGCGTCGGGAGAGGACCGCACCGGGCGACCGGCACGGGACCGCCCACCGCGCGATGGGCGGTGGGCGGTCCCGTGCCGGGTCGCGGTCGGCCCATCAACGCAGCCAGACGGGCAGGTCAGTGAGCCGCGCTGTCTGGGCCCCCTTCCTGCACCACCGCAACTCCTCGTACGGCACGGCCAGTCGGGCTTGGGGGAACCTGCTGCGCAGTACGCCGATCATCGTGCGCGATTCCAGCTGGGCGAGCTGCTCCCCGATGCAGTAGTGCGGCCCGTCGCCGAAGGTGAGCCGCCGCCTCGAAGGGCGGTCCGGGTGGAAAGCGTGCGGGGCGTCGTGATGGCGGCCGTCGGTGTTGGTGCCCTCGATGTCCACCAGTACCGGCGCTCCGCGGGGCAGCCGGACACCGCGGATGACCACCTCCGTGGCAGCGAACCTCCACAACGTGTAGGGCACCGGCGGGTGGTGGCGCAGCGCCTCCTCCACGAACCGGGAGATGGCGTCCCCGTCGGCGTCCGCCGCGAGACGGCCCGCCAGGACCTCCGCAAGCAGGAAGCCCAGGAACGAGCCGGTGGTGTCGTGGCCGGCGAAGATGAGTCCGGTGATCATGTAGACGAGCTGGTCGTCGGAGACCGAGCCGAACTCTGCCTGTGCGCGTTCATAGAGCACGCGGGTCATGGTCCGGGTGTCTTTCCGCCGGGCCGCGTGCACGGCTTCGAGGAGAAGGCTCTCCAGCGCCGACGTGTCCGGCACGTCCCCGGCAGGGTCCGTGCCGTCACCGCCGGCGCTCTGCGGGCCGCCGAGGCCGAGTGCCTTGAGCACGCCGACGGCCTCGCGGGCCATTGCCGGATCGGTGACCGGCACGCCGAGCAGTTCGCAGATGACCAACAGCGGGAAGTGGTACGCGAAGCCGCCGATCAGCTCGGCCGGTTCGCCCGACCGGTCGGAGGAGCCGGCGAGTTCGGTGAGCAGCCGGTCGGCGATGGCGGCGATGCGATCCGTCCGCTCGGCCAGCCGGCGCGGGTTGAACGCCGGTGCGTGGATGCGGCGCAGACGCCGGTGGTCCTCACCGTCCACGGCGATGAGCGTGAACGGACGCAGCTCCGGAACGGGGATGTCGAGACCGTCGTCCACCCCCCGCCAGGCGGTGGGCGCGAGATCGGGGTCCTTCACGAACCGGGGATCGGCCAGCACCTCGCGGGCGAGGGCGTCATCGGTGATGACCCAGGCGGGTCCGCCCGCGGGGGCGTTCACCTCGACGACGGGGCCCGCCTCTCGGAATGCGTCGTGCACCTCGGGTTTGCGCTGCATGGTCATCATGGGACACGAGAACGGGTCGACGGCCACCCGCGGCGCCTCGCCGCTCATGAGGCACCGTCCGCCGCCGCGGGGTACGCCTCCCGCAGTTCGACCACCGAGAAGCCGGCCCCGTGCGGGTCGAGCAGGTCCGCCCGCCGCCCCCTGGGGGTGTCGACGGGCTCGTTCTCGACGGAGCCGCCGAGTTCGACGGCCCGCCGGACCGTCGCGTCGCAGTCGTGCACGGAGAACAGCACGGCCCAGTGGGGCCGTACCGCGCCGGTCGTGCCCAGTTCCCGGGTGCCGGCGACCGGTGTGTCATGGATGTGCCAAACCGGGTCGGTGACGCCCTTGCGTCCGGTGTCGGCCGGAGCCAGGCCGAGGGTCGCACGGTAGAAGCCACGGGCGGTCCCGATGTCGTCGGTCACCAGTTCCACCCAGCCGACCGAGCCGGGCACGCCCGTCACCTCCGCGCCCTCCATGACGCCCTTGCGCCACACCGCGAACGCGGCCCCCGATGGGTCGGCGAAGACCGCCATCCGGCCGAGACCGAGGACGTCCATCGGGGTCATGATGACGTCGCCACCCGCCGTCTCGACCCGTTTGGTCAGTGCGTCGGCGTCGTTGGTGGCGAAGTACACGGTCCAGATGGCCGGCATGCCGTGCTGGTCGTTGCCGGGCCCGTACGGACGGTGGTAGGGCGTGTCGATCTGATGGCGGGCGACCGCGGCGACCAGCTTCCCGTCGGAGCTGAACGTCGTGTATCCCCCGGCACCCGGGTCGCTGACCACGGTCGCGGTCCAGCCGAAGAGGCCGGTGTAGAAGTCGGCCGAGGCGGCGACATCGGGCGACCCGAGGTCGAACCATGCGGGGGCGCCGGGCGCGAACCTGGTCACGAATCGTTCCTTTCGACGGATCGGCACACGAGCGTCTGCGCTCGCGGATGAGACGGGCATGCGGGCGGGGAGGCCCGCCGCGGTCAGCGCGCGGTGTCGCCGACGGCGGCCGCGCTGGCCTCCCAGAGCTTGGCCGCGAGGCCGGCGTCGGCGGTCGGGCCGCTCACCGGGGACAGCCGCCGGTCGCTGTAGTAGCCGCCCGTGGTCAACTCCTCGGCCGGCGCGGCCGCCAGCCACACGAGAGTGTCGGCGCCCTTGGCCGCGGACCGCAGGAAGGGGTTGAACCGGAAGTAGGTCGAGGCGACTGTGCCCCGCCCGATGCGGGTGCGGACCTCGCCGGGGTGGTAGCTGACCGTCAGCACGTCCGGCCAGCGCCGGGCGGCCTCCGTGGCGGTCATGATGTTGGCCTGTTTGGACGTGCCGTACGCCTGGCCCGCGCTGTAGCGGTGACGGTCGCCGTTGAGATCGTCCGGGTCGATCCGGCCCTGGGTGTACGCGTCGGACGAGGTGAGGATCAACCGCCCGCCCGCGAGCCGCTCCCGCAGCAGCCGTGCCAGCAGGAAGCCCGCGAGATGATTGACCTGGAGGGTGGCCTCGAACCCGTCCTGGGTCGTGGTGCGCGACCAGAACATGCCGCCGGCGTTGCCGGCCATGACATCGATGCGCATGTACCGGTCCCGCAGCCGCTCTCCCAGCTCGCGTACCTGGCGCAGCTCGGCGAAGTCCGCGCGGAAGGCGTCCGGGGCCGGGCCGGCGGTCCGGGCCACCTCGTTCGTGACGGTCCGAAGACGCTCGGGGTCCCGGCCGACGAGCACGACGCGGGCCCCCTGGCGGGCGATCGCGAGGGCCGCCGCCCGGCCGATGCCGGACGTGGCCCCGGTGATCAGCACCGTCCGGCCCGACAGGCCGCCGTGTGGTGTCCCGTGGCGCGGGGTGGGGGCCGTCATACCGCGGCTCGCAGCCTCTCGTTGACGAAAATCAGCATGCTGTGAGGCGTCCTGATCTCCGCCAGTTCCTCCTCGGGCAGCTTCACGCCATAGGTCCGCTCGATGTGGTTGACCGTTTCCAGGACGGCCAGGGAGTCGAGCCCGAGATCCTCGAAGGTCACGGTGTCGGCGTCCGCCAGGTCGGGGACCTCGTCCTCTCCCAGGCTCTGCCGCATGATCTCCCGCAGTTCCGCCAGGCTGAGCTCAGCCATCCCTGCTCCTCCGCACCGGTTGCTGCACGACATGTACGGCCCGGTCAGGACCGCGGCGACCACCCTCGGTTCCGCAGGTCCAGTCGCACTGGAGCGGTGGTGGACCGGCGATTGTCCGTTCTGCCTCGAGACGCGCGGAACAGGTTGGGCACGGCCCGGCCGGCAGGCGCACGCGATCAAACCGGGACCGGGCCACCCGAGGCCATCACACGACCCTAGGGGCAACCATGGACGCGCTTCCGGCGGACGACGCGCCGACGACAGAGTCGGCGGATTCTGCGGACCCCGGCATCTACCTCCAGGTACAGCGGTTCTACGCCCGTCAGATGCAACTCCTGGACGACGGCAGGGCCGAGGACTGGGCGCGCACGTTCGTGCACGACGGTGTCTTCGCGGTGGGCGGCGAGGCCGTACGCGGGGTCGCGGACATCGCGCGTGCGGCACGGCGGACCACGGACCGGTTCGCCGCCGAGGGGATTACCCGGCGGCACTGGATCGGCATGCTCACCGTCGACGGCAAGCCCGACGAGGTCACGGCCCGGAGCTACGCGGTGGTGCTGGAGACGCCGCCCGACGGTGACCCGGTGTTCCGGCGCAGCACGGTGTGCACGGACATCCTGGTGCGAGAAGCGGGCGAGTGGCGCGTCAGGCACCGCACCGTCACCCGGGACGGGCTGGATTGACCATGCGTGCTCTCCCGGCCCTTTCCGTGCGCCGGCACAGTGCTGCCGCGACGACCGTCCAGATCGCCCGCTCCGTCCTCGCCCGGGACGGCCTGGGCAGCGGCATGGACCGGTTCTGGGCGTGGTACGCCGAGCGCTCGGCGCGGGTGGTGCACCGCACCGAGCGGATTCCGCTGGATGCCCTCAAGGGGTGGAGTCGCCACCCGGTCACCGGGACCATCTCCCATCACACCGGAAGGTTCTTCAGCATCGAGGGACTGGACGTGCACATCCCGGGCGCCCCGGTGCCACGCTGGTCCCAGCCGATCGTGAACCAGCCCGAAGTGGGCATCCTGGGCTTCCTGGTGAAGGAACGCGGCGGGATCCTCCACTGCCTCGTCCAGGCCAAGTTCGAGCCGGGCAACCCCGGCGGACTTCAGCTCTCCCCCACGGTCCAGGCCACACGGAGCAACTACACGCGGGTGCACGGCGGCAAGACCATCCCGTACCTGGAGCACTTCCGCGACACCTCCGGACGGCAGGTGGTCGCCGATGTGCTCCAGTCGGAACAGGGCTCCTGGTTCTACCGCAAACGCAACCGCAACATGATCGTCCAGGTGTTCGACGAGGTCCCGCTGCGCGAGGACTTCCACTGGCTCACGCTGGGTCAGCTGCACCGGCTGCTGGGGGTCGAGAACCTCGTGAACATGGACGCCAGGACGGTGCTGGCCTGCCTGCCGTTCGCGAGCGAGGGAGCGCACCCGCTGGCCGACGCGGAGCCCGCCGGAGCTGACGGCCCCGGGGGCGGCCACCCCGTGGTCCCCGCTCGGCCCGACGGCGGCGGGTCTCCGGTGGACGCCGGTTTCCACCACTCCCTCGTGCGATCGTGCGCGGCGGCCGAGGGCAGCCTGCACAGCACGGTGGACATCGTCAGCTGGATCGCCGACCTGCGCAGCCGGACCGATGTGGTCACCCGCCCGACAGGGCTGAACTCGCTGCCGCACTGGTACGAGCGGGACGGCGTGATCGCCCACGAGAGCGGGCGCTTCCTGGAGGTGATGGCCGTGGATGTGACGGCCGCCTCGCGAGAGGTGCCCGGTTGGAGTCAGCCGATGATCGAACCCAAGGACCGAGGGGTCGCGGCCTTCCTGGTCCGGCGGATCGACGGGGTTCTCCACGCCCTGGCGCACGCGCGTGTGGAGCCCGGCTACGTCGACGTGGTGGAGATCGCGCCGACCGTGCAGTGCACCCCCGGCAGTCTGCACGCCCTGCCGGCCGGAGCCAGGCCCCGCTTCCTCGACGCCGTCCTGGAGGCGCCCCCCGAGCGCGTGCGCTACGCGACCGACCTCGCGGAGGAGGGAGGACGCTTCCACCACGCGGTGAACACTTACATGATCGTCGAAGCCGACGATGACATCCCGGACGGTGGTGAGTTCCGGTGGCTGACGCTCCACCAACTCGTCGAGCTGCTGCGTCACTCCCACTACGTCAACGTCCAGGCCCGCACCCTGGTCGCCTGCCTGCACAGCCTGTCCGTGGGCACGCCCGTCACCCGCTCGGCCGTGCCGTCCGCCCCGCCTCGGAGGTGAGTTCCCGTGCGCGTCCTGTTCGCCACCATGGCCGCGCGGTCCCACGTCTACGCCCAGGTCACCTTGGCGTCGGCACTGCGGACCGCGGGGCACGAGGTGCTCGTGGCCAGCCAGCCCGACGTCCTCGACGACATCGTCCGGGCCGGTCTCACCGCCGTGCGGATCGGAGAAGACCTCAACATCGAGGAGGAGACCCGGGAGGCCAACGCCAGCTTTGAGGACGACCGCAACCTCGGCGGCCTCGCTATGAGCAACACCCGTGACGATCCCTTACCGTGGGACCACGCCCTCGGCATGTTCACCGCGATGACCGCCATGGTCTTCCAGAACGTGTGCCCCGAACCCATGGTCGACGACCTCGTCGGCCTCGCCCGCGACTGGCGGCCGGACCTCGTGGTCTGGGATCCGCTGACCCTGGCCGGGCCGGTGGCAGCCCGGCTCAGCGGCGCGGCGCACGCCCGGCTGCTGTTCGGCCCGGATCAGATGGGCCGGAACAGGACGGCGTTCCGCGCCCTGCTCGACCGGCAACCGCCCGAGCTGCGTGACGACCCGCTGGCCGAGTGGCTCACCTGGACGCTGGAGCGGTGCGGCGGCAGCGCCTGGGACATGAGCGAGGAACTGGTGCTCGGGCAGTGGACGATCGACCCCACACCACCGTCCATGCGCATTCCCCTGGACCTGCCCTGCGTGCCGGTGCGCTACGTGCCGTACAACGGGCCCTCCCTGCTTCCCGACTGGCTGCGCGAGCCGCCCCGCCACCCGCGGCGCCTGTGCCTGACGCTCGGTGTGTCCCTCGGCGAGGCGACGGGCGCCGGTACGGTCGCCGCCTCCGACGTCCTGGCAGCCGTGGACGGCCTGGACGTGGAGGTCGTCGCCACCCTGTCGCGGGAACTGCGCGAGGAACTCGGCACCCTGCCGGCGAACGTACGGGCGGTGGACTTCGTCCCGTTGAACGCCCTGCTGCCGTCCTGCTCGGGCATCATCCATCACGGCGGGTCCGGCACGTTCATGACGGCCCTGGCGCACGCGACGCCGCAGCTGATCGTGCCCGACATGATGTGGGACGCCATGGAGAAGGCACACGGCCTGGCCCGCAGCGGTGCGGGCGGTTACGTGGACGCGAAGGACGTCTCGCCCGAACTGCTGCGTGAGCGCGTCCTCGACCTGTTCGACGATCCGTCCTATGCCGTCGGGGCACGCCGCGTGCGCGCCGAGATCGTCGGAACGCCGAGCCCGAACGACATCGTGCCCGTGCTGGAACGGCTGACCGCCGAGCACCAGGCCGGCGGGCCGGAGCGGAGCCCGGCGCTCAAGTCGCCTTCCACCGGCGGTGCCTAGCCTCGCCGTATGGAGAACACACAGCGATCCGTGATCGTGACCGGCGGCGGCTCCGGCATCGGACGAGCCGTCGCCCGCGCTTTCGCCGCCCGGGGCGACCGCGTCCTCGTCGTGGGTAGGACCGCCGGTCCGCTGGCCGAGACGGTCGACGGGCACAAGGACGCGCACACGCTGGCCGTGGACATCACCGACCCCGCAGCGCCGCAGGCCGTCGTCCGGGAGGTGCGCGAGCGGCTCGGCGGCGTGGTCGACGTGCTCGTGAACAATGCCGCCACTGCCGTCTTCGGGCACCTGGGGGAGCTGGACCGCACCGCGGTGGAGGCGCAGGTGGCCACGAACCTCGTGGCCCCCGTGCTGCTGACCCAAGCACTGCTCGACCCCCTGGAGACCGCCTCCGGGCTGGTCGTGAACATCGGTTCGGCGGGCGCGCTGGGCCGGCGGGCCTGGCCGGGGAACGCCGTGTACGGAGCGGCCAAGGCCGGGCTGGACCTGCTGACGCGGTCCTGGGCCGTGGAACTCGGCCCCCGCGGAATTCGCGTGATCGGGGTCGCCCCGGGAGTGATCGAGACGGGCGCGGGAGTCCGGGCCGGGATGTCCCAGGAGGCGTACGACGGGTTCCTGGAAGCCATGGGACAACGCGTCCCGCTCGGCCGGGTGGGCCGGCCCGAGGACGTCGCGTGGTGGGTGGTGCGGCTCGCCGATCCCGAAGCCGCGTACGCCAGCGGTGCCGTGCTCGCCGTGGACGGGGGGCTGTCGGTGACCTGAGAGGCCCGGTCGGACCTGCACAGGTCGCCCTCGCTCGCCGGAGGGCGACCTGCGGGGTGGTGTCCTGCCGGGGACACGGAGGCCCCCGCCCGAGGGGGTCGGGACGGGGGTTCCGTACGGGTCGGGACGCTCGTCTCAGGCGCTGGACTCGGCGTACCGTCTGGCCGCTTCCAGGGTCAGCAGACTGTTGCGGCCCAGGGCCCGGCGGACGAAGTCCACGGCGTCCGTCTCATTCGCCCCCGCACCTAGGATGCCGGGGATCGCCGAGCGGGCCACGGACACGGTGTGGGCCGACGTGACGGCGATCCCGTCCCCGTCGCCGGCGGGACGGACCGACCAGCGGCCGAGATGGAGCGCCAGCAGCGGCGGCGTGCGCAGTTGCTTGTAGACGATGAGGCGGCGTTCGGGGAAGCACACGCGCACCGACGCGGTGGTGTGTACCGAGCCGTCCGCGGTGAGGGTGTCCATCTCCATGTGCTGCAGGCCCGGTTCCTCCTCCTTGACCGCGATCCGCGCGACGTGGGAGAGCCGCTTCTCCCAGAGGTCGCTGCGATGGAGGAAGCGGTAGATGTCCTCGGCACTGCCACGGACGACGACGGTGTCCTCGAAGGTCGTCGGAGCGGTGCCGTCGGGTCCTTCCAGCGCGGTGCGCAGCGACGCCAGTTCCGCTTCGCTGTTGCGGTCCACGGCCCGATGGATCCAGCCGATCGTCTCCGGGTCGTCGTCCACGGCCCGGAAGTCGTGCGTCAGCCGCACGCGGGTGCCGCCGTCACCGGCTTCCTCGACGATCCATTCGCCGCCCATGGCTGCGACGGGGTGGGCGGACGTCTCCTGCCGGAAACGGATGCGCCGGACCCGCTCGTCGAGCTCGCGCCGCGACGTCCAGGTACGAAGCGAGCCGTTGGCAGTGGCCCAGATGCGGATGCGTTCGCTGGAGTCCGCGCACTCCAACTGTTCGACGTGGACACTGGGCGGGAACACGGCGGGCCAGGACCGCACGTCGGCCAGCACGGCGAACACGGCGTCCGGCGCGGCCGAGGTATGGATCTCGTGCTCGGTCTGCTGAAGCGGCGACTCGGACATCTGCCCTCCTGAGCTCGGGTCGTGGACGGTCAGTAACTGCCGAGGCCACCACAGACATTGATGGCCTGGGCCGTGATCGAGTCGGCGCTGTCGGAGACCAGGTAGTGCACCATTCCGGCCACCTCGTCGGACGTCGAGTAGCGTCCGAGCGGGATCTTCGCCCGGAACTTCTCCAGGACGTCGTCCTCGGTGATCCCCCAGAAGGCGGCGTATCGCTGCCGCACGCCTTGGGCCATGGGCGTCTCGACGTACCCCGGGCAGACGGCGTTGACCGTGATGCCCGTCCTGGCCAGCTCCAGTGCAACAGCCTTCGTGAAGCCGATCAGGCCGCTCTTGGAGGCGGAGTAGGGAGCGCCGAGGGCCACTCCCTGCTTGCCGCCGGTAGAGGCGATGTTGATGATCCGGCCCCAGCCGTGCTCCTGCATGCCGCCGCCGGTGAGGACGGCGCGGGTGACCCGGAAGGCCCCGCCGAGGTTGGTGTCGACGACATCGGACCACAGGTCGTCCGTGATCTGGGCGGTCACTCCTCCACCACCGCGGCCGGCGTTGTTGACGACGATGTCGATCGGCCCGAAGCGGTTCCGGGCCGTTCGGACCAGCCGGTCGACGTCGTCGGTGCTCCGCACGTCGCAGGACGTGCCCTCCACCTCCAGTCCCGATGCCTGAAGTTCCTTCACGGTGCCGGTGACGGCGCTCTCGTCACGAGCGCACAGGAACACCCGGGTCCCGTCCAGGGCGAGCTTGCGCGCCACCGCGAGACCGATGCCGCTGGTTCCCCCGGTGACAAGTGCGACCCGGTCGGCTGCGTCGGACATGATCCTCCCTTCGACGGAGGGCCCACCCTCACACCTCGCGCTCGAGCCGCGCTTGACGACCCGGCTTCCAGAGGAGGTCGAGCGGCGCCGCAGAACCTCGGAGTCCGGCGTGACCGCACCTGCGGACGCGGCCGCACCGTCGCACCGACGTCCACCCCACACCTGGACCAACGGACCCGTGGAGCAGCGATGCCTCTGCCAGAACCGAACGACGCCGGCTCCGGGTCGGTGACCTTCGTCAACCGATTCACCCTGAGCGGATCAGCCGAGGACTTCGAGGCGGCGTTCGCCGAAACGGCCGAGTTCCTGTGTCGCCGACCCGGCTTCCGCTGGCACGTCCTGCTGGCGCCGACCGGCTCCGGCTCGGCCGACGTCCGCCCGCAGTACGTGAACATCGCGGTCTGGGACGACGAGGCCTCCTTCCGTGCCGCTGTGGCGCACCCGCAGTTCCCGGCCCACGCGGCCGTCCTGCGGGCGCTGAGCACCAGCGAACCGACCCTGTACCGGTCCCGTCAGATCCGTGTCGCGCCGGGCGCCCCGGCCATGAGCAGGCCCGAAGGGCGGACGACGTGAACCGACGGGTCGTCATCACCGGGATGGGTGTGGTGGCCCCGGGAGCCATCGGCATCAAGTCGTTCTGGGAGCTGCTGCTGTCCGGGACCACCGCCACCCGGGCCATCACCACGTTCGACGCCACGCCCTTCCGTTCCCGGATCGCCGCCGAGTGCGACTTCGATCCGGTCGCGGCAGGGCTGTCCGCGGAGCAGGCCCGGCGCCTCGACCGGGCCGGGCAGTTCGCGCTGGTCGCCGGTCAGGAGGCGCTCACTGACAGCGGGCTGCGCATCGGGGAGGACTCCGCCCACCGGGTCGGGGTGTGCGTGGGTACCGCTGTCGGCTGCACGCAGAAACTGGAGTCCGAGTACGTGGCTCTCAGCGCGGGCGGTGCGAACTGGGTCGTGGACCCCCACCGGGGGGCGCCCGAGCTGTACGACTACTTCGTGCCGAGTTCCCTCGCCGCCGAAGTGGCTTGGCTCGCCGGGGCGGAAGGGCCCGTGAACATCGTCTCGGCCGGGTGCACCTCGGGGATCGACTCCATCGGGTACGCCTGCGAACTCATCCGCGAGGGGACGGTGGACGTCATGCTCGCGGGAGGCGTGGACGCCCCCATCGCACCGATCACGGTGGCCTGCTTCGACGCCATCAGGGCGACCTCCGACCACAACGACACACCCGAGACCGCCTCGCGCCCCTTCAGCCGCAGCCGCAACGGCTTCGTGCTGGGCGAGGGTGGTGCGATCGTGGTTCTGGAAGAGGCAGAGGCGGCCGTGCGCAGGGGCGCGCGAATCTACGCCGAGATCGGCGGGTACGCCTCACGCGGCAACGCATACCACATGACGGGGCTGCGCGCAGACGGCGCCGAGATGGCTGCGGCGATTACCGCGGCCCTCGACGAAGCCCGCCGCGCCCCCTCGGACGTGGACTATGTCAACGCCCACGGAACAGCGACGCAGCAGAACGACCGGCACGAAACCTCCGCGTTCAAGCGCTCGCTGGGGGATCACGCATACCGGGTTCCCATCAGCTCCGTGAAGTCGATGATCGGTCACTCCCTGGGGGCCGCCGGCTCGCTCGAAGTGGCGGCGACCGCACTGGCGGTGGAGTACGGGGCGATCCCGCCGACCGCGAATCTGCACGACCCGGATCCCGAACTCGACCTGGACTACGTGCCGTTGACGGCGCGAGAAAAGCGGGTGCGGCATGCGCTGACGGTGGGCAGCGGCTTCGGCGGCTTCCAGAGCGCCATGCTGTTGAGCCGTCCCGAGAGGTGAGCGCCATGACACGTCCAGCTGAAGGGGCCGCATCCTCGCGGATCCGCGCATCATCCTCGGGCCGGCGGTGCCTCAAGGGCCGCGCGGTGGTGACGGGTCTCGGGATCGTCGCCCCCAACGGGCTCGGTGTGGGCGCGTACTGGGACGCCGTCCTGAACGGCCGCAACGGCATCGGACCGCTGAGGCGGTTCGCCGACGACGGTCGCCTGGGGCGGCTGGCCGGTGAGGTGAGCGACTTCGTCCCCGAGGACCATCTGCCGAAGCGGCTGCTGGTGCAGACAGATCCGATGACCCAGTACGCGCTGGCCGCCGCCGAGTGGGCCCTGCGGGAGGCCGGCTGCTCGCCGTCGTCGCCGCTGGAGGCGGGGGTGATCACGGCCAGCGCTTCCGGCGGCTTCGCGTTCGGCCAGCGGGAATTGCAGAACCTGTGGAGCAAGGGGCCGGCCCACGTCAGCGCCTACATGTCGTTCGCCTGGTTCTACGCCGTCAACACCGGGCAGATCGCCATCCGCCACGACCTGCGTGGTCCGGTCGGAGTGGTGGTGGCCGAGCAGGCGGGCGGCCTTGACGCCCTCGCCCACGCCCGCCGCAAGGTCCGGGGCGGAGCCGAGCTGATCGTCTCGGGCGCCATGGACTCGTCATTGTGCCCGTACGGTATGGCGGCCCAGGTGAGGTCCGGTCGGCTGAGCGGCTCGGACGACCCGACGGCCGGGTATCTGCCGTTCGACCGGCGAGCGGCCGGACACGTGCCCGGTGAGGGGGGCGCGATCCTCGCCGTCGAGGACGCGGAGCGCGTCGCCGAACGGGGCGGGAAGGTGTACGGGTCGATCGCCGGGTACGGCGCGAGCTTCGACCCGCCCCCCGGCTCCGGCCGCCCCTCCGCCCTCGCCCGTGCCGTCGAGACGGCGCTGGCCGACGCGGGGCTGGACCGCTCCGACATAGCCGTGGTGTTCGCCGACGGCGCGGCCGTCGGCGAACTGGACGTGGCCGAGGCGGAGGCCCTGGCGGCGGTCTTCGGACCGCGCCGGGTGCCGGTGACCGTCCCCAAGACGCTCACCGGCCGACTGTACTCGGGCGCCGGGCCGCTGGACGTGGCCACCGCACTGCTGGCGCTGCGGGACGAGGTGGTCCCGGCGACCGCCCACGTCCACCCGGACCCCGATCTGCCGCTGGACGTGGTGACCGGGCGGCCCCGGGCGATGGCCGACGCCAGGGCGGCTCTCGTCGTCGCCCGGGGCCACGGGGGTTTCAATAGCGCTCTGGTCGTCCGGAGGGCGGCGTGAGCACGCTGCCGGGAGCACCTGGGGACCTCTACGTGGCCGGTTGCGGTGTCTGGCTGCCCCCGCCGGTGACCACGGATCAGGCCCTGGCCGCCGGTCACTGCGACCGCAGGCTCGCCTCCTCGACGCGGATGCTGTCGGTGGCGGTCGCCGACAAGGAGACACCGGCGGAGATGGCGGCCTCGGCGGCCCGGACCGCTGTGGACCGCTCCGGCGTCCCCCCGGCCCGCATCGTCCTCGTCCTGCACGCCAGCCTGTACTTCCAGGGGCACCATCTGTGGGCTCCCGCCTCCTACGTCCAGCGGGTGGCCCTCGGGAACCGTTGCCCCGCCATGGAGGTGCGGCAGGTGTCCAACGGCGGCATGGCCGCCCTGGAGCTCGCCCGCGCGTACCTGCTCGCCGCCCCGGACCGGACGGCCGCTCTCGTCACGACGGGCGACCGGATGAGTCCGCCGGGCTTCGACCGCTGGAACAGCGACCCCGGCACGGTGTACGCCGACGGCGGCACCGCCCTCGTACTGTCCCGGCAGGGAGGCTTCGCCCGGCTGCGTAGCCTGGTGACGGTCTCCGAACCGGTGCTGGAGGGCATGCACCGGGGCGGACACCCGTTCGGCCCGCCGTCCGCGGAGGAGCAGCGGACCGTCGACCTGGACGCGCACAAGCGGGCGTACGTGGCCGAGGCGGGAGGCTCGTTCAGCGTCGCGCGGGTCTCGGCGGGCCAGGAGGAGGCTCTGGCCGGCGCGCTGAAGGCCGCCGGGGTCGGACTCGACGACATCAGCCGGGTCGTGCTGCCGCACATGGGCTGGCGCAGGCTGAGCGCCGCCTACTTCGGAAAGTGGCCGGTTCCGCCCGAGCGGACCACGTGGGAGTTCGGGCGACGGACCGGCCATCTGGGCGGCGGCGACCCGATCGCCGGGTTCGACCACCTCGTGGGCTCCGGCCGCCTCGCCCCGGGGGAATTGTGTCTGCTGGTCAGCGTCGGTGCCGGCTTTAGCTGGTCGTGCGCCGTCGTGGAGTTGCTGGAACGCCCGTCGTGGGCGGCCGCCCCGGCCGCCCGGTGAGGAGACCGTCATGGACGTGCCCGCGATTCTCCTGATGTTCCCGGGGCAGGGGTCCCAGCACGCGCGGATGGCAGCCGGGCTGTACGGATCCGAACCGGTCTTCACCGCTGCCATGGACGAGGTCCTCGCCGCGTACGATGCCGCCGGCGACTGTGAGGGCCAGCGGCTGCGTGCCGACTGGCTGAGCGACCGTCCAGCCGTGCCGCTGGACCACGTCACCCGGTCCCAGCCGCTGTTGTTCGCGGTGGACTACGCCCTCGGCAGGATGGTACTGGCCACGACGGGCCGGCCGTGGGCCCTGCTCGGGCACAGTGTCGGCGAGATGGCGGGGGCCGCGCTCGCCGGGGTGTTCACGCTGCGCGACGCGGCCTGCCTCCTGCTGGACCGGGTGCGACGGCTGGCCCAGGCACCGCCCGGGGGGATGCTGGCGGTCGCCGCGGGCGAGGACGTGCTGGGCCCGTATCTCGTGGAGGGGGAGGTGGCGGTCGCGGCCGTCAACTCGCCCCGCCAGACCATCCTCGCCGGCCCCGTCGCACCGCTCGCCGCGGTCGCCCGGGCACTGCGGGAGGCGGGGCTCACATGCCGTGAGGTGCCCTCGCTGACCGCATTCCACAGTCCGGTGCTGGCCCCGTACACGACGGGGGCGGCCGAGCGGTTCGCATCGACGCGCGTGGCGGCGCCGTCCATCCCTCTCCGCTCCGGGTACCGGCCGGGCGCGGTGACCGGGCGACTGGCCGCCGACCCGTCCTACTGGGCCGGACATCCCGTGGAGACGGTCCGCTTCTGGCCGGCACTGGACGCGATGCTCCGCTCCCGCACGGGCGTCGTCTGCCTGGAGACCGGGCCGGGGCAGGGGCTCAGCACCGTCGCCCGCCGCCATCCGACGGTGCGGTCGGGGAGGAACGCGGTGGTGTCGCTGCTGCCGCCGCGGGCCGGCACCGCCGAGATGGACCGGACGTCCGTGGCGGCGGCGCTGACCGCAGTGCGCGAGCGGGGCGCTGTGCTCAGTGGGCGACCCGGGCGGTGACGAAGCGGACAGGCACGTCGATGGCGAGGGCCCCGGTGGCGTCGCTCAGCTTGTCGAGTCCCTCGACGAGCCGTGCGCGCAGTTCCGTTCGCTGCGGCTGCGGGAGGTTCTGCCACAGCAGACGCATGCCCTGGGTGTGGGACCAGTCCACCCACGTCTCGCTGGACGGGGCCGTCATCCGCACCGGCTCGTCGATGACGGAGACCGAGGCGTAACCGCAGCCTTCAAGGGTACGGACAAGATCCTCGGCTCGCTCCAGCCAGCTGTTGAACCGCCGGACCAGCGCCTCGGGCCGCCACTGCTCGGGGAGGTGCTCCAGCAATGCCTGGGGGATGAGCGGGGTGAACTCCGGCGGCAGGAACGGGAACGTGCCGGCACGGAAGACCGGGCTGGTGAACGCGATCCTGCCGCCGTGGTCCAGGATGTCGGCGTAGCGCGCGAGGGCGCCCACGGCATCCGGCAGGAAAATGACGCTGTAGCTCCCCATGACCAGGTCGAAGGAACGCGCCGGAAATCCGGGTGTCTCCGCATCCATCACCATGAGGCTGATATTCCGCAGACCGCGTTCGGTGGCTTCCTTGCGAGCTTCCTCGATCATTCCGGGAGCGATGTCGATACCGTGGACGCACCCCTGGGAGCCGACCTTTTCCGCAGCCGGGAAAAGGCATGCGCCGCGCCCGCAGCCGATGTCGAGCACTCGTTCACCCGTGACCGGCTCCGAGATGTCCACCAGGCGGCGACCCATGGGCGTGAAGAATTCCACCCCCAGTCGATCATAAGTGGACGACGACTGGTCGAAGGCCTGAGTCACCTGTTTCTTGTAGGACGAATCCTGCACCTTCGGCTCCTGCCTCTGCGATGTGGGCTCTTCCCTGATCACCAGTGTTCGACCTGCACTTGAAGGGCGGTGGAGTGCCGTTCGAGGTGCCCCGGAAGCACTTGTACGCCGTCCCTGGAAGAAACAACAATCGCTGACGCGGTCACCGCTGGTGCCGCCGTTTCCGATACGGCTTTCGGGAGGGAAACCATGAGCCCGCAGATCGATCTGGTCCGCCGCATGGTGGAGGCGTACAACACGGGAAAAACCGATGATGTCGCGGAGTTCATTCATCACGAGTACCTGAACCCCGGCGCGCTGGAGCACAACCCGGAGCTGCGAGGCCCGGAGGCGTTCGCAGCTGCCGTCACGTGGCTTAAGTACGCCTTCTCCGAGGAGGCGCACCTGGAGGAGATCGGGTACGAGGAGAACGGCCCGTGGGTCCGCGCGAAGCTCGCCCTCTACGGGCGGCACGTCGGCAACCTCGTCGGCATGCCGGCAACGGGGCGCCGGTTCTCCGGTGAGCAGATCCACCTCATCCGCATCGTCGACGGCAAGATCCGTGATCACCGCGACTGGCCCGACTATCTCGGCACCTACCGCCAGCTCGGCGAGCCCTGGCCCACTCCCGAGGGCTGGCGACCCTGACCCCCACCGCCCCGCCGACGCCACGACAGGAGCACGGACACACCATGACAGCCGAACCGACGGTCGCGGCCCGGCCGCAGCAGATCGACGCCCTCAGGACCCTGATCCGCCTCGGAAGCCTGCACACGCCCATGGTCGTCCGGACGGCTGCCACCCTGCGGCTCGTCGACCACATCCTGGCGGGGGCCCGCACCGTGGAAGCCCTGGCGGCCAGAACCGACACGCGGCCGGAAGCACTCCTGCGACTGATCCGCCACCTGGTGGCGATCGGCCTGCTCGAGGAGGACGCACCGGGCGAGTTCGCCCCGACCGAGGTCGGCAAGCTGCTCGCCGACGACCACCCGGCCGCTCAGCGTGCCTGGCACGACCTGACGCAGGCCGTGGCGCGTGCCGACATCTCCTTCACCCGCCTCCCCGAAGCCATCCGTAGCGGCCGCCCCACGTACGAGTCCGTCTACGGCAAGCCGTTCTACGAAGATCTGGCCGGCCGCCCCGACCTGCGCGCGTCCTTCGACTCGCTGCTCGCCTGCGACCAGGACGTCGCCTTCGACGCTCCGGCCGCCGCTCACGACTGGACGAACGTCCGGCACGTGCTCGACGTGGGGGGTGGCAAGGGGGGGTTCGCCGCGGCCATCGCGCGCCGGGCCCCACATGTGTCGGCCACCGTGCTGGAGATGGCGGGCACCGTGGACACCGCCCGCTCCTACCTGAGGGACGCGGGCCTCTCGGACCGTGTCGACGTCGTCGAAGGGGACTTCTTCGAGCCGCTGCCCCGCAGGGCGGACGCGATCATCCTCTCCTTCGTCCTCCTCAACTGGCCGGATCACGATGCTGTCCGAATCCTTACCCGCTGTGCCGAGGCCCTGGAGCCCGGCGGGCGGATCCTGATCCACGAGCGCGACGACCTCCACGAGAACTCGTTCAACGAACAGTTCACCGAGCTCGATCTGCGGATGCTGGTCTTCCTCGGCGGTGCCCTGCGCACCCGCGAGAAGTGGGACGGCCTGGCCGCGTCGGCGGGCCTCGTGGTCGAGGAGGTACGGCAACTGCCTTCGCCGACCATCCCGTACGACCTCTCGCTCCTCGTCCTCGCCCCCGCGTCCACCGGCGCTTGACACACGAGGTACGGGAAGGAGCCATCAGCAATGCCGACACGCATGATCACCAAGGACGAGGTGACCTTGTGGAGCGAAGGAATCGGCGATCCGGCCGACGCTCCGTTGCTCCTGATCGCCGGCGGCAACCTTTCGGCCAGGTCATGGCCGGACGAGTTCGTTGAACGCCTCGCCGCGGCCGGGCACTTCGTGATCCGCTACGACCACCGGGACACAGGGCGCTCCTCCCGGTGCGACTTCGCGCTCCACCCCTACGGCTTCGACGAGCTGGCCACCGACGCGCTGGCCGTCCTGGACGCCTGGCAGGTCCGCGCCGCCCATGTGGTGGGCATGTCGCTGGGCCATACCGTCGGCCAGTTGCTCGCCCTGGACGCTCCGGAGCGTCTCCTGACACTCACCGTGATGCTGGGGGGTGCGCTCGATGTCGACTTCGACGCCGACCTGGAGGCGGCGCTCAAAGGTGAGCCTTCCGTCAGCGGACTGCCGGTGCCCAGCCGACGGTTCCTCGACATGATGATGCTTCTTCAGCAGCCGGCCGGGACGGACGAGGAACTACTAGAGCGCCGGGTGGAGAAGTGGCGCCTGCTCAACGGGGAGGGAGTGCCTTTCGACTCCGACGAGTTCCGGCGCCGTGAACTCCTGGCCGCCGGTCACGCGGGAACGTTCGACGAGCCGATCGTGCACCACATGATCCCGCAGCCGCCGGTGTCGCGGGGGGCGGAGTTGGCCCGCATCACGACACCGGTACTGGCGATCCAGGCGATGTGCGACCCCGCGGCCCCGCCGCCGCACGCCCGGCACCTGGCCGACCGAATTCCCGGCGCCCGGGTCGTGGAGATCGAGAACATGGGGCACGCGCTGCCCCTCGCGGTCCACGAACCGCTGGCCGCCGCCATCTGCGCCCATACCCGGGCCGCGACCGTGTGAGGAGCATGACGATGCCCACACCCACGTCCGCGCCGCCGGCCGCCCCGACCAACAGCGAGCTGGGGCGCCATCTGCTGACCGTGCGCGGCTTCCACTTCGTCTTCGGCGCGCTGGGCGACCCCTATGCCCGGCGACTGCGCGGCGAAGCCGATCATCTGTCTCTCGGTGAACTGGTCCGCGACCGAGGTCCGCTCCACCGCAGTGCGCTGGGCACCTGGGTGACGGCGGACGGAGAAACATCGGCCGGCCTGCTGGACGATCCGCTGCTGGGCCCTCGGCACCCCGCCTCGGAAGGGCTGCAGGAGCACGTTCGGGACAACGTCTGGGAGACCTGGCGGACCTGCCACGTCACTCCGCTCGGTGAGGACCTGCTGACACCCTCCGCCGCCGACCGCGACCGTCTCGCAGCCCTGCTCGGTCCGGTCCTCGGGCCCCGTACGTGCGCCGCGTGGCGGGTGGACGCCGAGCGTGCGGTGCACCAGGTGCTGGACGGCCTGCCGCCGCACTTCGACCTGGTATCGGATCTCGCCCGGCCTGCGATCGCGGGCTCGCTCACCGCCGTCCTGGGTCTTCCGGACGCGACACGGGCGGAACTGCTGGACCTGCTGGTCGCCTGCGGCCCTGCGCTCGACTCCGTCCTGTGTCCGCCGCGCCTCCCGGTGGCCCGGGCGATGACGCAGGCGCTGCGCCGCGTCCGGGAGCTGATGGCGGCGGCCGTGGCCGACCACCTCATCGCACCGACGGACGGGGCGATGAGCGCCCTGCTGGCCGTGGGCCCCGGCGGACGCGATCCCGGGGACACCGTCATGGCGGCCTTGCTGAGCACGGTGGTCGGGGCCGAGACGGCGATCACCACCGTGGCGAACGCCGTCATGGCCCTGCTGCAGCACGACGAGCAATGGGCGCTGATGCGGGCCGATCCCGGCAGGGCGGCGGACGCGGTCGAGGAGACCCTCCGCTGGGCACCTCCTGTGACGCTCCGCAGCCTGATCACCCAGGCAGAGGTCCAGATCGGTGGCGAGACGCTGGAGGCGGACCAGCACGTGGTGGTGCTGGTCGACGCCGCCCAGCGGGACCCGGCGCTGTACGAGGATCCGGACCGATTCCGTCTCGACCGCCCCCGCGGTCCCGGCTTCACGCACATGGCGCTGACGGGCCGGGACCATCTGGGGCTGGTCGCTCCGCTCGTCCGCATGCAGTGCACCGCCGTCCTGCGGGCGGTGGCCGAACGGCTTCCCGGGCTGCGGGCCGAGGGCGAGCCGCTGGGGCGCGGGCGCTCACCTGTGGTCCGCGCCCCGCTCTCGCTGCGGCTGGCCCAGAAGTGACCCGGGGAGGATGACACATGAAGGTGCTCGTGACGGCGTTCGCCATGGACGCGCACTTCAATGGTGTGGTGCCCCTTGCCTGGGCGCTGCGGGCGGCCGGACACGACGTCCGGGTGGCGAGCCAGCCCGCTCTCACCGACAGCATCACCCGTGCGGGACTCACGGCTGTACCGGTGGGTACGGACCACCAGGTGCAGGCGGCGATGGGGGCCATGGCGCCCGGCGTGTTCGCGCTGCACCGGAACTCCGACTACCTGGAGAACCGGCCGGAGCTGCTCGACCTGGAGTTCCTCGAAGCGTCCACGTCGATGCTGACGGCGGCGTTCTACGCCCAGATCAACAATGACTCCATGATCGACGAGTTGGTGGACTTCGCCGATTGGTGGCGGCCGGACCTGGTCGTCTGGGAGCCCTTCACCTTCGCCGGCGCGGTGGCCGCCCAGGTGACCGGCGCGGCGCAGGCCCGCCTGCTGTGGGGCCCGGACCTCTTCCTACGGGTGCACGACCGGTTCCAGCAGGCGCTGCACGAGGTGCCGGCCGAGCACCGGGACGACGCCCTGGAGGAGTGGCTGACGTGGACGCTGGAGCGGCACGGCGCGGCCTTCGGACCCGAGGTGATCAGCGGTCACTGGACGATCGACCAGATGCCGCCGAGCGTGCGGTTCGCCACGGACCGCCCGACGGTGCCCATGCGGTTCGTCCCGTACAACGGCCCGGTCCCGGCAGTGGTGCCGCCGTGGCTCCGGGAGGACCCGGGACGCCCGAGGGTCCTGCTCACCCAGGGCATCACGGAGCGCTCGACGGGCTTCACCGGGCTGCCCCGGGTCGGTGAGCTGCTGGCCTCGATCGCGGAGCTGGACGCCGAGGTGGTCGCCACGGTCAAGGCCGAGGAGCGCGAGGTCCTGCCGCCCCTGCCCGGGAACGTGCGGGTGGTGGACAGTCTGTCCCTGCACGTCGTCCTGCCGAGCTGTGAGGTCGTCGTGCACCACGGCGGCGCCGGAACCTGGGCGACGGCGGCCCTGCACGGGGTGCCTCAGCTCGCCCTCGCCTGGCAGTGGGACGACGTCTTCCGGGCCGGGCAGCTGGAAAAGCTGGGCGCGGGGATCTTCCTCCCGCCGCACGGTGAGGGCGCCTCGGCCGACCGGGTCAGGGACAGGCTGGCTCAGATACTGGCCGAGCCGTCCTTCCGGCAGGGCGCCGCGCGGATCCGCGCGGAGATGCTGCGGACCCCGGCACCCGGTGCGGTGGTGCCGACGCTGGAACAGCTGACGGCCCGGCACCGTGTGTCGGCCGGGCAGCGTGTCCGGCGCTGAGCCCTGTCCGGTGACCTCTGGTCCCGGGGCCGCGGCGTTCCCGGGGACGGGCACGTACGGGAACGCCGGTCGGCCCTCGGGGCGAGGATCAGCGCCTGGCGCGATGACCGGTCGTCTCGGAACCGGCGTCGGCCAGGGACGCGGCGAGGAACCGACCCGTGACCGAGTGCTCGGCCTTCGCCAGGTCGGCGGGGGTGCCCTCGAAGATCACCCGGCCGCCCTCGCTGCCGCCCCCGGGACCGAGGTCGACGACCCAGTCCGCGTGCTTGACGACGTCGAGATTGTGCTCGATGACGATGACCGAGTTGCCCTTCTCGACCAGGTCGTCGACCAGGTGGACGAGGCTGTCGACGTCGGACATGTGGAGCCCGGTGGTGGGCTCGTCCATGACGTAGACGCTGCCCTTCTTCCCGAGCTCCGTGGCGAGCTTGATGCGCTGGCACTCGCCGCCGGAGAGCGTGTTCAGCGGCTGGCCGAGCTGGAGATAGCCGAGGCCGACCCGGTTGATGGAACGGAGGGTCGTGGCAACCTTGGGTTCGGTGAAGAACTCGGCCGCCTCGGCGGCGCTCATCGACAGTACGTCGTGGATGTTCTGCCCGCGCAGGGTCAGACGCAGGACGTCTTCGGTGAAACGCATCCCCGCGCACACCTCGCAGGTCGTGATCATCGGATCCATGAAGGCGAGGTCGGTGTAGATGATGCCGTGTCCCTGGCAGGTGGGGCAGGCGCCCTCGGAGTTGAAGCTGAACAGTGAGGGGCTGACCTGGTTCTCGCGGGCGAACAGCCTGCGGATCTCATCCATGATGCCGGTGTAGGTCGCCGGGTTCGAACGCCGGTTGGTGGTGACCGCGGACTGGTCGATGACGACCGCCGAGGGGTGTTGCCGCAACAGCACGTCGTGAATGAGCGTGCTCTTGCCGGAGCCGGCCGGCCCGGTGACGGCGGTCAGTACGCCGAGCGGAATCCGTACGCTGATGTCCTTGAGGTTGTGGGCCCGGGCTCCCGTCACCTCCAGGTGCCCCCTGGCCTCGCGGAACCGGTCCTTGATCGGGGTGATCCTGCGGAGGTACCGTCCCGTCGGCGTGTCCGCCTCGGTGAGGCCCCGGACGTCGCCCTGGTAGACGATCTCGCCTCCGTGGCGCCCGGCCCCGGGCCCGATGTCGATGACGTGTTCAGCCATCTCGATGATGTCGCGGTCGTGCTCGACCACCAGCACCGTGTTGCCCTTCCCGGCCAGTTCCATCAGGAGCCGGCTGAGCCGCTGCACGTCGCTGGGGTGCAGGCCGATCGTGGGCTCGTCGAAGATGTAGACCATGTCGACGAGCGAACTGTTGAGGTGCCGCACCATCTTGATGCGCTGCGACTCGCCGCCGGAGAGCGTGGACGTCTCGCGGTTGAGGCTGAGATATCCCAGCCCCAGTTCGACGAGGTGCTGGAGCCGCTCGATCAGACTGGCCGTCAGAGTGGAGACGGACGACCCGTCGACCTTCTTGACGGCGTCCATCAAGTCGGCGATCTCCAGGGCGGCGAGTTCGGCGATGTTCCGGCCGTTGATGCGGCACCCGAGCGCCTGCCGGCTGAGCCGCTGCCCCTGACAGGTGTCGCAGGGCCCCCGGGTGACGACTCGCTCCAGTGCCACCCGGTTCTTGGCGCTCATCTCGTCCGGCTCCTTGCGCAGGTAGAGCCGGTTGAACTTGTCCATCAGCCCTTCGTACTTGGAGTTGATCTTTCCGCCCTGCCACTCCAGAGCGATGGACCCCTGGGTCCCGTACAGGAACGCCTGCCACTCGCTCTCGGTGTAGTCACGGAGCTTCTTGTCGTTGTCGAAAAGGCCGGAATTGGCGTACAGCTTCCAGAACCACCCCCCCACATTGAAGGCGGGGTGCCGGATGGCGCCCTCGTTCAGCGACTTGGACCTGTCGAGCAGCTTGTCGAGGTCGACCTGCACCCGGTGGCCAAGGCCCTCGCAATCGGGGCACATTCCGGAGGGGTCATTGAACGAGAAGGCGTTCGAATGGCCGATCCAGGGCTTGCCCACCCGGGAATAGAGCAGCCGGAGCAACGCGTAGATGTCGGTGATCGTCCCGACGGTGGACCGCGCGTTCCCCCCGATCCGCTTCTGATCGATGATCACCGCAGTCGAGAGGTTCGCGATGTCGTCCACGTCGGGCTGGCCGTACTTGGGCAGGCGGTTGCGCACGAACGCGGTGAACGTCTCGTTGAGCTGCCGCTGGGATTCCGCCGCGATGGTGTCGAACACCAAGGACGACTTTCCGGATCCAGATACCCCCGTGAAGACGGTGACCATGTGTTTCGGCACCTCCACGGAGATGCCCTTGAGGTTGTTCTCACGGGCACCGATGATCTGAATAGCCTTCTGCTGCATGAGCGTCCTCACATCGACGGAAGCGAGCGGCCTCTCACGCTAGCGGCGATTGAGGTCAGATCCCGGCCGCAATGTCGACCAAGCCCGTCCCGGACGGCGCGATGGGACAGCGGACCGGTTGTGTTCCGTGACGCAGGGCCGGGGACGTCACCGGAATGCGCGGCGCGTTCCGGGTCAGGGCTCACGTGTCGATCGACGTACGCCGGAGGTCGGTCTCGATCCGTGAGGCCGTCGGCCTTGTCCGGCAGGAGCGGCCACGGACGCATCGACCAGCCGGCTCCCCCCGGGCTGCGTGAGATGCCCGTGAGACGTGAGAGGGCCTGGGGCGTGAGCGAGACACCACCGAACACCCTGCAATACCGCTTTGACGGGCCGGAAGACGCACCGGTCCTGATCCTGGGTCCCTCACTGGGTACCACATGGCACAGGTTGTAGAGACCGTCTATGGGCGTCCACGCCAGTCCATGGTGTGTGCGTTGTAGCAGGTCAGGGCATCGCCGTCCGGGGGCGTCGGTGTAGTTGGTGACAGACGCGTGATAGCGCCGGTGATAGACCGAGGCCCACCGGGGAGCAACCATTGGCGGGGCCTCTGCCCGGAGCCGTGAGACGAAGCCTCACCGGAGCGCTCCGGTGAGGCTTCGCCGTGAGATCGGCTGCGCTGGGCGCGCACGATGCGCTCGGCGCCACATGCGGTCGCGTTCCTGTGACGCTTTCGAGGCACCTCATTTGCGATCGCACCCGCCCAACCGTCCGGATTAGGAATCCGTGCCCCTCACGGCGCGCCTTGGTCGGACGTGGCTGGAGCGTGGACGGCAGGATCGCCTTCAGCTACGCGGATCTGCACCTCCAGCAGGGCGTTGTCCTCCCACTGGTTAATCGTTTGCAGCCGACGAAGCGAGCCGAGTTCGTAGTCAAGGACCAAGTCCGGTTCGTTGAAGCACATCGGCGTTGAAGCGACCACCACTTCGGCCTCGATGGCCTCGGGGCATTGAGTGGTCGGGTGAGGTAGATCAGAACTCCACGCGGGGTCGTTCGCTGATATCCCGACTGAGCAGGGTTCGAACGTCGGCTTCCGGAAGGCCGGAACGATTGATGAAATCGGCGAATGAGATACCCGTTGTTTCCATAAGTTCTAGTGCGCGCTGCAGGAGTACGGGGGCCTCTGGGTTTCCCAGCGGGCCTGGCTCTACTTTTCTCCACCCTCGAACGGACAACGCTTTCCATCCTTGAGCGTAGGTGTGTTCGCTCATGACGCCGAGCGTTTTTGCCCTGACCAAAAGGGCGGCTAGTGAGACATGCCATTTTGCCTTCAAGCGGAGAAATGCGGGCCAGTCGAGCCGCTCCGGAAGTTCGGATCTGACGTCGTCGGCTGGCATGAGGAACGCGGCAGCGAACTCGTGGGCTTGACTCTCAGTGACCTTGTCGCCAATTTTTCCAGAGTGGCCATGCAAGACCAGATGTCCTAGTTCGTGGGCCGCGTCGAAGCGGGAGCGGTCGCGCAGGCCCTTGTCGGCCCCCAGGGCAATAACGGGCCTGTCAGGGAAGTCGACACAGAATGCATCAACTTTTTCGACACCGACACGGAAGCGGACGACCACAACTCCGTTCATTTCCAGTAGTCGCACAACATCTTGAACTGGACCGCGTGGGACGTTCCAGTGGTTACGGACTTGGGCTGCCGCTTGTTCGATATCGGCGGACCGAAGGGGCTGTCCTTCGTCGATTGGGACGCGCGGCAGGTTGAGTTCGGGCAATGCGACGTGCTTTTCGAGCTCAAGCGTGATTTCCCGTGCGAGGTGCACGTAGGCGAGAGCTTGTTGACGATCTCGGGGAGAGGTGGATCGAAGACTGCGGAAGAACCCGTTGACCTGATCCTGCGCAGGGGGGCGGGCCGGAGCGGCGAAGAACGAGGGCGGCACCCGCAACGCGACCGCGAGCCGGCGAAGCGTCGATGTGGCGGGCTTGGTGTGTCCGTTCTCGAACTGACTGATCGAAGCCGCAGTGACGGCGCCGACCTCGCGGGCTAGCTGTACCTGGGTGAGCCCACGGAGTTCGCGTGCCATTCGCAGTCTGGCGCGATCGAACAGGGCTGCGATGTCGCCAGGGTCCAGTTGCGGGTCGTTCACGTCGCTCGTCTCCGGGCCAGTCGATGTCCACCGATCAGCGGACGAATCTCGATCTTGAATGTTCCGCTCGTATCTTAGGCATGCCTTTGTTACCGGACGGTCAAATCACGCGGCTTCCAGCAGACACGCCCGAGTGAAGTGTGTCGAGTTGCATCTCCGCCACATGGTGTACTCTCCCTGAAGCACGGAAGATCATGTTCAGATCTGAGGTAACCCATCAAGCGTGGGGGGACGGAGCTGAGGGGATGAGGGTTCAGGAGTGCGTGCTGGCGGATGAGGTGATCACCGCCGACTCGGCGGAGACCGCGCTGTGGGACGCCATCGTGGTGCCGGAAGAGATCAAGGAGCGGCTGCGCAACCAGACTGTGTTGTCGCTGCTCGTGCGACCTGACCTGCCGTTCGCGGTGACGGCGTTGCACGGCTTGTGCACGCTCTACGGCCCTCCCGGCACCGGCAAGACCACCCTGGCACGGGGCCTGCCGGCACAGGTCGCCCGCTATGTCCCCGGAGGCGCGGTCAGGCGGATCGAGATCAACCCGCACGGGCTGATGAGTGCCGAACACGGGCAGTCGCAGCAGCGGGTCAGCGAGTTGCTCGGCGAGTACGTGCCGGGTCTCGCGTCGGACGGCGTGCCGACCGTGGTGATCCTTGACGAGGTCGAATCGATGGCGGTCGCCCGCTCGGCGGCTTCACTGGCCGCCAACCCGGCCGATGTCCACCGCGCCACCGACGCCGTGCTCACTGCCTTGGATCTCAACGCCACCGAGCACCCGCATCTGTTCTTCGTCGCGACCAGCAACTTCACCACCGCCCTGGACGAGGCGTTCCTCTCCCGCTCCGACGCCGCTATCCTCGTCCCGCTTCCCGAGCCGGAGGCACTGCGGAGGATCCTGGCCTCCACACTGCTGACGCTGGCCGACAAGTACCCGGCCTTGGGCGCGCTGGCGCGCTCCTCGGCGATGGACCGCATCGCCGAAGCGGCTCACGGGCTGGACGGTCGCCGTACGCGCAAGGTGGTCTTCGAAGCTCTGGCTCAGCGGCTGGACACGGTGCTGGACCCCGGCAGCCTCACCGAAGACGACCTGGCCGCCGCAGTGCGCAACGCGGTCGCGGAGACGGGCGAGCCGGAGGTGTCCCGTGCGGCGCTCTAGGCAGGTGGCGGCCTCTCCCGTGCGCAGTGCCAGCGGAACCTGGGCGGTGATCATGGACCTCGTGGCGGATACCGTGGCCCAGTCCTCCACGCTGTCCCGCGACGAGGCAGTGCAGGCAATGTCGGCTGCCGAGGCGGTCGGGCGGATGCTGATCGCGGCAGATCACCTTCAGCGGCACCCGATCACCCTGGTCGCCGGCAAGGTGCACTGCGAGATAACGACCGTGTCCGGCATTGCGGCGCTGACGCTGGAGGAGAACCTCAACCCTGTCCCCGGCGCGACGGGCGCAGACGACTTTATGATCTACCTGCCATCCCCGGCCCCGTTCCAGGAGCAGGTGAAGGCAGCCGCTGACGGTCACGCCCGGTTGTCCGACGCTGTCCCGCCCGCTCCAGAGACGAAGGCTGCCCACTCCGGTCCGCTGATCGATCGTGAGGCTCTGCGACGGGCGGTGACTCAGCGATGACCTCCACCTACACCTACAGCTACACCCGTGCACACACCGCCACGCACCTGACCGACGTCATCCTCGGCACCATCACCGGCATCCTCGCCGACCTGAAGATCAGCGTGGACCCGCTGAGCCGGAACTGGGTGCAGAACGAGAACGCGATCAAGGCGTGGATCGAGGAGGGTAGCCTCGACGCGGTTGTCCTGGAGTGCCACCAGCCCTCAGGCGCCGTGGCACCAGTGATCGAGTTCCCGGTGTCCTACACCACCTCCGGCGATGGCAACGCCGAGTTCACCGCATCCCGTGCCCGAGCCGCCCGGTTCCGGGCCAAGCTCGACCGGGTGCCCACGGGCACCACTTACCGGCTGTTCTGCACCTTCAACGGGCCCCGCACTCCACAACCAGGTTGGGGCCCCGGCCAGCGGGCGAGTACCGACGGCTTGAGCGGCATCACCTTCGGCACCCTCGGCTCCGCCCCGCACGCCTCGACCGGTATGCGGTATTACCACAGCTGAGACGACGAGTAGGAGCACACCGCCATGGGATACATCGACGACGCTTTCGCCAACCTCAAGCACAACCTGGAGATCACCCCGACCGAGCAGAAGTTGGCGAAGGCACGGCACGAGGCCATCCGCGACTTCGTCCGGTCGCACTGGGACCTCGCCGACGACTTCCTCACCGGCAGCTATCGGCGCGACACCAAGACGAAGAAGCTCAAGGACATCGACATCTTCGTGGTCCTCGACGCCGACGGCTCCCAGGCCGGCTTCCGTGATCAGGCTCCCATCCAAGTGATCAACGCGCTGGAGACCCTGCTTCGTCAGAAGTGGAGCTCCGCCGCCCGCGACGGCATGGCCATCGTGATCCCCTACGGCCCCGACGACGAGGTCATGTCGATCGATGTAGTCCCCGCCTTCAAGCGAGACGACGGCGGCTACTACATTCCCAATCCCTCGGCAGGCGACTGGATCGCGACCAATCCCAAGCGCCATCACGAGCTGAGCATCGCCAAGAACGCCGACTGTGAAGGCAAGTACGTCCCCTTCGTCAAGATGGTCAAGGGCATCAACCGCGAACTCGGCGAGCCCGTTTCGCCCTCCTTCCTGCTGGAGGTCATGGCTCAGGCACTGGTGAAGCCGCCGATCGGGCGCTATCAGGACGAGATCGTGCTGTTTCTGGCTACCGCCGCCGAACGCATCGGTGACGAGTGGCCCGACCCCGCCGGCCTGGGCGGTAACGTCAACGCCGTCATGAACGCGACCCAGAAGCTCGCCGCGGCCAACGCGCTTAACCAGGCCCGCGCCATCGCGGAACGGGCGGTTGACCTGGAGGACGAGGAGCAGGAACGCGCCGCCTACGACGAGTGGAAGAAGCTGTTCGGGAACCGGATGACCAGGCCATGAACCTCTCTACCGACCCCGGCGGCATCCATGGGATCCCGCCTCGGGCCATCCACGAGCGGCAGCTCGACGACGACATGCTGCTCCTCCAGCGCGCCGCGTCGGCAAGCCACCAACGCGGCCAGCTCCTCGAAGCCGTGCGCGTTACCGCCGCTGTCGTGCTCGCCGCCGCCGGTGTCCTGATCACGCTGCTCGGTCACGGCCGGACAGCCGTCTCGATCGTCGGGTTCTTCTGGTTCGTCGTCTCCGCGTTCCTGCTCAAGGGCCTCGCCGGGAACACCGCCCGCAAGGGCGCCCTGCTCCAAGAGATGTTCGACACCGCCCTGTTCCACTTGCCGTGGCGCGTCACCGTTGCAGGCGACCCCATCCCCGAACCCGACGTCCGCCGTCTCGCGCGCAAGCTCCCCCGAGGCAGCGCGAAGGACAAGCGCATCACCGACGGCTGGTACGACCCCACCAACGGCGTCCACCACCCCTACGACGTGTTCATCGCACAGGAACAGAACCTCGCCTGGGACGCCCGCCTCCGCCGCCGCTACAGCTACCTCATCGCTACCGCCGCGATCCTGTGGGCCACCATCGGCCTTGTCGCCGGCCTAGTGGTTGCGGATGCGTCTCTGGGCGACACGCTTCTCAGCTTCTTTGTGCCGTCCTTGGCGGCTTATCAGATCGCTTATGAGATCTGGTCCGGCCAACGCAAGGTGGCCGACGAACGCGACCGACTCACCAAGGTCGTCAACACCGAGCTACACAACGGGCGCCCCGGCCCCGTCCCCGACGACGAATGGCACCGCCTACGGAACGTCGCACGGGACGTACAGGACGGCGTACTCCGCACCCGTCTGGACACCACCCGAGTACCCGAGTGGTTCTACACACGCTTCCGCGACGACGACGAACGCGACTTCGGCGACACCGCAAAAGGCCACCGTCTCCGTCTCGCCCAAAGTACCCCGCCACCGACATAGTGTGCGGAGTCGTCCAGGATCGCTTCCTGCGGGAACGGCGGACGCAAGGCGCGACCGGACTGGTCTACTGCTGGGCGATGGCCGCGCGAATCCGGTGGTCGACGCGGAGGTCGTGCACCAGGTGACCGAAGTACGTCACGCACTCTGGATGCTGTCGCAGCATCGCCGCCACCGAGCTGGCGGCGTCCGCGCTCAGGGTCGTCCACCAGGAGAAGACCTCGGCCTGGCCGCTTTGGTCGTCCAGGAGAGGGATCCATTCGAACGCGCCACCGCAGCACGCTTCCAGGAGATCGAGTTCCCTCAGTCGGGCCGCCTCCTCGGCGATACCGGCCAGCCACTTGACGGTGGCGTCGAGTTCCTCGAAACCGTGGGAGACGTCGGAACCGAAGAGTGTCGCCATCGCGGACACGACCTCGACCGCGCGAGCGGCGTCGGCCAGCAGATCCGTCATGATCGAGGCGACGGGAATTTTGATCAGCACGTCGAAGTAGAGAGCCGTGTCGTCGGGATGCGTAGCGGCCAGCGTCAGGAGGTCGGTCCCCGCTCCCGTCGACCTGGCGAGCAGTTCCCGCTGAAGGTGCTCGCCGCGTAGGGCAACGGGCTCCGTTGGCGCGTCCAGCTCATGTGCGACGAAGTCGAGGAAGGCGGACACCGTGGCCGGGCGTCGCTCCGGGTCCCTCTGGGTCGCCTCCCGGACGATCGCACGCCAGGGGCCCGACTTGGGGAGCAACGGGACGTTCACAAGGGGCGTCTCGCCCGCCGCGGTGTGCTTTCGAGGAGTGCTTCGGCTCCCCCGGACATCATCGTTGCGCAGTTCACCACGCAGCACGCCGCCCAAGTCCGGGGGACCGACCTGTGCGACGTCCTGCCACCCACGGTGGCAACGGCGCTGACGCGCTGCGACGGCGGCCCTCCAGCCGTGGCCCAAACGATTGGAGGCCCGCCAGGGCAGCGGCGGTCAGGCCGCGGAAGGAACCGTTGACCCGGACGGCGCCGGGGTGGGCAGCATGGTCAGCAGCATGACGCTCGGCTCGGTGGCGCGCACGGTGTGCGGAAGCCGCGCCGGCAGGTGGATCCAGCTCCCCGGCGTCGCCTCAGTCTTGTCCTCGCCCATGACGAGGTCGAGGCGGCCGCTCACGACCTGGATGACCACGGGGAGCGCGGAGGTGTGCTCGGTCAGTTCCTGGCCGGCGGCGAAAGCGAAGCCGACCACGCGCAGCCGGTCGTCGCGGTACAGGACGCGGCTCAGCGTGCCGTCTTCGGGAACGGTCAGTTCGGCGGCCAGGTCGGTGATCACGGTGGCTGTCATGGGGTACTTCCTCAGTGTTCGGTCGGGGTGGGGACGGCGATCAGGCTGATCGCGCCGAGGTGGGTGCGATGGCGGTGGAAGACGCGGCGCATGTGCAGCACGCGGCGCAGGGCGGCCGGGTCCCGCAGTGCGCGGCCGGTGATGCGCAGGGCGGGCAGCAGACCTTCGTCGGCGATGAGCCGGCGTGGCTCGAGCAGCGCCATCGGTGCTGTTCTGTGGGCGGTGACGGTGAAGCCCTCCTCCGCGAGGAGTTCACACCAGCCGGTGGGTGCCAGGGGGCGAGCGCCGACGTGGATGGCCTCCCCGAGGTCAGCGGTGATCCGGTCGGCGAGGGCCGGGTCGAGATCGTCGGGCAGCAGACACAGTTCGTGGATGGCGTACCGGCCGGTGGAGTCGTCGAGAAGACGGCGTGCTTCCCGTACGACGCGCCGCTTGGCCGGTTCCGGCTGCATCGTCAGCATCGCCTCGCCGTACACGACCGTGGCGCCGCCGTCCGGCAGCCCGGTGTCCGCGGCGTCCGAGCGCACGGCCCGCACCACGGTCGGGCCGGGGGTGGCGAGAGCGCTGAGCGCGGCCACGGCGGCCGGGTCGCGGTCGACGGCGGTGTAGGCGGCCGGGTGGCGGGTGAGGGTCAGCCGGGCTGTGGCTCCGAGGCCGGCGGCCAGTTCCACCACCCGCTCTTCCGGGTCCACGCCCAGGGTGTCGAGCATCCACCGGGTCAGCTCCACACCGCCGGGGCGCAGCACCCGTTTGCCCAGGCGGGCCAGCAGCCAGTGGCCGGGCATGCGGGCGGCGGGCAGTCCGTCGCCGGGGAGGGGAATGTGCGTCTGCGGGGCCCCTGGGGCCGTCGATGCCATGTTCGTGCCTCGCTCTCTGCCTGTACCGCTGTCACTTAGGTGAACCTAACTCCGTGTGGTGGCCGGGTGCGGGGGCCGAAGGTCCCGGCTGGGGGCCAGTGGGCCCCACGGCGGGGAGGCGTCGGCACGCTCAGGCATCGGTCCGGACGAGCAGCGGGATCACCCCGTAGCAGGGCGGCGAGAGAGCGGGCTCCTTATGATCCGTGCGGTTCAGCGTGCCTACCACGCCGGTTCTGCGGTCCCTCTACGCCTCGTGAAACAGGTCCGTGCTGAGGTAGCGCTCCCCGGTGTCGGGTAGGACGACGACGATCAGGGCTCCCTCGTGCCGGGGGAGGTGGGCGAGGGTGGTGGCTGCGTGGAGGGCGGCTCCGCCGGAGACTCCGGCGAGGACGCCCTCGGTGCGGGCCAGGCGGCGGGCCTGCGTCTGGGCGTCGGTCAGGGAGACGCGGCAGATGGTGTCGTAGACGTCGGTGTCGAGGAGGTCGGGGACGAAGCCGGCGCCGAGACCCTGGATGCGGTGCGGGCCGGGGGAGCCGCCGGACAGGACGGCCGACTTCGCCGGTTCGACTGCTACCACGGTGATGTCGGGGTTCTTCTCCTTGAGGACCTGTCCTACGCCGGTGACGGTGCCGCCGGTGCCGACGCCGGCCACCAGAACGTCGACCTGTCCGGCGGTGTCCTGCCAGATCTCCTGTGCGGTGGTGCGCCGGTGGGCGTCGGGGTTGGCCGGGTTGCGGAACTGCTGCGGCATGAACCAGCCGTGGCGCTCGGCCAGTTCGGTGGCCCGGGCGACAGCGCCGGTCATACCCTCGGCGGCCGGGGTGAGGATCAGTTCCGCGCCGTAGGCGCGCAGCAGGGCGCGCCGCTCGGTGCTCATGCTCTCGGGCATGGTGAAAGTGACCTGGTAGCCCAGGGCTGCCGCCACCATCGCCAGGCCGATGCCGGTGTTGCTGCTAGTGGGTTCGATGAGGCGGGTGCCGGGCCGGAGCGCGCCGGCGGCCTGGGCGTCCTCGATCATCGCGAGAGCGATGCGGTCCTTGACGCTGCCGCCAGGGTTGGCGGACTCCAGCTTGGCGACCAGGCGCGCGGGCAGGTCCGCGCCGTAGCGGTGCAGCGCCACCAGAGGAGTGCGGCCTATCAGCGCCGTGATCGAGGGCGCGATCGAGGGGTGTATCGCCGTCATGTCGGTCTTTCCTTCTCGTCTGCGGAAGTGAGGATCCTGGCGTTGGTCACCGTTGCTGTGCCGTGAGGGCGGGCAGCGGGGGCCGCCTGTGGGGCGTGGACGCGGGCGTGGGCGGGGACGTCGCGCAGGACGAGGGCATGCGCGCCGATGATCGTGTCGTGGTCGACGTGGACCGGGCCGAGCACGGTGGCGCCGACGCCGAGGACGACCCGGTCGCCGACGGTGGGATGCCGCTTGGCGGCCTTCGTGTCGGTCCACCAGCCGGTACCGCCCAGGGTGACGCGGTGGTACAGCATCACGTCGTCGCCAAGGACGGCGGTCTCGCCGATGACCACGCCCATGCCGTGGTCGATGAAGCGGCGCCGGCCGATGACCGCACCCGGGTGGATCTCGATGTCGGTCAACGCGCGGGCGAGCTGGGACAGCAGCCGGGGCAGCAGCGGCACACCGAGGCGGTACAGCCGGTGGGTGACCCGGTGGGTCCAGATCGCCCACAGGCCGGGATACAGCAGAACCTCGACCACGTGGACACCGTGCAGGGTGGGGTCCTTGCGGCAGGCCGTCCGGAGGTCTTCGAAGATCATGTGCGTCTTCCTGTGGGCTGGTCGCGGCATGGAGCCGGTGGGCGTGGCCGCGGGCACACCGGGCTCGACGGGGAACCGACGGGGGTCTGTCACCGCCATGACGGGCGCACGGGTGCACGGGTGCCGACCGGCGGTCGGTGCAGACCTCCGCAGACCGGAGCGGCCTCAAGACGCAGAGGGAAACGAGGGGACATCCTCCGCGTCGGGGGTGCAGGACGGGCAGTTGAACGCGGGGAACCGACATCGCGCCGATCCCTGCCGCGCAACGAGTCGACGCGCCCTCTCGTCCCGGGCTTTTGAAGCCGCCGCACTGGTGCCGATGTCCATGGCAGTGAATCTACGGTCCGCTCCCGGTGCGGCGCCCGGTCCGAAGCGCCTGGTGTGGGTGGGCCGTACGGCCCGGACCGCAACCCGTGACCCGGGGCCAACAGGCCCCGGCAAAGGGCTGTTCGGCCCGAGCGAACCCTTCTGCGATCCGGTGATGCTCATTCCCGGGATCGAACGGGAGGGAGCCACGGACCACCGCCTCCAATCTGCCGGCTGCACGTTCTCCATACAGAGGCCGCAGTTGGAGGCGGTGTCCTCCCCGCTCGGTCACCGTCCGGCCGCCTGCCACACCCGTCCCGGGCGGCCGGACGAGCCCTCGGCAGGCGCGGCGGCGCTGCGGAGTGCCGTGTTCGCCCGCGCTGGTGCAGCCTTCCCCTGTCGCACCGGCGCCACCGAGAGTGTCCTTAACCCGCCGTCTACCGGTGCCTGGCACGCGCTTGCCCCTCGGGGGACGGCTCCTCGCTGTGGGCCGACTGGGCCGAACTGATGGGGCCGAGAGGCCCATGCCTCAGGGCCGCGAGCCCCAGGCCCTGGCTAGATAGGTAAGGCTAACTTCACCTCGTTGGTGGTCTTTCGCTGGGCGGATTCGCTCGGCGCGATGGGGTTGGAGAGACACATGAGTGGCACTGATGGGGTGTTCGAGGAAACGGACGGCCGGGGGACCACCGTCATCGACACCCCGCCGCGCTCGTTGGCGGACCTGGCTCCCGGCGCCTGTGCCAGGGTGATCGGGGTCGTCGCCGACGGGGAGCCCGCCGTTGTCCGCCGGCTGCACGACCTCGGATTCACCCCTGGCACGGTCGTGGAGGTGGTACGCCGGGCACCACTGCGTGAACCCGTCCTCTATCGGGTCAGGGACTACGAGGTGTGCCTGCGCCGGGCGCAGGCACAGTGCGTGCACGTCAGCGGGGCGGAGCGGTGAGCACGGGCTGCCACGACGCCGGCGGCGCCGACGCGGCTCTGCCCCAGGCGCCGAGGATCGCCCTGGTCGGCGCCCCCAACTCGGGCAAGACCAGCATCTTCAACGCCCTTACGGGCCTGCGTGCCAAGACCGGTAACTACCCTGGCATGACCGTCTCCCGCTATGTCGGGACAGCCCGAACGGACCGCCACCGCCACCTGGTCGAGGATCTGCCGGGCACCTACAGCCTGGAGCCGATCAGCCCCGACGAGCAGATCACCGTCGACGGGCTGGACGGCCGACAAGGTGCCGACCGGCCGGTACGCGCTGCTGCTGGTGGTGGACGCCACCACCTTGCGGCGCTCCCTGGGGTTCGTTGCCCAGGTCCTGGCCCGCGGGCTGCCGGTCTGTGCGGTGGTGACTTTCACCGACGAACTGGCCCGCAGACAGGGCCGATTGGATATCGACGCGTTCGCTCAGGCGCTCGGCGTGCTGGTGCTGCCCGTGGTCGGCCACCGTGGGCTGGGCATCGCGCAGCTGCGTGAGCAGCTCACCACCTGGCGTACGTGGCCCGCCCCGGTCGTGGCTCCGCCCACCGAGGTGGGTGAGCGGGATGCCTGGGCGGAATCGGTTCTGGCTTTCGCCGGCTACCGGCCCCCGGAGCGTCACCGGATCACCCAGCGCGTGGATGGGGTGCTGCTGCATCCGGTGTGGGGAACGGCGGTGTTCTTCGCGGTGATGATGCTGTTCTTCCAGACCGTCTTCACCCTGGCCGCCCCGCTGCAGGGCTGGGTGGAGACGCTGTTCGCGTGGCTGTCGGACCAGGTGGACGCCCATGTCGGCCAGCCGTGGCTGTCCGGACTGCTGGGCGACGCCCTGATCGGCGGGGTCGGCGGCGTGCTGGTGTTCGTCCCGCAGATCGTGCTGCTGTTCCTGCTCCTGGCCCTGCTGGAGGGGGTCGGTTACCTGGCGCGGGCGGCCTTCCTGATGGACCGGGTGGTGGCCCGCTTCGGCCTGGAGGGACGCGCCTTCGTGGCACTGCTGTCGTCGTTCGCCTGCGCGATTCCCGGCATCATGGCCACCCGCACGCTCCCCTCGGCCAAGGACCGCCTGGCCACGATGATGGCTGCCCCGCTGATGACCTGCTCAGCCCGGCTGCCGGTCTACGTGCTGCTCATCGGCCTGCTGGTCGATCCGGCCGCGAAGGCAGGCCCGTTCGGCGCGCAGGGCCTGGTCATGTTCGGCCTGTACCTGCTGGGCGCCGTCTCGGCGATGCTGGCCGCCTGGGGGTTCAAGAAGCTCGGAGACCGCCACGGCCGCCCGGTGCCGTTCTTCATGGAGTTGCCGCCCTACCGGCTGCCCGCCCCGCGCGCGGTGATGGTGGCGATGTGGTCCTCCGCTCGCGCCTTCCTGCGCAAGTGCTCGACCGTCATCGTCGCCACCAGCGTCGTGCTGTGGCTGCTGCTGAACCTGCCGCTGCACACGGACGCGCAGCTGAGTGTGGCCGGTGTCGACAGCACCGACTCCGTCGCCGTGTCCGCCTACACCGTCGACCACAGTTACGCCGCCGGGCTCGGCCAGCTGGTCGCGCCCGTCTTTGACCCGCTTGGCTTCGACTGGCGCATCAACGTCGGTGTGCTGTCGGCCCAGGGCGCCCGGGAGACCTTCGTCGCCACCCTCGGACAGGTGGCCGCCGCGGAAGATCCCGAACGGCCGGAACAGGCGTTGGCGGCCATGACGTACCCCGACGGGCCCCACGCCGGGGAGGCGGTGTTCACCGCGCCCACCATCGCCGCACTGCTGGTCTACTTCGTGTACGCGCTGCAGTGCATGGCCACGGTGGCGGTCCTGCGTCGGGAGACCGGTACCTGGAGATGGCCGGCGATCGCCTTTGCGTATCTGACGGTCCTGGCCTGGCTGATGGCCTACCTGGCCCGGACGGTCACCATCCTGCTGGGCGGGTGAGCCACCGTGACGACGACCCCTCTGCACCCACAGCCGGTACCCGGCCGGCCCGACCGGCTGCGCTGGATCATCCCCGCCGGAATCCTCACCGGCACCGGCCCGCTCGCCGAGGTGCCCGCGCCGTTGGCCGCCCTGCTGACCGACGGCACCCTTGCCCGGATCATGGCGGAAGGCGCAGCCGTCGTCACCTGCCTCGGCCCGGACCGCACCTGGCCTGCGGAAGGCGCCCGGGTGCGCAGCGCACTGCACGCCGCCCTCGACCAACCCGCCGGATGGGTCCCGGTCGCCGGCACCGTCGATGTCGATGACACGCTGCTCTACGACGTGGCACGAGAGGTACTCGCCGGGGAGGTGGGCGACTTCGCCCGATCCCACGGCGGCGTCATCGACCTCGTCGACGTTCACGAGGGCATCGTCACCGTCCGCCTCGGCGGCGCCTGCCACGGCTGCCCCGCCTCCTGGATCACGCTCCACCAGCGCCTGGAACGCCACCTGCGGCGACGCCATCCCGGCCTGCGGGAAGTCCGCAACGCCGTCTCACTGGTGAGCCCGTTCGGTCGATAGTACGTCTCCCACCAGGCGTCCCCCTGACCGAGCCCGGTCTGCTGCTCGTCGAAGGCGGACCGGGGGCGGGCAGGGGCACCGCCGCCGAAGGAAGGCACGAGCACCGACCCCGACTGGTGCGTCACCCGCCGCCAGGCAGATGGCCGCCCCGGAGGCCGACGACAGCACACCGGGTAACCGTGTGCCCCTGCGCTCCTGACCGGGCAGAGAATGGCAGGGCCTGGGACGCAGGGACGTGGGTGTGCCTGGCCTGCGGGTAGAACTTGTCATGCGGCCCCGCCTCCGGGGCCCTGGTGGGACTTGGCCGTCCCCGGGCGGCCAAGTCCCCGAGCGTGTGGTTCACAGCTGTGATGGTGACGAGTGCGCCTGGAGACTGGTCCTTGCCCGTCCGGCTGTGGCGCCGTCGGGCGGGAAGGCGGCCATGGCGTCAGCTGTCGCCATGGCCGCGCAGCATCGCGGGGCCGTTGAAGTCCCGCGGCACTGCGTGCGTCCGGTTCTTCAGGGCCACCGGTATCGTCCGGTGTCGGTCGCGTGGCCGGGCACGTCGGCTGCAGGGACGGCTGTGGCCGTCACGTCCGCCGTCCGGCGTGCGAGGGTGTGCAGCAGCGGTGCGGTCAGGGTGAGGAGGCCGGAGACGGCTGCGAGGGGACTGGCCGGCAGGCCGACCAGGTGTCTGTCTGACGCCAGTTGAGCGAGCCCCGGTCGACTTCGAGGTCGATGCCCAGCTCGGCCTTCACCGCAACGGTCCATTCCCTCAGTACGTCGTCCATGATCGTTCTTCTTTCCTTCACGGAACTGTGCGCGCCTTGACCGGAGCGCTCAGGTCCCCTGCAGCAGGCTGCTCCAGTACGACCAGAAGCGGGTGAGGACGAGCAGTGCGATCACTCCGTACCAGGCGGCGAGCAGCATCCAGTGCGCGTCCCGGACGACCTCCAGCACACCCCGGGGCACGGAAACGATTCCCCGTTCCAGACAGTGCAGGGTCAGGTACCAGAACAGGCCGATGGTGGCGACCCAGACGACGGCGCAGTAGGGGCAGAGTTTGCCCAGCTCGTAGAGCGACTGCCCGATCAGCCAGTGCACGAACACCACCCCCGCCAACGCCCCGGTGTCCAGCCCGAGCCACAGCCGGCGGTGCAGGCGCGCCCCGGAGAGCACGGCGACACCGAGGGCGGTCACGGTGGCGAACGCTCCCAGGCCGAGCAGCATGTTGGGGAAGCCGAACAGGCTGCCCTGCTCGCTGGACATGACGCTGCCGCAGCTGACGACGGGGCTGATGTTGCACGGTGGTTGGTAGGACGGGTCCTTGAGGAGCCGCCAGTCGTCCACGGTGAGCTGGAAGGACGCGAGCCAGCCGACGATCCCGGTCAGGACCATCACCCATCCCGTCCGGTGGCTCGCGCCCACGGCGTACGCGGGCCGGGCGGGCGCGGCGTCCGGTGCGAGCACGGGCCCGGGACTCATGCGGTCCGCCGGGTGTCCGACGCCGACGGGGGCCGACCCGCTGCCGTCGGTGCTGTCGTCGGTGTGGCTCGCCGCCGGTAGACCAGGTAGGGCCGGGCCAGGTAGCCGATGGGGGCGCTCCACACGTGTACCAGCCGGGTGAAGGGCCAGGCCGCGAAGAGCAGGAACGCGGTCAGGGCGTGGAGCTGGAACAGCAGCGGTGCTCCCACGATGGCCTCGGGCTGGGGCTGGAGGACGAACAGGCCCCGGAACCAGACGGACACGGTTGCGCGGTAGTCGTAGCCGGCGCCGAAGACGTTGTGGGCGGCGGTGGCGGTGATGCCGAGCAGGACGGTGGCGGACAGCAGGGGGAAGAGGAGCTTGTCACTGCGGTCCGTGCCGAGGCGGACCTGGCGGGTCAGCAGGCGGCGGGCGCACAGCATGCCCAGGCCGGTGACCATGGCGACGCCGGCGACCGATCCGGCCCAGACGGCCGTGGTGTGGTAGGCGTGCTCGGTGATGCCGACGGCCTCGGTCCACGAGTCGGGAATGGCGAGGCCGACAACGTGCCCGGCGATGACCATGAAGGCGCCAAGGTGGAACAGTGGGCTGCCCCAGCGCAGCCAGCGGTGTTCCAGGAGCTGGCTGGTGCGGGAGGTCCAGCCGAACTGGTCCTGCCGGTAGCGCCAGACATGCCCGACGGTGAACACGGCGAGGCAGATGTAAGGGAGGGCGACCCACAGGAGCAGATCGGCGCCACTCGCCGAGGATGCGGCCAAGGGGGAGAACGCGGCGTTCATCGGGGGCCTCCTGTACGGCTGGTCGGGGCGGGCGGCACACGGGTCGGCGGGGCGGGCACCGGCGGCACGAAGGTGCCCGGTGGCGCGAACTCGCCCTCGCCGTAGGCGCCGTAGGGGTCGAGGCCGACCTCCTCGTTCGGCGGTCCCTCGGCGACGAGCTGGGCCACCGCCGCGCGGTCGGCCTCGGTGGCCGGCGGCAGCAGGGTGAGCAGTGCGGCCAGGACGTGCCGATACGGCGAATCGGCGTCGGTCAGCGCCCGGTGGATCAGTTCCAGCCCACGCCGGTGCTGGCGCAGCGGCGCCTCACCGGTGCGTGGACCGGCCAGGGCGGCGAACTCCAGCACGACCGGGAGGTGGTCGGGCAGTTCGCCGCCGTCGGTGTTCCAGCCGGCGGCGCGATAACGCTGGTTGAGGGTGAGGAGGGCCATGCCGCGGCGGCGGGTGTCGCCGTGCAGGTAGTAGGTGAGGTAGAGGCTGCTCCTGCGGCGCAGGTCGAACATCTCGACGTAGTGCCGCTCCAGCGCCTCGGGATCCTGTGCGGCGAACCAATCGGTGAACAGTGCCAGGTGTTCGGCTGCGGGCGTGGCCGGCAGGGCCTGCACTACGGTTGTCAACTCCGGCCGGGAAGCGGTGAGTTCGGCGTCGGGATATTGCAGGAGCAGCGACACGAGCCGCAGTGTCAGTGCTCGGCCCGCCGTCTCCTCGGGTGTGAGGCGGGGCGGGCGGCGTACGGCTGCCCGGACGCGGGTTCGGACGAGGGCGGGAATGGCTGTGGGCAGCGGGCTCACGGACGTCCTCCGGCAGTGTTGTTGCGGCGCAGGGTGGGGATACCGAGCATGACCTTGCGGGGTTCGGCCTCGCCGGACGTTTCGACGGGGCAGCGGTTCTCCATGGCGGTCAGCGCGGCGGCGTCCTCCTTGTGCGCGGCGGGGACGACGTAGCGGTCCTCGTACTTGGCGACGGCGAGCAGCCGGTGCAGGTCCTCGGCCTCCTGCGCGGTGAGACCGACGGCCTTGACCACGGCCTCGTCGCCCTCCTCGCCGAGGGTGCGCTCACGCATGTACGAGCGCAGCGCGGTGAGCTTCATCAGCACGCCGGCGACGACGTCGGTGTCCCCGGCGCTGAACAGCTCCGCCAGGTACTCCAGCGGGATGCGCAGCCGGGTGACGGCGGCGAAGACGTGGTCCGGGTCGTCCTGGTTGCCGCCCGCCGCGTCGACCGCGTCCAGCACGGGGGAGAGCGGCGGCACGTACCAGACCATCGGCAGGGTGCGGTACTCCGGGTGCAGCGGCAGCGCCACCTTGTACTTCGACACCAGCGCGTGGACCGGGGAGCGGCGGGCCGCGTCCAGCCAGTCCTCGGGTATGCCGGACGCGCGGGCGGCCGCGATCACCTCGGTGTCGGACGGGTCCAGGAAGACGCCGCGCTGGGCGTCCAGCAGGTCCTGCTCGTCGGGGGTGGCCGCCGCCTCACCGACGCGGTCGGCGTCGTACAGCAGCAGACCGAGGTAGCGCAGCCGGCCGACACAGGTCTCGGAGCAGACGGTGGGCTGTCCGGCCTCGATGCGCGGGAAGCAGAAGGTGCACTTCTCGGCCTTGCCGGTGGCGTGGTTGACGTACACCTTCTTGTACGGGCACGCCGTCACGCACATCCGCCAGCCGCGGCACTTGTCCTGGTCGACCAGGACGATGCCGTCCTCGACCCGCTTGTACATCGCTCCCGACGGGCAGGCGGAGACACAGGCGGGGTTGAGGCAGTGCTCGCACAGCCGGGGGAGGTGGAAGAGGAAGGTCTGCTCGAACTCGAACTTGACCTTCCGCGCCCACTCGCCCGACAGGTTGGGGTCGGCGCCGGCGTTCTGGGGGGCGCCGCCGAGGCCGTCCTCCCAGTTGGCGCCCCAGGTGATCTCGGTGGGCTTGCCGGTGAGGACCGAGCGGGGCCGGGCGACGGGCATGTCCGGTCCGGCGGGTGCGCTGATGAGGTTGTCGTAGTCGTAGGTGACCGGCTCGTAGTAGTCCTCGAGGGACGGCAGGTCGGGGTTGGAGAACAGCGACAGCAGCCGCTTGACCCGGCCCCCGGAGCGCAGCACCAGCCGGCCGCGCCTGTCGAGCATCCAGCCGCCCTTCCACTGCTCCTGGTCCTCGTAGCGGCGGGGGTAGCCGACACCGGGTTTGGTCTCGACGTTGTTGAACCAGGCGTACTCGACACCGGTGCGGTTGGTCCACGTCTGCTTGCAGGTGACCGAGCAGGTGTGGCAGCCGATGCACTTGTCGAGGTTCATCACCATCGCGATCTGGGCCATGACCCTCATCAGTAATCAACCTCCTGGGAGCGGCGGCGGATGACGGTGACCTCGTCGCGCTGGTTGCCGGTCGGGCCGTAGTAGTTGAAGGCGTAGGTGAACTGCGCGTAGCCGCCGGCGAGATGGGTCGGCTTGAGCAGCAGTCTTGTCAGAGAGTTGTGCATGCCGCCGCGCTTGCCGCTGACCTCGGTCTTCGGCACGTTCACATTGCGGTCCTGGGCGTGGTACATGTACACGGTGCCCTCGGGCATCCGGTGGGTTACCACGGCCCGGCAGGCGACGACACCGTTGCGGTTGTACGCCTCGATCCACTCGTTGTCCTTGACGCCGATCTTCTCGGCGTCCTGAAGCGACATCCAGATGACCGGGCCGCCGCGGGACAGGTCGAGCATGTACTTGTTGTCCTGGTAGTTGGAGTGGATCGACCACTTCGAGTGCGGGGTCAGATAGCGGACCGTGACCTCGGCCCGCCCGTCCTCGTGCAGCCACTCGTCGCCGTAATGCCGTGGGGTGTTCAACGGCGGTCGGTAGACCGGTAGTTGCTCTCCCAGTTCGGTCATCCAGTCGTGCTGGACGAAGAAGTGCTGGCGGCCGGTGAGAGTGTGCCAGGGCTTCTTGTGCTCGGTGTTGATGACGAACGGGGAGTAGCGGCGCCCGCCGGTCTCCGAGCCCGACCACTCGTAGGAGGTCATCACCGAGCGCGGCTGGGTACGGGTGTCGGCGAAGGTGATCCGCTCCGCCTCGCGTTCGGCGGCGAGTTCCACCAGGCCCTCGCTGCCGGTCTGCCGCTCCAGCTCGCGGAAGCCCTCGGTGGCCAGCCGGCCGTTGGTGGTGCCGGACAGGGCCAGGACCGCCTCGCACATGTCGGAGGCGGTGGCCAGCGACGGCCGGCCGGCGGCGATTCCGTCCCGGACGGTGCCGTTGCGCCGGCGCAGGTCCTCGATCTCCCGGTCGGGGTGGACGGTGACGCCCTTGGTGGTGGTGCCCAGGGTGTCCAGCAGCGGACCGACGGCCCGCATCTTCTGCCCGATCACGGCGTAGTCCCGCTCGATGACGACCAGCTTCGGCATGGTCTTGCCGGGAATCGGTTCGCACTCGCCGGTCTTCCAGTCCCGCACCACCCCGCCGGGCTGGGCGAGTTCGTCGGGGGTGTCGTGCAGCAGTGGCACCGCCAGGACGTCGGTGCGTTTGCCCAGGTGGTCGGCGGCCAGCTCGCTGAATTTGTCGGCGAGGGTGAGGAAGGTGTCGTAGTCGGTACGGGCCTGCCAGGGCGGAGCGATGGCCGGGGTGAAGGCGTGCACGAAGGGGTGCAAGTCCGTGCTGGACAGGTCGTCCTTCTCGTACCAGGTCGCGGCCGGCAGGACGACGTCGGAGAGCAGACCGGTGGAGGTCATCCGGAAGTCCATGGTGATCAGCAGGTCGAGCTTGCCCTCGGGCGCCTCCTCCCGCCACACCACCTCCTTCGGCCGGGACTCCGGCGGGGTCTCCTCGGAGCGGACTGCCGCGTCCGTGCCGAGCAGGTGCCGCAGGAAGTACTCGTTGCCCTTGCCGGAGGAACCCAGCAGGTTCGCCCGCCACACGGTCAGCACGCGCGGGAAGTTGGCCGGGTCGTCGGGGTCCTCGACGGCGAACCGCAGCCGACCGGACTTCAGTTCGTCCACGATGTGCTCGGCGACCGGCCGGCCGGTCCGCGCCGCCTCGTCCGTCAGGTCGAGAGGGTTGCGGTTGAAGCCGGGGTGGCCCGGCGTCCAGCCCAGGCGGACCGCCTGCGCCAGGCAGTCGGCGAAGCCCTTGCCCTTGAACCGCCCGTCCCCGAGCGGGGAGGCCAGCTCGTCAGGGCCGAACGCCTCGTAGCGCCACTGGTCGGAGTTCAGGTACCAGTAGGAGGTGCCCGCCATGTGCCGGGTGGGCCGCTGCCAGTCGAAGGCGAAGGACAGGTGCTGCTGCCCGGTGACCGGGCGGACCTTCTCCTGGCCGACGTAGTGGGCCCAGCCGCCGCCGTTGACGCCCTGGCAGCCGGTCATGGTCGTCAGCGCCAGGAAGGCCCGGTAGATGGTGTCCGAGTGGAACCAGTGATTCGTGCCGGCCCCTAGGGCAATCATCGAGCGGCCTTGCGTCCGCTCCGCGTTGCGGGCGAACTCCCGGGCAATACGAGCGGCCTGTTCGGCCGGGACCGAGGTGATGGATTCCTGCCAGGCCGGGGTGTACGGCTGCGACGGGTCGTCGTAGGCGAGCGGCCAGTTGCCGGGCAGACCGGGCCGGGCCACCCCGTACTGCGCCAGCATCAGGTCGAACACGGTGGTGACCAGCCGCCTGCCGATTCGGCGGACCGGTACACCGCGGATCATCGTCGAGCCGCCTTCGGTGGCTCCCTCGTCGAAGCGAGGCAGCGCCACCCGCACCGTGTCTTCCGCGCTGTTGATCAGGCTCAGCTCGGGCACGGTGTCGCCCAGGTCGAGGTTCCAGCTGCCCGCGCCGGACTTCGCCCAGCGGAAGCCGAGCGAGCCGTTCGGCACGACCGGTTCACCGGTCGCCGAGTCGAGGAGGACGGTCTTGGACTCGGCGTGTTCGGTGTCGTGTCCGAGGTCGGCGGCGGTCAGGAACCCGTCCGGGACGAGACCGCGCTCGTGCTCGCGCAGCGTCACCAGGAACGGTGCGTCGGTGAACTTGCGCAGGTAGTCCTGGAAGTACGGCACTTCCCGCTCGACCAGGAACTCGCGCAGGATCACATGCCCCATGGCCATCGCCAGCGCCCCGTCGGTGCCCGGGTGCGGGGACATCCACTCGTCGGCGTGCTTGACGTTGTCGGCGTAGTCGGGGCTGACGGCGACGACCTTGGTGCCGTTGTAGCGGGTCTCGGTGAGGAAGTGTGCGTCCGGGGTGCGGGTGACCGGGATGTTGGAGCCCCACATGATGAGGTAGCCGGCGTTCCACCAGTCCGCCGCCTCCGGCACGTCCGTCTGGTCGCCGAAGACCTGCGGGGAGGCGACCGGCAGGTCCGCGTACCAGTCGTAGAACGACAGCAGGGTGCCGCCGATCAGCGAGTGGAAGCGGGCGCCGGCCGCGAAGGATGCCATCGACATCGCCGGGATGGGGGAAAAGCCCGCGACGCGATCGGGGCCGTACTGCTTGACGGTGTGGACCTGGGCGGCGGCGACCAGCTCGCTGACCTCGTCCCAGTCGGCGCGCACCAGTCCGCCCTTGCCGCGCGCCCGCTTGTAGGCGCGGGCCTTCGCCGGGTCACCGGTGATCTCCGCCCACGCCGCCACCGGGTCACCGAGCCGCTTGCGGGCCTCGCGCCACAGCTTCAGCAGCGCACCGCGCACGTAGGGGTAACGGACCCGGCTGGGCGAATACGTGTACCAGGAGAACGACGCCCCGCGCGGGCAGCCGCGCGGCTCGTACTCGGGGCAGTCGGTGCCGATCGACGGGTAGTCGGTGGCCTGGTGCTCCCAGGTGATGATGCCGTCCTTGACGTACACCATCCAGGAGCAGGAACCGGTGCAGTTGACGCCGTGGGTGGAGCGCACCACCTTGTCGTGGGACCAGCGGTCCCGGTAGAAGCCTTCCCACTTGCCGTCGTTCTCGCCGAACACGGCGCGCCCGTCGTCCGACACCTCGCTGCGCGTGAGCAACCGCCGGGTGGCCAGCGGCCAGCCTTCACCGGCTCGCGGCGCCTGACGCCGTGCGTTCTGATCGTTCTCCATGACCCGGAACGCTAGGCGGCGCGGACCTCGGTGCACCTGGGGCATGCGGTCCCTGCTGGTTGACCTTCCGGCCCCGTACGGGCAGCCGCAATAGGGCCGAATGGCGTGGCGATGAGGCCCGGTCGGCCAGGGAGCTGGTGGGGACTGGCGTTGCATGCTGGGCACTGATCGAACCGCAGATGCCCCTCTGTACGACCGCATTCCGTGCCCGCCAGGCGGCCGATTCCCCCGTCCCCGGCTGCCGTGGGTGTAGCGCGTACGGCGCGTGGCGCCCGGTTCGGTCGGCCGTCCGGCCGCCGTCCGCGGCCGGACGCAGCATCAGCCTCCTGGCGCCAACACCCCGGAATGCTCTACACCCGCACCGGTCGGCCGAGCTGACCGTCACCTGCTGGAGACACCGTCATGAGCATGCTTACCCTCGCCTCGGCTCCTGAGGACGCCACGGCCCTTGAAAGCGCCGAGGCGCATCACGCTCGCCTGGCCGGGGAGCTGGCCGGCCGGGTGCAGATGCTGCTCACCGCCGTGGACCGAGACCCGATCGCCGCGGAGAAGATCCACGCCGGGCTCGTGTCCTTCTGTGACCGCTCGCTGCTGGCGCACGCCGCCGCCGATGAGGCCGCGCTCTATCCCGCTGCTCATGGCATGCCCGAGGCCCGGCTGCTGATCGAGAGCCTCATCGGCGAACATCGCTGCCTCACCTCCCTCGTCGCCACACTGCGCTCATCGGCAGGCCCGGCGGATGCGGCGGCCGACGCCCGGGCCCTTCAGGTGCTCTTCGAAGAACACGTGGCCAAGGAGAACGGCTTCGTGCTGCCCCTGCTCGCGATGACGCCGGAGGTTTCCCTGGCCGCGCTGCTGGCGGACATGCACCACCGGCTCGCGAACGACACCGACGACAAGAACGCCCAAGAAGACCAGGACATTGAGGAAGTACAGGACATGCGAGAAGGGCAGGCCGAGGAGACCGGCGGCTGCGGCGGGGTCTGCGGTTGCGGCGGCGCGGAGGAGATAGTGGAGCCCGAACTGGATGTGCGGGAGGTTCCGCACGCCCTGCGTCACGCGACGGTCTTCGGTGCCCTGGACGCTGTCCCGGCGGGCACCGCCATGGTGCTCATCGCCCCGCACGACCCGCTGCCGCTGCTCGCGCAGATCGAGCAGCGCAGCCCGGGAGCCTTCGCCGTGGAGTACCTGGAGCGTGGCCCCGAAGCCTGGCGGCTGCGACTCAGCCACCGCTGACCCCAGCCCCCGTACAAGTCGAATCCCAAGTTCAACAAGAAAGAAGGACAACACGCCATGGACGGATCACACGCCCGGGCGGGGGCCCTGCTCGCCACGGTCGGAATAGCCCTGTGCGTGGCCGGACCGGTCATGGTGCTGCGTGGTCGCAGCGGCAGGAAGGAGATCCGCACCGAGCTGGCCGCCCAGAAGATCACCTTCCCCGAACGCGGTCTGCCCGCCGAGCTCGCCACCCACGCCGGCCGACGCGTGGAAACCGGCCCCGAGGCGCACGCCTACGCCGAGTTGATCAAGGGTAATCTCGCCCATGCCACCGGCGGCCGTACCTACGCCGAGATCAGCACCGAGTGCAACGCCACCGGCGGTGAGGACGAGAAGCTCTCCGAGCTGCGCCAGACCGCGTTCATGGGCCAGTCCCTGCGCGCCTCACTGATGTCCGCCTACCAGGCATGGCACCTCACCACCCTGGTCACGGGCCTGGGCGCCGCACTGACCGGCCTGGGTGCCGCCCTGGTGGCCACCGCGGACGCGCTGACCTTCCGCTCCCCGAACCGCTCCTGAACCTGCGGCGGCCGACAGCGACGGGTTCCTTCCGTTCTGTCCGGGCTCGCACAAGGGCGCTCCCAGCCGGGCGCGGTCACGTCGTCCGCCGTCCTCCCGTACCTATCGTCGAGGGAGGACCTTCGGCCCCGTTCGTGAAGACCATCGGCCGCCGCGCCGACCACCGCCGCCGGTGGATGCTGACGGCGACCGATCCGGAGGTATCCCGTGCACGATCCTGTCGACCACCCTCGAGGCCGACTCCGCCGCTGTCGATCGCGGCGGTGGTCGCCCCGCACGGTCCGGCCCGGCCACCGTCCGGCTGCCCGCCTCGTCTGCCCTGACTCCAGGACGGCCGGGCACAGCCCCAGGACACTGGGGAGGGCTGTGCGATGAGCGCCCCCGCACATGCCATCCGCCGGCAACGGCACGACGCGGGGGAGCGGCCGTTCATCGTCATCTGGGAGTCCACCCGGGCCTGCCCGCTGGCCTGTCTGCACTGCCGCGCCGAGGCCGTGCCCAACCGCGACCCTCGTGAGCTGGACACCGCCGCCGCGAAGGACCTGCTGCACCAGGTGGCCGGCTTCGGGCAGCCGGCCCCGCTGTTCGTGATCACCGGCGGTGACCCGTTCCAGCGGCCCGACCTGACCGAGCTCATCGCCTACGGCCGGGACATCGGGGTCCGCGTCGCGGTGTCCCCGTCCGGTACCCCGACACTCACCGCTCAGCGGCTGCGGGAGCTGCACGCGGCGGGCGCGGTCGGGCTTTCATTGAGCCTGGACGGCTCCACCGCCGACCTCCACGACACCTTCCGCGGAGTCCCAGGGGTGTTCCGCTGGACCCTGGACGCCTGGGACACGGCGCGTGCCCTCGGCATGAAGGTGCAGATCAACACCACGGTCGCCCGGCACAACCTGCACGACCTGCCCGACATCGTCCGCCTGGTCGCCGAGCACGGGGCGATGCTGTGGAGCGCCTTCTTCTTGGTACCTACCGGCCGTGGCCGCCAACTCGGCGTCCTCACCGCAGCCGAGACGGAGGACGTCCTCAACTTCGTCTACGACGTGGGTCTGACCGTGCCCGCCAAGACCACCGAGGCCCACCACTTCCGCCGCGTCGCCCTGCAACGGCGGGTCCTCGCCGGTCATGACCATGTGCAGGTGCTCGGACTCGGTCCGCTGTACCGGGAGTTGTGCGAGCAGGCCGCCGTGCTGGGCTTGGATGCCGGAGCGCGCCGGGTGCGGCGCCCTCCTCTGGACGTCAATGCGGGCCGCGGCTTCGTCTTCGTCTCGCACACCGGCACCGTGCACCCGAGCGGCTTTCTGCCGCTGGGCGCGGGCAGCGTGCGTGAGACGCCGCTGACGGAGATCTACCGCACCTCGGAGCTGTTCACCGGGCTGCGCGACGCCGACCGGCTGGGTGGCCGGTGCGGTGCGTGCGAGTTCCGCCGGGTCTGCGGCGGTTCGCGGTCCAGGGCGTACGGCGTGACCGGCGACCCGTTCGCCGAAGAACCCTGGTGCGGCTATGTCCCCGGCTCCTTCTCGCACCAACGGGAACTGGCCGCGCTTCTGGAGGGCGGCGCTGATACGGAGGGCGGGCCGACTGGCCGGCCCGTGACCACGAACGCGTCGCATCCGGACAGCGGCGCGGGTTCGAACGAGCACCAAGGAGTGGCATGACCAGCATCACCCGTGAGCCTGACGGGACCGGCGACGTGAGCGGGGCCGGCAAGTACCCGAGCAGGTTCCGGGCGTCCGGCGTGAAGGCCCGTCATCTGCGCGCTCATGTCCTGGTCGTGGGGTGGCTGGGCCTGGCCCTGACAGCGGTCGGGGCGCAGGAGGTACTGCCGGTGGCCCGCTGGCTGGCGGTGCACATGTTCCTGCTCGGTGCCGTCACCACCGCCATCCTGATCTGGAGCGAGCACTTCGCTGTCGCCCTGCTGCACGCGAAGATCCCCGACGAGCGCTGGAGCACCACCCGGCTCGCGACGGCCAACCTCGCCGTGGCCGGGCTGCTCATCGGCGTGTGGGAGGCAACTCCCGTACTGACCGCCGTATCCGCTGTGCTGCTGGTGGCCACGGCCGCCGCCCACCTGGTGGTGCTGGTCCGCCTGGGGCGTGGCGCGCTCAACGGGCGGCTGAAGACGATCGTCTCCTACTACCGGGTGGCCACGGCCGCTCTGATCGCCGGTGCCGTCCTGGGTTGGCTGCTGGCCACCGGCGGTGCCGGCGGGCCCGACCGGTACGCTGGGCTGCGCCTGGCGCACATGCACGTCACCTTGCTCGGCTGGATCGGGCTGCCCGTCCTGGGCACGTTGTTCATGCTGTGGCCGACCGTGCTGGGTGTACGGATGAAGGACCGCACCACGAAGGTGTCCCGGCGGGTGCTGTGGCTCACCGGCAGCGGACTGCTGGTGGCCGTCACCGCACTGGCACTCGGCTGGCGCTGGCCGGCCGTGGCGGGCCTCGCCCTGTATGTGGAGGGAGCGGCCCTCGCCGTCCATCTGCTCATCCGTACCGTACGCGGCAACCGTCCCGTCTCCGCGGCGGCGGCCTGGATGCTCGCCGCGGCCGTCTGCTGGCTGCTGATCGCGGTGGCGGCGGACCTGGCATGGCTGGCCGCCCGGCCGCTCGCGGCGGCACAGACCGGGATCGACGCCCTGCTCCCGGTCCTGCTCATCGGCTTCGTCGCCCAAGTGCTGTTCGGTGCGCTCACCTATCTGCTGCCGGTCGTCCTCAGCAGCGGCCCCAAGGACCGTGCCGCCGTACGGGCGCTGCTCGAACGGGGCTGGCTGCCGAGGCTCGTGGCTCTCAACACCGGCGTCGCACTGGCGGCACTTCCGCTGCCCGGCCCCGCCGCCACGACCGGCCTGCTACTGGCCGCGCTGGCCGGAGCAGCGTTCCTCGCGCTCGCGGTGCCCGTACTCCTCCGCAGCGGCCGGGGGGCGTCGCCTGACGCGGGCGTGAACAGTGCGTCACGGCGTCCCGCCCTCTGGGGGACGGCGGCGGGCATCGTTCTGACAGTGCTGGCCGTGCTCGTGGCCAACAGCGGGGGAGACCCCGGCGGCCCGGCTGTCGCCTCGGGGGCGGGAGGCGGGGCCGCCACCGCGACGCGCACCGTCGACGTCACCCTGGCCGGCATGCGCGTCCGCCCGGCCCGGATCGAGGTCACCGCGGGCACCGCGGTGCGGCTGGAGATCACCAACGCCGACGCCCAGCGCCACGACCTCAAGGTCGAGGACGGCCCCTCGACCCCGATGCTCGGCAAGGGCGACAGCCACACCCTCGACCTCGGAACCCTCACCGAGGACCGCGAGGCGTGGTGCACCCTGCCGGGCCACCGGGCGGCCGGTATGACCATGGACATCGTTGTGCAGGACACCGCGCCGGGCGGCACGACCGGGCACGCGGCCGGGCACGACGGACACACCACAGCCGCCCCCTCCGCCGGCTTGGACCTCTCCGCCGACTTCTCCCGCGGATGGCAGGCACGCGACGCCGACCTGGCGCCGGCGCCCGGCGGCACGGTTCACAGAGCCGAACTGCGTGCCGCCCACACGACGGTGGAGGTGGCCCCGGGCGTGAAGCAGCAGATGTGGACCTTCGGCGGCACCGCGCCAGGCCCCACCCTGCGTGGCAAGGTCGGTGATGTCTTCGAGGTCACCCTCGTCAACGACGATCACGGCATGGGCCACGGCATCGACTTCCACGCCGGCGCCCTCGCCCCCGACAAGCCCATGCGCACCCTCGACCCGGGCGAGCGACTGGTCTACCGTTTCCGCGCCGAGAAGGCCGGCGCCTGGCTGTACCACTGCAGCACCTCGCCGATGCTCCAGCACATCGGCAACGGCATGTACGGCGCTGTCATCATCGACCCGCCGGGCCTGAAGAAGGCCGATCACGAATACGTACTGGTCTCCTCCGAGCTCTACCTCGGCACACCCGGCAGCACCGCCCAGGTGACCAAGATGCGCCAGAACACCCCGGACGCCTGGGCGTTCAACGGCGTCGCCAACCAGTACGCCCAGCAGCCACTGAAGGTGAAGACCGGCGAACGGGCCCGCTTCTGGGTGGTCGCCGCAGGTCCCAGCGACGGCATCGCCTTCCACGTCGTCGGCACCGTCTTCGACACCGTGTACAAGGAAGGCGCCTACTTGCTGAAGCCCGGCGACCCGGGGGGTGCACAGGTGCTGGACCTGGCCCCGGCGCAGGGCGGTTTCGTCGAGACGACGTTCCCCGAGGCCGGCCACTACGCCTTCGTCGACCACGACATGCGTCACGCCGAGTCCGGCGCACACGGCATGGTGGAGGTGAGCAAGTAGTGGACACCGTCGGCTGGTGGTCCCTGGTGCGGTTCACGCACGTCGCAGGCGCCGCCCTGTGGGTCGGCGGCCAACTCGCCCTTTCCCTGGTCATCCTGCCCCTGGCCCGCCACCTGCTCGACCCGGAGGCCAAGAACCACTTCACCGCGGCAGCCGGCCGCCGGTTCGGGATGCTGACCGGAGCGGTGTTCCTGCCCGTGCAACTGGTCACCGGCTGGGCCATGGCCTGGCACAAGGGAGTCACCTGGACCTCCCTCACGGAACCCGGCTACGGCCGCACGCTGGCGACCAAACTCGCCCTGTTCGTGCTGGTGATGCTCGCCGCGGCCGGACACGGAATCGCCCACGCCAAGGGCCGCGCCGACCTGGCCCGGGCCTTGGCTGTCGTCTCCCTCGTCGGCTCACTCGGCGTTGTCCTGCTCGCCACCGCCCTGCCCGCCACCTGACCGGTGCTCAGACGAAGAAGGAGGAGGCACCATGCGCACCCGAGCCGTACTGGACGCAGCCACCGTCGAGTCCCTGCTGGCGGCCGCCGTAGCAGCACCCTCGATCCACAACACACAGCCCTGGCGCTTCCGCCTCGACCCCGGCAACCAGGTGCTGGAGGTCCATTCGGCGCCGGAGCGCACCCTGCCGCTGACCGACCCGACGCACCGCGCCCAGTACCTGTCCGTGGGCGCCGCGGTGTTCAACCTCCGGCTCGCCGCCGTCCACCTGGGCCGGCGACCGGAAGTGAGGCTTGTGCCGGATGTGCACAACCCCGGCCTGCTGGCCGCCGTACGACTGACCGATCCCCTCGGCGCGGACAACCAGCCGCCCGACCCCGGCCTCCACGAGGCCATCGTGCGACGGCACACCAGCCGGATGCCGTTCACCGGCCGCCCGGTCCCCGAGCCGGTCGTGGCGGACATGGTGACGGCCGCGCACGCTGCCGGCGCGCGCCTACACATACCGGACATCGCCGGAACGCGGCGGCTGCTTGGCCTGACCGCCGCAGCCGAAGCGCGCAATCAGGCCAACGCGGACCGCACCGCCGAAACCCGGACCTGGATCACCGCACCAGGCCCGGACGCCCCTTACGGCATTCCCGTCACCTCCCTCGGTCCGCCCGATGCGGGCAAGCGGATGCCGATGCGGGACTTCACCGGCTCCCTGCCTGCCCTCCGACTGCCCGCCCTGTGGTTCGAACGCCACGTCCAGCTGGGCCTGCTCTGGACATCCCACGACCGCCGGGATGACTGGCTGCGGGCCGGCCAGGCCCTGCAGTACGTGCTCCTCACGGCGACCGCCCACGGGCTGCGCACGTCACTCCTGCACCAGGCCATGGAATGGCCCGATCTGCGGTCCGCGACGGCCCTCCCGCAACACAAGCGGTGCCATCCGCACATGCTGATCCGATTCGGATACGGACCGGGCGGCGGCCGCACCCCGCGAGCGCCTGGGCACAGCGCTGTTCGGCCCGCGACGCCGCCCGCAGTCGATCCCGACATGAGCTGAGCACGCGGGGGTCTCCCTGCGTCGTCCGCGGAACACGGCCGAGTGCAGTCGTCCGCCGCTCACTGCAAGTGCGGCCGGTCTGCCTGCACCTCAGCAGCCGGGGCTGCGCCTGGCGGCGGGCGCCTCGATCCATACGAATGTGTCGCACGCTGCTGGTCACACAGCGGCGGACTGTCCGTGGCAGCCACTGTGTGTTCGGCCGGATCGCTGAGCACGCTGGTCGTCTGCGCCGGCGGCGGAGGAGTTCCGGCCCAAGACCGAGGCCGCTGCCCGGTTTTGCGGAACGGACCGGCGGGCTGGCCGTGATCGGTGCCCTCGAACGCCGCATACGCCATCGTTCACGGGACGTCGGGACGCTCGTACGACCTGAACTCACCATCGGATGACCGTCGGTGAACCGGCGAGCCGGACGCCGGGACCGTCGGCTTCCTGGCAAGGACCAGTGACCCCTGCTGTCACCGTCCCGCGGAACGAACACTTGAAACAGCCTGAAGGAGGTTCTCCATGATCCGCACCCTCACCGTAGGACTGGATGGCTCGCCGGCGAGCCTGGCAGCTGCCGACTGGGCCGCGTGCGAGGCGCAGCTCCGGGACCTGCCCTTGCGGCTCGTGACCGCGTGGGAGTGGCAGCCCCCCGCCTATGCGCCGGCGACCGGACTCGGTGTGCCGGTGCCTTCGAGTGGCCTCCAGCGGGCATGGGCACAGCGCCTGCTGGACGAGGCGCGGACCCACCTCGCCGAACGCCGTCCCGGGCTGCGGATCGACGCGGACGAGATCTCCGGGCTGCCCGTCCCGGCTCTGCTGACGGCCGCCGAGGACGCCGAGCTGCTGGTACTGGGGTCTCGGGGACTGGGCAAGGTGGCGGGATTTCTGCTCGGTTCCGTCTCCCTCTCCGTCCTGGCCTCGTGCGAGCGGCCTGTCGTCCTTGTCCGAGCTGCCGAGCACGGCGAGCAGGAACCGCTGCCGGAGCCCTCCGTACGCGGACTCTCCGCCGGTGCCGACGACCGCGATGTCGTCCTCGGTCTCGACCTGCACGAACCCAGCGGCGCGGTGATCGACTTCGCGTTCGACGCGGCTTCGCGGCGCGCAGCACGCCTACGGATCGTTCACGGTTGGACGCTGTCGCCCTACTACTACGGTGGCGCACTCATGCCAGACCTGAATGACGGCATGGCCACACGGATCCGGCGCGAACTGTCCGACGTGCTGCGACCGTGGCAGGAGAGGTACCCCGCCGTGGAGGTCAGCACGCAGGCCACGGTCGGTGGTGCGGGTCGTCACCTGGTCGACGCCTCCCACGACGCCGCTCTCGTGGTCGTGGGCCGACAGATCCGTCGGGCGGCAGTCGGTGCTCATATCGGGCCGGTGACCCAGGCGCTGCTGCACCATGCCGCCGCTCCGGTAGCGGTGATCCCGCACGACTGACCGGAAGAGGTGCGCAGAACAACGCACGTCCTCAGGAACACTTCGGCTCGATTGACCGGCGCGGCGGTCGGGGAGGACATGGACCCGGCCGCGCCTGCCCCCGGTCCGCCGCCCCGCATGGGAGCAGGCGGCAGAGAAGCGCTACAAGGCCGGGTGAACTGTCCGTCGCCACGATCGCGTCCCGTCCTGAGGGCGGGTTACACGGGCTGCTGCCTGGACCACCACCGGATCACCCGGCCCGGTTCGTCGGCCGGGGCCGACCTCCGCACAGCCGACGACCGTCCTGCGCGGGTCAGGGCTTCGAGGAAGGCGGTCCGGGTGCCGGTGTGGTGCGCCGGCCGGACATCCTCCAACGCCCGGCTGAGATAAAGCCACTCCGTAGCCCCGGTCGTGGGCGGGGCGAATCAGTACCAGTGCCGGAAGCACATCTGCCTCCGTCGTCGGTATGCGCGCGGGTATCGCCGGCGTTCAACGCCTCAACCCGGGCTGAGCCGTGCACATCCCCTGTTGCTCTGCTGCTGGAACTGAGCGTCATTCGGACCGCGTTGAGCCTGATCGGCGCGGTCCCCGGACGCTTCGCCCTGACGCCCGTACCACTGTGCCCGCTGGGGGACTCGCCTTGGGCGACGGTGGACTCGCGCCGGTTCCGGCGGCCCGTACGTTTGTCAGCACCGGCGCCGCGATCTGACTGATCCTCCTGCTGCTGACTCTCGGTGTGGACTTCACCGCCCGGGAGTTCACGGTCAGCCTGCGCCGTCACCGGTCCTCCGCGGTCGTGGACCTGGCCATCAACGCCATCCCTGGCGCCGTGGCCGGATGGCTGCTCGGTCGCGATGGTGGTCCGCAACGACCTGGACCGGTACCGGCTGGTCATGGACGTCATCGACCGCGTTCCCGGTCTCGCGGTGCGTGCGGAGGCCGTGCGTCAGGAGGTGGAGGACGCCCGGTTGCGCCACCACGCGTACATCCGCGAGCACAGTGGCGACCTGTCCGAGGTCGCCGACTGGTCGTGGGACGGCTGACAGAAGCCGGCGGGGCCCCGGACCGCGGACATTCGATCCGCCGTCCGGGCTCCATTGATTCCCGGCAATCAGTTCCGAGTCCTTGGTAACCGCGTCGTGGCGACGCGTCCGTAGGACCTCTTCCCCCGACGCCGCGGAATGCGGGCGAGTAACGCCCGCAGAGCGCTGTCCGACGCCCGTCAGTGGGACGAGCCGAACCGTCGGTCCAGGCGCTCGACGAAGGTTCGTCCGCCTCGCACAGGTCGTGTCGCGGGTGTCGGTGTGTCGTAAGGAGAGCCAGGACCAGGCGCTCGACGGGCAGCATGGTCCGGCAACCTGTGCGCCGGGATCCATCGGACCCGCACGTACACCGACGTCACCCGGCATGCAGAAGCCGCCGTACGGAAACCTGGCAGCTTCCGTACGGCGGCTTCTGTCGTGGCGACGACCGGCCCCGTGTTCAGCCGTGGTAGGCCGTGCGCATGATCTCCTGCATGTCGTCCAGCATCGGCATGCGGGGGTTGGCGGGCGCGCACTGGTCCTCGTAGGCGTTGAGGGCCTGCTGGGGCAGAGCGTCGAGGAAGGCGCGCTCGTCGACGCCGAGGGCCTGGAACGTCGGCTCGATGCCCACGGCGTCGCGCAGGCGCTCGACGGCCGCGGCGAGGGATTCCACGCCCTCGGCCGGCGTGGCGGCGGGCAGGCCGAGGGTGCGGGCGATGTCCTGGAAGCGTTCGGGGGCGCGGTAGTTCACGTACTTGGGCCAGCCGGTGAGCTTCGTGGGGACGGTGCCGTTGTAGCGGATGACGTGGGGGAGCAGGACCGCGTTGGTGCGGCCGTGCGCGATGTGGAAGGTGGCACCGAGGGTGTGGGACATGGCGTGGACGATGCCGAGGAAGGCGTTGCCGAAGGCCATGCCGGCGATGGTGCCGGCGTTGTGCATCTTCTCCCGGGCCTCCGCCGCGTCTCCACGGTTGTTCACCGATGCCTCGATGTTGCCGAAGATCAGGCGGATGGCGTGGAGGGCCAAGCCGTCGGTGAAGTCGTTGGCGTAGACGGAGACGTACGCCTCGATGGCGTAGGTGAGGGCGTCGAAGCCGCTGTCGGCGGCGAGTGCCGGGGGCAGGGCGGTGGTGAGGAGGGGGTCGACGATGGCCACGCTGGGGGTGAGAGCGTAGTCGGCCAGCGGGTACTTCTTGCCGGTGGCGGGGTCGGAGATGACGGCGAAGGGGGTGACCTCGGCGCCGGTTCCGGAGGTGGTGGGCACGCACACCAGGCGGGCGAGCTTTCCGAGGGTGGGGAAGCGGAAGGCGCGCTTGCGAGCTGGAAGACCTCGGCGAGGTCCTGCCGGGTTGCCGTGTGCCGGCAGGGCCACCATCACGAGCTTGCTCGGAGTCGAGCCTTCGGGCCGTCGACTGGGCGGTGTCGGCCTGGTCCGCCAGCGATCGGGACCATCGGTTTGTCAGCTCGGGCCGGTCGGCCCATGTACGTCCGGGCGTGCGGCGGTGGCAGCCTGGAGGTGCAAGGGCCCAAAGACGGGCTTGCCCAGGGGCTTGGGGGAGCCTCGGAATGGAGGACGCGGTGTCGGCGCAACCGCTCACCAGGGAGACGGTGACTGCCCTGGTCCACGACGCCACAGCTGCACCGTCTCTGCACAACGCGCAGCCGTGGCAGTTCCGCTGCTTCCTCGGCAGCCGAACCCTTCATGTGCGCTCGGATCCTCAGCGTGCCGTACCGCGCACCGACCCCCACGGCCGTGCCCTCCACCTCGGGTGCGGCGCCGCGCTGATGAACCTGCGCGTCGCGGCCGTGCACGGCGGGTGGTATCCGGGAACGCGGCTGCTGCCGGAGCCTCGGGACATCGAGCTGCTCGCCTCCGTACGGCTGGCAGTCCTCGGGAGCGGAGTGGGAGCCCTCGGCGCGCTGTATCCGGCCATTCGCACTCGGCACACGAGCCGGTACCCGTTCGAGGAGACGGAGATCCCCGATGCCGTACGGGCTGTTCTGATAGACGTTGCACGCGACGAAGGCGCCTTGCTGGCCTTCCCCACCGGATGGCACCTGCAGGAGGTGCTGGAGCTGGCCCAGGAGGCTGAGGCCCGCAACCTCACCGATCACGGCATCGGCGAAGATCTGCAGCAGTGGACCCACGGCGGTGTCCCGTTCTCGGACACAGCCGCCGCAGGAGTACCGGAATACGCGTTCGGTCCGTGCAAGCTCAGTGGGAAGGCGCCGATGCGCGACTTCTCCGGTGGCCGACCGGTGCCAGGCCGTGCCGCTGCCGAGTTCGAGCACCGACCTCACCTCGCCTTGCTGAGCACTGCCCGAGACCGCCCGGAGGACTGGTTGAGTGCCGGCCAGGCGATGGAGCGCGTTTTTCTGCTGGCCACCCTGAAGGGCCTGTCCAGTTCCTTCGTCACCCAAGCCCTGGCGTGGCCCGACCTGCGCCGGGCCCTGCGTGATCCGGCGACGGGCACCGGGTATGTGCAGATGATCCTGCGCCTCGGATACGGACCGCCAGGCCCCGCGACACCGCGTCGCCCCATGCTGGATGTACTCGACATCGAGCCCTGACCAATCACCCCTCGGCCGACATCAGGTCATGGTAAGGAGCCGTGGGACTCGGCTCACGTAGGCAGGTCCCGCCCCGGACCGCGTCGACTCGCGGCGGATGCGCCCCATCGAGGGCCAGGCTGGCGCTCCACGGGCTGTCACCTGGCGCGGGCGTCGTTCCGCCGGGGACGGGGGAGCCCTTCGCGGTGGCCGATCTCGACGCCCGCGCCTCCTCCAATGATCACTGCGGGACCCTCTGCACGAGAGGGGCGGGTGGACCCGGATGAGGGCTGTTGAGGGCCTTGCGTGGCGCGGTCGCGTCCCGGAGTGCCTCTGGTGCGGAGGCGCCGTCGGCATACGCACCTGCGGCGGCGCCCTGGGTTCCGTGAGACGCCCGGAACCCTCGGGCGGACACTGGAGTGTGGCTTGTCGGGCGCGGCCGATCGCCGTCGTGACCGTGGTGCCGGCACGGCCACGGCTTGGCTCATCGGGGTACACGTCGATGCAGACCCGCGGCGCGTCCGCGGCGAGTGAGGAGGACGCCATGGCTTCGCGACAGCCTGATGAGAAGACCGTGACGGGGCTGGTGGCCGAGGCCGCCGCGGCGCCGTCCATGCACAATGCGCAGCCATGGCGTTTCCGCTTCCTGACCAGTGAGCGTGTTCTGTTGCTGCGTGCCGATCCCGAGCGGGTCATGCCCCGGTCCGATCCCGACAACCGTGCCCTGCTCATCGGCTGTGGGGCGGCACTGTTCAATCTGCGCGTCGCCACCGCGCACGCGGGCCTTCTCCCGGAGGTCCGGCTGCTGCCCGACCCGCAGGACCCACTCATGCTCGCTGCCGTTCATCTGGCTGACGAGGTGGGGCGCCTGCGGGACGAGGAGCTGGCGCGGTTGCACCCGGCGATCCGCCGGCGGCACACCAGCCGCCATCCCTTCGCCGAGAAGGACATCCCCGAGAACGTGCGGGCCACCCTGCAGGACGCCGCCGAGCTGGAGGGGGCAGTGCTCCTCTTCCCCGGACCCTGGCACTCCGAGACCGTGCTCGACCTGATCCACGACGCCGAGAACCGGGACACCCTCAACCCGGAGACGAGCGAGGACCTGGTCCGCTGGACCCGGCTCGGGCTGGAGGCGGACACGGCCGTCGACGGCGTTCCCGAGTACGCGTTCGGGCCGCGCAAACGGGACGGCAAGGCCCCCGTGCGGGACTTCGCCGGGCGCCGGCGTGTAGCGGACCGCGGAACCACCACGTTCGAGCACAGCCCGCACCTGGCCCTGCTGAGCACCCCTGGTGACGGGCCGGCCGACTGGTTGCGTGCAGGGCAGGCGCTGGAGCGTGTCTTGCTGGAGGCGACCCTGGCCGACCTGGCCACCTCCCTGACGTCGCACGCGCTGGAGGACCGGGCGCTGCGACTGCTGACCCGCGACCCGGCGTCGGGCGCGGGCCAGGTGCAGATGGTGCTGCGCCTCGGGTACGGTCCCAGGGGCCCGGCCACGCCCCGCCGCCCGGTACGGGACATTCTGGAGATCGTGTAGTCGGACCGCCCCGGCTGCGCGGCGCTGTTCTACGCGAGCCGGTGGCCTCGTCGGGAATCGCACTCGGCCCAGGCCCGGTCCCACTGCGTCCTGCGACGCATATCCAGCCGTGCCTGGACAGCCCACCGGATGTCTGCACCAGCACGCACACGCCTGCCGCGGCGGCGCCGAAGGCGGCTCCCGGAAGTGGGCCCGGGCCGGAGCGGGCGGCGCGGGGCGAAGGCGGCGCGTCGCTGATCAGGGCAGGGCACGCGGCCGGGAGGCGGTCACGTTAGGGAAGGCCCACCGGTTCCGGACGGCTCCGGGGCGGGCAGCATGGTCAGCAGCATCCGACTTCACCGGTTCGGCAGGCACACTGCTGGCCGGGGCGGCCGGGGCCGCGTTCCTCGCCCTGGTGGCGCGCGTGCTGGTGCGCAGCGGAAGGGGTCTTCTCCGGGGCGAGGACCAGACCGACGTCGCGCGGCGGCCCGATCTGTGATGCCGATGCGGGACTTCATCGGCGCTGTCAGGTCTGCGCCTGCCCGTCCTTCGGTCGGAACGCCACGTTCAGCCGGCCTTGCTATGGACGCCCCACGACCGGCGCGAGGGCTGGCTGCGAACGGGCCAGGCTCTGCCGTACGTCGTTGCTCACGGTGAGGGCCCGCGGGCTGCACACCTCACTCCTGCACCAGGCCATGGAATGGCCCGACCTGCGGGCGGCCACCACCCTGCCGCGGCACAAGCGGTGCCGCCCCCACGTGCTGATCCGTTTCGGTTACGGCCCGGACAGCGTGCGTACGCCCCGTGCGTGCACGAACGTCGTACCTGATGCACTGGAGTCGGAGGGCGGGGTACCGGGCCGGCGGAGTGACGCCGCGCCGTCGTCCTGAAGCCACTGCCTACGCCGCTGGGCGGCCTGCCCGGGTTCGAGGTGTCAAGATCCCGCAGCAGCTACTCGCTGTGCCTCATTGCGGGCCGGGCGTTCCTCCGAGTTCGCGCCCGGTGACCATCTCGGACTCGATCCGTACGAACACCGACTCCCGCAAGGGCATCCAGGAGCTGGGGCCGGTCTGCGACAGGCGCTCGTGCTCGGCGGGGTCGGTCACTACGGTGGCCCGTCCGGTGACGACCACGCTCCAGCCGGACCGGGCTGCCGCATCGAACTCGTCCGCTTCGAAGGCGACCACGACATTGCGCACGGCGTGGACGAGATCCGAGGCCGGCGAGGTGCACAGCAGGACGGAGGTGTCCGTGTCCAGCGAGAAGTTGATAGGGAGGACCGCGGGCAGTGCCTGCCGGGTGTACACCACGCGGCCGACCGGCACCTTGGCCAGCAGGCGCAGGCACTCCTGCCGGTCGAGTGCGCGAAAGCCGTCTGTCTGGGACATCGGTCCATCGTCTCCCGTCGGCGACGGGTGGGGTAGGGCCGACCGGCCCCACCCCACAGTGCGACAGCGGCTGCACGTCGGCGGTCTCGGGTATACGGAGCCGTGAGAGGGACGGACGGGTCCGGACCCGGGGCTGTCCGGCTCTCTGCAGGGCCTGATGGCCCATGCCGCTGGTGAGCCCGGATGCGGACAGTGGTTCCGGGACGCCGCTGGGCAAGCATATGGCCTGCCGTGCGCATGCGATTCCGATGGCGCCGTACCACCATGCATACGAAAGGGACGGACAACATGGTCCAGCCGTTGAAGTCGAAGGGCGACAGCTCACCGTCAGGTGCTCCGGTATCCCGCCAAGCGTGGCTGATGCTGGCCCTGGCCACGATCGGTTTCGCCGTGAACTTCTGGGCGTGGGCACTGCTGAGCCCCCTGGGCCCACGGTTCAAGGACAGCCTCGACCTGTCGTCGTTCGAGCAGTCACTCCTGGTGGCGGTGCCCGTCGTGGTCGGCTCCCTGGGCCGGATCCCGGTGGGCGCCCTGACCGACCGGTTCGGTGGGCGGGTGATGTTCCCGATCGTGTCGGCGGTCACCATCGTGCCGGTGCTCTACCTGGGCCTGGCCGGGCACTCCTCCCTCGCCGCGTTGCTGGTAGGAGGGTTCTTCCTCGGCATCGGCGGCACCGCCTTCGCCGTCGGCGTGCCCCTCGTCAGCGCCTGGTTCCCGCCCGAGCGGCGGGGCCTGGCGATCGGCGTCTTCGGAGCCGGCATGGGCGGCACCGCGATCAGCGCCCTGACCACCGTGAAGCTCGTCGATGCGGGCAGCATGTCGACTCCGTTCCTGATCACCGCCGCGGTGCTCGCCGTCTACGCCGTGGCCGCCGCGCTGCTGCTGCGTGATGCGCCCGGACGCACTGTGCCGACCGAGCCGCTGGGACGCCGTCTGGCCGCCACCGCTCGCCTCGGCATCACCTGGCAGGCGTCCGCGCTGTATGCGGTGGCCTTCGGCGGCTACGTCGCCTTCTCGGTCTACCTGCCGACCTACCTCAAGACCGGCTACGGCCTGACCCAGGCTGACGCCGCGAACCGCATGGCCGGCTTCGTGCTGCTCGCGGTGGCCATGCGCCCGGTCGGCGGCTGGCTGTCCGACCGCCTGGGACCGGTCCGGGTGCTCGCCGGATCGCTGGCCGTGGTCGTCGCCGGAGCGGTCGTGCAGTCGTTCACCCCGGGCCTGGCTCCGGTGGGCACGATCGCCTTCCTGGCCATGGCCGCCGCGCTCGGCGCGGGCAGCGGGGCGACCTTCGCCCTGGTGGCTCTCCTGACTCCGGCGAACAAGGTCGGCTCGGTCACCGGCGTGGTCGGCGCCGCGGGCGGCCTGGGCGGCTTCCTCCCGCCGCTGGTGATGGGCTCGCTGTACGGAGCTTACGGAACGTACGCGGCCGGTCTCGTGCTGCTCGCGATCGTGGCCGCAGCGGCGCTGGCCTTCACCCTCACCGGTGTCCGCACCGCAGTCCACGGCGGCGACAGGGCTTCAGGGGCCGGCCGTGGGCATCGGCACCGCACCGAGCACACCACCGTGTGAGAACACCGGCTGAGAGCGACGGACCGAAGAAGTAAGGAGCATCACCGGTGTGCGAGTACTGCGGCTGCCAAGCGCTGGAGACCATCGACGAGCTGGCTCAGGAGCACGAGCGGGTGGTGACGCTCATCAGCCGCGTACGTGATGCCCGGCGTGACGGAGCGATCGCCCGTATGGCCGAGCTCGCGCGTGAGATCACCTCTGTGCTGGGCCCGCACACCCAGGTGGAGGAACACGGCTTGTTCCCCCCGATGGCTGCGGAGTTTCCGGAGCAGATCGCCGCGCTGGAGGCCGAGCACCGCCGCATCGAGTCGGTTCTGGGTGAAGCGGACGGACCCTTCCTGACCGACCCGGGCTGGCCGGTCCGACTGATCGAAGCCCTCGACCTGCTGCGCGAGCACATCCTCAAGGAGCAGGACGGCGTCTTCCCGGCCGCGCTCGCCACCCTTGACCCCGATGACTGGGAAGTGGTGGAGAAAGCGCGCGCGGAGGCGGGCAGCGGCCTGCCCCGGCCGGGTGCCTGACCGCTCGGTGCTGCGGCGGTCGGCTGCAGGTGCTCACGGCCCACCGCCAGACAGAACCGGCGGTGGGCCGTCCCTGTACCGCGGATCGACCGACCGGACTGCCCTGTTCGCTCAATACTTCCCGGCATGGCCCTGCGAGCCCGGGGAACTGCTTTGGTGGGCAGACGATCTCCATTGCTGTTGTGGTGCGGCTGTTGACCTTTCGGGGGAATGTGGTCGTAGAGTCGTGTGCGGTGTAACCGATCATCATTCGAACGGGCAGGCATGCCCGGAGTGGAGTGGCGCGGTGAGCACGGAGACCGGCGCGGTACGGCCTCAGGCGGGCATGGACGGCGAGCTGGCGGAGGCGCTGGTGCGCAGTCGCCGCTTCTTCAGCAGAGCCGAGGTCTCCGAGGACCTGCGCTCGCTGCACCGCAAGGGCGGCCGTCAGGCGGACGAGTTCTACCGGGACCGCTGGTCGCACGACAAGGTGGTGCGCTCCACCCACGGTGTGAACTGCACGGGCTCCTGCTCGTGGAAGGTGTATGTCAAGGACGGCATCATCACCTGGGAGGCCCAGCAGACCGACTACCCGTCGGTCGGGCCGGACAGCCCCGAGTACGAGCCGCGGGGCTGCCCCCGGGGCGCCGCCTTCTCCTGGTACACCTACTCGCCGACCCGGGTCCGCTACCCGTATGTGCGCGGCGTGCTGCTGTCGATGTACCGCGAGGCCAGGGCGCGGCTGGGCGATCCGGTGGCGGCGTGGGCGGACATCGTGGGCGACCCCGAGCGTTCCCGCCGCTACAAGCGGGCCCGCGGCAAGGGCGGTCTGGTACGGGCGACGTGGGCGGAGGCGGCGGAGATGGCCGCCGCCGCTCATGTGTACACCATCAAGCGGTACGGCCCGGACCGGCTGGCCGGGTTCTCCCCGATCCCCGCCATGTCGATGGTGTCCCACGCCGCGGGGGCCCGCTTCTACTCCCTGCTCGGCGGGGTGATGCTCTCCTTCTACGACTGGTACGCCGATCTGCCCGTCGCCTCGCCGCAGGTGTTCGGCGACCAGACCGACGTACCGGAGTCCGGCGACTGGTGGGACGCCGGGTATCTGATCATGTGGGGCTCCAACCTGCCGGTGACCCGCACCCCGGACGCCCACTGGATGGCCGAGGCCCGCTACCGGGGCCAGAAGGTCGTCGCCGTGTCGCCGGACTACGCGGACAACGTGAAGTTCGCCGACGAGTGGCTGGCCGCGCAGCCCGGCACGGACGGCGCGCTGGCGATGGCCATGGGGCACGTGGTCCTCAAGGAGTTCTTCGCCGACCGGGAGACCCCGTACTTCACCGACTACGTCAAGCGGTACACGGACCTGCCGTTCCTCGTGACCCTGGACGAGGCGACCGGGGACGGGGCGGAGCCGGGCACGTACACGCCGGGCAAGTTCCTGACCGCCGCGGACCTCGGCGGCGCGCACGCCCGGACCGAGCACGCGGAGTTCCGGACGGTCCTGCTGGACGAGGCCACGGGCGCGCCGGTGGTGCCCAACGGCACCCTCGGCGACCGCTTCGGCGACTCCGGCGCCGGCAAGTGGAACCTCGACCTCGGTGACACCCGACCCCTGCTGTCCGCCGAGGGCGGCGAGGAGCCCGCGGTCGCCGTCACCCTGCCCCGCTTCGACGCCCCGGACGGCGGCGCCGCACGGCTGCGCCGCGGCGTACCGGTGCGCCGGGTCGCCGGACGGCTGGTGACCACGGTGTACGACCTGCTGCTCGCCCAGTACGGCGTGATGCGCGAAGGGCTGCCGGGGAACTGGCCCACCGGCTACGACGACGCGAGCGAGCCGTACACCCCGGCATGGCAGGCCGCGATCACCGGGGTGGACGCGGACCGGGCGGCGCGGATCGCCCGCGAGTTCGCGGCCAACGCCGAGGACTCCGAAGGCCGTTCGATGATCATCATGGGGGCGGGGACCAACCACTGGTTCCACTCCGACACCATCTACCGGGCGTTCCTCACCCTGACCACCCTCACCGGCTGTCAGGGCGTCAACGGCGGCGGCTGGGCGCACTACGTCGGCCAGGAGAAGGTCCGCCCGATCACCGGCTACTCGACGATCGCCACCGCCTCCGACTGGAACCGTCCCGCCCGCCAGATGATCCAGACCGCCTACTGGTATCTGCACAGCGACCAGTTCCGCTACGACCCGTTCTCCGCGGACACCCTCGCCGCGGCGGGCGCCGGCGGACCGTTCGCCGGGAAGAGCACCGCGGACGTCATCGCGGCCTCGGCCCGGATGGGCTGGATGCCCTCCTACCCGACCTTCGACCGCAACCCGCTGGACCTCGCGGACGAGGCCGAACGCGCGGGCCGCTCACCGGCCGACCACGTCGTGGACGAACTCCGGGCCGGGCGGCTCGGCTTCGCGGGCGAGGACCCCGACGCACCCGAGAACTTCCCCCGGGTGCTCACCGTGTGGCGGGCCAACCTGCTGGGCTCCTCGGCCAAGGGCAACGAGTACTTCCTCAAACACCTGCTGGGCACCGACTCCTCGGTGCGTGCCACCGAGGCCCCGCCCGGCGCCCGCCCCCGGGACGTGGTGTGGCGTCAGGAGGCACCTGAAGGCAAGCTCGATCTGCTGCTCACCCTCGACTTCCGCATGACCAGCACTACCGTCTTCTCCGACATCGTGCTGCCCGCCGCGACCTGGTACGAGAAGTACGACCTGTCCAGCACGGACATGCACCCCTTCGTGCACTCCTTCAACCCGGCGATCGCCCCGCCCTGGCAGACCCGTACCGACTTCGACATCTTCCACACCCTGGCCAAGGAGTTCAGTCGCCAGGCCGCCGGCCACCTCGGCGTGCGCAAGGACCTGGTGGCCGCGCCGCTGCTGCACGACACACCCGACGCGATGGCCAACCCGCACGGCAGGGTGCGGGACTGGAAGGCGGGGGAGTGCGAGCCGGTACCGGGCCGCACCATGCCGAAACTGATCACCGTGGAACGCGACTACGGTGCCGTCGCCGACAAGATGGGCGCCCTCGGCCCGCTGCTGGACTCGCTGGGTGCCACCACCAAGGGCGTCACCTTCAAGGTCGAGCGTGAACTCGAATACCTGCGGCACAAGAACGGCACCGTGCGCGGCGGAGCAGCCGACGGCCGCCCCTCGATCGCCCGTGACTCCCACGCGTGCGAGGCGATCCTCGCCCTGTCCGGCACCACCAACGGCCATCTCGCCACCCAGGGCTTCCACACCCTGGAGGCCCGCACCGGCACCCGGTTGGCCGATCTGGCCGCCGAGCACGAGGGCAAGCGGATCACCTTCGCCGACACCCAGGCCGCCCCCGTCCCGGTCATCACCTCGCCCGAGTGGTCCGGCTCGGAGACCGGCGGGCGGCGCTACTCGCCGTTCACCGTCAACGTCGAGCGGTCCAAGCCCTGGCACACCCTCACCGGCCGCCAGCACTTCTACCTCGACCACGACTGGATGACCGCCCTCGGCGAGCAACTCCCCGTGTATCGGCCACCATTGAACATGCACGCGCTCTTCGGTGAACCGCGCCTGGGTGAGACGGGCGAACTCGGCGTAACCGTCCGGTACTTGACCCCGCACAACAAGTGGTCGATCCATTCCGAGTATCAGGACAACCTCTTCATGCTGTCCCTGTCCCGGGGCGGTCCGCACATCTGGATGAGCACCCAGGACGCCGCGAAGGTGGGGGTGAGGGACAACGACTGGATCGAGGCCGTGAACCGCAACGGCGTCGTCGCCGCCCGCGCGGTCGTCTCGCACCGCATGCCCGAGGGCACCGTGTACATGTACCACGCCCAGGACCGGCTCATCGACGTCCCCCGCACCGAGACCACCGGCCGGCGCGGCGGCATCCACAACTCCCTGACCCGCCTGCTGATCAAACCCAGCCATCTCATCGGCGGCTACGCCCAGCTCTCCTACGCCTTCAACTATCTCGGCCCGACCGGCAATCAGCGCGACGAGGTCACCGTCATCCGCCGCCGCACCGACCAGGAGGTGACGTACTGATGCGCGTCATGGCCCAGATGGCGATGGTGATGAACCTCGACAAGTGCATCGGCTGCCACACCTGCTCGGTCACCTGCAAGCAGGCGTGGACCAACCGCACCGGCGTCGAGTACGTGTGGTTCAACAACGTGGAGACCCGGCCCTGCCAGGGATACCCGCGCCGCTACGAGGACCAGGAGCAGTGGCGCGGCGGCTGGGAGCTGAACAGGAAGGGCCGGCTCGCGCTCAAGGCGGGCGGCCGCTTCAAGAAGCTGATCACCATCTTCGCCAACCCCGTACTGCCGTCCCTGGACGACTACTACGAGCCCTGGACGTACGACTACGAGACCCTCACCAACGCCCCGTTGCAGGAGCACACCCCGGTCGCCCGCCCCAAGTCCCTCATCACCGGCAAGGACATGAAGATCTCCTGGTCGGCGAACTGGGACGACGACCTCGGCGGATCCTCCGAACACGGCGACAAGGACGTCCTGCTCGACCAGGTCTCGGAGAAGATCAAACTCGAGTTCGAGCAGACCTTCATGTTCTACCTGCCACGCATCTGCGAGCACTGCCTCAACCCGTCCTGCGCGGCCTCCTGCCCCTCCGGCGCGATCTACAAGCGCGAGGAGGACGGCATCGTCCTCGTCGACCAGGACAAGTGCCGCGGCTGGCGGATGTGCGTGACCGGATGCCCGTACAAGAAGGTGTACTTCAACCACCGCACCGGCAAGGCCGAGAAGTGCACCTTCTGCTTCCCCCGCGTCGAGGTCGGCCTGCCCACCGTCTGCTCCGAGACCTGCGTCGGCCGGCTGCGCTACATCGGGCTCGTCCTCTACGACGCCGACAAGGTGCTGGAAGCCGCCTCCACCCCCGACGACACGGACCTGTACGAGGCCCAGCGGGGCGTCTTCCTCGACCCGAACGACCCGGACGTGGTCGCGGCGGCGGAAAGGGCCGAGATCCCGCGGGACTGGATCGAAGCCGCGCAACGGTCCCCGATCCACGCCCTGATCAACACCTACAAGGTGGCGCTGCCGCTGCACCCGGAGTACCGCACCCTGCCCATGGTCTGGTACATCCCGCCGCTGTCCCCGGTCGTCGACGCCGTACGGGACACCGGCCGGGACGCTGAGGACCACGGCAACCTCTTCGCCGCGGTCGACGCCCTGCGCATCCCCGTCGACTACCTGGCCCAGCTGTTCACCGCCGGCGACCCGGCACCCGTGGACGCGGTGCTGCGCCGGCTGGCCGCCATGCGCGCCTACATGCGCGACATCAACCTCGGCCGCGAACCGGACGGCTCCATCCCCGAGTCCGTCGGCATGGGCGAGGAGCAGATGTACGACATGTACCGGCTGCTCGCCCTCGCCAAGTACGACGAGCGGTACGTCATCCCGCCCGCCCACGCCGAACAGGCCCACAGCCTCGAGGAGCTGGCCACCGAGTGCAGCCTCGACTACGAGGGCGGCCCCGGCATGGGAGGCTCCGGCCCCTTCGGCGAAACCTCCGGCGGCGCCGCCCCCATCGCGGTGGAGAACTTCCACGCCCTGCGCAGCCGGCAGACCTCCGATACCGCCGCCGCTCCCACTGACAAGGCCGGCCGCGTCAACCTCCTGAACTGGGACGGCAAGGGTTCCCCGCCCGGCCTGTTCCCGGACCAACCATCCGACGGCAGCAGCACCGACGGGAACAGCGGCGGGGAGGTCGAGCCGAAGCCATGAAAGCCCTCAAAAGGAAGATCACGCGCACAGACCGCACAAACTCCTGGCACCCCTACGCCTGGCAGACCCAGTCCCTGCTGCTCGCCTACCCCGACGAGCAGTTCGAGCAGCGCCTGACCCTGGCGGGCCGGGTCGCCGCCACCCTGCCCGAAACGGTGGCCCGCCCCCTGCTCCGCTTCACCGCGCACGCAGAGCAGACCGCCACCGCCGACTTGACCACCGCCTACGTCGCCACCTTCGACCACCGCAAACGCTGCTGCCCGTACCTCACCTACTACGCCCATGGCGACACCCGCAAACGGGGCCTTGCCCTGCTGCGGCTGAAGCAGACCTACGCTGCGGCCGGCTGGCGCCTGACCGACGACGAACTGCCCGACCACCTCGCCGTCGTACTCGAATTCGCCGCGACAGACCCGGCCACCGGAGCGCGCCTGCTCACCGAACACCGCGCCGGACTGGAGCTGCTGCGCTTGGCCCTGAACGACGACGACTCGCCCTGGGCACACGTGCTGGACTCCGTCTCGGCCACCCTTCCCGATCTCGCCGGCGACGACCGCGAAGCCGTCCTGCGTCTCGCCGCCCAGGGCCCGCCCGAAGAACAGGTCGGCCTCGACCCGTACGCGTCGTCCCCCGTGTTCCTGCCCGACCCTGTCGTAGGAGGTCCCCGATGACCGCGCCGGCGCAATTCCTCACCCTGGCGGCGGAGGCAGGCACCGGCGGCATCCTGCTGTGGGTCGCCCTGCCCTACGTCGCCATGGCCGTGTTCGTCCTCGGCCATGTCTGGCGTTACCGCTACGACAAGTTCGGCTGGACCACCCGCTCGTCCCAGCTGTACGAACGGCGCCTGCTGCGCATCGGCAGCCCGCTGTTCCACTTCGGCATCCTCGTCGTACTCCTCGGGCACATCGGCGGACTGCTCATCCCGAAGAGCTGGACCGAGGCGGCCGGCGTCAGCGAGCACACCTACCACATCGGCGCGGTCGTCCTCGGCACCATCGCCGGTGTCGCCACGCTCGGCGGAATCGCCATCCTGATCTACCGCCGCCGCACCGTCGGCCCGGTCTTCTCCGCCACCACCCGCAACGACAAGGCCATGTACCTCTCTCTGACGGTGACCATCGTGCTCGGCCTGGCCGCCACGGTGGCCGCGAACGTCGTGGGCGGAGGATACGACTACCGCGAGACCATCTCCCCGTGGTTCCGTTCCATCTTCTACTTCCAGCCCGACCCGGACCTGATGACCGGCACCCCGGTCCTCTTCCAGCTCCACGCGATCAGCGCCCTGCTGCTCTTCGCCGCCTGGCCCTTCACCCGGCTCGTCCACATGCTCACGGCGCCCCTGGGCTACCTCACCCGCCCCTACATCGTCTACCGCAGCCGCGACACCCGGCTCGGCTCCCGTCCCCCGCGCCGTGGGTGGGAACGCGTGGGGTGATGAAAAGAACCGGATTGCTCCGGGTCACGACCGACGAGCCGTCCTCTGCTCGGGCCGGCCCTCCCCATCGTCGCGCCGCAGCCCGGGCAATGGGGAGGGCCCACCGCTTCTCGCGGTCCTCGATCCCGCGGTGCGTAGCTCCCGACTGTTTCTCCGCGTTCCCGAACAGGCCCGCTCCATCACCGTCAGAACATTACGGGCTGCTCCGCGCGCGCATCGGGCCTCGCGGTCTTTCGTCATGAGCCGAACAGGGCACGGCACGACCCGTGGTGTCCAGGGGCCGGCGTGCCGTACGGCCGGCACAGGGCCGGTCGGCCCTGTCAGTGGCCGGTGGACCCCGTGACAACGAGGTGGTGTCAGGGGTGGGCTGGAGAGGAGAGCCAAGGCGTTCGATCGGAGGAGGCACGATGAGTGGTCTGGTGGTCGTGGGTGTGGACGGGTCGGCGTCGAGCCTCGCTGCGGTGGAGGCAGCGGCCCGGGAGGCGCGGGCACGTGGAGCGGGGCTCAGGGTGGTGCACGCGTTCAGGCCAGCAGGTCGAGAGCAATCTGCACGATCTCCAGCCAGACCTTGTTCTGGGCGGTCCGGTGCAGGGGCAGATTCCGCAGGCCGGTGGCCCGGGCGGCCCGGATGCGGTCCTCCGCGCGGGCCCGCAGCCGGTGTCGCAGCTCGAGTTCGGCGATCGGCCGGCCGGCGGTATTGGTCGCGAAACAGGTCAGCCGCATGCCGTCCGCGTCCGTGAGCCTCAACTGGGCTCCGGGATGCGGTCGTTCCTTCCTCACGATCAGCCGCATGCCCTTCGGCCAGCCGTCCAGGACGTCCCCGGTGAGCTCGGCGACCCATGCCCCGTCCCGGACCTCGCCGTCCGCCTCGACGGCCGGTGTCCAGGCCGAGGGCGGCACCCTCAGGACATGCTGGTGGATCGCGTCGGTGATCACCATGCCGACCGAGTAGGACAGCCACCGCCCCCGCCGGGCCAGCCAGGCCACGAAGTCGTGGGTGCCGCCCGCGGAGTCCGTGCGGACCAGGGTCTGCCGCCCGCGCCGGTAATTCTTCGGCAGCTGGGCCAGGGCCAGTTGGGTGGTGGTGATGTGGTCGGCGGCGGTGTTCGATCCCGCGTTGCCCGGCCTGAGCAGGCCGGCGACCGGCTCCCCGGTGCCGCCCTGCCCGTGGTCGACGAACGCCATCAACGGATGATGCCCCCAGGTCCGCTTCCAGGTCGGCGCCGCGTCCTCCTTGTCGGAGTGCGCAACCACCAGCACCCCGTCGAGGTCCACGGTCACCGTCCCGCCCGCATCTGGCGCGTGGTTGTCGGCCAGCTTCCAGACCCGCCCGCGTGCTTCGGCCCGGGCAGAACGGATCGCTGTCAGAGCCTTCTCACCGGAGGCTGCGAGGGCATCGACGAGGCGGGAGACCGTCGGGTCGGAGGCGACCGGCCCGAACACGGCAGGCTCCGCCCGCAGCACGCCGACATCCGCGAGGCAGTCCCCGACCAACGCGACCGCCAACGCGACATCCAGCAGGACCTTCCCGGGGTCGTGCACGGCCCGCGGTTTCCGCCACGGCGACAGCGCCGCGGATACCGCCTGGTCAAGGCCAGACTTGCGGACGGTCTCGACCAGCAGCACGCTCCCGGCCTGCGAGACCACCGCCCGTCCGCTGCCCTTGGTGCGGACACGCGGGTACGACCCGATACGCTTCTTCACCTGGAGAGTGCTTCTTTCATTGCTACGACCTGGACCCTAGACAAGTCCCATCGTTGCAGGTCAGGAGCACTCTCCGCTTATTTGATCAAGCCTCGGACAACTCGCCCCGTGAAAGCGCGAGGTTAGCCTCGAAGTTTCGTGACGGGCCGCCGACGGAGTCGGCGGCCCGTTTTCGTGCTGTGGGCTGAGGCGGGGCAGGGCGAGTGCCCGAGTGTCGTCTCGGGGTGGCGCCGGGTTCCACTGCTCCGGGTGGGGAAGGGCTGTCGTAGGGACGGGTGGATCTGCTGGTCAGCCAGGGTTCGGCAGGAGTGCGAGCCGTTCGAGTGCGGCGGTGATGTGGCGGGTGAAGGGCCAGTGCCGGGCCAGGCGGAGGATCCGCCGGCGGCCGGTGGTCACCAGCTGTCCTGCCGCGGAGAACAGGCGAAGCCGCAGGCGGCGGGGTTCCCAGAGACGGGCCT
>NZ_JBWHZP010000003.1:0-361571 GCF_056323165.1 Streptomyces sp. 3-6
CGCGTCAGCCCCCGCATCGTCAAACGCGCCATCTCCAAGTACCAGGCCCGAGGCCCCCGCATCGACCGGACCAGCTACAAAGCCACCACCGGCATCGAAATCCTCGCGCCCGCAGGCCCTTGACGACACGCCCCAGCCGCAAACTTCACGGCCTTGGGGCTAGCCGGGCAGTACGCGGCGGTGGACGAGGTGCTCACGGGACGGCAGAACCTGGAGATGTTCGGCCGGCTGTTCCACCTGGGCGGCGCCCGGGCCCGTGCACGGGCGGCCGAGCTGCTGGAGCAGTTCGATCTGACCGACGCGGCCGACAAGGGGGCCGGCGAGTACAGCGGCGGCATGCGGCGCCGTCTCGACCTGGCCGCCTCGATGATCCTGGCCCCGGCGGTGCTGTTCCTGGACGAGCCCACCACCGGGCTCGACCCGCGCAGCCGGGGCGAGGTCTGGGAGCCCGTCAGAAGCCTGGTGGCGGGCGGCACGACGGTGCTGCTGACCACGCAGTACCTGGAGGAGGCCGACCGGCTGGCCTCCCGCGTCACGGTCATCGACCGGGGCAGGGCCATCGCCGACGACAGTCCGGAGGGTCTGAAGAACCTCGTCGGCGGCGACCGTGTCGAGGTCGTGGTCGCCGAACGCGCCGACCTCCCCCGGGTGATGAAGATCGTTGCGCGGGTCGCCGAGGGGGAACCGGAGACGGACACGGCACAGGCGCGCGTCCACGCCGCCGTCACCGACCGGGTCGGGGCCCTGACCGAGGTGGTCCGCACCCTCCAGGACGAGGGCGTGCCGGTCGAGGACATCGGGCTGCGCAGGCCCAGCCTCGACGACGTGTTCCTGCGCCTCACGGGGCACGGGACGGGCGGCCAGGACGAGGAGGCGGCGGCATGAGCACCCTGCAGCCGACCGCGCAGGCCGGGCACGGCCGCGCGTACTGGGCCGTCGCCGACTGCTGGAACATCGTCCGCCGCGGGCTCACCCACTACACGCGTCAGCCCGCCAACATCGCCTGGCAGCTGGGCTTCCCGATCATGTCGGTGCTGCTGTACGGCTACGTCTTCGGCAGCGCCATGAAGGTGCCCGGCGGCGGGAACTACACCGACTTCCTGATGCCGGGGATGTTCGTGATGACGATGGCGTTCGGGTTCGTCAACACGGCGACCATCGTGGTGTACGACTCCACCAAGGGCGTCATCGACCGGTTCCGTTCGATGCCGATGGCCCCGTCCGCCGTGGTTGCCGGGCGGGGCGTGACCGATCTTGCCGTCGCCTGCGCCGAGTTGGGCATCATGATGCTGACCGCGCTGGCCATGGGCTGGCGTCCGGAGACCGGCTGGGGCTTCGTGGCGGCGTTCGGCCTGCTGCTGTGGCTCCGGTTCGCGCTGATCTGGGCCGGGGTCTGGCTGGGGCTGCTCGTGCCCAACCCGGAAGCGGCGGGTGGCCTGTTCGCGGTGGCTTTCCCCGTCACGATGATCTCCAGTGTCTTCGTCGCCCCGCAGCTGATGCCCGACTGGCTGGGGGTGGTGGCCGCCTGGAACCCGATCTCGGCGACGGCCGTCGCCGCCCGTGACCTGTTCGGCACACCGGCCGCCGTCGGTGACTCCTGGATCGAGCAGCACGCGCTGCTCATGGCGGGTGTGTGGCCGCTGGTGCTGACGCTGGTCTTCCTGCCGCTCGCGGTGCGGAGGTTCCAGCGGCTCGGCCGGTGAAACGAGGGGCGCCCGGCCGTCCGGCCGGGCGCCCCTCATGACGGCGGTGCGGCTACAGCTTCTCGATGACGTGGTCGACGCACTTGGTGAGCGCCTCGACGTCGGCCGGGTCGATCGCCGGGAACATCGCCACCCGGAGCTGGTTGCGGCCCAGCTTGCGGTAGGGCTCGGTGTCGACGACGCCGTTGGCGCGCAGCACCTTGGCGACGGCGGCGGCGTCGACCTCGTCGGTGAAGTCGATCGTGCCGATGACCTGGGAGCGCTTGGCCGGGTCGGTGACGAACGGGTTGGCGTACTTGATGTCCTCGGCCCAGCCGTACAGGGTGCGGGCGGAGGTGGCGGTGCGGCGGACCGCCCAGTCCAGGCCGCCCTGGCCGTTGAGCCACTCCAGCTGCTGGTTCAGCAGGAACAGGGTGGCCAGGGCCGGGGTGTTGTACGTCTGGTTCTTGCGGGAGTTGTCGATCGCCGTGGGCAGGGAGAAGAACTCCGGGATGTGGCGGCCGCTCGCGTGGATCCGCTCGGCGCGCTCGACGGCGGCCGGGGAGAACACGCCGATCCACAGGCCGCCGTCGGAGGCGAAGGACTTCTGCGGGGCGAAGTAGTAGACGTCGGTCTCGGCGATGTCGACGGGCAGGCCGCCCGCGCCGGACGTGGCGTCGACCAGGACGAGCGCGCCCTCGTCGGCACCGGCCGGCCGCTTGATCGGCATGGCCACGCCGGTGGAGGTCTCGTTGTGGGTGAAGGCGTAGACGTCGACACCGGCGGCGGCGGCCGCCTCGGGGTGGGTGCCGGGGTCGGCGGCGATGACGTCCGGGTCGGCGAGCCAGGGGGCCTGCTTGGCCGCCTTGGCGAACTTGGAGCTGAACTCGCCGAAGGTGAGGTGCTGCGACCTGTTCTCGATCAGGCCGTGGGTCGCGATGTCCCAGAAGGCGGTGGAGCCGCCGTTGCCGAGGACGACCTCGTAGCCCTCGGGGAGCTGGAACAGCTCGCGGATGCCCTCGCGCACGCTGCCGACCAGGTTCTTCACCGGGGCCTGGCGGTGGGAGGTGCCGAGCAGGGACGTGCCGGTCGCGGCCAGGGCGTCCAGCGCCTCCGTCCGCACCTTGGAGGGACCCGCGCCGAAACGTCCGTCGGCGGGCTTGATGTCAGCGGGAATCTGGATCTCAGCCACGAAAGGGGAGCCTAGCGGCTGACGGAGGGGCGCGGCGCGTTTCGTCCGTCCGCTGAGACGGCCGGCGGACCGTGCGGTCCACCGGCCGTCCCGGGCGTCAGGTGCCGAGGCGCACCGGCAGCTCGTACAGGTCGTTCTGCGTGACGACCGGCTTGTTGCGCAGCTCGCCGGCCGGAACGGCCAGGTCGAGGCCGGGGAAGCGGGCGTAGAGCGCCGGGAGCGCCACGCCGGCCTCCAGCCGGGACAGGGCGGCGCCGGGGCAGACGTGCGGGCCGTGGCCGAAGGAGATGTGCCGGCCGGCGGTCTCCCGGGTGATGTCGAACTCACCGGCCGTCGGACCGTGCGCCTGCTCGTCGCGGCCGATCGCCGCGTACGACACGATCAGCGCGTCCCCGGCGGGCAGCACCTTGTCGCCGACGGGCACGTCCTCGGTGGCGAACCGGATCAGGACGTGCGAGGTGGGCGTGGACCAGCGCAGCGTCTCCTCGATCACCGCCGGCCACTCGGCCTTCCCGGACAGCACCAGCTCCCGCTGCTCGGGGTGGGTGGAGAGGTTGACCACCGCGTTGACGATCAGGGAGATCGTCGTCTCGTGTCCGGCGGCCACCATCAGCTGGAGCGTGGAGACGATCTCCTCGTCGGTGAGCCGGTCGCCGCCCTCCGACGCCTGCACCAGTGCGGACGTCAGGTCGTTGCCCGGGTTCTCCCGCTTGTGCGCGACCGTCTCGGCCATGATCGCGGCCAGCTCGGTGAGCGTGGCGACGACCTCCTCCGGCGGGGTCTGCGTGGAGAAGAACTTCTCGAACAACACCTTGAGCCGCGGCAGCCGTTCCTCCGGCAGGCCCATCAGGTCGGCGATGACGTACATCGGCAGCGGGTACGCGAACAGCGCCTTCAGGTCCACGGTGTCGCCCGGCTCGGCGGCCACCCGGTCGAGCAGCGAGTCCGTCAGCTCGGTGATGCGTTCCCGCATGTGCTCGACCCGGCGGGGCGTGAGCGCCTGCGCGACCAGGGTGCGCAGTCGGCGGTGGTCGGCGCCGTCGACGGTCAGCATGGAGCGGGGCGGGTTGGCCAGGCCGATCAGCGGCCAGTCGGGGGCTATCTCGCCGCGCTGCCAGGCACCCCAGACGTTGATGTCCTTCACCAGCCGCGGGTCGGTCAGCAGCTTCTTCGCCTCGGCGTGGTGGGTGACCGCCCACACGTCCACGCCGCCCGGCAGCGTCACCGCGGCCAGCGGCCCGGCCGCCCGCAGCGCGGCGCTCTCCCCGTCCAGGTCGGAGACGAAGGGGTCGAGGTGGATGCGGTCCGTGCCCGCCGCCGGGTGCGGGGCGGTGGCGCGCGGTGCGGTCGGGTCCGTGGCGGCCGTCATGCGGGCGTTCCTCCAAGGGCGGGGGTGGGAGTGAAGGTGACCGGAAGTTCCGACAGCCCGCGCAGCCAGGGCGACGGGCGGCGGGAGAGCGAGGCGGCCGGCACCGCGAGGTCGATGTCCGGCAGCCGGTCGAGGACGACCTCGATGCCGGTGCGCGCGATCACCTCGGCGATCTCCTGCGCCGGGAAGGGGCAGCGGTGTTCGCCGTGGCCGAAGGAGAAGTGGGCGCCGTTGCCGCCGGTCAGCGCGGAGCCGTCGGTGCGCACCTGCGGGTCGGCGTTGGCGCCCTGCAGGCCCAGCAGCAGCATGTCGCCGGCCCGGATGCGGCGCCCGCCCAGCTGGGTGTCGCGGGACGCCCAGCGCCCGGCCACGTTCTGGGTGGGGGTGTCCTCCCACAGCACCTCGTTCATCGCCTCGGCGATGCTGTTGCGGCCGCCGAACAGGGAGGCCGCGAACCGGCTGTCGGTGAGCATGAGGTGCAGCGAGTTGCCGATCCAGTCGGCGGTGGGCTGGTGCCCGGCCGCCATCATCACCATCAGGTCCTGGACGATCTCCTCGTCGGTGAACCCGGAGGTGTCGGCGAGCATCCGGGTCACCACGTCGTCGGCGGGCCGCTCCCGGCGCAGCGCCACCAGCTCCGTCATCGACGTGAACAGGTGGGTCTGCCCGGCGATGGCCCGCTCCCGCCCGTCGATCATGTCGTTGAGGGCGGTGACCAGGGCCGGGCCCTGGTCGTCGGTGAAGCCGTAGAGGCGGGTCAGGACCCGCACCGGGAGCAGCATCGCGTACTCGGCGATGATGTCCGCGCGGCCCTCGGGGCAGATGCCGTCGATCAGTTCGTCGGCGAACTTCTCGGCGGAGCGCCGCAGTTCGAACGGGTCAACGGCCTCCAGCGCGGCGGTCATCATCCCGGCGCGCTGCCGGTGCCGTTCGCCGACCGTGTAGAGGATCGACGGCTGCTTGCGGCCGATCATCGGCAGCAGCGGCCAGTCGTCGGGGATGTTGACCCACTGGCTCCACAGGTCGGAGTCGCGGCTGAACAGCACCGGGTCGCCGGTGATCTGGTGCAGTTCGCGGTAGCCGAGCACCAGCCAGGCCGGTATGTCGCCGTCGAGCAGGACGGGGACGACGCTGCCGTGGGCGCGCCGCATCTCCCGGTACACCCTGGCCGGGTCGTCCTGGAGCAGGGGGCCGCTCAGGCGGACGGGATCGGGGTGCGGGGCGGAATGGGGGGCGGGGCTCACACCAGCTCCTGACGGGAGTCGCGGGAGGGGGAGGCGTACCGGGCCTGGATGTGCTCCACCAGCGTGATCAGCACGATCTTGCTGGACTCCCGGGACCGCGCGTCGCAGTTGACCAGCGGCACGTGCGGGTCGAGGTCCAGCGCCTCGCGGATCTGCTGCGGGGTGAAGGTGGGGCCGCCGAAGTCGTTGCAGGCCACGATGAACGGCGTGCCGTGCTTCTCCAGCCGGTCGATGGCGTACCAGGAGTCGTCGATGCGCCGGGTGTCGACGAGGACGACCGCGCCCAGCGTGCCGGAGAACAGCCGGTCCCACAGGAACCAGAAGCGTTCCTGGCCGGGCGCGCCGAACAGGTACAGCACGTTGCGCGCGTCGAGCGTGATGCGGCCGAAGTCGAAGGCGACGGTGGTCGCGGTCTTGCCGCGCACCCCGCTGACGTCGTCGACGGCCTCGCCCGCCTGGGTCATCGTCTCCTCGGTGTTGAGGGGACGGATCTCGCTGACCGAGCGGACCATGGTGGTCTTCCCGGCGCCGAAGCCGCCCACGACGACGATCTTGAGGCCGTTGTCGGCCGACGAGCCGAGCGGTGTGCGGGCCCCGTCCGTGGGGCGCGGGTCAGAGGTTGCGGAGTCCAACGAGCACCTGCTCCAGGATGTCGGGGTCGGGAACGGCGGTTCTGCGCGGGTGCCGGGCGCTGACCCGGCCTGCGGCGAGCAGGTCGGACAGCAGGATGCGCGTGATGCTCACCGGCAGCTTCAGCACGGCGGCGATCTCCACCACCGCCGTGGGGCGTTCGGTCAGCCGCAGGATCTCCGCGTGCTCGGACTGCATGCCGGGCGTCGGGTCGCACTCGGCGACGACGAGGGTCACCAGGTCGAAGGGGTTGTCGGGGCCGGACCGGCTGCGCCCCTGGGTGAGCGTGTAGAGCCGGTCCGGCGCGTCGTCCCTGCCCGGCCTGCTCATGAGGTCCGGGGCTGGGCGGTCAGGTGCTCGCCGAGCTGTTCCACGAGCTCGCTCATGTTGTGGCCGACGAGCCCGGCGTCCGCGTCCTCGGCGGTGACGACGGCCAGGTGCGCGCCCTCGCCCGCCTCGACGATGAACAGCACCCCGCCGTAGAACTCGGTCATCGCCGAGCGCACGCCGCCGCTGCCGTCGCCGAACTCGACGGAGGCACCGTGGGACAGGGACTGGATGCCCGCGGCGATGGCGGCGAGCTGGTCGGCCTGGTCGGCGGAGAGCTCCGGGGTGCGGCACAGTTTCAGGCCGTCCCGGGACAGCACGAGCGCGTGCCGCGCGCCCGGCGTGCGCTCCAGCAGGCCCTCGATCAGCCAGGTGAGCTTGTCGTCGGCGGTCGTCGTGCCGGTCATGTGGTCGTGTCGCCTTCCGGGATGCGGGGGGTTGCTGCGGGGTGGTCGGTCGTCCGGGGGGTCCGGGTGGCCTCGGGGGTTGTTCCGGGGGGCCCGGGGGTTCCGGGGGCTCCTATGGCCGTGGTGGCTTCGGAGGTTTCGGTGGCCTCGCGGGTGTCGGTGTCGGTGCCGGGGGCCGGGGGCGGGGCGTCGGTGCCGGTTTCGGCTGTGGACGTGCCGGCGGAGGGGGCGGTGGCCGTGGAGGCGGCCGTGCCGGTGGTGGTGTCCTCCCCTGCTCGGGACGTCCCGTCCGCCTGGGGTGTCGCGTCGGGCCGGGGTGTCGCGTCCGGGCTCGGAGGGTTCGCGTCCGGGCCCGGGAGGGTGTCGTCCGGGCCCGGGAGGGTGTCGTCCGGGTTCGGGAGGGTCGCGTCCTGGCCCGGGGCCGTCTCCTCCGCGACGGTGCGGACGGCCTGGCGGAAGGAGTGGAAGCGGGCGGTGCGGGCCCGGGTCTCCTCGGCGGTGGGCGCGGGACGCGGGGCGGGGGCGGTGTCCTGCCGGGTGCGCTCGGCCGCCGCGAGGGTGCGGCCCCGACGGCGGCGCGGCAGCGTGAGCGGTGCGGGCGCGTCGGCGCCCGGGTCGGCAGCGGGGGCGCCGGTGGCCGGGGTGGCGTCGGCCGGGGAGCCGTGGGACTGCAGCGGCTCGGAGGCCGACTCGAAGGCCCCGGCGCGGCCCGCCGTGGAGGAGGACGGCGCCGGGGGCGCCGTGGCGCCGGACGGGGTGCGGGGCGCGGGAAGGGCCGTGCCGTTGCGCGCCGTCCGGTCGGGTGCCGTCCCCTCGCGGGCACGGTGGTCGGCGTCGGACCGGGCGGCGGTGCCGTGACGGGGCTCCGGCTCCCCGCCGGGGGCCGTCCGGGAGGGGAGGGACGGCTCCGCGGCGGCCGGCGCCGTCCGCGCGATGGCGGCGGAGAAGGGTGCGGAGGACGCGGTCGAGGACGCGGTCGAGGGCGAGACGGCGGACGGGGCGGCGGACGGCGCTCCGGCCGCGGTCTGCGGGGTGCCGGCGGCCGAGGCCGACTCCGGCGGTACGAGGATGTCCTGGGGGACGAGCATCAGCACGCCGGTGCCGCCGCGGGCCGAGGGACGGTAGGAGACCCGCAGGCCGTACCGCCGGGCCAGCCGGCCCACCACGGCGAGGCCCAGCCGGGTGCCGGTCAGGCCGCCGAGTTCGGCGGACTCGCCGGAGACCGCGCGTTCGGCGCGGCGGAGCTGGGACTCGCCCATGACGAGCCCGCTGTCCTCGACGGAGACGATGACGCCCGCCGGGACCTCCTCCACGTAGACGTGCACCTCGGCGGTCGGCGGCGAGAAGTTCGCGGCGTTGTCGAGGAGTTCGGCGAGGGCGTGCATGACGCCCTCGGCGGCGTGCCCGGCGACGGCGGTGTCGCTGGTGGAGTGGACGCGGACCCGCTGGTAGCCGCTGATGCGCCCCATGGCGCCGCGCAGGATCGACTCCATGCCGATGGGCCGGGCCCAGCGGCGTCCGGAGCGGGCGCCGGTCAGGACGGCGACGGAGTCGGCGAGGCGGCCCGCCTGGGCGGTGCGGTGGTCGAGGTGGAGCAGGTCGGCCAGCACCTCCTCGTCCTGGTGCTTCTCCTCCATGGCGCGCAGGTCCGCGAGCATGCCGGTGGCCAGCGCCTGCATCCGGCCGGCGGTGTTCGCGGTGGCCGAGACGGCGGCGGCGCGGGCGCTGTTGGCCTCGCGCAGGTCCCGCGCCAGCCGGGTGTTCTCCTCGCGGAGCCGCTCGCTCTCCTCGGTGAGGCGGTTCCGCTCGTCGGCCCAGCCGGCCCGCTCCTCGTCCCGGTCGCGGGTCAACCGGGCCGTGTGGGCGGCGTGTTCCTCGGTGATGAGGCGCAGTTTCTCAGTGTGCTCGGTGGTGAGCCGCTCGATCTCGGCGGTGTGGGCCTCGGTGAGGCCGGCCTTCTCCTCGGCGTGCTGGAGCGTCAACTGGGCGGTCTGGGCGGCGTGGTGTTCGCTCAGCCGGTCGCGTTCCGCGGTCAGGGTCTCCGCCAGGTGGGCGCGCTCCTGGTCCAGCTCGGCGGACAACCGGGCCCGCTCGCGGTTGAGTTCGCCGGTGAGCCGCTCGTGCTGGCGGCGGGCGTCCTCCGCCACCCGGGCGCGTTCCTGCAGCAGCCGTCCGACGTCCTGGCTGACGGTCTCCAGCCGTCCGCGGGCCGCGCGTGCCGTCAGCACGGCGTGCGCGGCGACCGTCGCGGCCGCGCACAGCAGCAGGCCGGCGATCGCCGCGGTCCACCCGACGGCGACCCGGGCCGGCGCCGGTGCCGGCAGGACGGCGGCGACGGTCCCGAGTGCGGCGAGGGCCGCGGTCAGCAGGGGGATCGGCAGCAGGGCACGTGGGGTGGGGCGGTCGCCGGGGAGCAGGGGAGAGGTCATCAATCAGGTCCTCGGTCGGGTCCTCGGGCTGGTCCGCGGGTGTGCGTGCCGGGGGTCACCGCGCTCGGCCGTGGCCCGCGCGGGCACCGGTGTCGTTCCGCCCATGTCGTTTTGGGGTCGCGTCTGGGGCGAGAGTGACGAGGGTGCGCACAACTCGCGGTCACTATATGGGAGTTCGTGATCGCTTTGGGAAGTATCCCTTCCAGTTCCCGGGGTGGATCCCCGGGCGGAAACGGATGGCGGCGGAATTCGGCCACCGTGCTCGGGGCCGTGGCCGGAAGGCGCGGGGAGGCGGTGGGCTCCGGACCGGCGGCCGGGCGGACGGCCCACCGGGAGCGGAAGCCGCACCTCGGCGGCGCGGGTGAGCCGGGCGGCGGCGCGGGTGAGCCGGGTGCGGTGGCGCGGCTCGGCGGGGCTGCCCCCGGCCCCCGGCCGGCAGCGCGGGTCGCCCCGGGGGTGACTGGCTGCGGGGGCCGTCCCAGGCTGGTGCTGGTGCTGGTGCTGGTGCTGGTGCTGGTGCTGGTGGCGGCGGCGGGGTGGGTGCGCGGGGCATTCCTGTGGGAGGGCAGGTGAGCGGTGGGCGCCCCGGGGCCGGCGGACGAGCCGGGGGAGGGCCCTGTGACGCAGCGGGAGCCGGACCCCCGTACGCCGGCCGGAGGCTGACCCTCCCGTGACGGCGGGAGGGGGCGCGCCGGGGGAGGACCGGGCGCCCCGGCCGGACCCCGCACCCGAGGGTCTGGGGCCGATCCGCCGGGCCGGGGCATGCTGAGACCATGACGGGCACCACGGACGGGACGGACGGGACGAACGAGCCGCGCGGGACCGGCGGCCGGGGCGGCACCGGCAGGCCGGGCGGGACCGGCGGTACCGGCGGACAAGGCGGGCCCCAGGGGCCGGTCGGGAACGGTGGGACCGGTGGGCCGGACCGGACCGGCGGCCGGGGCGGCCGGGGCGGCACCGGCAGGCCGGGCGGGACCGGCGGTACCGGCGGACAAGGCGGGCCCCAGGGGCCGGTCGGAAACGGTGGGACCGGTGGGCCGGACCGGACCGGCGGCCGGGGCGGCCGGGGCGGCACCGGCAGGCCGCGCGGGACCGGCGGCCGGGGCGGCACCGGCAGGCCGGGCGGTACCGGCGGACAAGGTGGGGCCCAGGGGCCGGGCGGGACCGGCGGCCGTGGGCGGGGTGACGTCGGTGGCCCGGGCGGGGCCGGCGACCAGGGCGGACAAGGCGGCACCGGTGCCCCGCCCCGGACCGGCGGCCCGGGCGGGCAGCGCGGCCGGGGCGGCGCCGGGGCGGCGGGCGCTCCCCGTGGCTCCGCGGACTCCCGGGAGTTGCGGGCCGCGCTGCGCTCGGCGGTGGCCGGTGAGGTGGACTTCGGGACGACCGCACGGGCCCTGACCACCATGGACGCCTCCAACTACCGCCGGGTGCCGTTGGGCGTGGTCGCGCCCCGGGACGCCGACGACGTGGCGGCCGTCCTGGAGGTCTGCCGGGAGCGCGGCGTCCCGGTGGTGGCGCGCGGCGGCGGCACGTCGATCGCGGGGCAGGCGACCGGTACCGGGGTGGTGCTGGACTTCACCCGGCACATGAACCGGCTGCTCTCCCTCGACCCGCGCGCCCGTACCGCCGTCGTCCAGCCCGGACTGGTGCTGGACCGGCTCCAGGAGGCCGCCGCCCCGCACGGGCTGCGGTTCGGGCCGGACCCGTCCACGCACGGCCGCTGCACGCTCGGCGGCATGATCGGCAACAACTCCTGCGGCTCCCATTCGGTGGCCTGGGGCACCACCGCCGACAACGTCCGCGAGCTGTCGGTGGTGACCGCGCGCGGCGAGCGGCTGGACGCCGGCCGGGACTGGGCGGGTGCCCCGGCGGGCCTGCGACGGCTCGTCGACGGCGAACTGGCCCGGCTGCGCACCGGGTTCCCCGACCTGCCCCGCCGCATCTCCGGTTACGCGCTGGACGCGCTGCTGCCCGAGAACGGCGGTGACGTCGCCCGCTCCCTCTGCGGGTCGGAGGGCACGCTGGCCCTCCTGACGGAGGCGGTGGTGGACCTGGTCCCCGCCCCGCGCGCCCGGGCGCTCGCCGTGCTCGGGTACGCCGACGAGAGCGGCGCCGCCGAGGCGGCGGCGGGTCTGCTGCCGTACGGGCCGCTGACCGTGGAGGGCATGGCGGCCGACCTGGTGCCGGCGGCCGTGGACCTGCCGCGCGGCGGTGCTTGGCTGTTCGTGGAGACCGGCGGCGACACGGATGCCCAGGCCCGCGCGCGGGCGGAGGCGGTGGTCCGGGCGGCCGACGCCCTGGACGCCGTAGTCGTGACCGACCCGGCGCGGCAGCGCACCCTGTGGCGGATCCGCGAGGACGCGAGCGGCACCGCGACCCGGATGCCGGACGGCACGGAGGCGTGGCCCGGCTGGGAGGACTGCGCGGTGCCGCCCGCCCGGCTGGGCGCGTACCTGCGCGACTTCCGGGGCCTGCTCGCCGCCCACGGTCTGCGGGGTGCCCCCTACGGGCACTTCGGGGACGGCTGCATCCACGTCCGGATCGACTTCGACCTGCTGACCGGGCCGGGTGTCGCCCGCTTCCGCCGCTTCTCCGAGGAACTGGCCGACCTGGTCGTCGCCCACGGCGGTTCGCTGTCCGGGGAGCACGGCGACGGGCAGGCGCGGGCCGAGCTGCTGCCGCGCATGTACGGGGCGGAGACGGTCGCCCTGTTCGAGCGGGTCAAGGGCGTCTGGGACCCGGACGGACTGCTCAACCCGGGCATGCTGGTGGACCCGGCGCCCCTGGACGCGGACCTCCGGTTCGCCGTCCTGCCCCGGGAGCCGGTGGACGTGGCGTTCGGCTACCCGGCCGACGGCGGCGACTTCTCGGCCGCGGTCCGCCGCTGCGTGGGCGTCGCCAAGTGCCGTACGACGGCGGCGTCGGGGCCGTCGGTGATGTGCCCGTCGTTCCGGGCGACCGGTGAGGAGGAGCACTCCACGCGCGGGCGCGCCCGGCTGCTGCACGAGATGCTCGCCGGTGAGCTGGTGACGGACGGCTGGCGCTCGACGGAGGTGCGGGACGCCCTCGACCTGTGCCTGTCCTGCAAGGGCTGCCGCTCCGACTGCCCGGTGGGCGTCGACATGGCCACCTACAAGGCGGAGTTCCTGCACCACCACTACGCCGGCCGGCGCCGTCCCGCCGCGCACTACGCGATGGGCCGGCTGCCGGTGTGGCTCGGCTGGGTGGCGCGGACGCGGTCGGCGGCGCTCGTCAACGCCCTCGCCTCGGTGGGCCCGCTCGCGCGCGTGGCGAAACGGCTCGGCGGGATCGCGGGGGAGCGGGAGATCCCCCGGGTGGCGGACCGCCCGTTCACGCGGTGGTGGCGGACGCGAGGGACGCCCGGCGGCACGGCGGGGACGGCAGGCGCGGCGGCGGCCGGCGCTTCGGCGACGGACGGTGTTGCGGTCGCCGACGGCGCTTCGGTGACCGGTGGTTCAGCGGCGGACGGTGCCGCGGTGACCGGCGGTGCTGCGGTGGCCGGCGGTTCCGCGGTGACCGGCGGTGCTGCGGTGACCGGTGGTTCCGCGGTGGCCGGCGGTTCCGCGGTGGGCGCCGAGGGGGCGGGCGCGGGGACGCTGGTGGTCCTCTGGCCGGACACGTTCACGGAGCACCTGTCGCCCTCGGTGGGCCGGGCCGCCGTCCGGGTGCTGGAGGCGGCGGGCCTGCGGGTGGCCCTGCCCCCGACCCTGCGCCGGGGCCGCCGCCCGGTCGGGGACGCCCGCTCGCGGTCGGCCCTGTCCCTGCTCACCGCCCGCCGCGGACGGGTCTGCTGCGGCCTGACCTACGTGTCCACCGGGCAGCTCGACCGGGCCCGCGCCGTGCTGCGCCGCACGCTGGACCTGCTGGAACCCGTGCTCGACACCGACGCCCCGCTCGTCGTCCTGGAACCCAGCTGCGCGGCGGCCCTGCGCACGGACGCCCCCGAACTGCTCCACGACGACCCCCGGGCCGCCCGGCTGGCCTCCCGGGTCCGGACCTTCGCGGAGACGCTGGAGCAGTACGCCCCGGGCTGGACCCCGCCCGCCCTGGACCGCCCCGTCACCGGCCAGACCCACTGCCACCAGCACGCGGTCCTCGGAGACGCCCCCGACCGCCGCCTCCGGCACGCCGCCGGTCTCACCGGCGACCTGTCCGGCGGCTGCTGCGGCCTGGCGGGCAACTTCGGCTTCGAGAAGGGCCACTACGAGGTCTCCACGGCCTGCGCGGAGGAACACCTGCTGCCCGCCGTCCGGGACGCCCCGGACGGCACGGTGGTCCTGGCCGACGGCTTCTCCTGCCGCACCCAGCTGGAGCAGCTCGCGGGCGTGCGGGGCCGGCACCTCGCGGAGGTCCTGGCGGAGGCGTTGGGCGGCGATACGTGAGCACCGGCGGTGCAGGTGTCCGGACAGCGCTCAGGTGAGCCGCCGTAGCCGCCGCCCCCTGCTCTCCGCCACCCGCAGCGCGTCCGCGAGGGCCACGGTCAGGCACTCGGCGAGGTGCCGCAGTTCGCCGGGCAGCGCGTCGGGGATCAGCGCCCGTGCGTGGGCGAGGACCTCGGCCCCCATGCCGAGCTGGACCGTCTCCGTGGTGTCGGCGAGCCGGGAGACCGGCCCCTCGCCGCCGTCGTCCGCGATCAGGTAGCACGGCCTGCCGTCGACACCGGACCAGGGGAGCAGGCGGGGCTCGGGCGTGTTCATCGGGCCGTCCCGGCGGGGAAGGGGGCGGCGACGGGAAGGTCGTTCATGTCTCGGCTCCGGTGGGGGAACGGGGTCGGTGGACGTCCGCGCCGGCGAGCATGAGGATCGGCACGCGACACAAGGCATTCTAGGCATGCTAGGCATCCCCTGTATCGCGTACCGCGCTAAGTATGCTCATCCTGAATCGGTGATCGAGTTCGTTCCCGACATCCCCCGCTGGCGCCAGGTCGCCGAGGTGGTGCGCGGCCGTATCGCCGACGGCACCTACCCGCCGCGCACGCGCGTCCCCTCCGTCGTGCAGCTCACCGCGGAGTTCGGGATCGCCAACGCGACGGCGCACAAGGTGCTGCGCGCACTGAGGGAAGAGGGGCTGACATACACGGAGCCCGGCCTCGGCTCCTTCGTCACCGAGCGGAAGGAACCGCCCGCGGCCGACGGACCCGCCTCCCGCGCCTGACGGACGGCGCCGCGGAACCGCTCCCGCCCTACGGCGTCGTCTCGCCCCGGACCAGCGGGTGGCACACCGGCTGGACCTCGTGGGGGAGCTCGTCCGGGAGACACCAGCGGGCCTCCAGGATCTCGAACGGGTCCAGGCGCAGCTCACCGCCGAGCAGCCGGGCCTCGTAGGCCACCTCCATACGGGTGCGCAGGCCGCTGTTCAGCATGACCAGGGGACCCACCTCGACGTCCAGGCCGGTCTCCTCCTTGACCTCCCGGACCACGGTCTGCCGGAAGTCCTCGCCCTTGCGGGCGAACCCGCTGGGCAGACCCCACTGCCGGCCCGGCGGCCACATCCGGTGCCGGAGCAGCAGCACCCGCCCCTCGTCGTCGCGCACCACACCGGTCACGCCGACGACGAACTTGGCGTGCAGGAGCCACATGATGCGGCTCTGGAAGGGGCGCAGGAGTCGCCAGACGCGGGTGACAAGTCGTCGCACGGGACCTCGGAGTCAGTGGTGACGGAGCGGGGGCGGGGCATCGCCGCTGGGAACCGTACCGGTCCCCTCGCGCCGACGGGGCGACGGGCCGGGTGCGGCGTGTGGACCGCGGGCCGGAGAGGGTTGACCGGGGCGGTCCGCGAGCCGCATTGTCAGGTACGTACATGCCTTACGGTCCTGTACGGGGGACATTACCCTGGAGCGGGTGGTGCATTCCGGTGCACGCCCCCCGCCCTGAACACCCCGCCCCGCGCCCCGCCTCCCCAGGAAGGTCCTGTGTCCACGCCCAGCCCCGTCACCCCCTCCACCCAGGCCGCCGTCCCCGCGACGGGCGGCGTCCCGGCCGCTCCGGAGGGCGGTTCGGGCGGGCGGGGCTCGCTGGGGCCGGTGGGGCTGGTCCTCGCCGGCGGGATCTCCGTCCAGTTCGGCGGTGCCCTCGCGGTGACGCTGATGCCGAGGGCGGGCGCCCTCGGGGTGGTGTCACTGCGGCTGCTGGTGGCCGCCGTGGTGCTGCTCGCGGTGTGCCGGCCGCGGCTGCGCGGGCACTCCCGGGCCGACTGGACCACGGTGGTCGTCTTCGGCATCGCCATGGCCGCGATGAACGGCCTCTTCTACCAGTCGGTGGCGCGCATCCCGCTCGGCCCGGCCGTCACCCTGGAGGTGCTCGGCCCGCTGGCCCTGTCCGTCCTGGCGTCCCGGCGCGCGATCAACTTCCTCTGGGCCGGGCTGGCCCTCGCCGGCGTCTTCCTGCTGGGCGGCGGGGGGTTCGACCGCCTCGATCCGCTCGGCGTGGCCTTCGCCCTGGCGGCGGGCGTCATGTGGGCCGCCTACATCGTGTTCAGCGCGCGGACCGGCCGCCGCTTCCCGCAGGCGGACGGGCTGGCGCTCGCGATGGGCGTGGCGGCGGTGCTGTTCCTGCCGCTGGGCATCATGGAGGCCGGGACCAGACTGATCGAGCCGACGACGTTCGCGCTGGGCGCGGCGGTCGCCGTGCTGTCCTCCGTGCTGCCCTACACCCTGGAACTCCTCGCCCTGCGCAGGCTGCCCGCCTCCACGTTCGCCATCCTGATGAGCCTGGAACCCGCGATCGCGGCCCTGGCGGGCTTCCTCGTCCTCAGCCAGGCCCTCAGCATGACCGAGGCCGCCGCCATCGCCCTGGTCATCGCGGCGAGCATGGGCGCGGTCCGCACCCAGGTGGGCCCGCGGCGCCGGAGGAGGGACCGCGCCGAGCGCATGCCTTGACATCCTCGCCGCCCTGAAGGACGGCGATTCCCGCCTACCGCGCCGTTGAAGGCTGCGGTGTCGGGTGGCTTCCTGCTTCGCTGCGCGGTGCCGGGAGGAGTCCCGGTCCTACCTGCGCTCCACAGGCTGATACCGCCAGTCCGGCGGCCTTGGCGACGTTGACCGCCGCGTTGATGTCCCGGTCCAGGACCGACCCGCACGCCTGACACGTCCACACGCGGACGTTCAGCGGCTTGGGGCCGTCCTTGACGCCGCACTGCGAGCACACCTGACTGGGTGCTCACTTCTCCCGCGCCCGAACCCGACCGGCTCACCATGCTCGTGTCCTTGGTCCACAGCCTGTTGGAGGAATGGTGGGAGACCAAGGGATACGAGCGGAAGGCGGCGCAGAAGGGGCGTCGGATGCCGTGAACCGTGGTGGGCGGCTCCGCCCGTCCACCACCCCGCCGGGCCCAACACCGCACCCGGGACGGCGCGTTGTCCCGACTCCCGCCCGCTGCCGCCCGCTCGCCCCGTGGGGCTTCCTCGTAGGCTGATCCACTCATCGGGACAACGGGGGAGGGAACCGATGACGGACACGGCCGAGGCGTTCCAGCCGTTGCAGGACGACGATCCGTGCACCGTGGGGGAGTACCGGCTCGCCGCCCGGCTGGGCGCGGGTGGGATGGGGCGGGTGTACCTCGCGCACACCCACGGGGGCCGGCCGGTGGCGGTCAAGGTCGTGCGGGCGGAGCTGGCCGACGACCCCACCTTCCGGCGGCGCTTCGCGCGGGAGGTCGGGGCGGCGCGGACGGTGAAGGGCGCGTACACCGCCGAACTGATCGACGCCGACCCGGAGGCCGTGCCGCCCTGGCTGGCCACGCTGTACGTGCCGGGCCCCTCCCTCACGGAGGCGGTCGCCCGGCGCGGGCCGCTGCCCGAGACGGCGGTGCTGTGGCTGACGGCGGGCATCGCCGAGGCCTTGCAGGCCATCCACGGGGCCGGGATCGTGCACCGGGACCTCAAGCCGTCCAATGTGTTGCTGGCCTCCGACGGGCCGCGGGTCATCGACTTCGGCATCGCCCGTGCCGCCGACGCCACCGCGCACACCGCCACCGGGGCAAGCATCGGCACACCGCACTTCATGGCCCCCGAACAGGCCTCCGGCGGCGAGGTGTCGGCGGCGACGGACGTGTTCGCGCTCGCCCAGACGGCCGCCTTCGCGGCGCTCGGCCGACCGCTGTACGGGGAGGGCAGCGCGGTCGGCGTGCTGTACCGGATCGTGCACTCCGCCCCCGACCTGTCCGAACTGCCGGACCGGCTGCGGGGGTTGCTCGCCCGCTGCCTGGTCGAGGCCCCGGAGGAGAGACCCACCCCGGCGGAGGTCGTCGCGTTCTGCCGCGAGGAACTGGGGCGGGACGCCGAGGCCGGGGCCGGGCCGGACGTCTGGCGGGAGATCGCCGGACCGGACGTGACGGTGCCGCCGCCGGTCACGCACCCGGAACCGGCCGTGGCGCCGACCGCCGTGCACACGGTGCCGGTGCCCCCGGGCGCCGTGGCCGGTGCGGCTCCCGACCCGTCCGACCCCTACGGGCACCCGCCCAGCCCCTACGGGCACCCGCCCGGCCCTTACGGGTCCCCGCCCGGTCCCTACGGGAACCCGTACGGGCCCTTCGCCGCGCCCCGGCCGCCGTCCACCCCGGAGGACCGGCGGAGCCGACGGCGGCGCCTGGCGCTGTACTCGGCGGCCGGGGTCGCCGCCGTCGGGCTGGTGGTCGCGGCGGCCTGGACGGTCCTGGACGCGGTGGGCGACATCGCGGGGCGTGACGGCGGGCGCGGCCGCGACACGGCCGCCTCGGCGTCCGGCACGCCCGGACCGGACGCGGACCGGCCGGCGGAATCCGGTGGCGCGGGGAAGGACACGGGGAAGGACCCGGCGGAGGGCACGGACGCGGAGGCGGACAAGCCCGGGGCCGGGGCGGACGCGGGCGCGTCGGCCGGGCGGGACACCGGGGCCGGCGGAGCCGCGGACACGGGCGGGAAGCCGCGGGCGCACGGCTACAGCGGGCTGATGCTGACGCCCGACAACTCCCTGCGCACCAGCGACGGCACGGTGCACGACGACCGCACGGGGGACATCACGCTCAGCTGTTCCGGGGACGGCTGCGAACTGGACAGCGACACCGTGGTGTTCACGCAGGTGTTCGGTGCTCCGGGCGACGGCACCTACGACACCTGCGACCTGCTGACCAAGGGGCAGAAGCCCGGCGACCACCCGCTGGCCGCCGCGGCGGCGGGCACCGAGATCTGCATCCGGGACGGCGACGGCACCGTGGGACTCCTCGTCGTCCAGGTGAAGTCGACCGCCCTGCCGGAAGCGGGCTTCGTCACGGTGGACATGACGGTCTGGCGGAACGGCTGACGGACCGCTGATCCCCCGCCCGGAGCGCCCACCCGGAGCGCCCACCCGGAGCGCCCACCCGGGGCGCACATCGGGGGCGCACACGCCGGTAGTGCTGCGCGCCGAGGCGCCGAAAATAAGCATGCAAGCATGCTTGCTTGTTTCTCGCCCCCCTGCCATGCTCACCGCGTCCGCACCGCGCACCGCGCACCGCGTACCCGCACCAAGCACCGCGGACCCCGCACCGCATCACCGCCGCACCGCGCACCGCGATGTCCGCACCGCCGTGTCCGTGCCCCGAGGGGAGCGCCTCGTGTCCGATCCGACGCCAGTGATCGACGACCTGCGGGAGGAGAGCGAGGAGCTGGACCGGCTCGTGGCCGGCCTCGGCCCCGAGCAGTGGGCGCTGGCGACGCCCGCCCCCGGGTGGACCGTCGCCCACCAGATCGCGCACCTCGCCTGGACCGACCACTCGGCGCTGGTCGCCGCCACCGACGCCGACGGGTTCCGGAAGCTGGTCGAGGCCGCCCTGGCCGCCCCGCACACCTTCGTGGACCAGGGCGCCGAGGAGGGCGCCCGGGTGCCGCCGGACGTGCTGCTGGAGCGGTGGCGGGCGGGGCGGGAGGCGCTGGACGAGGCGCTGCGGGCCGTGCCGGCCGGGGTCCGGCTGCCCTGGTACGGGCCGCCGATGTCCGCCGCCTCGATGGCCACCGCCCGCCTGATGGAGACCTGGGCGCACGGCCTGGACGTGGCGGACGCGCTGGGCGTGGAGCGCGCGGCCACCGGACGGCTGCGGCACATCGCCCGACTCGGCGTGCGCACCCGGGACTTCGCCCACGGGGTGCACGGGCTGACGCCGCCCGCCGACCCGTTCCGCGTCGAACTCACGGCTCTGGACGGCGGGTTGTGGACCTACGGTCCCGAGGACGCGCCCCAGCGGGTCACCGGGCCCGCGCTCGACTTCTGCCTGCTGGTGACCCAGCGCGCCCACCGCGCCGACCTCGCCCTGCGGGCCGACGGGCCGGACGCCGACCGCTGGCTGGACATCGCCCAGGCGTTCGCCGGGCCGCCCGGCGGCGGGCGGGCGCCGAAGGGGGACGCCTCGTGACGGCCGCGCCCCTGCGCATCGGCAACTTCTCCGGCTTCTACGGCGACCGGGCCGACGCCCTGCGCGAGATGCTGACCGGCGGGGAGCTGGACGTGCTCACCGGCGACTACCTCGCCGAGCTGACCATGCTCATCCTCGCCCGCGACCGGATGAAGGACCCCGGGGCCGGCTACGCCCGCACGTTCCTGCGGCAGCTGGAAGACACCCTCGGGCTCGCCCACGAGCGGGGCGTGCGGATCGTCACCAACGCGGGCGGGCTCAACCCGGCCGGGCTCGCGGACGCCGTGCGGGCCCTGGCCGGGCGGCTGGGCATCCCCGTGCGGGTCGCCCACGTCGAGGGTGACGACCTCACCGCCCGGCACCCCGGCAGCCTCGCCGCGCACGCCTACCTCGGGGGGTTCGGCATCGCCGAGTGCCTCCGCGCGGGCGCCGACCTCGTCGTCACCGGGCGGGTCACCGACGCGGCCCTGGTCACCGGCCCGGCCGCCGCCCACTTCGGCTGGGGGCCGGCGGACCACGACCGGCTGGCGGGCGCCGTCGTCGCCGGGCACGTGCTGGAGTGCGGGACGCAGGCCACCGGCGGCAACTACGCCTTCTTCCGGGAGAAGGACCCCGGGCCGCGCCCCGGGTTCCCGGTCGCCGAGATCCACGCCGACGGCAGCAGCGTCGTCACCAAGCACCCCGGCACCGGCGGCTTCGTCGACGTGGGCACGGTGACCGCGCAGCTGCTGTACGAGACGGGCGGCGCCCGGTACGCGGGCCCCGACACCACCGCCCGTCTGGACACCGTGCGGCTCACCGCCGAGGGCCCGGACCGGGTGCGGATCGACGGCGTGCGCGGTGAACCGCCGCCCCCCGCCCTCAAGGTCGGGCTCAACCGGCTCGGCGGGTTCCGCAACGAGGTCGTGTTCGTGCTCACCGGGCTCGACATCGAGGCCAAGGCGGACCTGGTGAAGGAGCAGATGGGCCGGGCGCTCGCCCAGTCCCCGCCCGCCGAGGTGCGGTGGGAACTGGTCCGCACCGACCGGCCCGACGCCCCGACGCAGGAGGCGGCGAGCGCGCTGCTGCGGCTGGTCGTCCGGGACCCCTCCCCGGAGGCGGTCGGGAGGGCGTTCAGCGGGGCCGCCGTCGAGCTGGCCCTGGCGAGCTACCCGGGCTTCCACGTCCTGGCACCCCCCGGGAAGGGCGCCCCCTACGGGGTGTTCGAGGGGGTGTACGTGCCGCAGGAGGACGTCCCGCACGTGGCCGTCCTGCCCGACGGGCGCCGCGTCCCGGTCGAGCCGCCCCGCGCGACGGCCGCCCTCGACGACGTGCCAGAGCCCGCGCTCCCCGAGCCGCTGCCGGCGGGACCGACGGTGCGGGCGCCGCTGGGCCGCGTCGCCGGGGCCCGCAGCGGGGACAAGGGCGGGGACGCCAACGTCGGGGTGTGGGTGCGCTCCGACGACGCCTGGCGGTGGCTCGCCCACGAGCTGACCGTCGCACGGTTCCGCGAGCTGATCCCCGAGGCGGCCGGCCTGACCGTCACCCGGCACCCGCTGCCCCGCCTGCGCGCCCTGAACTTCGTCGTCACCGGGATCCTCGGCGAGGGCGTCGCGTCCCAGGCCCGCTTCGACCCCCAGGCCAAGGCGCTCGGCGAATGGCTGCGTTCCCGCCACGTCGACCTACCGGAGGTGCTGCTGTGACGGTCCTCGGCTCCGCCCTGGACACCGCCGGCCCGGAGTACCGGGCCCACCGCGCGGCCATGCTCGCCAAGCTGGCCGAGCTCGACACCGAGCACGCCAAGGCCCTCGCGGGCGGCGGCGAGAAGTACGTCGAACGGCACCGCGTGCGCGGCAAACTCCTCGCCCGCGAACGCATCGAGCTGCTCCTCGACCCCGACACGCCCTTCCTGGAACTGTCCCCGCTGGCGGCCTGGGGGAGCGACTACACCGTCGGCGCCTCCCTGGTCACCGGGATCGGGGTGGTCGAGGGCGTGGAGTGCCTGATCACCGCCAACGACCCGACCGTGCGCGGCGGGGCCAGCAACCCGTGGTCGCTGAAGAAGGCGCTGCGCGCCCACGAGATCGCGTTCGCCAACCGGCTGCCGGTGATCAGCCTGGTGGAGTCCGGCGGCGCCGACCTGCCCTCGCAGAAGGAGATCTTCATCCCGGGCGGCGCGATCTTCCGCGACCTGACCCGGCTGTCCGCCGCCGGCATCCCCACCGTCGCCGTCGTCTTCGGCAACTCCACCGCCGGGGGCGCGTACGTGCCCGGCATGTCCGACCACGTCATCATGGTCAAGGAGCGGGCGAAGGTGTTTCTCGGCGGGCCGCCGCTGGTCAAGATGGCCACCGGTGAGGAGAGCGACGACGAGTCCCTCGGCGGCGCCGAGATGCACGCGCGGGTCTCCGGGCTCGCCGACCACTTCGCCGTCGACGAACCCGACGCGCTGCGCCGGGCCCGCCGGGTCGTGGCCCGCCTCAACCACCGCAAGGCGTACCCGGATCCGGGGCCCGCCGAGCCGCCGAAGCACGACCCGGAGGAACTGCTGGGCATCGTCCCCGGCGACCTGAAGATCCCCTTCGACCCGCGCGAGGTCGTCGCCCGGATCGTCGACGGCTCCGACTTCGACGAGTTCAAGCCGCTGTACGGGACCAGCCTCACCACCGGCTGGGCGGCCCTGCACGGCTACCCGGTCGGCATCCTCGCCAACGCGCAGGGCGTGCTGTTCAGCGAGGAGTCGCAGAAGGCGGCCCAGTTCATCCAGCTCGCCAACCAGCGCGACATCCCGCTCCTCTTCCTGCACAACACCACCGGCTACATGGTCGGCAGGGAGTACGAGCAGGGCGGCATCATCAAGCACGGCGCCATGATGATCAACGCGGTCAGCAACTCCCGCGTCCCGCACCTGTCCGTCCTCATGGGCGCCTCCTACGGCGCCGGGCACTACGGCATGTGCGGGCGGGCCTACGACCCGCGCTTCCTGTTCGCCTGGCCGAGCGCCAAGTCCGCCGTGATGGGTCCGCAGCAGCTCGCCGGCGTGCTGTCCATCGTCGCCCGGCAGTCGGCGGCGGCGAAGGGGCGGCCCTACGACGACGAGGCGGACGCGGCGCTGCGCGCGATGGTGGAGCAGCAGATCGAGTCGGAGTCCCTGCCGATGTTCCTGTCCGGGCGGCTGTACGACGACGGGGTCATCGACCCGCGCGACACCCGGACCGTGCTCGGCCTGTGCCTGTCGGCCGTCCACACCGCCCCCTACGAGGGCGCGCGCGGCGGCTTCGGCGTCTTCCGGATGTGAGGGCCATGACCACCGTGATCACCTCTGTTCTCATCGCCAACCGGGGCGAGATCGCCTGCCGCGTCGCCCGCACCTGCCGCGAGCTGGGCATCACGACCGTCGCCGTGCACTCCGACGCCGACGAGGACGCCCTGCACACCCGGACGGCCGACCTCGCGGTGCGGCTCCCGGGGGCGGCGCCCGCCGACACCTACCTGCGCGCCGACCTGATCGTGAAGGCCGCCCTCGCGGCCGGCGCCGACGCCGTGCACCCCGGCTACGGATTCCTCTCCGAGAACGCGGACTTCGCGCGCGCCGTGCGGGACGCCGGACTGGTGTGGATCGGGCCGCCGCCCGAGGCCATCGAGGCGATGGCGTCCAAGACGCGGGCCAAGCGGCTCATGGGCATCGAGCCGCTGACCGACGTGACCGAGGCCGACCTGCCGGTGCTGGTGAAGGCGGCGGCCGGCGGCGGCGGACGCGGGATGCGGATCGTGCGGCGCCTCGCCGACCTGGACGCCGAGCGGGCCGCCGCCCGCGCGGAGGCGGCGAGCGCCTTCGGCGACGGGGAGGTGTTCACCGAGCCGTACGTGGAGGGCGGCCGGCACGTCGAGGTGCAGGTGCTCGCCGACACCCACGGCACCGTGTGGGCGCTCGGCACCCGCGACTGCTCCCTCCAGCGCCGCCACCAGAAGGTGATCGAGGAGGCCCCGGCGCCCGGCCTGTCCCCGCGGCTCACCGAGGACCTGCACGCCCTCGCGGTGCGCGCCGCGCGGGCCGTCTCCTACGTGGGCGCCGGCACGGTGGAGTTCCTGGTGGCCGGTGACCGGGCGCACTTCCTGGAGATGAACACCCGGCTCCAGGTGGAACACCCGGTCACCGAGGCCGTGTTCGGCCTCGACCTCGTCGCCGAGCAGATCCGCGTCGCCGAGGGTCACGCCCTGGACGGGGAGCCGCCCCGCCCGCACGGGCACGCCGTCGAGGCCCGCCTCTACGCCGAGGACCCCGCCCGCGGGTGGGCCCCGCAGACCGGCCGCCTGCACCGCCTCGTCGTCCCCGGCCATGTGCGCCTGGACACCGGGTACACCGACGGCGACACCGTCGGCGTGCACTACGACCCGATGCTCGCCAAGGTCGTCGCGCACGCCCCCACCCGCGCCGAGGCCGTGCGGAAACTCGCCGCCGCGCTGGAACGCGCCGAGATCCACGGCCCGGTCACCAACCGGGACCTGCTGGTGCGGTCCCTGCGGCACGAGGAGTTCGCGCGGGGCCGCATGGACACCGGCTTCTACGACCGGCACCTGTCCGCTCTGACCGCCCCGGCCACCGGCCCGGACGCCCACCCCTCGCCCACCGCCGCCCCCGACGGAGCCGCCGCGCGCCCTCCGCTGGCCGCGCTGGCCGCCGCCCTCGCCGACGCCCACGGCCGCTCCCGCTTCGGCGGCTGGCGCAACCTGCCCGCCCTGCCGCAGGTGAAGCGGTACGCCCTGGCGGGCGAGGAGCACGAGGTGCGCTACCGGCACACCCGGGAGGGCCCGGCGGCCGACGGGGTGCGGGTGGTGCGTGCCGGGCCGGAGCTGGTGGTGCTGGAGGTGGACGGCGTACGGCGCCGCTTCACCGTCGCCCGGTACGGTGACCGGGTGTACGTCAATGACACCGTCCTCACCGCCCTGCCCCGCTTCCCCGACGCCGAGGCCCAGCTCGCCCCCGGTTCCCTGGTGGCGCCCATGCCGGGCACCGTGGTGCGGGTCGCGGAGGGCCTGGCGGAGGGGGCGGCCGTGGAGGCCGGGCAGCCGCTGCTGTGGCTGGAGGCCATGAAGATGCAGCACCGGATCACCGCCCCGGCCGACGGCGTGCTCGCCGCCCTGCACGCCGTGGTGGACCGCCAGGTGGAGCCCGGCACGCTGCTGGCCGTGGTGCGGCCGCACCCCGGGCCGGCCCCGGAGGCGGCCGGTTCTCCGGCTCCGGCCGGCCCTTCCGTCCCCCCGGGTTCCTCCGGTTCCGCCGGTCGCCCCGGTGCCGCCGACACCTCCGACTCCGCCGACACCTCCGACTCCGCCGATACCTCCGACTCCGCCGAGGAGCGTTCATGAGCGTGATCGAGTCCGAAGAGCACCAGGCCCTGCGCGCCGCCGTCGCCGCCCTGGGCGTCAAGTACGGCCGCGACTACCTCACCAACGCCGTCTCCTCCGGCCGCCACCCGGCCGAACTCTGGTCGGAGGCCGCGAAGTTGGGCTACCTGGGCGTCAACCTGCCCGAGGAGTACGGCGGCGGTGGCGGCGGCATCGCCGAACTGTCCATCGTGCTGGAGGAGTTGGGCGCCGCCGGGTGCCCGCTGCTGATGATGGTGGTGTCGCCCGCGATCTGCGGCACGGTCATCGCCCGCTTCGGCACCGAGGAGCAGAAGCGGGAGTGGCTGCCCGCCCTCGCGGACGGCACCCGCACCATGGCCTTCGGGATCACCGAACCCGACGCCGGCTCCAACTCCCACCGCATCACCACCACCGCCCGGCGCGACCCGGACACCGGGGACTGGCTCCTCACCGGCCGCAAGGTGTTCGTCTCCGGCGTCGACACCGCCGAGGCCACCCTGATCGTGGGCCGCACCGCGGACGCCCGCACCGGGAACCTCAAGCCCTGCCTGTTCATCGTCCCGCGCGACACCGAGGGCTTCCAGCGGCAGGCCATCGACATGGAACTCAACGCCTCCGAGAAGCAGTTCGAGCTGACCCTCGACGACGTGCGGCTGCCCGCCGGGGCCCTGGTGGGCGACGAGGACGCGGGGCTGCTCCAGCTGTTCGCGGGCCTCAACCCCGAGCGCATCATGGGCGCCGCCTTCGCGATCGGCATGGGCCGGTACGCCCTCGCCCGGGCCGTCGAGTACGCCCGCGAACGCACCGTGTGGAAGGTCCCGATCGGCGCCCACCAGGCCATCGCCCACCCCCTCGCCCAGGCGCACATCGAGCTGGAGCTGGCCCGGCTGATGATGCAGAAGGCCGCCCACCTGTGCGACGCGGGCGACGACATCGGCGCCGGTGAGGCCGCCAACATGGCCAAGTACGCGGCGGGCGAGGCGTGCGTGCGGGCCGTCGACCAGGCCGTGCACACCCTCGGCGGCAACGGTCTGACGCGCGAGTTCGGGCTCGCCTCGCTGATCACGGCGGCGCGCGTGTCTCGTATCGCGCCGGTGAGCAGGGAGATGATTCTCAACTACGTCTCCCACCAGACCCTGGGTCTGCCCAAGTCGTACTGACGACACCCGCCGGACCGCCGTCCGGCGCGGGAGGAGGAACCATGTTCCGCAGCACGTACGCAGACGTCGAGCCGGTCGATCTGCCCATCCACGACGCGGTCCTGGCACGCGCCGCCGAGTTCGGCTCCCACCCGGCCCTCATCGACGGCACCGACGGCACCACCCTCACCTACGAACAACTCGACCGCTTCCACCGCCGGGTGGCCGCCGGTCTCGCCGAGGCCGGGGTGCGCAAGGGCGACGTGCTCGCCCTGCACAGCCCCAACACCGTGGCCTTCCCCACCGCCTTCTACGCCGCCACCCGCGCCGGCGCCTCCGTCACCACCGTCCACCCGCTCGCCACCGCCGAGGAGTTCGCCAAGCAGCTCACGGACTCCGGCGCCCGCTGGATCGTCACCGTCTCCCCGCTGCTGGAGTCCGCGCGCCGGGCCGCGGAGATCGCCGGCGGGGTCGAGGAGATCCTCGTCTGCGACAGCGCGCCCGGACACCGCTCGCTGATCGACATGCTGGCCTGCACCGCGCCCGAACCGGAGGTCGACATCGACCCCGCCGAGGACGTGGCCGCGCTGCCGTACTCCTCCGGCACCACCGGCCTGCCCAAGGGCGTGATGCTCACCCACCGGCAGATCGCCACCAACCTCGCCCAGCTCGAACCGGCCATCACCGCGGGCCCCGGCGACCGCATCCTCGCCGTGCTGCCGTTCTTCCACATCTACGGCCTGACCGCCCTCATGAACGCCCCGCTGCGGCAGGGCGCCACCGTCGTCGTGCTGCCCCGCTTCGACCTCGAACAGTTCCTCGCCGCCATCCAGAACCACCGCATCACCGCCCTGTACGTGGCCCCGCCCATCGTCCTCGCCCTCGCCAAGCACCCCATGGTCGCCGCGTACGACCTGTCCTCCCTGCAGCACGTCATCAGCGCCGCCGCACCCCTCGACGCGAACCTCGCCGCCGCCTGCTCCCGGCGGCTCGGGCTGCCGCCGGTCGGCCAGGCGTACGGCATGACGGAGCTGTCCCCGGGCACCCACGTCGTCCCCCTGGACCTCATGGACCAGGCGCCGCCCGGCACCGTCGGCAAGCTGATCGCGGGCACCGAGATGCGCATCGTGTCCCTGGACGACCCCGGCAAGGACCTCGGCGTCGGCGAGTCCGGCGAGATCCTGATCCGCGGCCCGCAGGTGATGAAGGGCTACCTCGGCCGTCCCGACGCCACCGCCGCGATGATCGACGAGGACGGCTGGCTGCACACCGGGGACGTGGGGCACGTGGACGCGGACAACTGGCTGTTCGTCGTCGACCGGGTCAAGGAGCTGATCAAGTACAAGGGCTTCCAGGTGGCCCCCGCCGAACTGGAGGCGCTGCTGCTCACCCACCCCGGCATCGCCGACGCCGCCGTCATCGGCGAGCGCGACGAGAACGGCAACGAGGTCCCGCACGCCCACGTGGTGCGCCAGCCGTCCGCCCCCGACCTGACCGAGGGGGAGGTCATGATGCACGTCGCCGAACGCGTCGCCCCCTACAAGCGGGTCCGCCGGGTCACCTTCCTGGACGCCGTGCCCCGCGCCGCGTCCGGCAAGATCCTGCGCCGCGAACTGCGGGCGGCGCCCGAGGAGCCCTCGTGACCCTGATCGCCCGCACCCGCGCCCGGGGCGTCGAGACGCTCGCCCTCGACGCCCCGGAACGCCGCAACGCCCTGTCCGCGGCCCTCGTCGGCGACCTCGCCGACGCGCTGGCCGCGGCCGGGCGGGACCCCGGGGTGCGCGCGGTCGTCCTCACCCACACCGGCACCACCTTCAGCGCCGGCGCCGACCTGCGCGACCCGCCCGACCCCGACGCCCTCGTGGCGCTGCTGCGGCAGCTCGTCGAACTGCCGAAGCCCGTCGTCGCGCGGGTCACCGGGCACGTCCGGGCCGGCGGCCTCGGCCTGCTGGCCGCCTGCGACATCACGGCCGCCTCCGAGGACGCCACGTTCGCCTTCACCGAGGTCCGCATCGGCGTCGCCCCGGCTGTCATCTCGCTGCCGCTGCTGCCCCGCACCGACCCGCGCGCCCTGGCCCGCCTCTACCTCACCGGGGAGCGCTTCGACGCCGCCGAGGCCACCCGCATCGGCCTGCTCACCGCCTCCGGCCCGGACGTCGACGCCGTGCTCGCGCCGATCCTCGACGGCCTGCGCCGCTCGTCCCCCGAGGCCCTGGCCGAGACGAAACGACTGCTCACGGCTAGGGTGCTGGAGACATTCGACCGGGACGCGGCCCACCTGACCGCGCTCTCGGCCCGGCTGTTCGCCTCCGACCACGCGCGCGAGGGAATGACGGCCTTCCTCGAACGACGGGATCCGACATGGGTGGTGTGAACACGGCCGAACGGGCCGGACGCGTCCCCAAGCAGGACCGCAGCCGGGCCACCCGGCAGCGCCTGCTGGAGGCCGCGGTGGCCTGCCTCGCCGAACACGGCTGGGCCGGGTCGACGGTCTCCGTGGTGGCCGAACGGGCCGGGGTGTCGCGCGGCGCCGCCCAGCACCACTTCCCCACCCGCGAGGACCTGTTCACGGCCGCCGTCGAGTACGTCGCCGAGGAACGCTCCACCGCCCTGCGCGCCCTCTTCCCCGAGGGCGCCGGCGCCGGGGAGCGCCGCGCGGTGGTGGCCGCCCTCGTGGACCTGTTCACCGGGCCGCTGTTCCGGGCCGCGCTGCACCTGTGGGTCGCCGCCTCCAACGAGGAGCAGCTCGGCGCGCGGGTGACCGAGCTGGAGTCCCGGGTGGGCCGGGAGACCCACCGCATCGCCGTGGAACTCCTCGGCGCCGACGAGAGCCGCCCCGGCGTCCGCGAGAGCGTGCAGGGCCTGCTCGACATGGCGCGCGGCCTGGGCCTCGCCAACCTCCTCACCGACGACACGGCACGCCGCGACCGGGTGGTCGCGCAGTGGGCGGCGCTGCTGGACGAGGCGCTGGGCTGATCCGTGGGCGACCACTACCAGGTGATCGTCGACCTCGACGCGACCGGGGAGGAGGCGGAGCGCCTCGCGCGCCGCGCCGTCGCGTGGCTCGTGGCCGAAGGCATCGTCCTGCCCCCGCCCGGGCCCCGCGTGCCCGGCGGGCCCGCGGAGCACCCGCCCGGCCCGCACTGGCACCGGGCGGTGGCCGGTGAGCCGGACCGGTCCCCGACCGACGGCCTGACCGTGCACACCGGGCGCGCCGGCTTCACCAGCGGCGCCGACCTCCCCGGCGCGGCCCTGTGCCCCGCCTGCGGGGCCGCCACCGACCTGGACGACGGGTTCTGGGAGCGGTTCTGCGAGGCCCTGCGGGCCTGGAAGGAGACGGGCGCCGCGGCCGTCGCCTGCCCCGGGTGCGCCGTGACCGTCCCCGTCCAGGAGTGGACCTGGGACGAGGCCCCCCTCGCGCTGGGCACCCTCGCTCTGGAGTTCCGGAACTGGCCCGGCCTCGGGGCCCCCTTCCGCGCCCGGACCGGCGCGGTGCTGGACGGGCACCGCACCGCCTACGTGTGGGGCAAGCTGTAGGGGGACCTGTTGCCGGTGCGCCCGTCCCGTCAGGGCGCCAGCCGCTCCACGCGCCAGCCCCCGCCGGGCTCCGCCACGTACCGCAGGCGGTCGTGCAGGCGGTTCTCCCGGCCCTGCCAGAACTCCACGGTGTGCGGGGCCACCCGGAAGCCGCCCCAGTGCGGCGGCACCGGCACCTGCTCGCCCTCCGGGTAGCGGTCGGCGAGTTCGGCGTAGGCGGCGTCCAGCTGCGCGCGGCCGGGGATCACCGAGGACTGGTCGCTGGCCCAGGCGCCGAGCTGGGAGCCGTGCGGGCGGGTGCGGAAGTAGCGGGCCGTCTCGTCGCGGCCGGTGCGCCGGGCGGTGCCGGTGACGACGACCTGGCGGGCCATCGGATGCCACGGGAAGAGCAGGCAGACGTGCGGGTTCGCGGTCAGCTCGCGGCCCTTGCGGGAGTCGTGGTTGGTGTAGAAGACGAACCCGTCGTCGTCGAACTGTTTCAGCAGCACCGTGCGGGCGCTGGGCCGGCCCTCGGCGTCCGCCGTGGACACGATCATGGCGTTCGGCTCGAACAGCCCGCCGTCCGTGGCCGCCTGCTTGAACCAGCGGGCGAACTGCTCGACGGGGGAGGCGGCCAGCTCGGCCTCGGTGAGCCCGTCGGCCCGGTACTGCTTGCGCATCGCGGCGAGATCGAGGGGCGCGGCGTCTGGGTCGGTCACAGCGTCATCCTGCCGCATGCCCGGACGCCGTGGACAGATGTGGTCCCGGTCACGGAGCGCATCCCGGGTGGCACTCAGTGCCGCCAAGGCTCCCCAAAACTGGCACTCAGGGATATCGTGCAGGCACTGACCCGGTTGGGTGACCGCCGGCCGGGCATCACAGGGGTGACGTCCCGGACCGCGAGCCCTCCCGTCAGGACCGCGGATCCACCGGACGCCCCCCGCAGCCGCCGCCGACCAGCCCGGTCCCCGAAACCTCATCCACCCCACCCACCCCTCACACCCTGGTCACCACACCCCGGACCCCTCCGGCCGTCGCGGGACCCGCACGGCCGGTCACGGTCCGTCTCCCCCCACAGACGCAGCACGTCATCCGTCACCCACATCACGAGGAGCCGCCTGATGTCCGACTTCGTACCCGGGCTCGAAGGAGTCGTCGCGTTCGAGACGGAGATCGCCGAACCGGACAAGGAGGGCGGTGCCCTCCGGTACCGGGGCGTCGACATCGAGGACCTGGTCGGTCAGGTCTCCTTCGGCAACGTCTGGGGCCTGCTCGTCGACGGCGCCTTCAACCCCGGCCTGCCGCCCGCCGAGCCGTTCCCGATCCCCGTGCACTCCGGTGACATACGCGTCGACGTGCAGTCCGCGCTCGCCATGCTGGCACCCGTCTGGGGCCTGAAACCGCTCCTCGACATCGATGCCGCGCAGGCCCGCGACGACCTCGCCCGCGCCGCCGTCATGGCCCTGTCCTACGTGGCGCAGTCCGCGCGCGGCCAGGGGCGGCCCATGGTGCCGCAGCGCGAGATCGACAAGGCCGAGTCCATCGTCGAGCGCTTCATGATCCGCTGGCGGGGCGAGCCCGACCCCCGGCACGTGGCGGCGGTGGACGCCTACTGGACGTCCGCGGCCGAGCACGGCATGAATGCGTCCACCTTCACCGCCCGGGTCATCGCGTCCACCGGCGCGGACGTCGCGGCGGCGCTGTCCGGTGCCGTCGGCGCGATGTCGGGCCCGCTGCACGGCGGCGCCCCCTCCCGCGTGCTGCACATGATCGAGGAGATCGAGCGCACCGGGGACGCCGAGGCGTACGTCCGCAGCACCCTCGACAAGGGCGAGCGCCTGATGGGCTTCGGACACCGCGTCTACCGCGCCGAGGACCCCCGCGCCCGCGTGCTGCGCCGCACCGCCCGCGAACTGGGCGCCCCGCGCTACGAGGTCGCCGAGGCCCTGGAGAAGGCGGCCCTGGCCGAACTGCACGCCCGGCGTCCGGACCGGGTGCTGGCCACCAACGTCGAGTTCTGGGCGGCGATCGTCCTGGACTTCGCCGAGGTCCCGGCGCACATGTTCACCTCGATGTTCACCTGCGCCCGCACCGCGGGCTGGTCGGCGCACATCCTGGAGCAGAAGCGCACCGGCCGCCTCGTGCGCCCGTCCGCCCGCTACGTGGGCCCCGGCACGCGCGACCCGCGCGAGATCGAGGGCTACGGCGACATCGTGCGCTGACCGTGTGACGCACGGGCCCGACGCGTCGGACCGGCGTGCCGCGTCGGACGGGCGGGACGCGGCGGACGGGCGCGACGCGGCGGGCACGGCGTGCCACGGGAACCCGCTGGAACCACGGGAACCACGGGAACGCAGACGACCCGCGAGTCGGGTTCCTCCGAGGAGGAGCCGGCCGGACGTACCGGCGACTCGCGGGTCGGGTGACTGCTTGGGACTGGGCCGGCTGCGCGCGAGGATCACGCGCTGGTCCGGCACCGCACTGAGTGGGTGACGGGCCGCTAGCCCGCAGTCACCTCACGCGTCCGGTTGTCATACATCTGCCGAACCACCTCCCTTCTCGTGTACCGGGAACCCTAAAAAGTGCCCCGCCCCCGAGGCAAGCACTTTTTTTCCACGGGCCCGGGACCGCCCGCCGGACGGCACGCACCGTGCGGCGCCGCGGGGAACGGCCCGGCGCCGGCCGGACGACGGCGGGGCGCCGGCCGTGTGGGAGCGTGGCGCCGCACAACGATTCCCACAATCTTGTGGGAACCCGATGTGCGCTGAGTCACGTTCACGTTGAATAGTTGCACGTGAGCGAACCGAACGTGCGGTACGTGCGGACGCAGCCGGCAGGGGGTCCAGGTGAGTGCTTCCCGGCGTAGTGGGGCGACCGACGAACTCGGTCCCGACGAGCCCGGGCGGGTGGGTCGCGACAGTGCGGACGGGGCCGACCTGCTCGCCGCGTTGCTCGACGGCATGGACGCGGCGCTGTGCGCCTTCGACGCCGACGGCGTCGTGACGCACTGGAACCGCGAGGCGGAACGCATCCTCGGCTGGACCGCGGCCGAGGCGGTCGGGCGGCACGGCTTCGCCGGGTGGGCGGTGCGCAGCGCCGACGCCGAGGAGGTCGAGGCGCGGCTGCTGTCGGCCATGGACGCCCCGGGCCGCCAGGTGCACGAGTTCGCGCTGCTGACCAAGGACGGCGGGCGGGTGCTGGTGCGCACCCAGTCCGCGGCCGTGCGCGGGCCCGACGGGAGGGCGGCCGGGGTGTACTGCGCGTTCAGCGAGGTGCACGCCCAGATCGACCTGGAACGCTCCATCGCCCTCAGTGAGGCCCTGCTGGAGGAGGCGAGCTGGGGGGTCGTCCTGGTCGACGCGGACCTGCGGCCCGCGGTGGTCAACGCCCACGCGGCGAAGGCATTGGGTGCCGGGCGCACGGCGGTCCTCGGGCGCCCGCTCGGCGAGCTGCTGACGCAGGGCGTGGAGGAGCTGGAGAGCGCCCTGACCCATGTGCTGGCGGAGGGCGCCCCGCCCGCGCCCGCGGAGATCTGGGTGAGCGTGCGCACGCCGGAGGGGGAGCGGCGGCGGTGCTGGCGCAGCGGGTTCGTCCGGCTCTCCTCGCCGCTCGCGGAGGAACCGGTGCCGCTCGGGGTGGGCTGGCTGTTCCAGGACGTGACCGAGACCCGGCAGGGCGAGCAGGAGGCGTCCCTGCTGCGGTTCCGCACCCAGCAACTGCACCGGGCGGCGCGGGCGGCGGCCGAGTGCGAGGACCCGGCCGAGGCGGTCACCGTCCACCTGGACTTCGCGCTCGCCGGGTTCGCCGACCACGCGCTGATCGACCGGGTGGCCGGGCGCCCGGTCCGCGCGGGGGACACCGGCCCCGTCCGGCTGGTGCGGATCGCGGCCACCCCGTCCGGCGCGCCGGGGCCGAGCCGGCTGGCCGGCCGGGCGGGCCTGCCGGTGCGCTACGGCGAGAAGCACCCGGCGCTGCAGTGCGTGCAGCGGGCCGGGTCGGTGCGGGCGGCCGCCGGCGCCGGCGACGAGGCGCGCGCCTGGGCGGTGGCCCGGCAGTGGCCGCCGGACACCGCGCACGCCCTGTGCACGGTGCTGCGCAGCCGGGGCCGGACGCTGGGCGCCGTGACGTTTCTGCGCGGGGCGGGCCGGTCCGCCTTCGAACGCGCGGACACGCTGTACGCCGAGGACGTGGCCCTGCGCATCGCCACCGCCCTGGACCTGGCGGGAATCCTCGGCGAGGAGTAGCGCGGCCGGCCCGCGCGGTGGTCCCGGCGGAGACGGCCGGTCCCGGCCCGGGGTCCCGGCGGAGGCGGCCGGTCCGCCGGGCGGGCGCGCGGGTGACGCGGCCGACCGCGGGGCGCGGCCGGGGGCGTGCGGGGTGCTCGGTCCGCGCGCCTGTGGCGCCGTCGGGTGCGGGAGGCGCCCGGCGCGCGTGCCGGGGCCCGGGTACCCATGCCGAGGCCCGGTGGGCAGGGAGGCGCGCGGACCGCGGGGCCCGCGCGGGGCGACGGGGGGCCCTCCGGGTCAGCGGCGGTAGTAGATCCGGTCGCCGTACTCCTCGAAGACGCGGTCGTTCCACTCCAGGCCGCCGTCGACGTTGCCCGAGCGCAGCAGCGGCGGCTCGACGCCCCGGTCGGCGAGCGTGGCGGCGGCGGTCGCCATGACCGCCTGGAGCAGCGCCGTGGTGACCACGGTGGAGGCGGGGGCGAAGGGCGCCGGGATCCGGTCGTGGGTCAGCTCCGCGTCGCCGACCGCGATCTTCGAGTCCAGCACGACGTCGCAGTGGTCCTTCAGGAACGTCCCCGAGGCGTGCCGGGAGGCGGTCTGCGAGGCGTACGCCACCGACGTCACCCCGACGACGCGCACGCCCAGGGCGCGGGCGTGCATCGCCATCTCCACCGGGAGCGCGTTGCGCCCGGACAGCGAGATGATCACCAGCGCGTCCCCGGCGCGCAGCGGTGAGGCGTCCAGGACGGTGGACGCGAGGCCGTCCACCCGCTCCAGGGCCGAGCCGAGCGTGGCGGGCATGACGTCGACGCCCACGACGCCGGGGACGGCGAGCAGGTTCATCAGGGCGAGGCCACCCGCGCGGTACACGAGGTCCTGCGCGGCGAGCGAGGAGTGGCCGGCGCCGAAGACGAACAGCCGTCCGCCGTCCGCCGCGGTGTCGGCGATCAGGGTGCCCGCCGCCGCGATGGCCCCGGCCTCCTCGTCGCGGACCCGGTGCAGCAGGTCCGTCGCGGCGTCGAGGAACCGGTCGGCCGGCGTGCGGTCGCTCATGCGGCATCCCTTCGGGGTGGCTGTGTCGCGGATCACCGTGCGGTCTGGACCAGTGCCCTGTCAATACGGCGTCGCCGGACCGCCGGGTGCGGTGCGGTTCGTCCCTCCCCGGCCGCTCGGACGGGGCTGGGGAGGAGCGGCGGGCGGACCCCGGAAGGGCCCCGCCGGACGACGGCGCGGGGCCCCGTCGGACGACGGCGCGGGGCCCCGTCGGACGGTGCGCAGGAGGCGCGGCGGGGGTGGGGCGGGGCGAAGGAAGGGGCGCCGGAGGGTTGCCGCAGGGCCGTCGAGGGGGGCGCGGAGGGGCGGCGGGAGGGCTCCCGAGGGGGCGCGCAGGGGTGGCCGGGAGGGCCGGGCACCGTCGGTTCGTGCGCTTGTGCACACCGAAGGGTCCGGTTGTCGGCCGGATGCGTAAGAATTGAGTCCAGGGCCAGCGCAGGAGCCGGTGAGCCGTCCAGCCTCCGGCAGAGCCGATCGCAGAGCTAATCGAGGGGCACGTATGTCCGGACTGATCGACACCACGGAGATGTATCTCCGCACCATCCTCGAGCTGGAGGAGGAAGGGGTGGTCCCCATGCGTGCCCGGATCGCCGAGCGGCTCGACCAGAGCGGCCCGACGGTCAGCCAGACGGTGGCGCGCATGGAGCGTGACGGACTGGTCTCCGTCGCGGCCGACCGGCACCTGGAGCTCACCGACGAGGGCCGCCGCCTGGCCACCCGCGTGATGCGCAAGCACCGGCTCGCCGAGTGCCTGCTCGTCGACGTGATCGGCCTGGAGTGGGAGCAGGTGCACGCCGAGGCGTGTCGCTGGGAGCACGTGATGAGCGAGGCCGTCGAGCGCCGGGTGCTGGAGCTCCTGCGGCACCCCACCGAGTCGCCGTACGGCAACCCCATCCCGGGCCTGGAGGAACTGGGCGAGAAGGACGGCGCCGATCCGTTCCTGGACGAGGGCATGGTCTCGCTGGCCGACCTCGACCCGGGCGCCGAGGGCAAGAACGTCGTGGTGCGCCGGATCGGCGAGCCCATCCAGACGGACGCCCAGCTGATGTACACGCTGCGCCGCGCGGGCGTGCAGCCCGGTTCCGTGGTGAGTGTGACGGAGTCGGCGGGCGGGGTGCTGGTGGGCAGCGGCGGCGAGGCCGCCGAGCTGGCCTCGGACGTCGCCTCGCACGTCTTCGTCGCCAAGCCCTGAGCCGGGCGCGCGCCGACGCGCGCAGCCACCCCGGGAGCCGTCGTGGGCGGGCCGCGGAGTCCGTCGCGGACGGGCCCGGGGCGCCGCCGTCAGGGCGGCCCCCGGGGCGGCTGTGCACCCGGGGCGCGGGCTGCCGGGCGGGCTTCCGGGTCCCGTTCCCGCCGCGGGTCAACTACCGTGCTCCGGGCGGGAGTTGGGACGTCCGAGGGTGGGCGGCCCGGAGAGGCGTGGCCGGTTCCGCGCCGAATCCGGGAGCCAGTGCGCGGAACGGCTCCGCGCGGCCCGTTCCCGTGCGAGGCTGTCGCGGTGCACGTACCTGAAGGGCTCATGGCCGGGCCGGACGGCTCCGGCCCGCGGCCGGGGAGGGCGGGAGGATGTGCGATGACCACGTGAGGGGCCCCGGCGCCCTGCGGCGCCGGGGCCTGTCCTCCCCTGTGCTGACCCGGAGCCCCGAGCTCCCAGGGTCATCCCCTGCGGACCGTTTTTCCCCGAGCGGTCCGCCTCCCGATGAAGATCTCCCCCGGGGCGCGGCGGTCAATCGTGACGGGGTGTCACTCGTATGAGGGGTGTTGCCGGGCGAAACGCCATTTTCGAATAGGCATTCGATAGCCTGCGGAGGGACGGGACGGCCGGCAGCACGGGCGCACACCCGCCGCACCGCCGGACGGCCGCACGAGAGGACGCGGCACCGCCCGGACGCGGCATCGGCCCGGCGGCCGGAACACCACGGCTGACCGGGCCCGTCAGGACGAGCACGACAGGCAGCGAGCTTGGGGGTGCCAAACCATGGCGCGACGCATCGACGTGACGGGGGCGGACGGCATACGTCTGGCCGCCTGGGAGTTCGGCGACCCGTTCAAGACCGCGCCCGACCGGGACGACGCCGGCGACGGCGCCCGGGGCGCCGGGGGCGTGCTGTTACTGCACGGACTGATGGGCCGCGCCTCGCACTGGGCGTCCACCGCCCGCTGGCTCTCCGAGCGGTACCGGGCCGTCGCCCTGGACCAGCGCGGCCACGGCCGCAGCGAGAAGCCCCCGCTGGCCGCCTTCGGCCGCGACGCCTACGTGGACGACGCCGAGGCCGCCCTCGACCAGCTCGGCCTCGGCCCGGCCGTGCTCATCGGCCACGCGATGGGCGCGCTGACCGCCTGGCAGCTCGCCGCCAAGCGTCCCGACCTGGTGCGGGGACTGATCATCAGCGACATGCGGGCCTCCGCGCTCGGCGCCGCCTCGCAGCGGGAGTGGGACGCGTGGTTCCAAGCGTGGCCGGTCCCGTTCGCCACGCTCGCCGACGTCCGCAAGTGGTTCGGGGAGGACGACCCCTGGGTGGAGCGGCCGAACCCGGCCCGGGGCGAGTTCTACGCCGAGGTGATGGCCGAGGCCGCCGACGGCTGGCGTCCGGTCTTCGACCCGGAGCAGATGCTCCGCTCCCGCGAGACCTGGGTCTACGACGCGCACTGGGAGGAGCTGGCCCAGGTCCGCTGCCCCGCCCTGGTGGTCCGGGGCCTGGACGGCGAACTGGGCCGGGCGGAGGCCCAGGAGATGGTCCGCGTCCTGCCCCACGGCCGGTACGCGGAGGTCGCCGACGCGGGCCACCTGGTCCACTACGACCAGCCGGACGCCTGGCGGGCCGCCGTCGAACCCTTCCTGGACTCCCTCGCCCGGCCCTGACCTGCCCCTGACCCGTCTCCGACCTGCCCCGGACCGTCCTCGACCAGGCCGCCCACGGCCGAACAGGACGGACGGCCCGAGGCGCGGTGGGGAGGGGCCGGCCGGTGAAGGGACCGGGCGTCCCCACGGACGGAGGGACCGGACGGCGTGACGAACGGACGGGCGGGGCCGGCTCACGGCGGGCCGACTCACGAACGGACGGGCGGGGCCGACCTACGGACGGGCGGGGCCGACTCACGGACGGGCGGGCGGACTGACGGACGGGCGGGCGGGGTGCCGGGCGGCGGGCCCCCGGCACCCCTCCCGTAGCCCCGTCCGGTCGCCCACCGCGCCCGCCCGACGCCGCGCCCGCCCGGCCGCCCGCCGCGCCCGCCCCGCCCGCGCCCCGCCGTCCCCCTGGCCTCCCGTCCGGCTACGCCCTGCTGACCGCCGCGAGGATCTCCGGCAGGCGGGCCGCCATGCGGGGGGCGGCCAGGCGCAGGCCGGCCACGGTGAGGGCGGCGCCGTACAGGGTGCCGACGGGCAGCAGCAGCCAGGTCCACGGGCGGCCGTCCGCGCTGACGTTGAGCCAGATCGCCGCCGTGATGATCGGGGCGCAGAGCAGCGCGGCGGCGACCATGCCGCCGAAGACGGAGATCCAGGCGAGGCCGGTCTGGCCGGGGGCGACGTTCTTGTAGCCCTCCTGAGGGATGGAGTAGGGGAAACGGGCCGAGGTCCAGGCCCCCGTCGCCAGCATCGCCCCGAGCAGGGCGAAGGACAGGCCCAGCGCCTCCGGCACCCGCCGCCAGTCGCCCAGCACGGCCGCCGTCAGCACGGTCACGAAGGTGGCGTACGGCAGGGTGATCAGGACCAGGGCCAGCGCCCGGCCGCGCAGCTCGGCGTGGGCGTCCCGGGCCGAGGAGACCGTCGTCGCGACGATCCAGAAGGCCGAGGTGTCCTGGCCGAACTGGTTGTACATCATGATGCCGAGCATCCCGGCGGCGAAGCAGGCGAAGTAGACGGAGCCGGTGCCCTGCCAGGCGTTGAGGACCGGCACGATCAGGCCGATCGCCAGGGACGTCACCCAGGCGGCCTTCGTCTTCGGGTCCCGCCAGACGTAGCGCAGGCTGCGGTCCGCGACCGTGCCGGTGCGGCCGGCGGGCAGCAGCCGGGCGAGGGCGCCGGAGGGGCGTGTGCGGACGGCCGCCCGCGAGGACGGCAGCGTCGAGCCGTCGGGCGCGGTCATCAGCCGGGTCAGCGAGCGCGTCCACAGGGCCAGCAGGACGGCCAGGGCGCCCGCGCACAGGGCGAGCCGGGCGGCGGCGACCGCGTGGGCGCCCTCGCCCGCCGCGTGCACGGCGGCGAGCGCGGAGGCCGGCGGGACCCAGGCCAGCACGTCCGCGACCGGGGCGAGCTGCTCCAGCCCGGAGGAGCCGATCCGCTGCGCGCCGAAATTGACCACCTGCGCGCCGACCGCGATCAGCAGGCCGCTGAGCACCGCGAGGTCCCGGCCCCGGCGGCTGCTCAGCAGGCGCACGTTGGCCGCCGCGACCGCCCGGGCGAGCGCCACGCACACCAGCAGGGCCAGCGGCACCGCGACCGCCCCGGCCGCGACGGCGGCGGCGCCGTCCGCCACCGCGATCACCGAACCCATGAGCAGGCACAGCGTGAACAGCGGCCCGATGCCCACCAGCGACGCCACCAGCAGCCCCCGCACCAGCGGTCGCGGACGCAGCGGCAGCATGACCAGCCGGGTCGGGTCGAGGGTCTCGTCGCCGCTGGGGAAGAACAGCGGCATCACCGCCCAGCCCAGCGCCAGCACCGCGACCAGCAGGACCACCAGGGACTCCACGTGCCCGACCCCGCGCAGCGCGACCAGGCCGGCCACCTGGAGCACGGCGAACAGCAGCGCGAAGACCGCCGAGGCGAGGTAGGCGGCGCGCCGTCCGCCCGAGCCGCGCAGGCCGTTGCGCAGCAGGGACAGCTTCAGCCGGACGAGGACGGGGGTGAGGGCGGGCGTGCTCACCGGGCGCCCCCGCCGCCGAGCCAGTCCAGGTCCGTGGCGGCGTCCCGGCCGTGCGCCCCGACGAGGGCGAGGAACGCCTCCTGGAGCGAGGCCGTGCCGCCGCGCACCTCGGCGAGCGGGCCGTGCGCGCGGATCCGGCCCGCCGCCATCACCGCCACCCAGTCGCACAGCGACTCGACCAGCTCCATGACGTGGGAAGAGAACACGACGGTGGCGCCGGAGGCGGTGTAGCGCTCCAGGACGCCCCGGATGGTCTGCGCGGAGACCGGGTCGACGCCCTCGAACGGCTCGTCCAGGAAGAGGACGTCGGGGTTGTGCAGCAGGGCGGTGGCGAGGCCGATCTTCTTGCGCATGCCGGTGGAGTAGTCGACCACCAGCTTGTGCTGGGCGCCGGCCAGGTCCAGGACGTCCAGCAGCTGGGTGGCCCGCTGGTCGACCTCCGCGCCGGGCAGCCCGCGCAGCCGGCCCGCGTAGCCGAGGAGTTCGCGGCCCGAGAGCCGGTCGAACAACCGCAGGCCCTCGGGCAGCACGCCGATGCGCGCCTTGACCCGGACCGGGTCGCGCCACACGTCGTGGCCGACGACCTCGACCGTGCCCGCGTCGGGCCGGAGCAGACCGGTCACCATCGACAGCGTCGTGGTCTTCCCGGCCCCGTTCGGACCGACGAGCCCGATGAAGCGGCCCGCGGGCAGCTCCAGGTCGATCCCGGCGACCGCGACCTGCTGCCCGAACCGCTTCCAGAGCCCTTCCACACGTACGGCACCAGCACCCACCGCGTCTCCCTCCGTCGCCCGAAACCCTACGGCGGGACCCGGGGGTCGCTCAGGGGCGCGCGGGCGCGTCGCCTACCGCTCCCGTCCGCACGCGTAGGCCAGCGGTGAGATCAACTCCTCGGCGTCCGGCAGCCAGCGGTTGGCCGGGGTCGGACGGCAGGCCCACTGCACGGCGCCCCGGGAGCCGAAGCGGGTGGGCGGCGCGGCCACCCAGGCGCCCTCGCCGAGCACCACCAGGTCCAGCGAGGCCGGCGCCCAGCCCAGCGTGCGGACCAGGTCGGGCACCTTCGCCGCCGCGCCGGGCAGGACGAAGAACTCCATGCGCCGGTACGGCGTCAGCGTGACCGGACCGAGCGTCAGCTCCATCCGCTCCATGCGCGCGAGAGCGAGGAACCCGGCCGTCTCCGGGACGGAGATCGCGTCGAAGGTGCGGCCCGTGGGCAGCAGGACGGACGCCGTCGGCCGCTCCTGCCACAGGCGGCGGGCCACGGTCGCGCTGCCCGTCGCCCGGTCCGCCCACTCGGGCCCCGCGGGGTGTGCGCCGGGGGCGGGACACGCGGCGTCACCGCAGGAGCAGCGCTGGACGCCGTCCACGGGTTCGAGCCAGGTGCCCGGGAACACGTCCCAGTGCCGCTCCTCGACGTAGCGAACTGCGGTGTCCAGCAGCGATTCCCCGCGCTGCTTCGGGATCTGTGCGGCTTCGGTGCCCGGGATCGTCTCTTCCACGATGAACACAACTACGGCCGTCACCAGGGGTTACGCCCGTGCGCGTGCGCGGGGGAGAGCACCCGCCCCGCGACCGGGGCGCATGGGTGCACCGGTGGGGGCGCGCGGGAGGATCCGCCTCCACGCGTGGGTAACCAGGAGAAGGGCCGGGACCGGAAACAACCCCGGCAAACCTCATACACCTCGCATCTTCGGCACCGGGGCGGGGCATTGATCTTCACGGCCGCAACTCGCCGCGGGAACGCGGGAGGTACGGCCGCGGGAGCCGCCGAGACAGCAGGGGGTACGCCATGGCCGCGAGGCCACTCGTCGCGCGACAGCCGAACGAACGGCTGCAGGCGCTCATCCAGGAGGCCGGGTGCTCCAACGCCGGCCTCGCCCGCAGGGTCAACCTGTGCGGGGCCGAACACGGCCTCGACCTGCGGTACGACAAGACGTCGGTGGCCCGCTGGCTGCGCGGTCAGCAGCCGCGCGGCCGGGCACCGGCGATCATCGCCGAGGCACTGGGCCGCAAACTGGGCCGCACGGTCACGATCGACGAGATCGGCATGGCCAACGGCAAGAACCTCGCCTCCGGAGTGGGCCTCCAGTTCTCGCCGACGGTACTGGGCGCCATCGAGCAGGTGTGTGAGCTGTGGCGCAGCGACGTGGGACGCCGGGACTTCCTGTCCGGCTCCTCCGTCGCCGCCTCCGCGCTGGTGGAACCCAGCCGGGACTGGCTGATCTCCGTCCCCGACGCCCAGGTGGCCCGCTCGGCGGGCCCCCGCGTGGGCCGGTCCGACGTGGGCGCCGTACGCGCCATGACCCAGGCCCTGGTGGACCTCGACCACCAGTACGGCAGCGGGCACGTGCGCCCGGTCGTCGTGCACTACCTCAACAGCGTCGTCTCCGGACTGCTGACCGGCTCCTACCGGGAGGCCGTGGGCCGCGAACTGTTCGCGGCCGTCGCCCGGTTGACCGAGCTCGCCGGGTACATGGCCGTCGACACCGGTCAACCCGGCCTGGCCCAGCGGTACTACATCCAGGCGCTGCGCCTGGCCCAGGCCGCCGGGGACCGCGGGTACGGCGGGTACGTGCTCGCCGCCTCCATGAGCCACCTCGCGGCGCAGCTCGGGAACCCGCGCGAGATCGCGCAGTTGGCGCGGGCCGCGCAGGAGGGCGCGCGCGGCCGGGTCACACCGCGCGCCGAGTCCATGTTCCACGCGGCGGAGGCGCGCGGCCACGCCCTGATGGGCGACGTGCGCGCCGCCGAGGCGTCCGCCGGGCGTGCGATGGGCGCCCTGGAGGCGGCCGACCCGGCCACCGGGGACGACCCGCCGTGGATCCGGCACTTCGACGAGGCCTACCTCGCCGACGAGTTGGCCCACTGCCACCGGGACCTCGGGCAGGCCCGGGCCGCCGAGCGGTGCGCCCGCGCGGCGCTGGCCGGACACCCGGAGTCACGGGCGCGGCGGCGGGCCATCGGCCAGGTGCTGCTGGCCACGGCGCAGGTGCAGCAGCGGGAGATCGAGGCGGCCTGCAGCACGGGCCTGCAGGCGGTCGAACTGCTCGAAGGGCTGCGCTCCGACCGCGGCGCCGAGTACCTGGAGGACCTGCGGCAGCGCCTGGAGCCGTACCGGGACGAGCCGGCGGTCCGCGAGTTCGGCGCCCGCACCGCGCTGCCCGTCGCGGCGTGAGGGGAAACACACCGGTACCGCCCGGCGTACGGCGTACTGCCCGCGGGCATCGCGGAGTTGACGTGGAAAAGGAGCCATGAACAGCGTGCCGTGACGTGGTTTTGTTACTGCTCCCGCTGGGCAGAAGCAGCCGCCCCGTGCTGCGTGGCACCGCGCTCGGGGGACCCGGTAGCGTGAGCCGACGACGCACGAGGTCCCCCATGGGTAGGAGTACCGGTGACGCAGAGTGGACAGGGCGAGGAGCCCTCGGCGCGCCCCGCGCGCGAAGGCATCGTGCTGCCCTCCGACGGCGGTGAGCCCCTGGTTCCGGGCAGGTCGGCCCCGCCCGCCGGCCCCGTGCCGGGCGCCCCGGGCACCGACGGCGGGCAGGTGCCCTCGGCCCCGTCCGGCGGCCCGACGTGGGGCGAGCCGTGGGGTCCCGGGCAGCAGGCGTCCGCCCCGGTGACCGGCCAGGACTGGCAGCCCTCGGCGCCCGCGTCACCGACTCCCGGCCCGCAGCAGTGGGGCGGGCCCGCCGAGTCCGGCTGGGGCGGGCAGGGCCGCATGCGCGGCCCGGGCCCGCTGCCGCCCGAGGGCGCCCTGCCCGCGTCGCACGGCGGCCCGCCCGCCCACGGCGGCCACCCGCAGGGGCCGGACGCCGACTACGGAGCACCCGCCCACACGGCCGACGCCTACGGAGCACCGCAGGGCGGTCACGGCCCGCAGGGCGGTCACGGCGGGGCGCCGGCTCCGCGGGACCCCTACGGAGCCCACGACCCGTACGGCCCCCAGGACCCCTACGCCCCGCAGGCCCCGCACGACCCGTACGCCTCCCACGCGCCTCACGCGCCTCACGGTCACGGCCCCCACACGCCCCACCCCGGTCACGGCGCCGCCGCGCAGCCGCAGGTGTCGCCCGAGGGCGCGACCCAGTACCTGCCGCCCGTCCCCGCCGGACCCGGGGGACCCGGGGGAGGAGCGCCCGACGGGGCTGAGGGGGCCACCCAGTTCCTGCCGCCGGTGCCCGCCGCCCCCGTCGACGAGGGGCCGACGCAGTACATACCCCCGATACCCGCGGCGGGTCCGGGCGCCCTGCCGCCCGAGATGTCCGCCGGCCCGCACCCCGCCTCCCCTGCGGGGCACCACCCGCACGGCCCGGCCGGTCACGGCCCGTTCCCGCCCGCCGGCGACCCGGACGCCGAGGCCACCCAGTACATCGCCCCGGTCACCGACCAGGGCCCCGCGCCCTACGGCGCCCCCGCCGGTGACGACCACCGGCAGCCGCCCGCCGAGTTCGACAACCTCTTCCGCAGCGACGAGGGCCCGGCCGGCGCCACCCAGCAGATGCCGCGCATCGAGGACCCGGCGCCCGGCCGGGCCGCGGCCCCGCCGTCCGGTCCGGGCGGTGGCGGCAGCCGACGCGCCTCCGGGCCCGCCGGCCGGGGCGGCGGACGCACCGGCTCCCGGGTGCCCCTGCTCGCCGCCGTGGGCGTCGGCATCGCCGTCCTCGGCGTCGGGGCGGGCGCGCTGCTCGGCGGCGGGGGCGGCGACGACGAGGGGGGCGACCGGAACCAGCCGGTGTCCGCCTCCGCCCCGGCCAGCACGCAGCCCTCGCCCACCCCCACCGTCGACCCGGCCCGGCAGCAGGCCGTAGAACTGGACAAGCTGCTCGCCCACAGCGGCGAGAGCCGGACCGCGGTGATCAACGCGGTCGCGGACGTGAAGCAGTGCAAGGACCTGGCCAAGGCGGCCAAGGACCTGCGGGACGCGGCCGGGCAGCGCAACCAGCTGGTCACCGACCTCTCCGCGCTCTCCGTGGACAAGCTGCCCGACCACCAGGCGCTCACCACCGCCCTCACCAAGGCGTGGAAGGCGTCCGCCGCGGCGGACAACCACTACGCCGCCTGGGCCGACCAGACCGCCGGCAAGCGGGGCTGCCGCAAGGGCCAGGCGCGCACCACCGGCCAGACGCAGGCCGGCAACCGGGCCAGCGGCACCGCGACCGCGGAGAAGGGCAAGGCCGCCCGGCTGTGGAACGCCATCGCCAAGCAGTACGGCCTCACGGAGCGCCAGCCGACCCAGCTGTGACCCCGAGCCGCGACGAGGGCGGGGCCGACGGGAGGACACCCCCGCCGGCCCCGCCCCGTGGTGACCCGGGGTGGCGGCCTCCCGCCCGCGCCCGCCGGGCGTCACCTCACAGGTCGGCGTCCAGCAGGGTCTCCGTCACGTCGGTGAAGCCGTCCCGGGCCGACACCAGCCGACCGTCCCGCACCACCTGGAGCGTCACCTGCGCGTTCACCATCCGCGGATAGCCGACCGCGGCCAGCTTGTCCCGGAACGACCAGCGCAGCGTCGGGGTGAGCCCGCCGGTGGAGACCTTCAGCCCGCTGCGCAGGGCGCGCGCCACGGACCGGGCGGTCACCTCCCCGCCGTCGAGCGACTCGACCGCCTGCCGCAGGACCGTGTACGCGATCCAGGTGGTCTGCACGCCCGCGTCGCCCGGGTCGATCCGGTTGTCGCCGAACGCCGCCTCCTCGATCACCTGCTTCATCGGCTTCCAGCGCGCGTCACCGGCGTGCGGGTACCAGCCGGTGACGAACGACCCCTCGTAGGGGCCGGACGCCCCGCCGGACGCGTCGACGGTGCTCTGGTCGACGCTGCCGAGCACCGTGCCGGTGCGCACGTCGGGGAACTTCTGCCGGGCCCGCCGGAAGGAGTCCATGAAGGTGCTCGTACGGTCCCCGAGCGCCGGCACCACGCAGCCGGGCCGCTGCGGGTCGGCGGTGGCCCGCTCCAGCGCCCGCCGCACCTCGCCGTCGTACGCGGTGGCCTCCTCGGGGGCGCGCTGGTCGCCGGTCGGGGCGTGGCCGCCCGCCACCAGTCCCGAGTCGAGCAGCTTCGGCAGCTGGTCCCCGACGATGCTGTCCGGCCGGACCAGGGCGACCGGCCCGCACCGGTCGGCGAGGGTGCGGCCGAGCCCGGCCAGCAGCGCGGGCTGACCGCCGTTGACGGGGTAGGACAGCGGACTGGTGAACTCCTCCTCGGTCATGCCGTAGCCGCCGATGTACGCGATGCCCGCCCCCTCCAGGGTGCGCAGGAAGGAGTCGGCGTGCTGGCTGTAGGAGCCGACCACGGCGACCACGCCCTCCTCGACCGCCCGCCGCGCACACCGCGCGGCGGTGACGCTGTCGTTGCGCTCGTTGCAGGTCAGGACCCTCAGCTCGCGGCCGTCGAGGCCGCCGCGCTCGTTGATCCAGCGGGCGTAGGCCCGGGCGAAGGCGGGCATGCCGGGCTTGTTGGTGGCGGCGGTCTTCTCCGGCGCCCAGGTCATGACGGTGATCGGGCCGTCGTCCCCGGAGCCCCCCGTGGCACCGGGGACGACCCCGCAGCCCGCGGTGAGCGACACGCACGCCGCGAGCGCGACCGCGGTCGGCGCGCCGGCTCTGCGGCGCCGGGTGCGGAAGCGGGAGAGCGGACGGGGGAGGACGGTGCTGCGGAAGGGTCGCCTGCCGGTCATGGCCCCGCACGATTCCGTCACACGGCCAACCCCGGAGTGACCCTTGGTCAACGTCCGGTGACAGCGGGGTGAATTACGGGGTCCGGTGCCGGAGCCGGACAGCGGAAACGTACGATCGACGACCGTGCAGGGTTCGGAGAACACTTCCCGTCGCGGTCGTCGCTCGTCCACCATGGGCGGCATGCCACTCAACGACATGCCGTGGTGGCGCTGGCGCAGCAATGTGCGCTCCGCGCTGCACATGCTCTCCGACCCCGGGTTCCAGCGGGACGTCTGGCTGGCCGGGGTGGACGGCTACGGGGACGTCACTGACGCGGTCTACCGCCTGGTCGAGGACACCTGGCTGGACAACTGGTCCGCCGAGAAGTACGTGGGCACGATCTTCCGCGACTCGCAGGAGGCCGCGCTGGTCGACACCGCGGTGCTGCGGGTGCTGCGGATCATGCACCAGGTCGGCCCGGACGCGCCCGTCACCGCCTACCTGGAGCACCAGGGCTGGCCGGAGGCGGTCCGGGCGGCGCGGGACGCGCACGTGCGGATGGCGGCGAGCGACGGCGAGGACCCCGACGCCCCGCCGCGCACCCTGGACGTGCTGCGGATCCTGACGCGGTCCGCGTAGCGGAACGGCCCGTCGGCCGCCGGCCCCGATGTGGGACCCTTGCCCGCATGAGCGAGCAGTCCACCCGAGTCGCGGCCCCGGCCGACCAGTACGTCCTCACCCTGTTCTGCCCCGACAAGCAGGGCATCGTGCACGCCGTGTCGAGCTACCTGTTCATGACCGGTTGCAACATCGAGGACAGCCAGCAGTTCGGCGACCACGACACGGGCCTGTTCTTCATGCGGGTGCACTTCTCCGCCGAGGCCCCGGTCACGGTGGACAAGCTGCGGGCCAGCTTCGCGGCGATCGGCGACGCCTTCCAGATGGACTGGCACATCGACCGGGCCGACGAGAAGATGCGCATCCTGCTGATGGTGAGCCGCTTCGGGCACTGCCTGAACGACCTGCTGTTCCGCGCCCGCACCGGGGCGCTGCCGGTGGAGATCGCCGGAGTGGTCTCCAACCACACCGACTTCGCCGAACTCGTGGCCTCGTACAACATCCCCTTCCACCACATCCCGGTGACGAAGGACACCAAGCCCGAGGCCGAGGCGAAGCTGCTGGACATCGTCCACGAGGAGCGGGTCGAACTGGTCGTCCTCGCCCGCTACATGCAGGTGCTCTCCGACGACCTGTGCAAGCAGCTCTCCGGGCGGATCATCAACATCCACCACTCCTTCCTCCCCAGCTTCAAGGGCGCCAAGCCCTACCACCAGGCGCACGCCCGGGGCGTGAAGCTGATCGGCGCCACCGCGCACTACGTCACCGCCGACCTCGACGAGGGCCCGATCATCGAGCAGGAGGTCGAGCGGGTGGGCCACGACGTCACCCCCGAGCAGCTCGTCGCCATCGGCCGCGACGTCGAGTGCCAGGCGCTGGCCCGCGCCGTGAAGTGGCACGCCGAGCGCCGGATCCTGCTGAACGGGCGGCGCACGGTCGTCTTCGCCTAGGCACCTGACGGCCCGGCGCCCGACCCCGGTCGGCGCCGTCCGGCCCGGCGCCCGCTGTCGGCCGGCCCGGAGCCCGACACAGGCCGACCTGGTGCCCGCTGCCGGCGGACCGGGCCGGTCACATCCGGCTCAGGCTCGCCGCCGCGTACAGCACGTCGCGGATCGCCTCCCGGTCCCCGACCTGCCCGGCCGCCGCCTCCTGCGGGGTGACGTGCCCGGCGGCCAGGCGGCAGAACTCCGCCCCGTCCAGGGCGACGTGGGCCACCTCGTGCTCGGCGGACCCCTTCGCGGCCGGCGAGTCCAGCGGGATCAGCCACTCGCCCCCGCCGGAGCCCTCGATCTCCAGCCGCAGGCTCCGCCCCGGCTCACCGGCCGCCACCAGGTGCCGCTCGACGGGCGCGGCCAGTCCGGACCGCCGGCGCGCCTCCAGCACGCTGGGCAGCATCCGGGCCGCCAGGTCGACCATGCGGTGCAGATGCCGTCCCGAGGGCGGCTCGTACGGGTAGTCGACGGCCTCCGCGATGTCCTCCGCGTGCACCCAGCACTCGAAGGCCCGGTCCAGCATGGCGTCGTGCAGCGGCAGCTCGAAGTCGCCGTAGGGCACCGGCAGGCCACCGGTCCGGCCGCCGGTGAAGGACACGGTGCGCACCAGGTTGTGGGTCTGCTCCCGCCAGGGCGCCCGGACCGCGCGGGTGTGCGGGACGTGGGCGGCCCGCCAGTACGCCTCGGTGCGCGCGGCCGGGGTGTCCCGCTCGGCCGTGACCTCGCCGAGCGGATCGTCCAGGCCGAGCGCGACGGCGACCAGCCCGTCGACGGTCAGCAGGTGCGCGATCACCCCGGCGACCGTGGTCCGGCGGGCGGTCGCCTCGTCGGCCCGGTACCAGCGCAGCCGGACCGGGGCGTGCCATTCGGCGTCGCCGAAGTCCTGGAGCAGTGCGTCCAGCCGCGCGGTCTCCGCGTCGTACGCGGCGGCCCAGTCGGGCACCGGGATGCGGGGCGGGCGGCGTTCCAGGCAGGAGTCCAGGACGCGGGTACGCAGACCGGGGTCCAGGTCGAGGCTCTCGGGCCGCTGGAGCAGGCCCACCGCCTCCCGCAGCCGCAGGGCCTCGTCGGCGCAGGACCCGCACTCGCCCAGGTGGTCCTCGACCGCCGCCGCCTCCTCCGGGGCGCAGGCGGCCAGCGCCCAGGCGCCCAGCAGGGACGTCAGCACCCGGTGGTCCAGGACCGCCGGTTCGGCCCGGGGGACGACGCCCCCGCCCCCGGCGGTCGCGGGCCGGGGCGGCGCGCCGTCCTCCCCGGTCGTGCGGGGGAGCGGGACGCGCGGGGCGGCGTCGGACGCGCCGGCCGGCGTACCGTCCGCCCCGTATGCCGGGGGCGTGCCCGGGCCCGGGTGGTGGTCCGGGTGCCCCGGGGGGCCGCCGCCGTGTCCGCCGTCCTCGCCGCCCCCGTCGCTGTCGCCGTGGTCGGAGGCGAAGCGGTCGTCGCTCATGCGGCACCCCCGATGCCCGGCGGGCCGCCCGAGGCGTCGGTGTCGTGGGCCGTGGCGAGCAACTGGAGGCCCAGCCGCAGCCGGCGGCGGGCCTCGTCCTCGGTGACGCCGAGGTCGGCGGCGGTCTGCCGGTAGTCGCGCCGCTGGAAGTACGCCAGCTCCAGCGCCGCCCGCAGCGGCACCGGCATGGACTGGACGATGTAGTCGGCGCGGGCGGCCACCGAGGCGTGGCGCACCTTGTGCTCGAGTTCCTCCGGTGTGCCGGGACCGCCCCGGGCGAGGGCGGCGGTCTCCGTCACGCGCAGCCGCTGCACCGCCAGCCGGTGCGCCAGCCCGGCGAGCCAGCCGCGCAGGTTGCCCTGCCGGGGGTCGTAGGTGTCCGGGTGCTCCCAGACGTGCGAGAAGACGTCCCGGGTGACCGCGTCGGCGGCGCGCTCGTCACCGAGGACCCGGTGGGCGAGACCGTGCACCAGCGAGGCGAAGCGGTCGTAGAGCTCGCCCAGGGCGGCGGCCTCGCCGCGCACCAGCCTCTGCTGCATCGTGCGGTCCCACCGGGGCGGTCCGTTCCGTTTCGCCATGCGGCCCCCTCACCCCCCTGTCGCCTCGTCCTCCGAATGTAGTCGGCGTCACCAGGGACGCACGCCCCTTTGTGGCAATGTGCGCCCCCCGCGCGGTCGTCCGTGGTAGACGGCGCAGCCGGACTCCGGTAGGACGCCCTACCCCCCTGCAGTCGATCAGAACCGATCGAATAGGATCGAAGTCGACTGAATCAAGCCTTTTCTGTTCGGTAACCGTTTCTGATCTCGCGTTTCAGGGAAACGGCCGGTGGGCAGCCGCGCTGCAAGGAAGCGTAGGGACTGCTTCCGTTTCGGCGAGCGAAGGGCGTGGTGGTGACCTTCACAGTGACCGACGGGGAGCAGGGCGCATGGGCCGTGCTCCGGGTGTCGGGCGAGCTGGACCTGATGACGTCCCCGGTGCTGCGCCAACGGGTGCACGACGCCGTGGCGGACGGCCGGCACAGTCTCGTCCTCGACCTGTCCGACGTGTGGTTCTGCGACTCCAGCGGGGTCGGCGTGCTCATAGGCGCCCGGCGCCTGCTGCGCTCCTGCGGGGGTGAACTGCGCCTGATCCTCCCGGCCCGGGGCGCCGCCGACGGCAGTCACGTGAACAAAGTGCTGGGCGCACTCGGCGTGCGCCGACTCTTCGACATCCACCCCGACGTGCCCTCCGCCGTGGACGAGGACGCCCGCCCGCTGTCGGCCTGACCGCGCACGCGGACGACGGCGACGACGGGGACGCGGGCACGTCGGAGCCCCGTGCGCGGACGCCCACCGGGGCCTGCCCGAAGAGGGGTTCGGCACGTCCGGGGCGGAAGGCCGGCCGGTTCGGTCAGTACGGCTGGTCGGATTGGTCCGGTTCGCCCTGTCCGGCCGTGCGCCCCCCACCCGCGGCCCCCGGGCATCGCGCACCCCGAAGGGAGCAACAGGGGTGTCGCGGAACGTGCCCGGTCCCGGCACAGGTGCCGATTCCGGTCCCCGGGACCGTCCCCCACGACGTACGCTCCGAGCGAGAAGAACCCACTGACACCTAAGGCGGCCTGAAAAAGACATGGTCACCAGCGAGCACGACCGCAGGATCGCGGACCGCTTCGCCTCGTTCGACCAGAACGGCAACGGCTACATCGACCGCGAGGACTTCTTCCACGCGGCCAAGACGCTGCTGGCGGAGTTCGACGTCGCGGCCCGTTCCGACCGGGGGCAGTCCCTGTACGGCGGGGCGGAGGCGTTCTGGCAGGGCATGGCCGGGATCGCGGACCGCGACGGCGACCAGCGCATCACCCGTGACGAGTTCGTCAACGGTGCGCTGAAGCGACTGCGCGACAACCCGGACCGGTTCGGCGAGATCGCGCGACCCTTCCTGCAGGCGGCCCTCGCCGTGGCGGACGGCGACGGTGACGGCGCGGCCACCGTCGAGGAGACCGCCCGCGTCCTCGTGGCGCTCGGCGTCGAGGACGACCTGGCCCGCACCGCCGCGGCCACGCTGGACACGGACGGCGACGACCGGATCGGCGAGGACGAGATCGTGCGGTCCTTCGCCCGCTACTTCACCGTCCCCGAGTAACTCCCGCGGCGCCCCGCACCGTCGGCGCCCCGCACCGTCGGCGCCCTGCGCCCGTGCGGGGCGCCGTTCTCCCGGCAGCCCGACGCATCCGTCATCCCTCGCAGTGCTCCGCAGGCGCCGTCCGGGTCTCGTCCGGGTCCTGTCCGGTCCCGTCCGAGGGCCGTCCGAGGGCCGTTCCGAGTACCCACTGGGCCCCTTCGAGCCGCTTCGAGCCGCTGCGAAGGGGTTTCGGGGCTCCCGGGGCACCCGGGCACCGCACCGGCGTCCGGCAGGCGCTCGCCAGGGGCCGCGTGCCCGGCGGGCGCGGCCGGTGCAACACGCCCGGACCCGCGAACACTTCGGGCGGCCCGCACACGTCTTCCGCCCGGCGGCCCACCCGTTGCCCCGGCGTCTCGGCAGACCCCCGGAACGGCCCGCCTGCCCGGCCGCCGTCACCGCTGTCCGGGCGCCGCCGCACGGTGGCCGCCCCCGTCGTGGCCGCCGCCACCCGGCGCCCCGCCGTCCTCACGTACCCCGGCCTCACCACCGGCCCCTCGGCGTCACCCCCAGGCCGCGACCCGCGGACCGAAGGCTCTGTGCCGATGCCGGACTTCCCCAGGTGAACGGCGGCACGGGCGCATCCGGGAACCCGGAAGCTCCCGGCATGCCACGGCGCGCCCCGAGCGGGACCGGGGCGGCGCCGACCAAGTCACGGAGGGTGACGATGCGTTGGCCGTGGGTGCGCGTGCCGACGGTCGCGGGGCCGCGCCCCGTCTGCGCTTTCGTCCCGGCGGCCGGGCGGCCGGAGGGTGATGTCACGGATCGTGGCATCGGGGAGTCACGGAGCGTTGATGCCGGGTTGTGTCCCGCGGGTGACTCGTCACGGCCTGTCGCCGGGCGTCCGCTCCGGTACCTTGTGTGGGATGCGAGTGGTTATGAGCACGCACCGCACCGGAGTTGCCCTCGGGGCCGCGCCGGATCCGCTGGTGGCTGCGCCTTCTCGCCGGGCGGCCGGGCCTGTTGCCGCCGCCTGTTCGACTCCCCGGGACGGGCGTCGCACAGTATGCCCCACGGGTACTCCTTCGCGCTGGAATATGCCCGAAGCGCTTGTTGGGGTGACGGAACGTCAACCATGCTGTGCCACAAGGGATTCACGGTCCGTGATCCCTTCCCCGGCCGTTGTTCTGGCCATGCAGAAAATGGCTACGATCGTGGCCTACGTGAGGCGCGAGCCTAAGTGTCCGCCGGTTCGGATGGTGTGAGCGGTGCAGGTGCTTCGAGTGCAGCTGGATATCCGGCCCGACCCCGCCGAGGTGGGGCGAGCCCGGCGGTGGGCCCGCTCGCGACTGGCCTGCTCCGGCATAGGGCCCGACGAGCCGATCGCCGAGACCCTGATCCTGCTCGTCTCGGAACTGGTCACCAACGCCGTGGTGCACACCGGGTGTCCGGCCGTGCTGTGTCTGTCCCTGCCGGACGGGACGGGCGGCACGGACGGGACGGGCAAGGGCGCCACCGTCCGGCTGGAGGTGGCCGACCGCAGCGGCCGGGCGCCGGTGCCGCGGTGCGTGGACGGTGACGCGACCGGCGGGCGCGGGCTCGCCCTGGTCGACGGCCTGGCCGACCGCTGGGGCTGGAGCTCCGAGGGCACCGGCAAGCGCATCTGGTGCGAACTCGACCGCTGCGCCGAGCCCGGGGGCGCCACCCCCGCGTGCGGTGGCGGCACGGTGACCTACGACGGGCTGGCCTACGAGGCGGTGTAGGCGCCTGTCGTCGAGTGGGCGAGGTGGGTCGAGGGTGTGGGGCCCGGGTGTGTTGGTCCCTGGCGAGTCGGTTCCCGGTGCGTCGGTGTCGGGGGGTGGCCGGTGCGGGGGCACGGGCGCACGGGCGCCGAGCCGCGTGCGGCGGGGTCGCGTGAGGTGCGCCGGGCGTGCTTCCGTGCGCGCCGACCGGCGAACGGAACATCAGGGGCGAACCGGACGAATGGGCAGCAATCGGTGTTGACGTGATGTGACCGGCTCACCACTCTGGTGCCCAGCGATCCGCCGCGAGGGGACGGCGAGGGACTCGAAGGGGGGAGGTCCTCGGCGAGTGCGGGTCGTGGCGCGGCGTCGGAGTCTCCGGAGGGAACCGGGCGGGAGCGGCCCTCCGTGAGGTCCCGGGCGGGAACGGCCCACCGGACTTCGGGGCGGGGGCGGTTTCCCGGGGGAGCCCGGGCGGGAGCGCCGAGTCGGAACGGCGGTGCGGAGAGGCCGTGTTCGGGGCGGCCCGCACCGCACCGCCGCCGACGTCGTCACGGCCGGCCGCGGCGGATTGCCACGAGGGGTGTGGCGCGAGCGGTGTCGGGGCGAGCGGGCTCGGGGGCGACCGGTGTCGAGGGCGGCCGGATTCCTCCACAGGCTGTGGACAACTTTTCGGGATGCGGCCCTCATGCGGGGCGGCCCGGCCCCGGCGCCGGTACCCGGGCCGCTCAGGAGCCCGCGACGGTCACCGAGGCGGGGGCGGGGGCGCGGGTGTGGCCGGTGTCCGGGCCGGGAACGGGCTCGGGGCCGGTGTCCCCCAGGGGCGCGGTGACCGCCGCCGGCTCGGCCGCCGGGACCGGCGTGACCCGTTCCGCGGGCGTCCGTCCCACCCCAGGGCTCACCCCAGGGCCCGCTCCATGGCCCGCCCGGTGACCCGCCCCGTGGCCCGCCCCGCGGCTCGTCCCGTCGCCCGCCTCGTGGCCCGCCCCGAGGCCCCCGCCGCGCTCGGTGCCGGTGCGGAACGTGCGCCGGTAGGCGGTCGGGGTCACCCCCAGCGCCGCCTGGAGGTGCTGCCGCATCGACTGCGCCGTGCCGAAACCGCAGTCGTGGGCCACCTGGTCCACGGATCGGTCGGTCGTCTCCAGCAGATGCCGCGCCCGCTCCACCCGCTGCCGGGTCAGCCACTGACCGGGACTCACCCCGGCCTCCTCCCGGAACCGGCGGGTGAAGGTCCGCACCGACATCGACTCCCGTGCCGCCAGGTCCCGCAGCTGGATCGGCTCGTGCAGCCGCTCCAGCGCCCACGCGCGGGCCCGCGTGGTGGACGCCTGCTGCGGATCCGGGACCGACCGCTCGATGTACTGCGCCTGCCCGCCGTCGCGGTGTGGCGGCACGACGGTGCGGCGGGCCACGTCGTTGGCGACGGCGGCGCCGTGGTCGCGGCGCACCATGTGCAGGCAGAGGTCGATGCCGGCCGCGACGCCCGCCGAGGTCAGGATGTCGCCGTCGTCGATGAACAGCACGTCCGGGTCGACCCGGACGCGCGGGAAGAGGCGCTGGAAGCGCTCGGCGTCCGCCCAGTGGGTGGTGGCCGGCCGGCCGTCGAGGCGTCCGGCGGCGGCGAGGACGTAGACCCCCGTGCAGATGGACGCGATCCGGGTGCCGGGCCGGACCAGGGCGAGCGCCGCCGCGAGTTCCGGTGTCAGCTCGCCGCGCTCGTACACCGGGCCCAGCTCGTAGGAGGCCGGGACGACCACCGTGTCGGCGGTGGCGAGGGCCTCGGGTCCGTGGGCGACGTGCAGGGTGAAGTCGGCGTCGGTCTCCACCGGCCCCGGCGGCCGGACGGAGCAGGTGACCACCTCGTACAGCCGCCGTCCCCGGGCGTCCCGGGGGCCGCCGAAGATGCGGTGCGGGATGCCCGTCTCGAAGGGCAGCAGCCCGTCGAGCGCGAGGACGACGACCCGGTGCGGCCGGAAGCCGTCGGGTACCGGAGGGGGCGCGGCCGAATCCATGGCCCGATCCTAGCGAATGCTGTCCCCCGGGCCACTCGGTGCGCGGACGTCGGTCACCGAAGCTCTTGGGCGTGACACACATCAGGGGGACGGCCGCCGCCGGCAAGCGGCCCGGGCCGGAACAGGAACCGCAAGCGGGACCGCGCACAGCCACCGGCCGACGGCCGGGCGGCGGACGGAGTACAGGGGGGCCAGGCGGCGGGCGGCGTGCAGGGGGGCCGGCGGGACGGCGCGTGCACCGGGCCTGGTTCGTCGCCGCCGTGACCTTCGTGACGATCATCGGCGCGGCGGCCTTCCGGTCCGTCCCGGGCCTGTTCATCGACCCGCTCCACGAGGAATTCGGCTGGTCCCGCGGCACCATCGGCGCCGCCGTGTCGGTGAACCTCGCGCTGTACGGCCTCACCGCCCCCTTCGCGGCGGCGCTGATGGACCGCTACGGCATCCGCCGGGTGGTGGTCGCGGCCCTGACCGTCATCGCCCTCGGCTCGGGCCTGACGGTGTGGATGACGGCCGCCTGGCAACTGATGCTGTGCTGGGGCCTGTTGGTGGGGCTGGGCTCCGGCTCCATGGCGCTGGCGTTCGCCGCGACCGTCACCAACCGCTGGTTCACCGAGCGGCGCGGCCTGGTCACCGGCATCCTCACCGCCGCGTCCGCCTCCGGGCAGCTGATCTTCCTGCCGGTGCTGTCCTGGATCGTCGCCACGCACGACTGGCGTCCGGCGGCCGTCACCACGGCACTCGCCGCCCTCGCGGTCGTGCCGTTCGTCTGGCTCCTGCTGCACGACCACCCGGCCGACGTCGGGCTGAAGCCCTACGGGGCGAAGGAGTTCGTGCCGAAGCCGGCGCCCGTGCCCGGGGCGGCGCGGCGCGCGGTCACGGTGCTGCTCCGGGCGGCCCGCACCGGCCCCTTCTGGCTGCTCGCGGGCTCCTTCGCGATCTGCGGCGCCTCGACCAACGGCCTGATCCAGACCCACTTCGTGCCCGCCTCCCACGACCACGGCATGCCCATCACGGCCGCCGCCTCCCTGCTCGCCGTCATCGGCGTCTTCGACGTGGTCGGCACGGTGGCCTCCGGCTGGTTCACCGACCGCTTCGAGGCCCGCCGCCTGCTCGCCGTCTACTACGCGCTGCGCGGCGTCTCCCTGCTGTTCCTGCCGATGCTGCTCGCGCCCACGGTGCAGCCCCCGATGGTCTTCTTCATCGTCTTCTACGGCCTCGACTGGGTGGCCACCGTCCCGCCCACGCTCGCCCTGTGCCGCGAGCACTACGGGGACGACAGCGCGATCGTCTTCGGCTGGGTGCTCGCCTCGCACCAGGTCGGCGCGGCCGTCGTCGCCTTCCTCGGCGGCGTCGCCCGGGACGTGTTCGGCTCCTACGACGTGGTCTGGTACGCCTCGGGCGCCCTGTGCGCGGCGGCGGCCCTGATGGCCCTGGTGATCCGCCGCCGCCCTGCCCCGCCCGCGGGGGCGGTGGTGACGCCGTAGGGCGGGTGCCCCGGGAGGCCCGTCAGGCCGGCAGGCGGGACACGCCCGGCGCCCCGCGGCGCGCGACCGCCCGCGCGATCCGTTCCGCGTCGAGGGCCATCTCGCGGAGGTTGCCGCTGATGGGGTTGGTGAAGCCGGTGAAGTACAGGCCGGGCGCGTCGGCGGGGGAGCGGCCGCCGTGCGCCACCGGCCTGCCGCGCTCGTCGAGCACGCCCAGGTGGCCGACGAGCCCCTCCAGCGCGCGGACGTAACCGGTGGCCGCGATCACCGCGTCGGGCTCGACACGCGAACCGTCGGCGAGCAGCACCGCGCCGTCCGCGAACCCCTCCACCGCGGCCACGATCTCCACCCGGCCCTTGCGCACCGCGTCGATCAGACCCACGTCCTGCACGGGGATGGCGCCCTCCAGCACCCGGCTGTAGAGGCCGGTGTCCGGCCGGGGCAGCCCGTGCGCCGACAGGTCCGGCAGGGCCACCCGGGCCTGCGCCCGGCTCAGCCGGTCGACCAGGCCGACCGGCAGCCGCCGCACCAGCACGCCCGAGTACTGGGCGGGCCAGCCCGCCGTCGAGCGGCGCACGATGTGCGGCACCGTGCGCACGGACAGCCGCACCCGCGCGGCCCCGCCCTCCACCAGGTCGACGGCGATCTCCGCCCCGGTGTTGCCGACGCCCGCGACGAGCACGTCCCGGCCCGCGAAGGGCACCGGGTTGCGGTACGCGTGGGCGTGCAGGAACTCGCCGGTGTACGACGCGCGGCCGGGCCAGTCGGGCACCCGGGGCGTGTGGTTGTAGCCGGTGGCGACGACCACGGCGGCACCGGTCAGTTCCCGGCCGCCGGTGGCGCGCAGCAGCCAGCCGGTGCCGTCGTCGGTGCGCTCGACGCGGTCGACCTCGACGCCGGTGACGATCTCCAGACGGTGGTGCTCGGCGTACTTCTCCAGGTACCGCACCACGTCGTCCCGGGACACCCAGCGGCCGAAGCGGCGCGGCATCGGCAGGCCCGGCAGGGCGGACAGGCGCCGGGTGGTGTGCAGGCGCAGCCGGTCGTAGTGCCGGCGCCACGAGGCGCCCACGGCCTCGGACCGCTCCAGGACGACGGCGCGTATCCCCCGGGCGCGGAGCGCCTGGGCGGCGGCGAGTCCGCCCGGGCCGCCGCCGATCACGTAGACGGGGCGGTCCGCGGGCTGCGGAGCCGTGGGCGGGGCGGATCTGGTGGAGTCGGAGTCGGCCATGAACGCGAGCGTATGCGCGCACCTCCTTGATGGGTATCGGTCAAGACGGGAATTGGTTGCGGATCGATCACAACTGTCCGGGCCGGGACCGGCTCCGCCGACGTGAGCCGCACCGGCACCGCCCGGCCCGGAGGACGACGGGAGCCGCACGCGCACCGTCCGCGCCGGAGGAAAAGGGGAGGCGCCGGGCCGGGGCCGGTGGGCACCATGAGCCATGGAGACCGCAGACGCCACAGGCCCCGCGAGCACCGCCGACTGGTGCCTCCCCGCGGACACCGACGCCTTCCTCACCCGCGCCGGATCGTTCCTCCACGCGCGAGCCGCCCTGCACACGATGCTGCTCACCATCACCCGGACCCTGAGCACGCGAGGCCCGCACGCCTACGGTGACGGCGCCCCCGAGTTCGGTGTGCTGGAACGCGGCGGGACCGTCGGAGCCGCCTTCCTGCGCACACCCCCGCACCGACTGCACGTCACCCCGCTGACGGCCCCCGAGGCGGACGCCCTGGCCGCCCGTCTCTCGGACCTCGGCCGGGCGCTGCCCGGCGTGCACGCCGAGCAGGACACGGCCGCCGCCTTCGCCGACACCTGGTGCCTCCGCACGGGAGCCCGCGCCACCCTGCGCGAGCGCCAGCGCCTGTACCGGCTGGGCGAGTTGACCGTGCCCGCACCGGCACCTCCCGGCCGCGCCCGGGTCGCGGGCCCGGCGGACCGGAGGCAACTGGCCGCCTGGTACGGGGACTTCTGCGCGGCCGTGGGTCACGCCCCGCCGCAGGACCCGGACGGCTGGGCGGACGCCCGTGCCGAGGCCGGCGAGGTCGTCCTCTGGGAACTCCCGGACGGCACCCCGGTCGCCATGGCCTGCCGCTCCCCGATCGTGGCCGGGCAGTCCCGGGTGGTGGGCGTGTACACGCCCGTGGAGCTGCGCGGGCGCGGGTACGCCGGTGCGGCCACGGCCGAGGTGAGCCGGGCGGTGGCGGCGGAGGGCGCCGAAGAGGTCCTGCTCTTCACCGACCTGGCCAACCCCACCAGCAACGGCCTCTACCAGCGCCTCGGTTACCGCCCGATCGCCGACTTCACCGTGTACGACTTCGAGGCCCCCGCGCGGGACGCCACCACACCCGCGCGGGACGCCGCCACACCCGCCGGGGCGTGACGGCCCGCCGGGGGAGCGGCTCATGGCGGGGGCGGGGGTCGGCTCACGGTGGAGGCGCGGGCCGACTCCCGGTATGGGGCCGGGACGGGCTCACACCGGGAGGGAAGGGGCGGCTACGGCCAGAGCAGCTCGCGGAGCCACGGCCCCGCCGTCCCGCGGCGCCCCTCCAGGTGCCCGTCCGCACGGGCGTGCTTGTGCCCGGCTCCGTGCCCGTCCTCGCGCCCGGCTCCGTGCCCGTTCTCGTCCGCGGGGACGTGTCCGTTCTCGTCCGCGGGGACGTGTCCGTGCGGGTGCCCGGGTCCGTGCGGGTGCCCGGCACCGTCGTCGCCCCCGCCGCCCTCCACGGCGCGTCGCCGGTACCGCAGCCGGACGTGGCGGCGGCGGGCGTCGCCCTGGAAGAACTCCACCTCCTCCGGGCGCAGCCGGTACAGCGTCCAGGACGGCACGGGGGCGTCCGGCTCGGCGGTGGCCCGTTCCCAGGCCGCTTCCGAGGCCCGGGCCAGCTCCTCCACCGAGTCCAGCACCTCGCTCTGCCGCCCGGTGAGGGCGGCGGCCAGCGCACCGGTGGAGCGCACCCGCAGATCGGCCCGCGCCTCCTCGGCCGGGGCCGCGGCGACGGGACCGCGGACCCGTACCTGGCGCCCCAGGACCGGCCAGTGGAAGACCAGCGCGGCATACGGGCGGGCAGCCAGCTGGGCGCCCTTGCGGCTGTGGGCGTGGGTGGCGAAGGACCAGCCGTCGGCGTCCGCGCCGTGCAGCATCACGACCCGGGCGTCCGGCCGCCCCGCCTCGTCGGCGGTGGCCAGAGTGGGGGTGTGCGGTTCGCGCTGCCCGGCCGCCGCCACCTCGGCGAGCCAGCGCGTGAACAGCGGCAACGGCTCGTCCGGCGCGGTGTCCGGGTCCAGCGGGGGCAGCTCGGTGACCTCCGGGTCCCACACCCGCAGGGACCTCAGCAGCTCGTCCAGCTCGTCCAGCTCGTCCAGCTCGTCCAGCTCGTTCGGCTGGTGCGACTCGTGCGACTCGTGCAGATCGTCGGCCATGCCCCATTGTCCGTCGCGGGCCGCTGTCCGTCGCGGGTCATCCGGGCCGGCGCACCCGTGCCGGGCACCACCCGGACCCGGCACGGCCCGGGGGCGACGGGGCAGGGCGCCCCCGGCCGCCCGCCGGCAGCGGACCGTTCAGAACGAGCCGAGGTCCGAGGACACCCAGCGCTCGGGACGCATGCGGACGACGACCTGCTCGCCGTGGTTCTTCCAGGCGTAGTCGACGTAACCGTCGACCTTGTCGGCCGGGAGGTAGCGCGCGGAGATCTCCCGGAGCTTCTCGACGGTGGCGGGGACGGTGTCGAGGACCGGTCCCTCGACGGAGACGTAACGGAGCGTGGGTTCGACGCGGTCGACCATGAGGGAGAACCGGCCGGCCGCACCGATCAGCTTGTTCTTGCGGCTGTGCAGACCGGTCAGGATCCAGGCGTCCCCGCCCGGCGCGTACTGGTACCAGATCGGCACCGTCAGCGGCGCCCGTCCGGCTTCCCCGGTGACGGAGAGGGCGGCGACGAGGGGCTCGGCCAGGAACTGCTCACGTTCTTCGCGGCTCAGGGCAGCCATGGGGGTTCCTCCGGAGGACGGGAAGCGTCGGACCGTACACGAGGGCGGCGGGCGTGCCGTGCGCTCGCGTGCAGCACAACGAGGTCCGGACACCGCCGGGTTCCACCCGTCCCCCGGATGGCGGAAACCCGCCGCGCCGCGGCCCGCGTGCGGCCCGCGTCAGAGCACCGCGAGCCGCTGCACCAGCAGCAGGGCGCCGATGCCGAGCATCGCGGCCCCCGAGGTGCGGACCACCGCCCGCGCCGCGGCCGGACGGGTGCCCAGGACGGCACGCGCGCCGACGCCCACCGCGAGGTAGACGGCCGCGCAGCACGCCATGTGCGCCAGCCCCAGGACGACGGTCTGCGCCGCCACCGGCAGGTGGGCGTCGGGCCCGGTGACCAGGAACTGGGGGAGCACGGAGAGGTAGAGCAGCAGGCCCTTGGGGTTGAGGCCGCTGATCACCGCCCCCTGGCGGAAGGCGCGGACCCCGCTCGCGTCGGGAGCACCGGTGCCGGCGCCCGGCGTGCCCGGGCGGCGCAGCACGCTCCAGCCCAGCCACACCAGATACGCCGCCCCCACCACGGTGAGCGCCGTGAGCAGCACAGGGGACCCGGCGACGAGGACCGCCAGCCCGGCGGCCGCCAGCACCGTGTGCAGGGCGTACCCGGCGACCAGACCGCCGACCGAGGCCGCCACCGACCGCCCGCGCAGTCCCGCCGAGATCGCGTAGGCCCAGTCGGCACCCGGGACGCACACCAGCATCAGGTCGAGGGCGAGGAAGGCGAGGAGGGTCCCGGTGTCCATGAGGGCGAGATTAGGCGGGTTCGGGCCGTATGTGTTCCCGTATTTTTCCCGTTCAGGAGGTGGTTGGGGCAAGGTTTCCCCCATGGACGACATGGACCGGAAAATTCTTGCGGAGCTCCAGCTGGACGGGCGGCTGACCGTGACCGAGCTGGCGGCGCGCGTACGCCTGAGCGTCTCGCCCTGTCACCGGCGGCTGCGGGAGCTGGAGCGGTCGGGAGCGATCAGCGGCTACCGGGCGGTGGTCGACCCGGCGGCCGTGGGGCTCACCTTCGAGGCGCTGGTCTTCGTGTCCATGCGGCAGGAGGACCGGGAGACGGTCCGGGAGTTCGAGCAGGCGGTCAGCGACGTGCCCGAGGTGCTGGAGGCCCAGCGGCTGTTCGGGGAGCCCGACTACCTGCTGCGGGTGGTCGCCGCCGACCTGTCCGCCTACCAGCGGCTCTACGACGAGCGGCTGACGACCCTGCCGGGCGTGCAGCGGCTGACGTCCACGCTGGTGATGAAGCACCTGGTGAAGGACCGCCCCCTGCCCGCCTGACACCGTCTCCACACCACGCGGCCAGGCCCCGGGCCGCCGGTCCCCGGCCACCTCCGGAGCCGCACCGGATCCACCCGACCGACCCGCACGTGCCCGTGACGCACATGCCCGGACCGCATTTGCCCGCAACGCGCCCGCCAGGACCGCACCTGCCCGGACTGCCATCGCGCGGGCCGGCCCGCAGCAGCGGCGTCCGGGCGGCCCGGGAGCGGAACAGGCGGCGGTCCACCGGAGTGAACCGCCGCCTGCCGGACAGGACTTGCGGAACGCTGAAAGAGCGAGGAAGGCGAGTAAGGCGAGGACGGCGAAGAAGCTGCGGAAGCCGAGGAGGACGACAGCGGCGCGGAAGCCGAGGAGGACGACAGCGGCGCGGAAGCCGAGGAGGACGACAGCGGCGCGGATGACGCGAGAAGTGCCGCAGCCGGAGGAGGCGGGGGAGCGAAGGAGGTGAGGGAGACGCACGAGCCGCCACCGGAGGCCCGAGAGGCCCGAGAGGCCCGAGAGGCGAGGAAGCCAGAGGCGAGGAAGCGAGAGGCAGGGAAGCGAGAGGCAGGGAGGCGAGAGAGGCCCAGGAAGCGGGAGAGGCGCAGGCCCCCCGCGCGGTGACCGGGCGGTGACCGGGTCGGTTACCGGGTCGGCTTCCTGCCGGTGACCCCGAGGTGCACCAGCAGCGCCAGGTTGGGCTTGAGCTCGGCCTGCTTGACGCCCCAGGAGGTGAACCCCTTCTGGTGCGAGGCGACCGCCGCGAGCATGGTGACCAGGGAGCCGGCGATCGCCGCCGGGTTCACGTCCTTGTCGATCCGCCCCTTGGCCTGCAATTCGGTGACCGCGTCCACCAGGGAGCCGTTCACCGAGTTGAGGATCTTCATCCGGAGCTTGTAGAAGCGCTTGTCGCCCTCGGCCGCCCCGAGGTCGACGACCCGCAGGATCGCGTCGTTGCGCCGCCAGAAGTCCAGGAAGCCGTCGACGAGTTCCTGTGCCGTCTGCCAGCCGGCCTTGCCGGCCCAGGAGCGGCCCTCCAGCAGTCCGGCCAGTTCGGCGGCCTCGGCGGCCGTCCGGTCGGCGATCTCCAGAACCGCGCCCTCGACGTCCGGAAAATACTGGTAGAAGGTGGCCGGTGAGGTTCCGGCCTTCCTGGCGACATCGATGACTTTGACGTCCCGGTAGGGGGAGGAGCTGAGCATCTCGCCGAGACAGTCGAGCAGCTTCTGCCGCGTCGCCTGCCCACGTCGTCCGGCCACGCGGCCGTCCACGGTACGCACTTGTCCTGTCATGTCGTCAGCTTACCGAGGGGGCAGGGGAGCGCGATTCGGCCGACTGCAAATGGGGTGTGGGGGTCCCTGGACCGTGGTGTGCCTGGTCTGCGGGGTGCGGGCGACGTGGTTACGTTGGCGGCATGGCCGAAAACAGTGCATCGCGTCACGCAGAGGGACCGGAGTACGCGGAGGGCGCGCCGTGCTGGGCCGACGTGCAGCTGCCGGACGTGGCGGCGGGCCGGCGGTTCTACGGCGACCTCTTCGGGTGGACCTTCGAGGAGGGTCCCGGGGGCCGGGTGCGGGCGCTGAAGGACGGGGAGCCCGTCGCCTCCCTCGGGCGGAAGGCCGACGGCCGGCTCCCCACCGTGTGGACGGTCTCCTTCTCCACTCCGGACGCCGAGGCGCTCTGCCGGCGGATCCGCGCGGCGGGCGGGCAGATCGTCTCCGCCCCGCTGCCGGTCGACGGACTGGGCACCGCGGCGCTCGTCACCGACCCCGAGGGCGCCGTGTTCGGCCTGTGGCAGCCGGACGGGCACCGCGGCTTCGGCCGCCGCCGGGAGCCGGGCACCTTCGCGTGGGTGCAGCTCTACACGCGGGACACCGAGGCGGCCAACGACTTCTACGGGGACCTCTTCCACGACGCCCTGTTCGGGCCGGACGCCGAGCCCGACTTCGGCCGCGCCCCCGTCTCCGACGTCTTCCCCGCCGAGATGCCGCCCCACTTCCTGGTGCACTTCGCCGCCGAGGACCCGGCCGCCACGATGGCGGAGGTGACCCGGCTCGGCGGACGCGTCCAGGTCCCGCCCTTCGAGACGTCCTACGGCACGGTGGCCGTCGTCACCGACAATCAGGGGGCGTCCTTCGCGCTGCTGCGCCGCTGAGCCGCCGGCCCGAGGGGCGGCCCGCCGGGGGTCGCCCGCCCGAGGTGCGGCCCGCCGGGGGGCTCCCCCGAGACGCAACCAGCCCGGGACTGCCCGCCCGACGTGCCGCCCGAGTCGTACCTGTCGTGAAAATCACTGGACATCCCCTTTGTCCCCGGGTTCGCAACCTGCGCGCCGGACAGGAAGAATCGGGGGGCGTGCCGCCGCGGCGGTGCGGTGGTGAGACGCTGCACTTCGGTCGCGCGCACAGGCGGTGGCGCGACTCGTACGGGGAGGTGGCAGGCAAGTGGTGGATCAGCTGACGCAGCACGATCCGCGGCGTATCGGGCCGTTCGAGGTGCTGGGACGGCTGGGTGCCGGTGGCATGGGGCTGGTCTATCTCGCGCGCTCGGCGTCCGGGCGGCGGGTGGCGATCAAGACGGTCCGGACCGAGCTGGCCGAGGACCAGCTGTTCCGGGTCCGCTTCACGCGCGAGGTGGAGGCGGCCCGCGCGGTCTCCGGCTTCTACACCGCGGCCGTGGTGGACGCCGACCCCCGGGCCGCCGTGCCGTGGCTGGCCACCGCGTACGTCCCCGCGCCCTCCCTCGAGGAGATAGTGAACGAGTGCGGGCCCCTCCCGCCCCAGGCGGTGCGCTGGCTGGCGGCCGGGGTGGCCGAGGCGCTGCAGTCCATCCACGGCGCCGGACTCGTCCACCGCGACCTCAAGCCGTCCAACGTCCTCGTCGTCGAGGACGGCCCGAGGGTGATCGACTTCGGTATCGCGTCCGGCGTTTCGAACACCCGTCTGACGATGACCAACGTCGCCGTCGGCACCCCCGCCTACATGTCGCCCGAGCAGGCCAAGGACTCCCGCAGCGTCACCGGGGCGAGCGACGTGTTCTCGCTCGGCTCGATGCTGGTGTTCGCGGCCACCGGGCACCCGCCCTTCCACGGCGCCAACCCGGTCGAGACCGTCTTCATGCTGCTGCGCGAGGGCCCCGACCTCGACGGCCTGCCGGACGAGCTGCGCCCGCTGATCGAGTCGTGCATGCAGATGGAGGCCACGGCCCGCCCCAACCCCGCCGACCTCCAGGCGCAGCTCGCCCCGCACCTGTTCGGCTCCGGTTCCGACGACAGTGGGACGGCGTCCGCCTGGCTGCCCGAGCGGGCCGTCCACCTGATCGAGTCCCGGCGCGGCGGCCGTCCGGCCCCCCGGCCCTCCCACGGCACCGGGCGCGGCGCCGGCGCCGCCCGGCCCGCGGTGCCGCCGCCCCCGCCCCCGCCGCCGCACGACCCGGTCGTCCCGCCGCCGCCCCCGTCCCGGCCCGCGCCGGTGGGGGCACCGGCCGCCGGCACCGGACCGGTGCGGCTGGCGGGCGCGGCCGTGCCCATCGGGCCCGGGCCGAGGGTCGCCGACGTCCGGGCCGCCGCCGTGACGGCGCCCCCGCCCGAGGCCGCCCTCGCCGCCTCCTGGGCCAAGCCCCGCCCCGGCGTCAACGGTGCCGACCCCGCGGTGCCGCCCGCCCCGGCGGCGCCGGAGCAGCCCAGCGGCTGGCGGCCGTGGCGGTTCCGGATGTCCAACGACGTGTGGGGCACCCCGTCCGTCGACGGCGACCTCGTCTACGTCACCTCCTTCGAGGTGCACGCCCTGGACGTGGCCACCGGCCGTCGCCGCTTCAAGACCCGGGACGTCGCCTGGTCCATGGCGGTCGCCGACGGCCGCATCCACGCCTCCGACGGCCCCACCCTCTTCGCCCTCGACGCCCGTGAGGGCGGCGACCTGTGGCGGCTGTCCACCGACGCCTGGGTGTACTCGCTGCGGGCCGAGCGCGGCACCGTCGTCACCGGCACCCGCGGCGGCGGCGCGCAGGGCTGGGAGGCGTCCACCGGGCAGAAGCTGTGGGAGATCACCGGCTGTCAGACCGACTTCGAGACCCCGGAGGCGGGTCCCGACCTGCACGACGGCACGGTCTACGTCTGGCAGGACGCCCGGCTGCGCGCCCTGGACGCCCGCACCGGCGAGGAGCGCTGGTCCTACCCGATCGGCGACGCGGCCTCCTGCGGCGGTGTCCCGGTCCGCGTCACCCAGGCCCCCGACGGCTACGTCTACGTCTCCGCCGGGACGCGGGTGCTCGCCCTGGACGTCGCGGGCGGTCATGTGCGCTGGCACTTCGAGGCCCCGGCGGTCTTCCTCTGCCCGCCCGCGTTCGTCCCCGGGCCGGCGGTCACGGGCGGCGGCGTCTACCTGGCCGACTACCTCGGCACGGTCTACGCCCTCGACGCCACCGACGGCCGCGACCGCTGGCGCATCGCCACCGAGGCCCGCACCTCCGTCGAGCCGGTCCTGGTCGCCGCCGGACACGTCCACGTCGGCAGCGGCAAGGGCCTCTACACCCTGGACGCCGTCACGGGCACGCCCAAGTGGCGTTTCCAGTCGGGCGGGGACATCGTGGGCGCCCCGGCCGTGGCCGAGGGGCGCATCCACTTCGGGTCCACCGACCACCTCCTCTACACGCTGAAGGCCGACGACGGCCGGCTGCGGTGGAAGCTGGCCACCGGCGGCGAGATCACCGGTTCCCCGGTGGTCCGGGACGGTGTGGTGTACGCCTGTAGCAAGGACCGCTGCGTGTACGCGCTGGACGCGGAGAAGGGCACCGGCACGGCCCGCACGACGTGACGCCCCGCCGGGCGGGCACGGCCGGTCGTCGGCGCCCGCCCGGGGGCGCCGACCGTTCCTCTCCTGGGGAGCGGAGCCGAGGACGGGACGGTCACGGGTTGGTGACATGCTCGTGACACTGTGTCAAGTAGGATGCGGCACATGCGTTTTCGGGGGAACACACTCAGACTCACTGCCGTGTCCGTCCTGGTCGTCCTCGCCCTGACGGGGTTCTCGACGGGACGTGGCCGGGGCGGTGGCGACGGCGGCGGGGGAGGCTGCAGCAGTTCCTCACAGAACCACGACTCCTCCTCGACGTCCGGCGGCAGCCACCACCGCGACTACGACGACGACGATGACGACGACTACGACTACGGCTCCGACTACGGCTCCGACACGGGCGCCGATTCCGGCTCCAGCGGTACGAGCAGCGGCGGCTACAACTCCGAGCCCCTGGACATGGCCGAGGCGGACCTGCTGAGCTGCGCGTCGAAGAAGGTCCGGTACGCGAAGGTCCGGGTCACCAACCCCAACCCCGAGTACGGAAGCTTCACCGTCCGCCTCCTCTTCCAGGAGCGCGACGGCACCGGCATCGCCATGGTGGAGCAGGATGTCGCCGTGCCCGGCAAGGAGAGCGTCACCACGAAGGTCTTCATCGACGCCGCCGACCGGCGCGCGAAGCTCGTCGCCCGGTGCCACCTCGACCCCGAGGCGCACCCGGTCACCCGCTGAACCGCGGCGGCACAACCCTTCGTAGGGGAGCGCGTTCCGGACCACCGGGTCCGGGACGCGTTCGCGCGTGCCCGCCGTCGGCCGGCCGGACCGTACGGCGATCCGTCGGAGCGCCCGGTGGACGCTCCGTGGACGCCGGTGGACGCCGGTGGGCGGCGGGTCGCGCGGGCCGTCGGCGCGAGCGGACGCGCGGGCGCCTGCGCGTCAACGGGGCCTTCGAAGCCGGGGCTTCGCAGCGCGGGGCGTGCAACAGGGGCTTCTCCCCTCGGACTTGACCGTCACGCGCCGTCACCGGCCCCGTCGGTCTCCGCGCGCGAGGCGGGCCGGCGGGTGCCGGGCGCGCGCGGGGCGGCCGGTCACGTGGACCGGCCGCCCCTCGTCCGTGCCCCGGGCACGCAGCGGGCCGCGGCGGCTCCCCTCCGCGCCGCCGCGGCCCGCCCCCGTGCGGAGATGGCTACCGGGTCGGCCTGAACGGCTCCGACGTGGCGTGCATGTCCTTGGTCTCCAGGGGCTCGGAGGTGGCGTGCATGTCCTCCGTGCCGGCCTTCCCCCCGCCGGACTTGTCGCCGGCCACGGGCGTCGGCTCGGTCCCCCCGGTGGCGTGCATGTCCTGCGGCTTGATGTCCTGCTCGTCGCTCATGCGGTGCTCCCCTTGCGTTGTGTGTCGTGCGGTGGTCGGCGAGGGCCCGTCCGGACATTCCCCCGAGGACGCCCGGGCGGGCCCACCGGGCCGCCGCCCCTTCCCCCCGGAAGGCGCGCGGCCCCTCTCCGGCCGACCCGCCTGCCCCCCGACGCGCCGGATCGACCGGAACCCAGCATGGCGCCGGGCGATAAACGAATGATGAACGGCGAGCCGGTTTGTCACACGGCCGGTACACGCTCCAGGAGTTCGCGCACCGTTGCCGCCTCGGACGCCCCCAGCTCCTCGTAGATGCGCAGGGCGTCGCGCCAGCACACCTCGGCGCGGCCGGTCTGGCCCGCGCCCGTCAGGGCGTGCCCCAGCACGGTGAGCACGTTGCCGCGCCGCCACTCCCCGCCGATGCCGCGCAGCACCGTCAGCGCCATCTCCGCGTTGCTGGCGGCCTGGCCGAACCGCCGGGCCGCGATGTCCACCTCGGCCAGCCGGAACAGGGTCATGCCCTCCCACAGCCGCTGCCGGCTCTCCCGGAACACGTCGAGGGCCTCCCCGAGCCGGTCCGCCGCCTCGTCGAGGCCGCCGCCGCGGGTGAGCGCCATGCCGAGCGCGTACCGCCCGTTCGCGCCCCGCATGGAGTTGCCCATCGCGTCGTAGATCGCTATGCCCTGCTCGGCCAGGGCCACCGCGCTGTCGGTGCGGCCGGTGGCGAGGTGGATCCGGGAGAGGTTGCACAGGGCGCTGGCCTCGCCGGGGCGGTCGCCCAGGGTGCGGAAGTGCTCGATGGCGTACGAGAGGTGCTCCTCGCCGTCCTCGTTGCGGCCCTGGTACAGCGCGATGATGCCGCGCGCGTTGCGCGCCCAGGACGCCGGGAGCAGGTCGTCGGCCTCCTCGGCCAGCCGGATCACGTGCCCGGCCTCCTCGTCGGCCCGGTCGAACCGGCCGCCGTCCACGTGCGCGTGGGCCAGCGTCATCAGGGCCCGCGCCCGCACCCGGGGCCCGCCGAACCGGTGCGCCGCCTCCAGCAGCACCTCGGCCGTCGCCGCGTACTCGCGCGGGTTGGCCCCCGACTCCGAGATGTCGAGCGCGGCCCACAGCAGGTCGGCCGCCCGGTCGAGCGTGTCCGGGCGGGACGCCGACTGCCGGGCAAGCGCCAGCAGGCAGTTCGCCTCCGTGTACAGCCAGTCCCGGGCCCGCTCGCGGTCCGGGAAGGTCAGCCCCGGGTGGGCGGTCGGCGCGAGGTGGTCCACCAGCCGGTCGCCCGGGCGCTCGGCCGCGTACACCCCCGCCGTCGTCGCCAGCGTGAAGTCGAGCAGGCGGGACAGCGCGCCCTCCCGTTCGCTCGGCGGCAGTTCGTCGCGCTCCGCGCAGGCACGCGCGTAGAGCCGCACCAGGTCGTGGAAGCGGTAGCGGCCCGGCGCGGCCGACTCCACCAGGGAGGTGTCCACCAGGGACTCCAGCAGGTCCTCCGTGTCGTCCGCCGGGAGGTCCAGCACCGCCGCGGCCGCCGCCAGCGACAGGTCGGGCCCGTCGGCCAGGCCCAGCAGCCGGAAGGCGCGGGCCTGGGCCGGCTCCAGCTGGCCGTAGCCCAGCTCGAAGGTCGCCTTCACCGCCAGGTCCCCGGCCTGCAACTCGTCCAGCCGGCGGCGCTCGTCCGCCAGCTTGGCCGCCAGCACCGACACCGTCCAGGTGCGGCGCGCCGCCAGCCGGGAGGCCGCGATCCGGATGGCCAGCGGCAGGAAACCGCACGCGGCCACCACGTCCAGCGCGGCGTCCCGCTCGGACGCCACCCGCTCCTCGCCGACGATCCGGGTGAACAGGGTCAGCGCCTCGTCCGGCGACATCACGTCCAGGTCCACCAGATGGGCCCCGGCCAGGTCCACCATCCGCACCCGGGAGGTGACCAGGGCCGCGCAGCCCTCCGTGCCCGGCAGCAGCGGACGCACCTGGGCGGCGTCGCGGGCGTTGTCCAGCAGCACCAGCACCCGGCGGCCGTCCAGCGCCGAGCGGTACAGCGCCGCCCGGTCCTCCAGCGCGTCGGGGATCGCCGAGTCCGGGGTGCCCAGCGCGCGCAGGAACGAGCCGAGGACCGTCTCCGGCTCCGCGGCCCGCGCGCCCGCCCCCTGGAGGTCGACGTAGAGCTGCCCGTCCGGGAAGGCCGGGCGGGCCCGGTGCGCCACGTGCACGGCGAGGGTCGTCTTGCCGACACCCCCGATCCCGGCCAGCGCGGAGACCGCCATCACCCGGCCCTCGGCCGAGGCGAGGGTCTCGCCGAGCTCGCGCACGAAGGACGCCCGGCCGGTGAAGTCGGGCACGGTCGCCGGGAGTTGCGCCGGCCGCACCGGCGCCGGGGCCGTCGGCCCGGGCGCCGGGGAGGACGGCTCCGCCAGGTGCGGGTCCGCGCGGAGGATGCGCTGCTGGAGATCCTGGAGGCCCGGCCGCGGGTCCACGCCCAGTTCCTCGGCCAGCAGCCGCCGGGTGTCGGCGTACACGGCCAGTGCCTCCGCCTGGCGCCCGCTGCGGTACAGCGCCAGCATCAGCAGCTCCCGCAGCCGTTCGCGCAGCGGGTGGGCGGCGGTCAGCGCCGTCAACTCCGAGACGGCCTCCGCGTGGCAGCCCTGCTCCAGGTCCATTTCCAGCCGCGTCTCCAGGAGTTGGAGCCGCCACTCCTCCAGCCGCGCCCGCTGCGCCTCCGCGTGGGGGCCCGGCACCCCGGCCAGCGCCTCGCCGTCCCACAGGCCGAGGGCCCGGTCCAGGGCCGCGCGCGCCGCGCACAGGTCCCCGGCGGCCCGCGCCTTCTCCGCGTCCGCCGCCAGTTCCTGCGCGACGACGAGGTCCAGCGCACCGTCGGACGGCAGCCGCACCGCGTACCCGCCGGACTCGCTCAGCAGGACCCCCGGGTCCAGGACCTTGCGCAGGCGGGAGGCGTAGGTGCGCAGCGCCGCCAGTGCCTGGGAGGGCGGTTCCTCGCCCCACAGCGCGTCGATCAGCTCGGCCGCCGTGGCAGTACGGCCCTCGCGCAGCAACAGGGCGGCGAGCAGGGCGCGTTGCTGCGGCGAACCGGTGGCGACGGGCTCGTCACCGCGCCGGGCGCGCACCGGGCCGAGCACGCAGAACCGCAGCGCCGCGGACTCCGCCGGGGAGCCGGGCCGCCGCTGCTCCGGCACTCGCGGCACACCGTCCATGCAGTCCCCCCAATGTCACTGAGCCACCACGCCAGTTTGCCTTGCACACGGCGGATGCGTCAGCCGTGGGAGACGCCGATCACACGGCGGCGCGTCCGGGTTCACAAGGTCTTTACAGCCTTCTGCGTGCTCTCGCGCCGTGGTGTCACCCCGGGCGGCCGAATGCGGTTGCCCCGGCGGGCGCGTGACGACCCCTCAGGTGAGGGTCGCGGGCGGGGAGGAGGCCCCGTGCCGTCCGAACCCGCCCGTCCCCGACCCCTGGGCCACGCCCGGGTGGGTGCGTCGGCCTCAGTCGTCCAGGTCGATCCGCACCGTCAGCAGCTGCGCGCCGAACACCCGCACGGCGACGCCGTTGAGGCGGGGCAGGCGGCGCAGCCGTGCCCTGGGGTCGTCGTCGGGCAGCAGCACGGCGGTGCCGGTGTGCCAGCGGCCCCGCAGGCGTACCCGCACGCGGGGGTCCGCCTTGATGTTGCGCACGTACTGGGACCGCTCGCCGAACTCCGACACCAGCCAGAACGCGTCCCCGGTGCGCCGGCCGCCCACCGGGGTGGTGCGGGGCAGTCCGGAGACCCGGCCGGTGGTCTCCAGCAGCGTCTGGAACGGCAACCGGCGCATGACGGGGTTGATCCGGCGCTGGAACGCGGTGGCGATCCGGTACCTGCGGGCGACTCGGGACGTCATCCGGCGAGGTTACCGACGGCCCACGCCCTGCGGACGCGCACCGGCGGGTTCCCGCCACCGCGGGGACGTCCGGCGGGTCCGGGCCACCCGCGGGGGCGTCCGGCGAGGGGCCGGGCCGGCTGCTGCGGCGTCCAACGGAGTCGGGACCACCCGCAGGGGCTTCGGCGAGGGGACGGGTCACGCGCAGGAGCGTCGACGAGGGGCCGGGCCGGCTGCTGGGGCCGTCCAACGGAGTCGGGGGCACGCGCAGCGGCCTCCCACGGGGGCCGGGTCGCGCACAGGGCGCCGGCGCGGGCAGCGGGTCCGGAAACGCACCGTCCGACCGGTCGGTATGGACAACGCGGCCCGGCCCCCGGTATGGATGGGGAGTCGTCCGCGTACGAAAGGCCGCCCATGCGCATCGCCGTCACGATCTTCCTCACCGACGAGACGATCAACCCCGTCCGGCTCGCCCGCGAGCTGGAACAGCGCGGATTCGCCGGGCTGTACCTGCCCGAGCACACCCACATCCCCGTCGAGCGGACCACCCCCTACCCGGCGGGCGGCGAGCTGCCCCGGGAGTACGGCCGCACCCTCGACCCCTTCGTCGCCCTCGGCCAGGCGGCGGCCGTCACCGAGCGGCTGGGCGTCGGCACGGGCATCACGCTGGCCGCCCAGCACGACCCGATCGACCTGGCCAAGCAGATCGCCACCCTGGACCACCTCTCCGGCGGCCGGTTCACGCTCGGCGTCGGCTTCGGCTGGAACGTGGAGGAGGCCGCCGACCACGGCGTCGACTGGCGCACCCGGCGCGAGCTGGTGCGCGACCGGATGGGTCTGATGCGCTCCCTGTGGTCCGAGGAACCGACCTCCTACGAGGGCGCGTTCGCCAGCGTCCGGGCCAGCTTCGCGCACCCCAAGCCGGTGCAGAAGCAGCGGGGACCGGTGGTGGGACCGCGCACCCTGGTCGGGGGCGGCGCCGGGCCGAAGCTGTTCGCGCACATCTGCGAGTACGCCGACGGCTGGCTGCCGATCGGCGGACGCGGCCTGTCCGAGTCGCTGCCCGCCCTGCGGACCGCCTGGGCCGACGCGGGCCGTGACCCCGAAGCCCTCCAGGTGGTGCCCTACGCCGTCCACCCGACCCCGGGCAAGCTGGCGCACTACGCCGACCTGGGCATCGAGGAGACCGTCGTGCAACTGCCGTCCGAGGGCGAGACGGAGGTGCTGCGGGCCCTCGACACCGTCCAGCCGTTCGTCGACGGGACCGCGGGGTGACGGCTGCGCGCGAGGAGCGGGGCGGCCTGCCGGGAAGCGCGGGGACCGGCCGCGCCCTTGGCCATGGCGGGCGCACTCCGCAGGGGACCGGCGGGTGGGCACCTACGGGACCGGCGGGCGCCCCCGTACGGGGATCCGGCGGGTGCCCTCCGGGCCGGGCGGACGGTCGCGTGCGGTGCCCGCCGGGCCCGGCGGGTGCCGGACGGCCGGGTGGCGGTGCCGTGCGCCCGGCGGGTCCGGGCCGTGGTCGTAGCGGCCGTCGCCGCGGCTGATCACCCCGAACGTATGCTCAAAGGATGACGACTTCCGTGACCTCCGGAACCGGCGGCCCGACCGAGAACTCCATGCGGCGCGCACTGAAGCGGGCCCGGGACGGCGTCTCCCTGGACGTGTCCGAAGCGGCCGTGCTGCTGCAGGCGCGCGGCGCGGACCTGGAGGACCTGTGCGCCTCGGCGGCCCGGGTGCGCGACGCCGGCCTGGAGGCGGCCGGGCGGCCCGGCGTCATCACCTACTCCAAGAGCGTCTTCCTGCCGCTGACCCGGCTGTGCCGGGACACGTGCCACTACTGCACGTTCGTCACCGTCCCCGGCAAGCTGCGGCGGGCCGGGCACGGGATGTTCATGTCTCCGGACGAGGTGCTGGACATCGCCCGCAAGGGTGCCGCCCTCGGCTGCAAGGAAGCCCTCATCACCCTGGGTGACAAGCCCGAGGACCGCTGGCCCGAGGCGCGCGAGTGGCTCGACGCGCACGGCTACGACGACACCCTCGCCTACGTCCGCGCCATGTCGGTGCGGATCCTGGAGGAGACCGGCCTCCTGCCGCACCTCAACCCGGGCGTGCTGACCTGGACCGATCTCCAGCGCCTGAAGCCGGTGGCGCCCTCGATGGGCATGATGCTGGAGACCACCGCGACCCGGCTGTGGTCCGAGCCCGGCGGCCCCCACCACGGCTCCCCCGACAAGGAGCCGGCCGTGCGGCTGCGGGTGCTGGAGGACGCGGGACGCTCCTCGGTCCCCTTCACCTCCGGCATCCTGATCGGCATCGGCGAGACCCACGAGGAGCGCGCCGACTCCCTGTTCGCGCTGCGGAAGATCTCCCGGGCCCACCACGGCATCCAGGAACTGATCATCCAGAACTTCCGCGCCAAGCCGGACACCGCGATGCGCGGCATGCCGGACGCGGAACTCGACGCACTGGTCGCCACCGTCGCCGTGGCCCGGCACGTCCTCGGCCCGTCCGCCTGCATCCAGGCCCCGCCGAACCTGGTGGACTCCGAGTACGGGCGGCTCATCGCGGCCGGCATCGACGACTGGGGCGGGGTCTCCCCGCTCACCATCGACCACGTCAACCCCGAGCGGCCCTGGCCCCGGATCGACGAACTGGCCGAGACGTCCCGCGCGGCCGGGTTCGAACTGCGCGAACGCCTATGCGTCTACCCGGAGTTCGTCCGCCGCGGGGAACCCTGGCTGGACCCCCGGCTGCGCCCGCACGTCGCCGCGCTCGCCGACCCGGACACCGGCCTCGCCCGCCCGGACGCGGTACCCCGGGGCCTGCCCTGGCAGGAGCCGGACGAGGCGTTCACCGCCACCGGCCGCACCGACCTGCACCGCACCATCGACACCGAGGGCCGCACCGGCGACCGCCGGGAGGACTTCGACGAGGTGTACGGGGACTGGGAGGCCCTGCGCGAGGCCGCCGCCCCCGGGCTGGTGCCCGAACGCGTCGACACCGATGTGCGGGCCGCGCTGAGCACCGCCGCCGACGACCCGACCCGGCTCACCGACGCCGAGGCGCTGGCCCTGCTGCACGCCGACGGCCCGGCCCTGGACGCGCTGTGCCGGATCGCGGACGACGTGCGCCGGGCGGCGGTCGGCGACGACGTCACCTACATCGTCACCCGCAACATCAACTTCACCAACGTCTGCTACACCGGCTGCCGTTTCTGCGCCTTCGCCCAGCGCCGCACCGACGCCGACGCCTACACGCTGTCCCTGGACCAGGTCGCCGACCGCGCCCAGCAGGCGTGGGACGTCGGCGCGGTCGAGGTCTGCATGCAGGGCGGCATCCACCCGGACCTGCCCGGCACCGCCTACTTCGACATCGCGCGGGCGGTGCGCGCACGCGTCCCCGGCATGCACGTGCACGCCTTCTCCCCGATGGAGGTCGTCAACGGCGCGACCCGCACCGGGATGTCGATCCGCGAGTGGCTGACCGCGGCGAAGGAAGCGGGCCTGGACACCATCCCGGGCACCGCGGCCGAGATCCTCGACGACGAGGTCCGCTGGATCCTGACCAAGGGCAAGCTGCCCGCGGCGACCTGGATCGAGGTCGTCACCACCGCCCACGAGCTGGGCATCCGCTCCTCCTCGACGATGATGTACGGCCACGTCGACCAGCCCCGCCACTGGCTCGGCCACCTGCGCACCCTGGCCCGCATCCAGCAGGAGACGGGCGGCTTCACCGAGTTCGTCACCCTGCCCTTCGTGCACACCAACGCGCCGGTCTACCTGGCCGGCATCGCCCGGCCCGGCCCCACCGTCCGCGACAACCGCGCGGTCACCGCGATGGCCCGGCTGCTGCTGCACCCGCACATCCCCCACATCCAGACCAGCTGGGTGAAGCTGGGCGCGGAGGGCGCGGCCGAGATGCTCCGCTCCGGCGCGAACGACCTCGGCGGCACGCTGATGGAGGAGACCATCTCCCGGATGGCGGGCTCCTCCTACGGCTCGTACAAGTCCGTGAAGGACCTGATCGCCGTGGCCGAGGCGGCCGGCCGGCCCGCGAAGCCGCGTACCACGCTCTACGGGGAGGTCCCCGAGGAGCGCCGGCGCGCGGCGGAGGCCTCCGACGGGCACCTGCCGGAACTGCTGCCGGTGCTGGACTGAGCGGCGGGCGAGGGCCCGGCGGCGGGGCGGCCGGGCGGCCGGGCGGTCTCACGGCCGGGCGGTCAGACGGCCGGGCGGGAAGGTGGCCGGGCGGGAAGGTGGCGGCGGCCTCGGGACCTGCGGGCAGCGCGAGCGGGGCCGCCTCCGCGCCGGGGCATCCTCCGGGCCGGGGCATCCTCCGGCCTGCGGCCGCCCGTCCCCCGGGCGACTCCGGAGATGGGCCGCAGGGGCCGGTGGGGACGAGGCGCCAGGCCCGTAGGGGGCGAGGCGAGAGGTCCGGAGGGGCGGGTCGAGGGGCCCTGAGGGCGGGTTGAGGGGCCCGTAGGGGACGGGCGGGAGGCCCGTAGGGGAGGGGGCGAGAGACCCGGAGGGGACGGGCGGAAGGGGTCCGGAAACGGGCAGTAGGATGATCCGACCTCCGGTTTCGGGGGCCGGAACTCCGCCGACCGAGGAGATGCGTACCGTTGCCTGCCCGTCTTCCCTCGTGGGCCTGGGTGACCGGGCTGACCGCGGGTGCGCTGGCCGTGGTGGCCGTCCTCGCGGTGCAGGCGGACCAGGGCCCCAAGCCGAGGCCCGCCGCCGCCACGAGCGCCCCCAGCGCGTCCGCGACGGCCGACGACCCGAAGCCGTCCGCCTCCCCGGAGAAGAGGAACCCGGAGGCCGTACCGGCCGACTCCGGCACCGGACGCCGCGTCGTCTACTCCCTCGGCCTGAAGCGGGTGTGGCTGGTCGACGCCAGTGACGCCGCCCGCCGCACCTTCCCCGTCTGGCCGGGGACGGTCGACCCGGAGCCCGGCAGCTACACGATCGGCACCCGCACCGAGGCCACCACCGGCAGCGACGGGGTCCAGGTCGAGCACATCATGTACTTCGCCGCCAAGGCCGGCGTCTCCATAGCCTTCTCCAACGCCGTCGACGGCTCGTCCCCGCCACCCGCGGACCCGGGTGCCAAGACCGGCGGCATCCGCGTCGCCAAGGAGGACGGCACCGCCCTGTGGGCCTTCGGCACGGCCGGGACCACCGTGCGGGTGGTCGAATAGCCGCACGGCAGTACGCCGTGGCGCAGTGCGGCCGTACCGCCGTGCCTCCGCCCATCCGCATAGCCGTACTTTCGCCGTACTTCCGCGCCCGCCCGCTCGCGCCTCCGCGCCCGGCAGCCCGCCCGGCGGACGGAGGCGCCGGACGTCCGGGACGCCGGCGAAGCAGCCGGACGGGCACAGCCGCTACCACTCGGGCCGGCCGGGCCACTCGGGCCGACCGGGCCCTACCGTTCCGCCGGTGAGCCGCCCGCCCCCGTTCGATTACAGTGCTGGCGTCGTACGTGTGCACGGGTTCCTGGGAGGTCTGGGTGGGTGCGACGACCGGGCCCGTGTGGGGGCGCCGCGAGCAGCAGGACTTCCGCAGCCGGGTGCGCGGAACCCTGCTCGGCGTGGCCCTCGGCGACGCGCTGGGCGCGCCCGTGGCGGCCCTCACCACCGACGCCATCCGCGAGGCGCACGGTGCCGCCGGCGTCGTCGACCTCGGTACCGCCTACGGCCGCCGCGGCGCCGTCACCCACCTCACGCAGCTCACCCTGTTCTCCGTGGACGGGCTGATCCGCGCCCAGGTGCGCCGCGACACCGGCGCCTGGCACCCGCCCACCGACCTGCACCGGGCGTACCTGCGCTGGGCCACCACCCAGCGCGACTGGGGCCCCGACGAGCGCCGCAAGGACGACGGCTCGCTGGCCCGCGAGGAGTGGCTGTACGCCCGCCGGGACCCCTCCCGGGCCCTGCTGCTGGGACTCGGCGACGACACCATGGGCACCCCCGAGGCGCCCAAGAACCCCGGCGACCCCGGCCCGGAGGCCGCCGCCCGGTCCGCGCCCTTCGGGCTGCTCGTCGGCTGGGAGCCGAACCTGGTCGCCCAGCTCGCCGTCGAGTGCGCGGCACAGACCCACGGCCACCCCGACGCCTGCCTCGCGGCGGGCGCGTACGCGGTGACCGTGCACGCGCTGGCCCGGGGCGAGAACCCGGACGCGGCCGTGCAGAGCGCCCTCGCCCTGCTGTCGGCCCTGCCCGGCCACGCCACCGTCTCGGACGCCCTCCAGCAGGCCCTGGGCGCGGTCCGGCAGGGCCTGCCCACCCCGGAGCGGGTCTCCCGGCTGAGCGGCACCGGCACGGCGGCGGAACTGGTCGCCGCCGCCGTCTACTGCGCCCTGGTCGCGGAGGACGTGCGGCACGGCCTGTGCCTGGCGGTCAACCAGGACGGGCCGAGCGCCGTCACCGGGGCCCTCACCGGCGGCCTGCTGGGCGCCCTGCACGGCGAGACGGCCCTGCCCCCGGCCTGGCTCGCCGAGCTGGAGGGCCGCCCCACGGTCCTGGAACTCGCCGACGACTTCGCCATGGAGATGACCCAGGGCGCCGCCCTGCACAGCCCCACCGCCTCCTCCGCCGCCTGGCTGGCCCGCTACCCGCGGGCGGTCTGAGCACCGGGGACCCACCGGACCCGCCGGACCCGCCGGACCCGCCGGACCCGCCGGACCCACCGGACCCGTCGTACCGGCTGGACGGGCCGAGCGGGGCTGGACGGCCGAACAGAGCCTGACGGGCCCAACCGAGCCGGACCCGCTGAACCCACTGGACCCGCTGGACGGCCGACCCCGCCCGAACCGGCCGAACGGAACCGGGAACACCGGGTGCGGCCGGCGGAACGCCCGCCACCCCCGGCCGCGGTCAGCGCAGTTCCTCCGGGCACGGCGTGCCCCGCGACCACTTGTACGGCGCCGCCAGCCGGTAGGTGCCCGGCTCCGGTGCCAGCAGCACCGTCCACACGTCGCCGTTGGCGTCCTCCTCCGTCTCCATCAGGCAGCCGTTGACGTTCTCGTACGTCGCCGGCTCGCCCTCCGGACGGTTCTCGGACTCCTCGGTCTCCCGGGGCGGTTCCAGCGCCGTGCCCTCGGCGTCGACCAGACCCAGCCACGGCGAGTGCGGGACGCGGATCAGCACCCGCCCCGCCTTCTCCACCCGGATCGTCATCGCGCCCTGCTCGGCCCGCTCGACGACCGCGTTCGGCCCGGCCAGCGGCGTCGGGTCGGCCACCTCGAACAGCTGCCAGTTCGCGTCGCCCCACACCTGCGTCAGGTAGGGCAGCCCGCGCTGCACCAGCTCCCGCTCCCGCTCGCCGCCGTCCCCGTCCGGCTTGTCCTTGGGCAGCACCACGTAGTGCACGGCCCAGCGCTTCAGCCACTCGTGGTAGTTCGCCGAGTTGAGGGTGTCGTCGTAGAACAGCGGGTTGCGCTCCATGTCGGCCTGCCGGTTCCAGCCCCGCGCCAGGTTGACGTACGGGGCGAGGGCGGACGCCTCGCGGTGCGAACGGGCCGGGACGACCTCCACCCGGCCGCGCTCGGCCCCGACCTCCTGCAACTCGTTCACCAGCGGGGCCAGCTCCCGCGCCCAGGACGCCGCCGGGGTGGTGTTCACGACGTCGTCGACCGACTTGAACCCGATCCACACCGTGAAGCCGACGAACGCGATGACGATCGCGTACCACTTACGGCTCCGGGGCACCGCGAACGGCAGCGCCGCCACCAGCACCACGCCCGCGAACAGCATCGCCAGCCGCGTCATGTTGGACCCGATCTGCGAACTGATCAGCCAGACCAGCACCACGCCCAGCCCGTAGACCCCGGCCGTGATCCGCACCGTGCGCCACTCCCGGGGCACGAGGAACACCACCAGGACCGAGTACACCAGCGGCAGGATCACCGAGCCGAACCCCATCGGCTGGGTGCCGGAGAACGGGAACAGCCAGGCCGACAGTGCCACCACCGCGGTCGGCGCCAGCCCCAGCGCCCACGCCCCCGGCCGGCGCTTCTGCAGGAACAGCGCCACCGCCACCAGCCCCACGAAGAGGCCCGCGACCGGCGACGCCATGGTCGCCAGCGCCGCCAGCGGCGCCGCGCACAGCGCCTTGGCCCAGCGCTTGTAGCGCCAGCGGTACGGCCAGCAGAAGACGACGGCGACCGCGCCCAGCGCGAACATCGTGCCCAGCCCGTACGTGACCCGCCCCGAGGCCGCGTTGCACAGCAGCGCGAAAACCCCGGCCAGCGCCGCCCACAGCGGGTTGCGCACGCTCCTGCTGCGCATCAGCACCAGCGTCAGCAGCCCCGCCGACACCGTCCCCGCGATCATCATCGTCGTCCGCACCCCGAGGAGGGACATCAGATACGGGGACACCACGCTGTACGACACCGGATGCATGCCGCCGTACCAGGCCAGGTTGTACGCCTGGTCCGGATGACGGCCGACGAACTCGGCCCAGGCGTCCTGGGCCGCCAGGTCGCCGCCGCTGTTGGCGAAGGTGAAGAACCAGACGACGTGCAGCACCCCGGCGAGCCCCATGACGGACAGCACCGGATGCCGCAGCATCCGGGCGCGCACGGCCCGCACCGGCCGCGGCAGACGGGAGCCGTCGGGACGCGCGGGAGGGGCAGCCGGGTCCGGGTCGGGGTTCGGGGCCGGGTCAGGGTTCGGGTTCGGATCCGGGTCCGTAGTCGTGGAGACGCCGGCGGAGACGTCAGCGGAGGCGCCGGTGGCGGCGTCGGCGGCGTCGGTCGGGGCACCGGGCCCGGTGCCGGTCTCAGGGCCGGGGGCGCTCCGGCCCGCCGGGCGGTGAGGCGATCCGGGCGCGGGTATTCGCGCACCCGAGGCCGGGCCCGGATCGGCGTCGTCGGCGCGTGTCGGCTCCGCAGTGGCCACCTGTAGGCACTCCCCGTGTCCCGTCCTCTGTACGCGGCGGCCTCCCGTCCGTCCGCCGCGGTGTCCACGACCGCGTCCGGGGACCGGCGACCTGCCCGATTCGTGACGCTAGCACGCACCCCGCCGGCCCTCCTCCGTGGTGGAGGAGGGCCGGCGGGCGGGGCGTGCCCGCGCCTCGCCGTCGATCAGGCGAGACGCGTCAGCTTGGCCGTGAAGCCGGGCTCCACGAGATCGTCCTGAAGGGCGACGGGCACCTTGACGGCACTGCTCGTGCCGTCCCCCACGGTCAGCGAGCCGACCTTGGTCCCCGCCTTCGCCTGGTGCGGCACCTCGTCCGCGGCGAACGTCAGCTCCACCGACAGCCCGGCCCAGCCCACGGCCTTCACGTCCTCGGTCACCGCGACCGGCGTCCGGCCGCCGAGCCCGTCGTCCACGTACCCGACGACCTCGCCCTTCTTCAGGATGGTCGCCGACTCCAGCACGCCCTGCGCGGCCCGGATCAGCTCGTCGCCCGCGGTCAGCGCCGCGCTCAGGATGGTGTTGTCCTTCCCTCCGGCGGGCTGGCGCACCACGGCGCCCACGATGGTGCGCATCTCGCCGTCGACGTCCTTCTTCGCGGCGAACAGCAGGTTGCCGAGGGCGGAGGTGGTGGTGCCGGTCTTGATGCCGACGACGTTGTTGTGGCCGACCAGCTGGTTCCAGTTGGAGTGGTTGACACCCTTGTAGTCGTCGTACGACATCATCGCCGCCACCTCGCGGAAGGCGGGCTGCTTCATCGCGGCCTTGCCCAGCTTCACCTGGTCCACGGCCGTGGAGACGGTCGTGTTGTTCAGGCCCGAGGGGTCGGTGTACGTCGTGTTGGTCATGCCGAGGTCCTCGGCGGCGGCGTTCATCTTCTCCACGAACGCCTTCTCCGAGCCCGCGTCCCACCGCGCCAGCAGACGCGCCACGTTGTTCGCGGACGCGATCAGGATGCTCTCCAGCGCCTCCCGCTGGGAGATCTCGTCCCCGGCGGTGACGTCGACGGTGGACTCCTGCCCGGCGTCGGACTGCTTCTCCGCCGCGTCGTCGATCGTGATCATCGGGCCCTGCGCGCCGCTCTTGAGCGGGTGGTCGCGCAGGATCACGTACGCCGTCATGACCTTGGCGACACTGGCGATCGGCACCGGCTTCTGCTCGCCGGAGGACCCGAACGAGCCGATGCCCTGCACGTCCAGCGCCGCCTGTCCGTCGGCCGGCCAGGGGATGTCGACCTTGCCGCCCTCGAAGGTGAAGTCGTCCTTCGCGGTGAGTTCGAGCGTCGGCTCGGGCAGCGGACGCATGTTCTGCACGACTGCGAAGACGATCACCAGCAGCAGGACCAGCGGCGTCCAGATCTTGACCCGCCGCACCGCGGTCCGCAGCGGCGTCTCCGGCGGCGGCGGGGTGTTGGTCAGCTCGGCCAGCAGGTCCAGCGGCGGCTTCGGCGGCAGCGGCTGCTGCGTGGTCCGCTCCGGGCCGACCTGCGGCAGCGTGGACGTGGGCTCGGAGGGCGGCGCGGCCGGCGTCACGGTCCGCAGGGCGGTGGTGGCGTCCGTGACGGGCGGCTTGCGGGTGCCGGGGTCGTCGAGCGACTTGAGCGCGACGAACTTGCTGGTGCGCTCCGCGGGCGATTCGGCGGGAGGGCCGGCGGGGGACGCGTCGGATGCGTCGGACGCGTCCTGGTCGGCGGTGCGGTCCGCCTCCCGGTCGGCCTTCCGGCCCTGCTCGCCCTCGGGGGCCTGCCCGGCTCCGGCGGCCGTTCCGGGCTTCCCGGACTTGCCGTCCTGGCCGTCCTGTCCGTCCTGGCCGTCCTTCGGGTCCTTGCCGTCTCCGCCGTCCTCGGCGGGTGCCGTGGCCGCGTCGCCCAGCTTGAGCATGGTGGTGGGTTGGTCGACGCGGGGCGTGGAGCGCCGGGGGGTACGGAACACGGCCGTGGGCTGATCGACGGGACGTGAGGTCTCACGGCCGGTGTCTTCGGCCGCGGGCGCCTCGCGCCCTTCGTCGGCGGGAGCGTCGTCGCCCTCGCCCTCGTCGTCGTCCTTGCCGCTGCTGCTGCTGCCGCTGTCGTCCTTGCCGCTGCTGCTGCTGCTGCCGCTGTCGTCCTTGCCGCTGTCGGCCTTTCCGCCGCCGGGTGTCGTCGGCGCGACATCGCTGTCACCGGTCGCGACGGCGGCGTCGGCGTCAACATCGGCGTCCGCGTCGGCGGTGGACTCGCCCCCGCCGTCGGCCGCGCCCTCGGCGGTCTTCTCGGGCGTGGAGGCCGTGGAGGCGGTCGTGGCGGCCTCCGGGATGTCCTCGGGGGACGAGACCTCGTCGGCGTGGGTCTCGTCGGCGGCAGCGCCGTCCAGGGGCTTCTCGGGCTCGAGGGACTCGGCCGCCGGGGCGGGGCGCTCGGAGGTTGTCGAGGGCGTCGAGGGCTTCGACGGTGCCGAGGCGTCGGCGCCGGTGCGTTCGGCGTGCGCGGTGTCCGCCTCGCCCGCGGTGCCCTTCTCGCCTGCGGTGTCCGCAGTGTCCTTGTCGTCGGCTTCGCCTTCGGCGTCGGCCTCGTCGTCGCCCTCGGAAGAGGCGCTGCTCCCGGTGGTCTCCCGGTCCTGCCCCTCGTCCGCCGTACGCACCCACGCGGCCACGGCCTCGCGCAGCCGGTCGTCACCGGCCGCAGTGGCGTCGCCCCCTTCGCCGGCGGCGTCCGCGTCGTCGGGGGAGTCCGCGACCTTCGCCGCAGGCTCCGCGTCCGACGCCTTCCGCGCGGTGTCGGACTCTTCGGCCTCGCCGGTCTTCTCGGCCCGCGCCCGCGTTTCGTCCTTCTCGCCCTTGTCGCCCTTCTCGTCCCGCGCCTCGCCCACCGACAGCACGCGGGTGGCCGTGTCGACCCCGCCCCGTGCCGACGGTCCCGACGCACCCGACGCACCCGACGCTTCGGCGGAGGTGCCGGACGCGGACGACGACGACTCCCGCGTCACCGCCAGCCGGGGATCGCGCTTCTCGGCGGAACCGTCCGCCTCACTCCTGGCCTCGGGAACCGGACCCGCGCTCCCCGGCGTCGGTTCTTCCGACGACGCACGCTGCTTCGACCTGTCGGGGGACTCGCCCGCCACCGATGCCTCCTCCATGTGCCGCACGCCGTGCGTGCGCCAACCGAACCGTGAACCGCCGCCCGCGACAGCGCTCCACCGTGCTGTCCGAACCATGTACCAGTGTCCTGTGTGCGGGCCTGCCCCACGTGGTAGACGAGGACGACATACCTACCGGTTCCCTTACGAACCGGTCACGTGCCCTCGACAGACCAATGTGAGAGGGGTCACCCTGTCAGACATCCACGCGGGGAGGCATGGATGGGCAGGAGCCGCAGAACACTTCCGGAGGAGCTTCTGTTGCTCGCACTGGACCCGACCACGGGTACCACTGCGCAGCCGCAGTCGCTCGACCTCGGTCTGGCCGGAGCACAGCTAGTGGAGCTGGCGCTGGCCGGACGGATAGCCCCAGACGGGGATCGTATCGCCGTGGTGGTACCACGGCCGACTGGAGATCCGACACTGGACAGCGCGTTGGAGTTGCTGCGCAGGCGCGGCGCTCCGGTACGGGCCGTCCACTGGATAGGCGGGCCCCGACTCGGGCTCCGCCAGACGTACCTCTCGCATCTGGAGCGGTGCGGCATGGTGCATGCCGTGGCGGGACAGATGTGCGGGGTGCTGCCGACGACTCGCTACCAGGCGACGGACACCGAGATCAGCCGGGAGATCAGGGCCCGGCTGGACTCCGCGATCCGGACCGGCGTGCCGCCGGACCCGCGGACCGCCGCGCTCGCCGCACTGGCGCACGCGGTCGGCCTCGGCAAGCACCTGTACCCGGGGAACGAGGGACGGTCCTCGCGTTCCCGGTTGCGGGACCTGATCCGGCACGACCCGATGGGCGGCCTCGTGGCGCACGCCGTGATGGACGTCCAGAACGGCGTGGCCGCGCAGCCGCGCCGGAGCCCGGCATCGGCGGCCGCACGGCAGCCCGGTGCGGGCGGCCGGGGCACGGCGGAGCCCGCCCGAGGCGTGCCGACCCAACCGCGCCGCGGTTCGATGACGCGCGTGGTGGCCCACTGACGACGTGCGGTGGCCCCTGACGAACGGACGAACGGCGTCCCGACGCCGGGGGCCACTCCCGCCACGTCCACGCGCACGAGCGAGGCGTCCGCGCACGTACGAGCCGTCCACGCACGGTACGAGCCGTCGGCATACGAACGAGCCGTCCACGGCACCCCGGACGCGCACCGGGCGTCGGGGCCCGACCGGGCGTCGTGACCCCACCGCGTCCGGTGGTGCCACGAGGCACGTGACGCCACCGCATCACGCCACGGTCCAGCGGGCCGCGGCGGCAGGGACGGCACGAACGGCACGGAGGGCGCGAACGGCCCGAACGGCACGAACGGCCCGAACGGCACGGAGGACACGAACGGCAGGCACCGGCGTCGGCTGCTCCGAGGTGCGGGCGACGGTTCGCCACCGCGCCGCACGTCCGTCCGCGGCCGTCGCGGACCCGGTCACGGGAGCCGCTGTCCGGGCGGGCGGGCGGAGAGGGCGAGGGCCCCCTCCGCCCGCCCGGCGTGCCGGAAACCGGCCCCGGGCCGTGTCGAACACGTCGTCACCCGACGTCCGGCGCGGCACCCCTACGGAGGGGTGACCGGTGTGGAGCCGTCGCACATCCGCCCGTTTCCCAGCGGCGGGAAGCACCTTGGTGGCAATCTGCTGAACAGCAGATACGCATAGTGGCAAGTACGAGCAAGTACGAGGCACACAGCCGGAGGTGCACGTCCCGTGGCGTCCAATGTCAATCCCACCGTCAGGCGACGCCGGCTGGGCCAGGAGTTGCGCAGGCTCCGCGAGCTCAAGGGCATGACGGCGGAGGAGGTGGCCGAGCGGCTGCTGGTGTCGCAGTCGAAGATCAGCCGCCTGGAGAACGGGCGGCGCAGCATCAGCCAGCGCGACGTCCGCGACCTGTGCGGGGTCTACGAGGTGGAGGACCAGCGCATCGTCGAGTCGCTGATGCAGATGGCCAAGGACTCCCGCCAGCAGGGCTGGTGGCACGCCTTCGGTGACATCCCGTACAGCGTGTACATCGGCCTGGAGACGGACGCCGAGTCGCTGCGCGTCTACGAACCCCAGATCATCACCGGGCTGTTGCAGACCCGCGCCTACGCGGAGGCGATCGTCCAGGGCGGTTCGCCCGAGTCCACCGAGCAGGAGAACGACAAGCGGGTGGAGGTGCGCCTGCGCCGGCAGAGCCGCATCACCGCCGACGCGGAGCCGCTGCGGCTGTGGGTGGTGCTCGACGAGGCGTCGCTGCACCGCGTCGTCGGCAGCCGCCAGATCATGCGGGAACAGCTGGAGCACGTCATGGAGTTGAGCCAGCTGCCGCACGTCACCGTGCAGGTGCTCCCCTTCGAGGTCGGCGCGCACGCGGGCATCAACGGCCAGTACTCCATCCTGGAGTTCGCCGACGCGGCCGACTCCAGCGTGGTCTACATCGAGGGCGTGACCAGCGACCTCTACCTGGAGAAGCCGCACGACGTGCAGAAGTACACCGTGATGTACGAGCACCTGCGGGCCCAGTCGCTGAACGTCGAGCAGTCCCGTCAACTGGTGGAACGCGTCGCCAAGGAGTACGCCCGCTGAGCGCTCGGTGAGTGCCCGCCGGGCGACCGGGCGGGGCCGGAGAAGCCACGAGGCAGGCGGATGAGCGCTGTTGGGCAGAGGCCGGGCCGGTGTCGGGCCTTTACTCAGCCGGTGCTGTGGGCAGGTGCCGATCCGGGGCTGGGCGGGGGCTGGGCCGGTGGCGGGGAGCGCGGGGCGGAATCATACATGCCTGACCTCCCTGCCTGTCCCGCTCCTCCGGAATATGCCATCCGGTCGAGTGAACGGCTGCTCCGAAAGAGGATGGTGGCGAGTAGCGTCGATCACGCCAATCAGCACCACGGGTTGGCGCAATCCGTTCTGCGGGTCCATGCCGGAACGCGCAGGCCGGTGACAGCAACTCAGCAACTGGCTACGGAGCGATCATGGCTATTCGTCTGGGCGCCACGGAAGCGTGGAAGACGTCCTCCTACACCAACAACAACGGTGCCTGCGTGATGGTGCGGTCCACCACCGAGGCGGCGCTGGAACTCGGGGACACCAAGATCCCCGAGGGTCCGAAGCTGGCCTTCCCGGCGGACGCGTGGAGCGCCTTCGTCGCCTCGGTGAAGCCCTGACCGGACACCGGAGCCACCGGAGTCACGGTCCGCGTCACCGGAGCCACAGGATGCACCGGCCTCCGCGGAGGCACCGGGAGTGCCGGTGACAGCACCGGGGTGCGGCGCCCGCGGCATCAGGTCCGCACGCACCCGCCCCCACCACGGGTACGCGCCCGACCGTCGTACCCGGCGCCAGCGGCGCACCCGGCACCACCACGACCGGCACCGGCCCTCTCCACCGGTACCGATCGCGTCCGGTCCGCGTCACCGGTGAACGGAGCCCTCTCGTCGAGTCCGCCGTCCTTGCCGAGAGGGCCCGGCCCGTCACGGGACACTGTCGGCCGACGTCCGTGACCGGGCCGGGCCCGCCGCTCAGCGGCCCGTCACCGGAAAGCTGACGTCACACACCGGATCCTGCGGACCGGCCGCGTCCCAGTCCGCGAAGTACACCTCCCTGCACGGCCCCGCGGCCGACAGCCCCTCGGCCGCCATCCACTCCTCCACCGCCTCGAACGCGGCCAGGATCTGCGGGTGCGCCACCTGCGCCTTGGTGACCCGGGTCCGGGCGAGCCGGTGGGCGGGCTCCACCCGCACCCGTGCCCCGCGGGCCGCACCGGCGCCCTGCGCCCACCGGCGGGCCGCCGCCTCGTCGGCGACCGGCACGCACGCCTCGGCGGGGCCGTCGCTCTCCGCCGACACCTCGGCGTGATACGCGACGAACGGTGCGCCGGTCACGCCCCCACAGCCGCCGGCCGCCTCCACCAGCCGGTCCAGCGCGGCACCGATCCACGCCGGCAACTCGTCCGCCAGCGTGTGCCGCGTCTCGGTGATCAGTACCTGCTCGGGCACGTCCACCGTGTCGACCACGAACTTCCCGTACATCTCGGAGCTCCTCCCCGACAAACGTCCACGGAGGTACTCGGCGAGCGTCCGCTGACCGGCGACCCGCGTCTCGACATCCGCCCAGTAGGCGGCGAGCCGGTCGGCCGCCCGGGCGCCGTCGCCCGCGTCGACGACCTCGGCGATCCGTGCCAGCGGCATGTCGAGCTGACGCAGCAGCGCCACCAGCCGGGCCCGTTCCACCTGTCCGGCCCGGTAGTACCGGTAACCGGTCAGGTCGTCGACCCGCGCCGGGGGCAGCAGTCCCAGCCGGTCGTACAGGCGCAGCGCCTTGGCCGACAGCCGGGCCCGGGCCGCGAACGTCCCGATGCTCAGCAGATCCTCGTCCACCGGTTCCCTCCGTCACCGGACGGTCCGTCCGCCCGGCACCCCGCACGCTGTGGCCTGCCCCAGGGGCAAGGTCAACGCCGCCGGGGAGGACACCCGCAGGGCGGGGCGCCACCGCGCGCCCGGGCCCCGGGACCACCGGCGGCCGACCGCAGGCGTCACCGGCGCGTGGGCGGCTGGCGGCTGGGCGGCTGGGCGGCTGGGCGCCCCTCACGTCGGCACGGAGGCCCCGGCCGGGGGTCGGGCCGCCCCCGGCTCGACCAGGCCCCGGCGGTCACCTCGTCGTCGGTGAACCACCGTCCGCGGGGGACACCACCGTCGTCGGTGACCCGCCGTCGTCGGGGGACACCACCGTCGGGCGGCGCACCTGCCGCTGTGCGGTGGCGGTGGCGATGGCTGGCCCGTGGGCCATCGGACGGATGTCGGCCGGAGCCGTTCCGGACGTCGGTCCCGGTCACCTCCTCGCGGTCATGCGAGGGCGCCCTCCACGGCCGCCACGACCTCCGCCGACTCCGGCTCGGTCTGCGGCGAGAACCGGGCGACGACCTTGCCGTCCCGGCCGATCAGAAACTTCTCGAAGTTCCAGCGGATGTCGCCACTGTGGCCCTCGGCATCGGCGAAGCCGACCAGCCGCTCGTACAGCGGGTGCCGTCCCTCGCCGTTGACCTCGACCTTCTCCGTCATCGGGAAGGTCACCCCGTAGGTGGCCGAGCAGAACTCCGCGATCTCCTCGGCGGTGCCGGGCTCCTGCCCGAGGAACTGGTTGCAGGGCACCCCGAGCACGGTGAAGCCCTGCCCGGCGAACCGCTCCTGCAGCCGCTCCAGCCCGGCGTACTGCGGGGTCAGCCCGCACTTCGAAGCCACGTTCACCACCAGCACGGCCTGCCCGCTGTACTGCGCCAGCGCGGCGGAGCCGCCGTTCAGCGCGTCGATCTCCACGTCGAGGGGGGAGCTGCCGTTCGTCGATTCAGTCGTCATGCCCGGATGCTAGCCCCGCCCACCGACACCCGATGCCCCGGCACCGCCTGCCCGGGTCCCCGTCATACCAAGCCGCCCAGCACCCCTTGCCTTCACCCTGTAGCGGCCGCGGACACCGGCCGGGCGCCGTAATGTCCGTGACCGCCGAGCACTCTGGTGAGGGCGTGAGCAAGGGGGAAGCCGCTGTCATGGCCTGCTGTTCGGATCACTCGCAGACGTGCGGGCCACGCACATCTGCGGTCGCGGCGTCGCTGTCAGTCCTCCGATCGAAGATCATCGGGCATGACGTGCACCGTGCCGCTCGCGGTGTGGCCGACCCCCGCTTGTCCCCGGCGGCATAACCCGAGTAACAGGGATGGGAGGGCCGGCAGAGGGCGGGGACCGACAAACCGCGCTACCCCGCGTCGCCGTGGTGACTCTGCGTCTTGCCTGCGGACCGGTCGTACCAGGCTTGCCAGCCCCACCGGGCCAGCGCCCCTACGATCAGTGACACAAGGATGGCGCCTGCGTCGATGACGTGCGGCAGGCCGGGAAAGAACCCGAAGAACGCCAGCCCGGCCATCAGCCCCACCAGAAAGGCAACGACCCCGCCACGCTGCCGACGCGCTCCACGGGCGGATCCAGGGGGCCGCTCCTGCTGTTCATTCATGCCGGCTCACTTCGTGATGTGGTGACATTGACTCACGCGTCGCACTCCGTTCACCGCCAGGTGCGCGCACGCCTTTCCATAACGAGGCAACGTCTGCGGGGAGTTGCTGCGCATAGGGTCGATCTTGCATTCGCTGTGTGTCCTGCCGCGGGACGTGCGGTACGTCTTGTTGCGCGTGTCGGCGTAGGTGAAGTCGATGCGCCAGTTGCAGAAGCCACTGCTGAGCGCGCCGACGAACGCACAGTCGACCCCTGCGTTCTGGTACGTGATCTTTCGGCCTCCGCCCCGGATGATGTGGGTGAACATGCACCCGGTCGGCACCTTCATGGTCATTCCGCCGACGGTGTACTCAAAAGTGCGGACCGGAGTCGAGCCGACAGCGCTTGCCTGCGCCGTGGATGGCACGGTGATGACGAGTGCAGCCGCGGCTACGAGCGCGGTGGTCAGACGCGCGACGTGCGTCAAGGCCAAGGTGATCCCCTCCAGGTGTCTTCGTCAGGAACACCGGGGAGAACCCCTGGACCCACCTTCCGGTTCTTGGTTGACCGCTCACTTCATCACGACAGGTGACGGGAAGAAAGGCGCGCTGACCTGCAAAAACGTTCCCACCGTGCCCTATGTCGGGCCGGTGTGCTCATCAGGAGAAGTCAGTCCGTTTCCGCCGGATCCTCCGGTGGGTCCCCGCCCTCCAGCAGTCGTTCCGCGATGTCGTCCGCCCATTCCTGGGCCCAGCGCCGGATGGTGTCGGCTGTCGGCGGGTCGATGCCGTGGGCGCGGAACTCGGCGTCGTCGAGCCAGTCCGTGCCGGAGAGGCGCGACTGGAGGTCGGCGAGGTCGAACGTGTCGGGGGCGTGCCGGCGCCCCAGCTCCTCCAGGTCCGGCCGGCTCCACAGCCGGGCGGCGGCGTGCACGTCGATGAGGTCGCGCGGCAGGCCCCGGCCCGCCAGCGCACGCACCGTCGTGCCGACGAGGTCCTCCAGGGACAGGGTGGGCCCCGCCGCCGTCTCCACGGGGGGCCGCCACAGCACCTCCTTGCGGAGGTCGGCCCGGCACTCCGTACCGGTTGCCGGGTCCCCGGCCAGCAGGCGGGCGCCGAGGGGGTCGGCCTCCACCACGGTGACCGTCCAGCCGCGCTCCTCCAGCCCGGCCCGCACCCCGGCGACGATCTCCGGCATCCCGGCCGCGTGCTCGGTCGCCACGTCGACGCCCCCGGTGAGGCGGTCCACCAGCCCGTGCGCCCGGACCGCGTCCCCGCCGGCCAGGACCAGCGCGTACGGTGCCCCGACCGCCAGGACATCGGCCCGCAGCCGCTCGTGCACGGGGTTCGTCCTGACTACCGGAGAGGCCATGGCCCGATTATCGTCCGCCCCCGCCGACCGGATCGGGCGGCGGGGGCGGACGGGTGAGCAGCGGTACGGGTGCCCCGGCTACGGCTTGCGCGCCACCCCGCAGAAGGCGTCGACGGCCTTGTTTTCCTCCTCGGCGCCGTCGGCCTCGGGCCGCCACTCCGGCACCCGCACGACACCCGGCTCCACCAGCTCCAGCCCGTCGAACAGTCCGGTGATCTCCTCGACGCTGCGCACGTGGTACGGCACCGCACCGCTGGCGTTGTAGGCGTCGGAGGCCGCGATCATGCCCTCGCTGGTCGCGGTGCTGTCGGAGATCACCAGGTGGCTGCCGGACGGAAGCCCCGCCACGAGGCGCTGGACGAGATCACGTGCCTGCTCGTACTCCGGGACGTGGCCCAGCGTGTTGAGGATCATCAGGCCGACCGGCTGGGACAGGTCCAGCGTCTCGGCGGCGGCCCGCAGCACCGACTCGGGGTCGTAGAGGTCGGCGTCCAGGTACGCGGTACGGCCCTCGGGGGTGCTGGTCAGCAGGGCGTTGGCGTGGGCGAGGACGATCGGGTCGTTGTCGACGTAGACGATCCGCGCGTCGGGCGCGGCCCGCTGCGCCACCTCGTGGGTGTTGTTGGCCGTCGGCAGCCCCGTGCCGATGTCCAGGAACTGCCGCACGCCCTGCTCGGCGACCAGATAGCGGACGGCGCGCCCGAGAAAGAGCCGGCTGGAGTGCGCGACGTCGACCAGCCCCGGGAAGATCTCCTTGATCTGCTCCCCGATCTGCCGGTCGACCTTGTAGTTGTCCTTGCCGCCGACGAAGTAGTTCCAGAAACGGGCCGAGTGCGGCCTGCTGGTATCGATCCGGGCACGTGTCCCGAAACCGGCACTGTCCTGGGCGATGTCCTCCGACACGGCTGAGCCTCCTACACGGTGAGCGAACAGTGCGACCAACCTACGTCAAAGTGGCTGGTTCGAGGCGCAGTTGAGCGCACTCCCACGGCTCCTCGGAGACTCCTCGCACGGCTCCTCGCACGGAGCGGTCTGCCCGGGCGGGTCGGCAGTGCCACGGGACGGGCAGCGCCGGGGGGACGGGCAGTGCCACGGGACGGCGCAGGAGGGCCGGGGGGAGGGAGGCCGGGGAGGGGGGCCGGGGAGGGGGGAAGGCGTCGGGGGGCGCGCGACGAGGCACACGCGCAGGAGCGCTCGCCGCAAACGGGTGGCCGTCGATGGTCGTCCGGTCGACGTCCGCCTTGGCGACGCTCGCTACGCCGACGTCCGTCATAGCGACGTTCGCCCGTCCCCGCACGTTAGCGTCGGCCTCGGCCTCGGCCTCGGCGTCGGTGCCCGGGCCGGGCGGGCTGCGGTCCGGCCACCTCGGGCGGGGCACCGCAGGCGCGGGCGGGGGCGGGGGCGTCGACCGGTCCGGCCCTGGCGCGAGTCGCGTCGGGTCGGATCGCCCGGCCCGTCCGGTCGCCTCAGGAGCCGTTCCGGCCCTGTCGGCCCTGCCGGCCGTGTCGATCGCTCCGGTTGCCCCGGTTGTTGCTCCGGCCGCTCCTGTCGCCGCGGTCGCTCCGACCGCTCCGGCCGTCCTTGGGCCGCCCGCGGGACGGGCCGGCGGACTGCGGGCGGGACGACGCCGGGGGCGTCAGGTCCTCGTCCTCCGGGAAGAAGTCCACCAGGTCCTCCCCTTCCGGGAAGTCCGGCAGATCCGGTGCCTGGAAGGGATCCGTCGCCGGAGCCGGCCGGGTCGTGACGGCATGGCGGGGCGTCCCCTCCGGGTCGGAGAAGAGCAGGGTCGAGTCGATGAAGGGTCTCCCATTCGGTGCGGGCCCGCTATGCGGACCCGGTGTGCCGTGACCGGGCACAGCGGTGGCGCCGCCCGGGGGTGTGGATCCGGACGCGGCGGGACGGTTCGGTCGCCCTGGTCGGACGCGCTACAGCTTGGTCATCTTGTGGTACGGGCTCAGGATCCGCTCCTGTCGCGAGCCGAAGTCCACGAGCGCCGCGATGCCGTCCTCGATGCCGAGGACGCGGCCGAGACCGTACATGTCGTGCGTGACCTGATCGCCCACCGTGAACTCCTTGGGCGGCGGCGCGACCGGCGCCTTGAAGGGGCTGGTGGGCAGATATCGCTTCGATGCACCTGGCTTAGTCATTGACACCAGTATGCGCCCGGACACGTCACCTTCGTGAGGTCGTTCCGGTTGCTGGTTGGTCACATACCCCGTGACCGCGGCCCCATGCACACCGTCCGTTCCCTTTCTTGCCGCCGGGCGGGCCACGGACGACGGGCCCCGCGCCGGGGTCCGGCCGCCGGCCGCGCTCAACGGCGCAGACGGGTGTTGAGCTGGGCGGCCCGGCGGGTCAGGTGGTCGCGTTCGGCCAGGTCGGAGGCCTTGCGGGCGGCTTCCGCGTAGAGCCGCGCGGCCCTCGGGAGGTCGCCGTCCCGCTCGTGGAGGTAGGCCGCCACGGCGGTGTACCGGGGCAGCGCGTCGTCCAGTTCGGCCAGCGCCGCCAGCCCGGCGCGCGGCCCGTCGGCCTCACCGACGGCGACCGCGCGATTGAGCCGGGCGACGGGGTTGTCGGTCAGCCGTACGAGTTCGTCGTACCACTCGACGATCTGCACCCAGTCGGTCTCCTCGGCGCGGGGCGCGTCCGCGTGCAGCGCGGCGACGGCGGCCTGCGCCTGGAACTCGCCCAGCCGGTCGCGGGCCAGGGCTCCCCGCAGGATGCCGATCCCTTCGGCGATCATGCGGGTGTCCCAGCGGCCCCGGTCCTGTTCGGCGAGCGGCACCAGGCTGCCGTCGGGCGCGGTCCGGGCGGCCCGCCGGGCCTGGTGGAGCAGCATGAGGGCGAGCAGCCCCGCCACCTCCGGGTGGTCCACCTGGGCCGCGAGCTGCCGGGTGAGGCGGATCGCCTCGGCCGCGAGGTCGACGTCACCGGAGTAGCCCTCGTTGAACACCAGGTACAGCACCCGCAGCACGGTGGCGACGTCGCCGGGCCGGTCGAACCGCACACCGGAGACCGTGCGCTTGGCCCGGCTGATGCGCTGCGCCATCGTCGCCTCGGGCACCAGGTAGGCGCGGGCGATCTGGCGGGTGGTGAGCCCGCCGACGGCCCGCAGCGTGAGCGCCACCGCCGACGACGGGGTCAGCGACGGATGAGCGCACAGGAAGTACAGGTGGAGCGTGTCGTCGGCGGCGGGCACCGGGCCGGGCGCCGGTTCCTCCTCGACGCGGTCCTCACGCCGGCGACGGGCGGCATCGGCGCGGGTGGCGTCGAGGAACTTCCGCCAGGCCACCGTCACCAGCCAGCCCTTCGGATCGCGCGGCGGGCCGGACGGCCACCCGCGCCCCGCCTCGACCAGCGCCTCCTGCACGGCGTCCTCGGCCGCCGCGAAGTCGGCTCCGCGGCGAACGAGGACGGTGAGCACGCCCGGTGTGAGGGTGCGCAGCAGGAACGTGTCCCACTCGTCCATGGACGGCGTCACTCCTTCCTGCCTCACTCCGTGTCACGTCACGTCACTTCGACTTCGTTGCACGTCACGCTGTGGTGCGCCCTGCCGTGTCCGTGACTCCGTGACCGTCACTCCCGTGGTGCGTCACTCCGTGATGGTGGGCGGCTCGGTGAGGAAGGGGCGCAGCTCCAGCCACTCGTGGAGGGGCTTGCCGCCCGCGCCGGGGGCCGCCGACAGTTCCCCGGCCAGGTCGACGGCGCGCTCGTAGCTGTCGACGTCGATCACCATCCAGCCGGCGATCAGGTCCTTCGTCTCGGGGAACGGTCCGTCGGTGACCGGGGGACGTCCCTCGCCGTCGTACCGGACCCAGGTGCCCTCGGGGGCCAGCGCCTGGCCGTCGACGAACTCCCCGGTCCCTTCCAGCCGGGCCGCGAAGTCGTTCATGTACTGGACGTGCGCCGAGATCTCCTCCGGCGTCCACTGCTCCATGGGCACGTCGTTGGCCGCGGCCGGGGCTCCCCGGTAGTGCTTCAGCAGCAGGTACTTGGCCATGGTGGGTCTCTCCTCGTTCCGGTGCGCCCATTGTGGGTCGCGTGGGGCGCGTTCACCCCTGGGACGGAGCGGGCCACGCGTTCTCGACATCCCCGCGGAACTTTTCCGGTGGTTCGGTGACGTCCGTCCGGAGGCCGTCGGCGAAGGCCGTGCCGGCGCCCCCGGGTCCGTCCCTCCGAGCCCGTGTCCCCCCACAGCCGTCCGCGGAGGCCGTGCCGGGGAGCGAACGGCTCAGGCCCTGCCGGAGGAACGGCCGTCCCGGCCGGTCAGGGCTCCCGAGTGCCCGGCACCCGGGAGCCCTCACCGCGTCGGGCGCTCGGTCACAGCGTGAGCAGGGCCCGGTGCGCCATCCCGGCGTCCGCCAGCGGCCGGAGGGCCAGACGGACGAGGGCCAGCGCGTTGTCGTCCCCGGCGATGCGGTTGACGCTCAGCTCACCGCAGGACCGGCACTGGTGGACGAGCATCCACTCACCGTCCGGCCGCGTCGATATCCCCAGGGCCTCCATCCGGCCGCGGCAGTCGGACGCCCGGTCACCGGGCACCCTGCGGTCGACGTGGAGGCTGACCAGGCAGCTCGGACAGTGGTTGCGATGAGCGGTGCCCGGCGCGTCGCCGGGGACGTCCAGGCGGCAGCCCGCGCAGCGGAAGACGTCCGGTCGGCCCTTGCGCCGGCCCTCCCGCCCGGCCTGCCCGTCCCGAAGGTGGGGGAGGCGCTTGGGTCGCTGCGGGCGGCGCCGGTCGCGGTCCGGGGTGCCGGAGTGGGTACGTCGTGGCATGTCGTCGTCCCTCTTCCCGCGCCGTCAGAGGGTGCCGAACGCTTCGAGCGGGAACGGCGGCTGGGCGAGCGGCCGTACCGCCATCCGCATCAGGATGAGCTGGTTGTCGTCCGCACAGACGGGGTTCGAGGTCAGCTCGTCGCAGCGTACGCACCGGTGCACGACGCGCCAGTCGCCGGTGCGCAGCACGGCGATGGCGATCGGTGACATCCGCCCGTGGCACTCGCTCGCCCCGCCCTCGACGTGGTCGAGGACGTGACGGGAGTGCAGGCACGACGGGCAGTGGTTGCGCCGCTGACCGTCGGAGGCGGCGACGGACACGGTCAGACCGCACCACGCGCACGCGAAGGTGGAGACCTTCAGCGTGTTGTGGGCGTCGCCGCGGGTGCTGCCGTCGGTGGTGCCGTGGGGGTGGTCAGGACGGTTGGTGTGAGAGGTGTGGGACACCCGGAGTGCTCCTTGCTGGGAATGGGTCACGACAGCAAGAGCAGGCCGAGCGGCCTCGCCGAGCGGGGACCGCGCACTCAGGACGGCTCGTGGGAGCCGCGGGAGCCGTGGAACGGCGGACGTGCGCGGAACCGAGTACGGGGACGCGCCACCGCACGGTCCGACAGGGACGTCGGACGACTATGCGGTGCGGCGAGGCGCACTCGGCACGAGCCGGGTCATAAAACACCCTTTCCGGGGTCTCCGCGGGACGCGGAACGAAGCGAAGCCAGGAGCCGCAAGCCAACCAAGCCCTCTCGGCGCACGTCAATGCATTTTCATCCCGCGGCCGAGCCACGCGCGGCCGGACCGTCCCCCCCTGTCGAGCCACGCGCGGCCGAGCCCGTGCGTCCGAGCCTCCCCGCTGCCGAGCCGGTGCGGCCGAACCGCCCCGCGCCCGAGCCCCGTGCGGCCGGACCGTCCCCCCTGCCGAGCCACGCGCGTCCGAGCCTCCCCGCTGCCGAGCCCGGTACCGGTGGCGCCGTCCGCTTGGTGGAGCAGGCGGACGCCGGCTGTGGCCTCCGACCCCGTCCGCGGTGCCGATCCGACCGGTGGCCCCGAGGCGACGCGGGGCAACCGGCGATGCCGCGACGACCCCGGCCGACCCCCGCCCAGTCGTCCCTCGTGACGGGCGCGAGGGGCGACCCCTGCCAATGTGACCGGAGTCACGCTCCGGAACCGACCACTTCTCCCGCCTCGAAGGGTCTTCCCCCCGAGAACGACGCCCACCGGGCGACCGACCCCGCTCCTCCGTCCACAGGAAACGAGGCACCCCATGACCGACGCCGTGAAGGGCCCCGCCAGCTACTTCCCCGCCATCGAGAAGAAGTACGGCCGCCCGATCGCCGAGTGGAAGGACCTCATCCGCACGTCTCCGCTCACCCGGCACATGGAGCTCGTCACCTGGCTCAAGACGGAACACGGCCTCGGTCACGGCCACGCCAACGCCCTGGTCGCCCACACCCTGGCGGAGGACAGGACCGCGTGACGTCCGCGCGGCCTCCGGGTCGGGACAGGGCCGGCCCGCCGCTCCACCCGACCCGACCGGATCGGGCACCACATGTCGGGTCCGAGGGCGGCTCCGCTCCCTAGCGTGGTGGTCGTCACAAGGAAGGACACCACCGTGCTGGACCGTCTCAACCAGACCCTGGAGCACATCGAGCACCGGCTCGACGGATCCGTCGACGTGGCCGAGCTGGCCCGGCTGGCGGCGACGTCGGAGTACCACCTGCGCCGGATGTTCTCCGCGCTGGCCGGCATGCCGCTGTCGGAGTACGTACGGCGCCGCAGGCTCACGGTCGCGGGGGCAGAAGTGCTCGCGGGCCGGGAGTCGTTGCTGGACATCGCGGTGCGCTACGGCTACGGCTCGGGCGAGGCGTTCGCCCGGGCGTTCCGGTCCATGCACGGCGTCGGCCCGGGCGAGGCCCGGCGCACCGGCGCCCCGCTCGTCTCGCAGCCCCGGCTGTCCTTCCGCCTCACCGTCGAAGGGAGCAGCAGCATGCGCTACCGCGTAGTGGACCGGCCGGACTTCACCGTGGTCGGGCTCAAGGCCCGGGTACCCCTGGTGCACGCGGGACCCAACCAGGCGATCATCGACTTCGTCCGCGGCATCGACCCGCAGGTGTCGGAGCGCCTGGAGAAACTGTCGGACCAGGAGCCGCGGGGCATCGTCGCGGTCTGCGACGACCTGGACCCGAGTCGCGCCGAGGGCACCGAACTGGACTACCTCCACGGGGTGATCACGTCGGCGGACCCCCCGGAGGGCACCACCGTCCTGCCGGTCCCGGCCGGCACCTGGGCCGTGTTCACCACCTCCGGCCCGGCGCCCCGGGCGATCCAAGAGCTGTGGCGGGACGTGTACGCTCAGTGGTTCCCCTCCAACCCGTACCGGGCCCGCCCCGGCCCGGAGATCCTGCGCACCCGCCTGTCCCCGGACGGCACGGAGGCCGACGCCGAACTGTGGCTGCCGGTCGAGTGGGAGCGGAGCTGAGGCAGGAGCGGAGCTGAGGCGGGAGCAGAACTGAGGCGGGAGCAGAACTGAGGCGGGAGCGGAGCTGAGGGGAGAGTGAGCGCGCGACCGCCCCGGACTCGGGCTCGTCCGGGGCGGTCGCGCGCTCAGCGCGTGCTCCCCCGCCCGAGGGCCGGTCGCCGCGCGGGGAGCGCCGCCGCGCTCACGAACGCGTGGCGGTTCCGCAGCCCGCGTCGTCGCCCTCCCGCATGCGCGCGTCCATCGACGTGCTGCGGTCGTACGGGTCGACCACCGCGCCGTCACGCGGCGGGGAGCCCGCGCGCTCGGCGCCGAACGGCGGGGTCAGATAACCGGTGAAGGTGTCGCACCCGCCGTTGGTGCTGTCCACCTTGTACGAGACGAGGGAGAACGTGCCCGGTTCGATGACCACCTTCTCCGGGTCGTCCCAGCTCATCACGACCTCGCGGCGCACGATGGTGCGTACGACCTCGTCGCCCCCGCCGGCGGCAGGCGCGACCGGGTACACGTAGGTGACGTCGGTGGTCACCTCGACCGCACCGCGCTCGCCCTCCTCGAACGTGATCCGCCCCCGTGCCTTGACCACGTCGCCGACGAGCCGCACCTTCGATCCCTCGAACCGGCTGAACAGCAGCAGCGGGTCGTTCTCCCGGCTCGGTGCGCGGAACGCGGCCGTCACGAACTCCCGCACGTCCTTCTGGTGGGGGTTGAGCATCGCGATCGCCTCGCGCGGACGCTCCCCGCGCAGCACGTCCGGGTCCAGACTGGACGCGACCAGGAAGTCCCGGGTCTTCTTCAGCGCCTTCGCGACCTCGCCCTTGCTCATCCAGCCGGTGGCCCGCGCCTCGGGGACGGTGATCCCGGCCGCCCCGTCGGCCCACCGGGCCGCCGGCGATCCCCGGAACGGCTCGTCCAGAGTGGGGCGCCGGGACGCCGGCTCCGTCGGCGGGGGACCGTCCGGGCGCTGCGACTCGGCGGCCAGAGGCGTGCCGTCCCCGCTGCCGCCGCCGACCCCGAACCACTCGGCCATCCGGCCCGGCGCCAGGGCCACGACCAGCAGGGCGATCGCCAGCACCAGACCGCCCACGTACCAGGCCGTGCGCGTGCGCCTCCGGGGCGGGGGCGCCTGGTAACTGCGCCAGGGCGGCGGGGCGGGTTCCTCCCGCAGCCGTCGCGCCACCATCCGGGCGCGTGCCGACGGCTCCTTGGGCGCACTCCCGGACCCCGTCTCCGCCTCCCGGAGGAAACGCTCCCACTCCTCGTCCGGTATGGACTCCCCGCCCTTGCCCACGCTGGGCCCCCGCTCTTCTCCTGTAGCCGACCTCACCCCGGCCGGTCGCTCCGCGCGTGGCGTACCACCACCGGCCCGGCACCACCGGTCCGGCACCAGCGGTTCACCAACACCGGTTCACCAACACCGGTCTGCCATCACCGGCCCGGCTTCCGCCCGGCTTCTGCCCGACCTCGGTCCGGCCTCGGTTCGGTACCCGGTCCGCCAGCGGCGCTCCATGATCGCCGTCGGCGGGGACACGGCTCAAGGTGCTTGTGTCATAGGTGCGTTACAGAAGTACCGGCAGGTGTGCGGTGCGCAGTGGTGCCCCGGCGCCTCGGCACCGCGCACGCTGCCGTCACCGGTGCGAGGGGGTCCGGTGTGCGAGGGGGTCCGGTGTGCGAGGGGTGCGGAGTCGGGGAGAGGGAGAGGGGCGGCGGCCGGGAATCCCGGTCCGTCCGCCCCGGTCGGGCTGCTCCGCCCGTCCCCGTCCTCGCGTGGTTACGCGGCCGAGCCCAGGCCGTCTCGCGGCGACGATCCGCGCCGTGCGGCCTGGCCGGCGGTGCGGCCCTGACCGGCACTGCCGCGGCGACCGCGACGGCGACGGGACGGCGACGCGGCGCGGGGGCGCTCCGCGGGCGGCGCGGCGATGACGACCGGCACGCCCGAGGGGACCCGGGCGCCCGTGATACGGCTCAACTCCGCCTCGCCGGACCGCACCTGGGCGACCTGGGGGGTGATGCCGGCCGCGTTCATCAGGCGGTTCATGTCCCGGCGCTGGTCGGGCGTCACCAGGGTGACCACGCTGCCGGACTCACCGGCGCGGGCCGTGCGACCGCCGCGGTGCAGGTAGTCCTTGTGGTCGGTGGGCGGGTCCACGTTGACGACCAGGTCGAGTTGGTCGACGTGGATGCCGCGGGCGGCGACGTTGGTCGCCACCAGGACGTTGACCAGTCCGGTCTTGAACTGGGTCAGCGTGCGGGTGCGTTGGGGCTGGGACTTGCCGCCGTGCAGGGCCGCGGCGCGCACACCGTTGTTCAACAGGTGCTTGGTCAGCCGGTCCACCGCGTGCTTGGTGTCCAGGAACATGATCACCCGGCCGTCCCGGGCCGCGATCTCGGTCGTCGTCCGGCGCTTGTCCTCGTCGTGGACGTGGAGCAGGTGGTGCTCCATCGTGGTCACCGCGCCCGCCGACGGATCGACGGAGTGGACCACGGGGTCCGTGAGGTAGCGGCGGACCAGCAGGTCGACGTTGCGGTCCAGGGTGGCCGAGAACAGCATCCGCTGCCCGTCGGGACGCACCTGGTCCAGCAGCGCGGTGACCTGCGGCATGAAGCCCATGTCGGCCATCTGGTCGGCCTCGTCGAGGACGGTGACGGCGACCTCGTCGAGCCGGCAGTCACCCCGGTCGATGAGGTCCCGCAGCCGCCCGGGCGTGGCGACGACGACCTCGGCCCCGGCCCGCAGCGTGCCGGCCTGCCGGCCGAGGGACATCCCGCCGACGACGGTGGCCATCCGCAGGCTCACGGCCCGGGCGTACGGGGTGAGCGCGTCGGTGACCTGCTGGGCGAGTTCGCGGGTGGGGACGAGGACCAGGGCGAGCGGCTGCCGGGACTCGGCGCGCCGGCCCGCGGTGCGGGCGAGGAGCGCGAGACCGAAGGCCAGGGTCTTGCCCGAACCGGTGCGCCCGCGGCCGAGCACGTCCCGGCCGGCCAGGGAGTTCGGCAGGGTCGCCGCCTGGATCGGGAAGGGCACGGTCACGCCCTCACGGCCGAGCGTGGCGGCCAGCGGCGCGGGCATGTCGAGGTCGGCGAACGACGCGACGGCGGGCAGACCCGGGGTGACGGTCTTCGGCAGCGCGAACTCCCCGCCGGCGCGCCCCGCCTGCGGCTTGCCGCCGCCCTTCGAACGACGCGGGCCCCCGGAGCGGCCGGCACCCGAGCGGTTGGCACCGGAGCCGCCGCCGGAACGGTTGGCACCGGAGCGCTGGGCGCCGCCGCGCTGTGCGCCGGAGCGCTCGGTGGGGGAGCCGCCGTCGGAGCGGCCGGCGCCGGAGGCCCCTCCGGAGCGGGCGTTCGCGCGGGACGTGCGAGTACGGTTCATGGACGTGAAACCTTCCTTGATGCGGCGCGCACCAAGGAATTCCCGCAGCAGACGAGCAGCGCAGAGAATCTCGAGACGAGCCGGATTCGATGAGGGGGGCGGACGGCCGGCCGGGCACGTGTCGACGTGCGCCGGACGGTGGTGTGACGGAACTCCTGCCGTCACACGCCCCGGAAATCAGCGAGCCGGGACCCGCACCCGGAGGTGCGGGTCCCGGTCGCGAGAACGCGTGAGCGCGGGTGTCAGGCCGGAACGATGTTCTCGGCCGTCGGGCCCTTCTGGCCCTGGGCGATGTCGAAGGACACCTTCTGGCCCTCCAGCAGTTCGCGGAAGCCCTGGGCGGCGATGTTCGAGTAGTGGGCGAAGACGTCGGGGCCGCCGCCGTCCTGCTCGATGAAGCCGAAGCCCTTTTCCGAGTTGAACCACTTCACGGTGCCAGTAGCCATATTCTGTTTCTCCTTCGGAGACGGTGTCAGGAATTCACCGAGTGTGCATTCCTGGTCGCCGTGATGATTACCCCGTCGGAAAAACCTTCCGGCCAACCCCACCTGCAACTTCCACCGACCGTAGCACGGTGCGATCGGCCCCGGGCGGGCGTTGACCCGGTCCTGTGGACGGCCGGGAAATACCCGCCCTGGCCCCCACCCTCTTTCTGGTGCCGCGGACACAGATATCGCCCGCCGTGCGTCCCGCCGTCGCTCCCGCGCGAGCCCGCCGGCGACTCCCTGACCGGCGCGGGAGCGCCCGGGACCCTGCGCGGGGCACCGCCGTCGGCCGTCCGGCCACCGCCCGCGTGTGCTCCTCGTCCCGGGCGACGAAGGTCACACACGCGGGAAGGAGCCGCCGTCCGCCCCGTTGACGGACAGGCCCAGAAGGACAGGCCCGGACGGACAGGCCCACCGGGCAGGGCTCACAGCACAGCGGGGTCGCCCGAGGCCGGGGCGACCCTCGGGACGGGGGCAACCCCCGGGGCGGGGGCGGCGCCGCCCCCGGCCGCGCGGGGGGCGTGTCAGGGCTCTCGTGGGCCCTCATGGGCCGCGCACGCCCTCGCCGGCTCCGCTCCGGGCCCCGGGTGAGGCAGGCTGGAGGGCATGCCGACCCGACCCGTACTGGTCTACGACGGCGACTGCGGGTTCTGCACCTCGTCGGTCACCGTCCTCCAGCGCCTGCTGCACCCCGACTGCTCGATCACCCCGTGGCAGTTCGCCGACCTGGCCGCCCTCGGGACGACCCGGCGGCGGGCCGAGTCCGAGGTCCTGTGGATCACCCCGGCCGGGACCGTGTACGGCGGTGCCCAGGCGGTCGCCCGGCTCCTGCTGCGGGCGGGCAGGGGGTGGGCCGTGCTCGGCGCACTGCTCACCCTCCCGCCCGTCAGCTGGGTCGCCCACGGCGTCTACCGGATCGTCGCGAACAACCGCACCCGCCTGCCGGGCGGCACCCCGGCCTGCGCCGCCCTCCCCGCCCGCGACGACCGGGCGGCCCAGGGGCCGGCAGGCCCGTAGGGCGCAGGGCGAGGCGGCCCGGCCGGGGAGAGCGCAGGCCGGACCGCCTCGCCCGGGCCGGGACCTCGCCGAGGCGGCGCGTCCGTACGGCCCCCCGGCCGGACCGCCCACAGGGCCGTGACTCCGCCGAGGCGGCGCTTCGTATGGCCCTTATCCGGACCGCCTACAGGGCAGGCGCCCCGCCAGCCGGGTCAGGGGCGGCCGAAACCGGGCCGCCCCGCCCGCTGCTCAGCCCGACGCGCTCTGGCGGGTCAGGGAGTCGCGGATCAGGGAGTTCAGGAGGGCGGCCCCCCGCTCGGCGTCGTCCACGCTCACGGCGAAGTCCTTGCCGTTCCGGGTGCGGATCACCAGGCACTCGCCGGCGCGCAGCATGACCGTCGTGCCCAGCCCGCTCAGCCGGTACCCCCAGCCGCCGACCTGGGCCGCCGTCCGCGTCTCGACGCGGGCGGAGTCGAGGCTCTCCGCCGACCACCGCCGGGCCGGCCAGCGCCACGGACCGAGGCCGACTTCCAGGCCCTTCTCCGTGACGCGGGCCTGGACCGAGGAGCAGCCGAGCACCAGCACGGAGGTGAGGGCGAACGGCGCGGCGATCCCAGCGGCCCCGGACCCCACCAGGCCCCCCACCGCCGCCACCACCGCGGCCACCGCGACGACACCGGAGACGGCGGCCGTGGCCAGGAGCCACCGGTTGGAGGTGCGCGACAGCCACACGAACCGCTGCCCCGCCGGGATCTCCATCGTCGGCCCGGCCGCCGCCGGCACCGGGGCGGGTGCCCGGCCGCCGGCCAGCAGGGCGGCCACGCCCACGGCCACCGCCGCCACCAGGGTCGCGATCACCCAGCCCGTCACCGAGTCGGCCTCGCGCCAGTGGGCGTGGTCCAGGTTCGCCTGCACGATCGCCACCTGCGTGCCGAGGAGCGTCACGCCGCTGAACCCCAGCGTCGCGCCCACCCAGCCGCCGGCCCCGCCGCCACTGCCCCGGGTCCTCCACAGGGCCAGCACGACGACGGCCGCCAACAGCACCCAGACCAGCGCCGGGAAGAACGTCGCGGCCCACAGGGGCATGGACGAGTCCGGCTCACCGGATCCGGCACTCCAGTGCGTCGCCAGCCGGTCCGGCAGTCGGTCGCCTGCCGCGAGCGGCAGAGTCACCAGCAGCACCAGGACTCCCGCGATCCAGCCTCCGGCGGCCCACACCGCCGCACTCCTGCGCCCCGCTGTGTCGGTCACGGAATCCCCCTGATCATCTCGATGACGTCGTTCCTGCTGTAGCCGAGGCGCGCGGCATCGGCCACCACGTCCCGGACGCGGTCGAGGAGCGCCGAGCGTGCCCCGGCACCCTGAGCCACGGTCACGCCCCGACCCCGCCGGAACTCCAGTAGTCCTTCGTCGCGCAACGCCCTGAGTCCGCGCAGCACGGTGTTCACGTTCACTCCCAGCGCCTGGGAGAGGTCGCGCGCCGGGGGCAGCCGGTCGCCCGGCGCGCACTCCCCTTCGGCGATGGCGCGCCGGATCGCTCCGGCCACCTGTTCGTGCAGCGGGCGGGTGTCCGCGGTGTTCAGCTTCAGCAACATGGTGCTAATGAAGATAGCACCATACGTGTGTGCTGGCCACGGGCCATGAGGGCCCCACGGCCGCAGGCCCGCACCCGTCCTCTACGCGCCCGGTCCGCGACGGGGCCGCTCACCTCCCGGCGAGCGGCCCCGCAGGCGGGTTGGCAGGCGGGTTGGCAGGCGTGCGGGTCGGCGGACCGCCGGTTCCGTCGCGTCGCCCGGCCGGGGCGCGGGGCCGGGGCGCGGCGCCGGGGCGTCAACTCCGAGGGTGTGAAAGCCGGTTCGACCGCCGGCGCACCGTGAAGACGCAGGCGAGCAGGCCCAGGGCCCAGGCGATCAGGAGAGCCCCCCACAGGGGCATCGTCACCATCGGGACGAGCAGGCGGATCTCGACGCTCGTCCGGTTCTCGAAGATGAAGACCAGCGCGACCGCGGTGATCAGGACGAACGGTGTCAGGCGGCGGACGACGGGGCGGGACAGGAACGAACCGTGCGCCGTGTCCGTGTCGGTCCGGGTCATGGGGTTGCCTCTCGGTGCCTCTCGCCCCCCTCGCGGGTGCTCCCCCGGGGTCACCGGTGACCGGCCCCGGCCATCGGTGACGTGTCAGCGGGAACCGGCACCGCCGTACGAGTCGCCGTCGCGCTGCACCACGCACAGGGCCCAGATGATGAAGCCCGAGATGATGAGCACGACGACGGACCACACCGGGTAGTACGGCAGGGACAGGAAGTTGGCGATGATCACCAGGCCGGCGATGGCGATCCCGGTGATCCGGGCCCATGTCGCGGTCACGAACAGTCCGAGGCTGACGGCCATGGCGAGCACGCCCAGGGCGAGGTGGATCCAGCCCCAGCCGGTGAGGTCGAACTGGAAGACGTAGTCGGGCGTCGTGACGAAGACGTCGTCCGCGGCGATGGCCATGATGCCCCGGAAGAGGGAGAGCAGCCCGGCGAGGAACAGCATCACGGCGGCGAAGGCGGTCAGGCCGGTCGCCCAGTCCTGCCGTGCGGTGTGTGGCCGGGTGTGTGTCGCGGTCATCTCGGGTCTCGTTTCGTGGCAGGTGGGGGGTGGGGGGTGGGGAGGGGCGGCGGGGGCGGGGGTCGGAGGGCAGAGCAGAGAGGATGGGCGGGGGCCGGGGCCTCGGCATGGGGCCGGGGCCGGGGCATGGGGCCTGGGGCCGGAAGGCGAGGCTCGTGGTGCGCTGTTCGGGGCTCGCTCGGCCGGCTTCGGGGGCGGTCCGGACGAAGCGGGTGCGTCAGCGTGCGGCGGCGCCGGTGCCCGCGGGTGAGGTGGAGCCCTGACCCGACAGCACCAGTTCCTTCGCCCTGTTGAACTCCTCGTCCGTGAGGGCACCCCGGTCCCGGATCTCGGTGAGCCGGGTCAGTTCGTCGACGCTGCTCGTCCCGCCGGCCGCCGTCTTCCTGACGTAGGCGTCGAACTCGTCCAGCTGCGCACGTGCCCGGTTCGTCTCGCGCCGCCCCATGTCCTTGCCGCGGGCGATCACGTAGACGAACACGCCCAGGAAGGGCAGGAGGATGCAGAACACCAGCCAGCCGGTCTTCGCCCAGCCGCTCAGACCGTCGTCCCGGAAGATGTCGGTGATGATGCGGAAGAGCAGGATGAACCACATGATCCACAGGAAGATCATCAGCATGGTCCAGAAAGCTCCCAGCAACGGATAGTCGTACGCCAGGTAGGTCTGTGCGCTCATGTCCGTCCTCCGTCCCGGGCGTGCCCGGCCGTCGTCGCGTACGGACCTCAGGGTGGTCCCGGGGCCCACCGTCCGGCATCACCCGGCACGGGTGAGAGAGGCCGCCGCGCGGGCGGGCGTCGGAGCCCCGGAGCCCCGGCGCTCCGACGCCGTCCGAACGACGGCGCACGGCCGGACCCCCTTGAGCACAGGCGGGGGACGTGCCTCCCGATCACCGATGGCGACGCGCCTCCCGCTCACCGGCAGGGACGCCGCTCGCCCACCGGCCGGGGGAACGGTCCGGGGTGGTCAAGCCGTGGCGGCGGGCCTGCCCGGGCGTGGGGTGCGTGTCCCGCGCACCGCGGACCGCACCCCCACGGCGACCACCGCCTCGGCCAGGCCGAGCAGCACCAGCCACAGGCCGAGCAGCCGGGTCAGGGCGCGGGCCGATTCCGCGGGCAGGGCGAGGACGACGATCCCCGCGACGACGGCGAGGACCGCCACGGCCATGAGGAGGCCGCGGTGCGGCAGGGTCCCGGTGGCGAGGGCGGCGTAGAGGGTGAGGACGCCGGACACCAGCCACACCATGCCGACGATCAGCGAGAGCGCGGCCACGGTCTGCAGCGGATTGCGCAGGCACAGCACCCCGGCCAGCACGTACAGCACCGCCAGGAGCAGCCCGGGAAGCCGCTCGTGTCCCTCCCGCGCGAAGACGGCGACGAACCGGAACCCACCGGTCAGCAGCAGATACAGACCGATGAGAACGGCCACGACGTGCAGGGTCGCCTCCGGCCACACGAGGACCAGGACGCCGGGGACCAGCGTGGCGACGGCCGAACCCATGAGCCAGGTCCAGGACCGGCCGAGCCTGCCGAGCACCTGCGCGGGGTCGTCCACCGCTCCCGGACCCGTCGTGCCGGACCCCTCCGGCCGGTCGACGGGCCCCGCCGTTCCAGTCGTTTCACGGGGCACGGTCATGGGGCCTCCTCGTGGACCGCCCGGGCCGCCGCCGGACCGCCCGGTGGGGGCGTTCGGGGGAGCGCCGGAGGACGGGTGGACACGTCACGTGGCCGCACGTATCCGTGCGCATCTGCACGTGGCTGCAGACATCTGTACGTGTCTGCGCGTATCCGTGAGCGTCCGTACGTTGTCCGTCCCAGGATCGGAGCCGGCCCCGTCGGGCCGGGTCACCCGCCACGGGTGATCCCGGCGGGGCGGCGGGACGATGAGGTGGGATGCGGGCCCAGCGGCCCCCGGGCATCGGCTCCACCGGGGCCCACCGGGGCCCACTGTGCACAGCGCCCACCGGCGGCCCACCAGGCCCCCCGGCCTGTGCCGGTGCCTGCTGTGCCGGAACCGGAGGCCGGACCATGACGACACCCAGCGTTCTCACCGCCGCCCTGTCGCCGGCGGAGCGTGCCGCGTACGGCAGGAAGGCCCGGCGGCGGGCGCCCCGTTCGGGCCACGGCCGGTACCGGGCGGCGGACCGGCGGGCCGACCCGGTCGACCTGCTGGAGCGCCAGTCCGGTGAACGCGTCCCCGAGCTGGTGCCGATCCGCTACGGCCGCATGCTGGAGTCGCCGTTCCGCTTCTACCGGGGCGCGGCGGCGATCATGGCGGCGGACCTGGCGCCCCTGCCCACCAGCGGACTCCAGGTGCAGCTGTGCGGGGACGCGCACCCGCTGAACTTCCGGCTCCTGGCCTCACCGGAGCGCCGCCTGGTCTTCGACATCAACGACTTCGACGAGACACTGCCCGGGCCCTTCGAGTGGGACGTCAAACGGCTGGCGGCCGGATTCGTCATCGCGGCCCGGGCCAACGGCTTCACGCTCGACGAGCAGAACCGCACCGTGCGGGCCTGCGTGCGGGCCTACCGGGAGCGGATGCGCGAGTTCGCCGGCATGCGGACCCTGGACATCTGGTACGCCCAGGAGGACGCCGACCACCTGCGGCACCTGCTGGCGGCGCAGGGCCGGGGGGACGTGGAGCACCGCCTCGGGGACGCTGCCGCCAGGGCCCGCACGAGGACCCACGCGAGGGCGTTCGCGAAGCTCACCCGGGTCACGGCCGAAGGCCGGCGCATCACCGCCGACCCGCCGCTGATCACCCCGCTCCGCGATCTGCTCACCGACCCGGCCGAAGCGGGCCGGGAGGAGGAACTGCGGTCGGTCGTGGACGGCTACGCACGCACCCTGCCGCCCGAGCGCCGGCACCTGCTGCGCCACTACCGGCTCGTCGACATGGCCCGCAAAGTGGTCGGCGTCGGCAGCGTCGGCACCCGCTGCTGGGTCCTGCTCCTGCTCGGCAGGGACGACGACGACCCCCTGCTGCTCCAGGCCAAGGAGGCCTCCGAGTCGGTGCTGGCCGCCCACACGGGCGGGGAACGCCACGACAACCAGGGGCGCAGGGTCGTGACCGGCCAACGCCTCATCCAGACCACCAGTGACATCTTCCTGGGCTGGACCCACGTCACCGGCCTCGACGGGAAGGGCCGCGACTTCTACGTGCGCCAGCTGTGGGACTGGAAGGGCATCGCCCGGCCGGAGACCATGGGGCCGGACCTGCTCGCCCTCTTCGCCCGGCTGTGCGGGGCCTGCCTGGCGAGGGCCCACGCCCGTTCCGGCGACCCGGTCGCACTCGCCGCCTACCTGGGCCGCGGCGACCGCTTCGACCGCGCGCTCGCCGAGTTCGCCCAGGCCTACGCCGACCAGAACGGCCGCGATCACGCAGCCCTGGCGGCGGCCTCCCGCGAGGGCCGGATCACGGCCGCCGGGACGTGAGCCGACCGAGCCACCCAGCCGACCCAGTCACCCCGCCGATCCAGCCACTCAGCCGACCGAGCTGACCGAGCTGACCGAGCCGACCGGGCCGACCGCTGCCCGGACGCGACGAGGGAGCGGGAGCAGCGAGGGCCGGGGTGACGCGCGCGGGAGGCGGGGGTGACGCGGAGACGTGCGTGCGGGCGCAGTCGCCACGCGCGCCGGAACCGGCGAGCCGCCGTCAGCCACTTCCGCCGCCCCGTCCCCCGTCCTCGCCCCTGCGTCCCCCCGTCCTCGCCCCTGCGTCCCCCCGTCGTCACTCCGGTGTCCCTCCGGCGTCATCCCGTGCCGTCCTGACCTCCGGCCCCGGCGTCACTCCGGCAGCTGCCGCATCTCCAGGACGCGCAGGCCCAGTGACTGGCAGCGGGTGAGCAGCCCGTACAGGTGGGCCTCGTCGAGCACCGTGCCGAACAGGACGGTCTGGCCGGACATGACGACGTGGTCCAACTCCGGGAACGCGTCGGCCAGCGTCTGCGACAGTCGGCCGTCGATACGGATCTCGTAGCGCACGAACGGTCCTTCCAGCCGGACGGGCCACGGGCTCGGGACACCGTCCGGAGCTCCGGGGCGGACGGTCCTCTCTGGGACGATCCTGCGCCCCGTCGCCGCCAGCGCCCTCACCCGGTACAGGTGACCCGGCCGCTTCGCCGGTGCCGTCGCTCGCGGAGGCCGTCGGGTCAGTGCGCCACGGTGATCTTGATGACGACGATCACCAGGCCGAGCAGGACGTTGACCGTCGCGGTGACGGCCGTCAGCCGCCCCGAGGCGCCCGCGCGGTGGGCCGCGGCCACGGACCAGCCGACCTGTCCGGCGACGGCGACGGACAGCGCCAGCCACAGGGCGCCCTGGACGCCCAGTCCCAGCACGGGGCTGACCGCGATCGCCGCGGCCGGAGGCGCGGCGGCCTTGACGATCGGCCACTCCTCGCGGCACACGCGCAGGATCACCCGCCGGTCCGGGGCGCGCCGCGCGAGACGTGCCCCGAACAGTTCGGCGTGCACGTGGGCCACCCAGAACACCAGGCTCGTGAGCAGCAGCAGGACCACGAGTTCGACGCGGGGGAACGACCCCAGCGTGCCGGCGCCGAGTACGACGGAGGCGGCGAGCATGGAGCCGTAGACACCCCCGGTGTAGTCCGCGTGGGCCCGGTGCACGGCCCGCCGCTCCCGCCGACCCGGCCGTTCCCGGGGGCGCGACTGTTCCCGCGGGTCCGGCCGTTCCTGCCGGTCCGGCCGTTTCCGCCGGTTCGCGGGCCGGCTCTCGCCGGTTTCCTCGGCCGTCACCTGCGTCTCCTCTCCGCGTCCGGCCCGGGGCTCGTGGGTGGCCTGAACCCCGTCGGTCACGTGGGTTGCGCGGACCCCGCCGGTCCCGTGGCCTCCGTGGGTCCCGTGGGTCCCGTCTGTTCGGTGGGCCCCGTCGGTTCAGTGGGCTCCGTGGACTCCGTGGGCTCCATGGGCCCGGTCCCCTCCGGGGGCCCGGTGGTGCGGCCCTCCGTGCCGACCTCAGGCCTGGAGCCTGGCCCGGGGCCGGGCCCGGGGCCGGAGCCGGGGTCGCGTCCGTCGCCGCGTCCGTCGCCGCGGCCGGATGTGGGTTCCGTTCCGGGCGAGCGGTCCGTCCGGGCGGTCGGCAGGTGCGCGGTGACCAGCAGACTCGCGAGCGCGACGCCGCCGGTGGCGAGGATCGCCGCCTTCAGCCCGCCCAGCTGGGCGGAGGCGTAGGAGTCCGTCACGGCGTCGACCTCGGACGGCGGGAGTCCGGCCGCCTCGGCCGCCGAACGCACCTGGTCGGTCGGGACGAAGGTGACGCCGGCCTCCAGACGGACCCCGACCTCGTCCCGGACCGCCGGGGAGAGCCGGGGGTCGTCCTCGACCCGGGTGGTGAAGGCGCCGGCCAGCGCGCCGACCAGGATCGAGCCGATGAGCGCGGTCCCGAGGGCGGAGCCCAGGTTCTGCGCGGTGAACTGAAGCCCGCCGGCCTCGCTGCGCGCCCCCTCGCCGACGCCCGACTGGACGACGTTGCCGAGCTGCGAGGCGAGCAGACCGACGCCCACGCCCAGCACCGCCATCGCCCCGGCGAACTGCGCGTCGTCGATGACCGGGTCGATCGTGGCCAGCAGCCACACCACGGCCACCGCCAGGATCACCAGGGCCAGCCGCACCACCCGGCGCGGTCCCGCCCAGCGTCCCAGCACGGACCCGCACAGCGACGTCACCAGCATGGTGACCGACACCGGCAGCAGCCGCAGCCCCGTCTGGAAGGCGTCGAAGCCCTGCACCACCTGGAGGTAGAGCGGAATGGCGAAGAACAGGCCGAGCAGGATGAGGTTCTGGCTCAGCAGGGTCGTCAGCCCGGCCCGCAGCACCGGCCTGCCCAGCAGGGCCAGATGCACCAGAGGGTCCGCGCCCCGGGCCTCCCGCCGCCGCTCCCAGGCCCGGAACAGCGCCAGTACGGCGATGCCCGCGCCGACCACGAAGAGGGTGGGGGCGAAGCCCAGGACGGTGAAGGGCGGGTCGCGCGGCTCGACCCAGCCCCACGCGCTGCTCTGCAGCACCCCGAGCACGCCCAGAGCCAGTCCGGCGGCGGACAGCACCGCGCCGACCCCGTCCAGCCGGGGGCGCCACGCGGCCGGAGCGGGCATCGGGATCACCCGCCGGCACAGCAGCACCGCCACCACGACGACGACCTCGCCGGCGAACACCAGCCGCCAGGTGAGGTAGGTCGTCATCCAGCCGCCCAGCAGGGGCCCGACCGCGATCCCGGCGCCGGCGACGCCGCCGACGACCGCGTAGGCGACGGCCCGGTCCCGTCCGCGGTACGCCTCCGCGACCAGCGCCGCCATGGCCGGCAGCACCATGGCCGCCCCCAGCCCCTCGACGACGGACCAGCCCAGGGTGAGGACCCACAGGGTGGGCGCCACGGCGGTCACGGCGGAACCGGCGCCGTAGACGGCCAGTCCCGCGAGGAACATGCGACGCCGTCCCAGGATGTCCCCGAGCCGGCCGCCGATGAGCATGAACGCGGCCATGACCAGCGCGTACAGGGTGATGACGGCCTGGATGGCGGTGACCTCCGTGTCGAAGTCCTCGACCAGCCGGCTGATCGACACGTTCATCACCGAGGTGTCCAGGACCATCAGGAACTGGGCCGTGGCCAGGACGGCAAGCGCCCGCCAGTGCTTCACGTCGTCCCACCTCACCGAGTCGGGCCGGTGCGCTGCGGCACGTCGTTCCCATCCCACCCGGCGGCGGCGCCGCGTGCCTCACCCCGAGCGGGGGAGGCCGGGGGAGGAGGTCACAGGAGACCGAGCTCCCGCGCCCGGCGCACCGCGTCACCGCGCCGGTTCACCGCCAGCTTCCGGTAGGCGCTCTTGAGGTGGGTCTTCACCGTGTTGACCGACACGTAGAGGTCGGCGGCGATCTCCTCCGTGGACATCATCCGGGCCAGCCGCCGCAGGACGTCCCGTTCGCGTCCGCTCAGCTCCACCGGGACCAGGGGCGCGGGACCGGCCCCGGCGGCATGGGACCGGGGACCGGCACCGGCCACGGCGCCACCGGACCGACGTGCGGCACCGGCTCCGGCACCGGGCCGCCTGCCGCCGCCGGGCCGGGGGCCGGCACCGGACCCGAGACCGGCACCGGGGCCGAGGCGGGACCCGCGGCCGGCACCGGACCCGAGACCGGCACCGGAGCCCAGGCCGGACCCGAGACCGGCATGGGACCCGCGACCGGCACCCGGTTCGAGACCGGACCCGCGACCGGCACCCGGTTCGAGACCGGACCCGAGACCGGCCCGCCCCGACCCGTCGTGCGCACCCGGACGGCCCGGTCCCGGCAGGAGCCAGCCCTCGGCGAGTTCGCGCAGCGGGGCGGCGGTGAGCAGCGGCTCGATCCAGTCCCCCGCCCGGAGGAACGGTCGCCGCAGCCGCTCGCGCCGGGCGTCGAGCAGCGCACGGGCGACGAGTCGGCGGGCGGTGGCCGTGTCCCCCGACTCCTGCGCCACCCGCGCCCGCACCAGTGCCGCCCCCACGCCCACCGCCGGACCGGTGCGCCGGCGCCCTTCGGCACGGACGGCGCCGAGCAGATCGGCCGCGTCCCGGGGGCGCCCGGCCGCGAGCTGGAGCGCCGCCGCTTCCACGGCGCACAGCGACTGGTCGCCACGGACGTCACGGAGGAGGCGCGCGGCGTCGTCCGGACGGTCGTCGGCGAGGCACGCGGCGGAGCGGACCACCGCCGCGTGACTCCGCGCCCACGGGGAGGCCACCGCCGCGGCCACGGAGGGCTCCGCCGCCCGTGCGGCGGCGTCCGGTTCACCGTCGTCGAGGAGCAGACGCGACAGGGCCAGGGCCCGCCCCGCCGTCGGCACCGGATCGTGTTCCCGTGCCGGGAGCCGCGCCGTCTCGTCGAGCAGGACCCGCGCCCGGCCCAGTTCCTGCCGGTCCACGGCCACCGCGGCCAGGACCAGCCGGCCGAGGCCCGCGCCCGGTGGCCGGGGCAGACCCGCACGTTCCGCCTCCGCCACCGCGGCCAGAGCCCTGCGCTCCGCCCGGCCCAGCCAGCCGTTCAGGTAGTCGAGCAGGGCCAGGTGCCCCATCGACTCCACCCGGGGCAGGACGGTGGCGGATCCGCCCGGCGCGCCCGCCGCGCGGGTCAGCACGGCACGCGCGTCCTCGAAGCGCCCCTCCCACAGCCGGACCGAACCCACGTGGGTCAGCAGCAGAGCGGTCAGCTCCGGGTGCTCCTCCAGCCGGCGGCCGGGCAGGTCCCGGCGCAGTTCCTCGGCCGCCGCGACGGCCTCCTCGGCCCTCGGCGGGCACCCGGTGAGCCGTCCGGCGAGCGTCTCCAGCAGTGTGCAGCTGAGCCGGGCCGCCGCCAGGCCGGGGGAGTCCTCGGCTCCGGAAAGCTGTTCCCGGGCCCGTCGCAGCCTGCCCAGACCGTGGTCGAGGTCGCGTCGGGCCAGGGCGCCGGCCGCCCGCACGAGGTCGCTCGCCGGGCTCCTCGCTTCCGGCCCCATGCCGGCGAAAAGCTGGGCCAGGCCGTCCGAGCGCAGGCCCGTGAACAGCTGACCGATGGCGAGATCGTCGACCAGGGCGCCGGCGGCCAGGTCGAAGTCGCCGCCCGCGGCGCCGTGGGCGAGCGTCTCCGGGAGGAATCCGGAACGGCGCAGCCACCGCGCGGCCCTGAGGTGCAGCTCCGCCTCCACCCCCGGCAGGCGTTCGCGCAGGTGGGCCAGGAGGATCTCCCGGAACAGCGGGTGGAGGCGGTACCAGGAGTGTTCCAGCCGCTCGATGAACGCGTTCTCCCGGTGCAGCCCGGCGAGGAGACGCTCGGCGTCGGTCCGGCCCGTCAGGGCGTCGGCCAGGTCCGGGCAGAAACGGTCCAGCACGCTGACCCGCAGCAGCAGGTCCTGCGTCTCCTCGGTCCGCCCGTTCAGGACCTCCGCCAGCAGGAAGTCCGCGACCGTGCTGTGGTCCGCCTCGAACTCCTTCAGGTACCGCTCGGGATCGGTGCTCTCCCGGGCCGCCAGAGCGGACAGCCGCAGCCCGGCGGCCCAGCCCCGGGTGCGGTTCACCAGGGCCGAGGCGGCGGGCGCGGGAAGGTGCAGCCCGTGCAGGCGCAGCAGCGCGCGGGCCTCGTCCGGGGTGAACGCCAGCTCGGCGCCGCGGATTTCGGTCACCTCGTCGGCGGCCCGGTAGCGGTGCAGCGGGAGCAGCGGCTCGGTGCGCGTGACGAGCACGAGGCGCAGTCCCGGCCCGGAGTGGCGGAGGACGAACTCCAGTTGCTCCGCGACCTCGGTAGCGGTCATCCGGTCGTATTCGTCGAGCACCAGGACCACGGGGCGGTCGCGGGCGTTCAGTCCGGCGGCCAGCGAGGCCAGCAGCCCGTGCCCCACGCCGCTCGCGTCCGCGGGCGCCCCGACCGCATGGGCCGCCCGCACTCCCGACGCGCGCAGGGACTCGAAGACGTAGGCCCAGAACACACCGGGCCGGTGATCCCCGGCCTCCACGGTGAGCCAGGCGACCGGCAGCCCGAGCCCCGCCGCCCAGTCGGCCGTCAGGAGGGTCTTGCCCGCCCCGGCCGCCCCGTTGACCACCGTCAGCGGCGTCCGCAGGGCCTGGTCCAGGTGCGCGACGAGCCGCTGCCGCCGCAGGAAGGTGGCCGGCCGGGAGGGAAGCGCGAACCGCGTCCGCAGGTACGGATCGCCCAGCGGATCGGTGCCCGCCCCGACGGCGGCCCCCCGGGCCGTGCCGTCAACCGCGCCCACGCCCCTCACCTCCCGGTGCCCGGGCACCTCGGCGCCCTCCGGCCGCAGCCGGCGGCCCCCGCCCCCACCCGGCCGAGCCCCGCCGCAGCCGCCCCCGGGCCCCTCGCTCCCCGCCCCCACCGCCGCCCGCGCACCGGAAGGCTCGGACACGACGGGACGGTGCCCGTCAAGCAGCGCACACGCGAACGGGACGACGAGGTTGCGGCAGCCCGGCGCGTACCAGCGGACCACTCCGTCTCCGACCCGAACGGAACCCCACCGAGGAGGTCGACACAACCGAACGACAAGGACCAAGAATCCCGGACAGGACAGCACCCGTCCAAACTGACGAAGCGGCTCATGGCGACGCCCCTTCCGGCGGCGGCGAAGGCGCCACCGCGGTGGCCGACCGCGCGATCCCGGCAGCCCCGGCCCAGGGCAGACGTCGTCCCGCGGCTGCTCCCAGTATCGCTTCCGACCCCGGTCGGGGCATGCGGGCAGGAGCCGAGATGCGCCCGCCACCCTGCGAGGACACCCGACACAGCACACCTGGCCGCCCCCGTCAGTTCGCCACGGTCAGTTCGCCACGATCGGGTGAATTGCGCCGGATCGAGGCAACCGCACAGCAGCTCCACAAGTCACCCACTCACACGTCACAACGCACGTCCCAGGGGGGACCATGAGCCAGCAGTACCCGCCCCAGCCCCAGCAGGCCGGATACGGCGAACCCCGGCAGCCCGGCAGCAACGGCCTGGCCACCACCGCACTCGTCCTCGGAATCGTCGCCGTCGTGGTCAGCTTCATCCCTGTCCTCAACGTGGTGGTCTGGCCGCTCGCCGTCCTCGGGATCATCTTCGGCGCCATCGGCCTCTCCAAGGCGGGCAAGGTCGGCAAGGGCAAGGCCGCCGGCATCACCGGCCTCATCACGTCGGTCGCAGCGATCATGATGTTCTTCGCCATGAACGCCCTGTTCTTCTCCGCCGTCGACAAGGCCGGCGAGGAGCTGGACAAGTCGTACGACTCCGCCACCGTCGGCGACGGTGACTCCAAGACCGGCGGTACCGAGGAGTCCGAGGTCATGAAGGACTTCAAGATCACCAAGTGCGACGTCATCACCGGCGACCTGGGCATCAAGGAGTTGGCCATCCACGTCGACTACGTCAACAACGGCGACCGCCGATACTCGTACCTCGTCGAGGGCGAGGTCCTGGCCGACGGCAAGAAGGTCAACGACTTCATGTCGACCGCCGAGAACATCGCCCCGGGCCAGAAGTTCACCGACAAGAACGCTGGTGCGCTGGTGAACGCGGACGAGATCAAGGACGCAGCGAAGCTCGAGTGCAAGACCGTCAAAGCGTCCCGAACCAACTTCTGACCGCTGACGTCGCGCGATGCCGGCCACCGCGACCTCGGTCGCGGCCCGCGGCTTGCTCGGTTCATGGGGCGCGCAACTGGTGAGGCACGGGCTGGTCGAGGTCGTCGGCAGCCCGTGCCTCACCAGCCCACGCTCGAGGCCGGTGAGGATCCTCGGCCACCTGACCTCCGCCACGACCAGCCGGCCTCTCGGGCCGCCCGTGCCAGGGTTCGGACCGGCTGTGCCCGGCAACTGTCGTCTCACCCCGGGACGTTGGTTCGAGAAGCGTGATCGGCGTCAGGTCCATCCGCTCGCCCCGTGGCTGTGCTGCACGCGCCCTGACCCGCGACCGCCTGTGCGACGCTCCTCGTGACAGCCTGTCGGCCTTCAGCGTGTGACTTCCGTGAGCGAGCGACAGGGCCAGAAACCTCTCCACTCCACCCCGCGTGTCAGGCGGGCGGAGAACACGTCGTACGCGCCCGCAGACTCGCGTCCTGCAACGCACCGAGAAGAACGTAGGGGTAGGCGTCCGACCTGCCAATTCGCTGGTATTGCAGCTTCGTCCATACGAGGATGCCGCCGTGCGCCGTGCAGACCATGAGGAAGAGTCGCTCAAGCTGGTCCGCCGCTACGTCACGCCCGGCCGGCGGTATCTCAAACTCGGCGGCAGTCTTCTTGGGATGAGCGAACGCGACCGTACCAAGTTCCTCCGGGAGCTGGGCCAGGCTGCCGGTGAGATCAGTCCTCGTGAACTGGACACGTTGCTCGACCGAGGGTGGCGCGAGCGCAAGACGGCGGCCTGGCTCGTCGCCGCGGCGGGCAGATCCGAGTTCCGGGATCGTCTCGGTGAACTCCTGCTCGCCAGTGAAGGGCCCTACGCGGGGCAGGCATACTGCGTCGCTCTGGCCGTCTTCCGCACCAGGGCTGATGCCGACCTCTTGGTCGAGTACCTCGACCGCTACCTGCGGCGCCCCGACCTCTACTACGACCAGACAGCGGCCATCGGCGCGCTGCTGTTGCTCGACGCCGAACTCGGTGCTGACCACGCGACCCGGTTCCTCGCGCCTGACGGACTCTGGCAGCAGTGGATCGACGGGCCGCCCAGCAAGGACCGCGAGGCCCCCGACAGGTACCGAGACTTCATCGGCACACTCTGCGCTTTCGCTGATGAGGCTGCCAGGCACTGCCCCGACAGGCTGATCTGAGTTCCTCGCTGTGGGCAGTCACCACCATCGCCCGGCCAGTGGAGCCATCAGCGATGTGGGCTCCGTATGGACTCTGCCGGCGCACGTGTGACAGGAACCCTGAAACGCCGAGGGGCCGACCCGGGAAGGACTTCTCAGCGGTTCTCACGTGTTCGCGGAGTTCGACGGCCTCGTGTGTGCTGAATCTGTGCCGGTCGATGCCGTCCGGCGAAGGCCATGGGTTGCTTGGGGCCGGCGACCGGCCGGAGTGAAGTGCAGGCGTCCCGTCACACCTTCTCGACTCGCACGGAGCGGCCCGCGAGGAGTTGATTCATGTCGTCGGCGTCGGAGGTGAAGACGGTTGCCTGGGCTCCCGATGCGGCTTCCCGCCCGGCCACAGCCGCCAGAACGGCGTCGATGGCGTACTTGTGCCCGTGCAGGCCGGCTGCCCTCAGCATGTCGCGCGCCATGGCGATCACCTGGTCGTCCGTGTGCACGACGCGGATCCGGGACAGCGCCCAGTTCCACAGTGCCTGCCGCGACGCTTCGCGCGGGTCCCAGGCTTCCAGGATCGTGAGCGCCGAGGTGACGATCGGGATGTCGAGCCGCGGGGCCGTCTTGATCAGCGCGGCCATCTCCCGGTCGCCCTGGACCGCCTTGGAGAGGGCTTCGGAGTCGAACACGAAGACGCGCCGGCGCGGCCGGTGCAGCTTCACTCGGGCAGTGCGGCTCACGCGGCCTCGTCCGAAGCCGATCGCTGCTCGTCATGCCAGCCGTCGATGGCGGCGATGCGCTCCAGTGCTGCCTGCTGCTCGTCGTCCGTCACGGCGCCGTGCTCTTCCTCGAGCCGGTCGGCCAACTCGCGCAGTCGGTCCATGGCGTCCTGGTGGGCGGCGGCGGCCGCGATGTAGCCGGACACCCCGCGTGCGTCGACGCGCTCCTTGATCGACTCCACCAGCTCTTCCGGCACGGTGATGGTGATCTTCCTGGTTGCCATACTTCGAGTATGCCACGCTCTGTGTGGCGTGGCTTGACTCCTCGAAGAAGCCGGCTCCGAAGAGCAGGGGTGCCCGTGATGCCGCCCTCCACCCGGGCGAGGACTCCGGCCCGGCCGGCCACGTCCCGATCGGGCGCAGATGCAGCACGACCCGCGACAGGTCGTGAGGCACGGCGTGAACATCCACAGCGGCCGCGTACTCGCCCACGTCCTGGCCGTCGACCGCGACGGTGCAGGAACGCCCGTCGATACTCAGCTGATCACGGTTCGGTGTCGTCACCGGCGGAGTCTGCGCCCACGGTCGGTCGGACGACCGCCGGAGGGCTCTTCCCCGGCGGGCACGGTCCCGTATGTCGGTGGCTTCGTCTACCTTCCCAGCATGACGCTGAACGAAATCACTCGATCTGCGATCCTGCAGGCTGTTGCGGAGTACGACCGGCTCGGTCGGGATGCGTTCCTGGAGAGATACGGATTCGGACCGTCACGTAGCTACCTGCTCGAGATCGATGGCAAGGAGTACGACTCAAAGGCCATCGTGGGGGCGGCACATGGCTATCTGCCCGGACGGGATCCTCTGGGACGCGACGAGTTCTCCGGCGGCAAGGACCACGCTGCCAAGCTGTTGAGCGACCTCGGATTTGACGTTGTGGTCCGTACGGCGGGCTGATCCCTGACGGCACCCGACATCGAAGGCCGCCGAATCTGCGACCTCAGCACGAGGAAACGGTGCTGCAAGTGGCTCACCGGAAGGCAGGAGGGCCACTGCGACGTGGGCTGATCAATGCTGGTCCGTTGCGACCGGAATGCGTTGAACCGTGAGTTGTGCCGTCCGCGACAGATGTTCTCGGTCATCGCGGCGAACGAGCCCGGTGCCCGAGGCCGTGCGCCTCCCGTACCGGCTCGCTCCGGGCAGCGGATCGTTCTGCTGGCGGTGTTCCGTAAGACGGGGATGCGTGAGGTCGCGGAAGTCGAGCGTGCGCACCAGGCCAGCAGGTCTGCGAGACCGAGCACGGCCGGGCCGAGCACACCTACGAGCGGCGCGAGGAGGGTTGATGAAGCACAGCACATGGAGGACGCGCCGGGCCCGGCAGCTTGCGAGTGAGGCGGTGGAGTACGCCCAGGAGTACGTCGACGCGCGGCTGGCCGGCGACCTCGGGCAGGCGGTCCACGACCGCAGGATCGAACTCGGCACCTGTCCCAGGCAGAGCCGGCCGGGCGGGCCGGGATGACGCAGCCTCAGGTGTCCTGGATGGAGGGAGACGACACCGTGCCGACGCTCCCGCTGCTGCGGCACCTGGCCAAGGCCCTGGACGGCACCCTGAACCTGGCCATCGACGAGGGCGACTCCCGTGCCACCTTCACCCCGCACGCCGCCTGAAACCGAACCGCCAAAGGCCCCGGACCATGATCGGTCCGGGGCCGTTTGGCTGGTGCCCCCGGCAGGATTCGAACCTGCGACACCCGCTTTAGGAGTGGGATCGAATCTGTGATCGGGAGTGATCATCCATGCCGGCATGCCGGGTGGTGCTGTCCGTGCAGGTCAGCGCCACCTGGCCTTACGCCCACCCCTGCTCCCTGACACCGTATGCCGCTCCGTCCGCGCACGCATCGCGCACGCATTCGGTCGTGTGACCAGCCGTTCTCCAGCCCGAGAGGGCGCCCCTACCGTCGCGTGGCAGTTGACTGAAGGCGGGACTACCTCCTATCGCCGTACCCATCTGCGATGTCAGTGGTGCGCCATATGATGCAGAGATGGTGGGGCGCGACGGAGCGGAACAGGTGGCCAGCCCGTACTCGACTGGTGGCGGTGGCACGGTCTTGGAGCACCGTTTCGGTGCTGTCCTACTGGCTCACCTTCTCCTAGGCGATCCAGTACCGGCTTTGGGCGACGAAGTGACGCCGGTGGAAGTGCGCTTTCAGGACAGTCATTTCAGTGCCGTAGACGACCTGATCGTCGTCGGCAACACAGCCGACGGAGCGCAGCGGCGGTTGTCGATCGGAGTGCGTAGGGCCCCGAGCTTCGTAACCAGCGACGATTCCACAGCGGACCTACTTGTGTCCTACCTGCGGGTTGTTACCGACCATTGGGACGAGGCCAGTACGGGACGCTGGCGCCTGGCAGTTGCAGTGGCCAGTCCCAATCCGGCCGTACAACAGGTGCGTGAGCTGGCTGTGATCGCTCATGGGCAGCCCGATGAGGAGTCGTTCCGCGCAGCCGTAGAACAGGCGGGCCGTACGAGCAACGCTGTTCGCACGCGATTGACTCATCTGGATGCGTTGATCGCTAAGGCGGCTGCCAGCCCGAAGGTACGTACCGAGACACCTGACGCGGAGCTGACCTGGCGAGTCCTGCACGTGCTCTGGTTGTGGGAGCTGAGGCTGGAGGGAGTCGACGAGTCCGACCGCACAGCGGTCGTGGGGCGTCTGAGGGGTATCGTTCCCGACTCCTCCGTAGAGGGTGCCGACGCACTGTTCGAAGCGCTGGGCAGGCTCTCTCAGGGGTACGCCCCGGCAGCGGCCACTGTCACCGAGAGCATGCTGCGAAGGCAGCTTTCCGGGGCTGCGGCTCTTGACCGCTCCCCGTCCTACCCCGCAGCGTGGCGTGTCCTCGACGCCTTGTCGGAGACGGCTGAGAATCTCGTACGGTTCCGGTTGACCGGCGCTGGCGAGAACCTTGAGTTGGAGCGCGTCGAGGCCGGAAGCGCCCTGGCTGCCGAAGCAAGAGCGGTCGCATCGCAGGCGACCGCACTGATCGTTCACGGTGAGCCTGATGCTGGCAAGTCGGCTCTGGCCTTGCGTACCGCCGGCCAGCTACGAGCCGACGGGGTCGCAGTCACAGTGCTGAACCTGCGAGAGATTCCCGCGACCCTGGTGGAATTCGAGACGCTGCTCGGTGCCCGCCTCGCAGTGGTGCTTGGTGCCTCGGCGGTCGGTACGGGGCGCCTTCTGGTCGTTGATGGCGCGGAGTCGGTGCTGGAAGGCCGTGCCCGGTTGCTCTCCGACCTTGCACGGGCGGCCATGACCGCCGGGCTTGGCGTAGTGGCGGTAACCCGCACTGATGGTTCCGGAGCCGCACGTGATGTCCTCATGCAGGCAGCGGAAAGTGTGGAGCGGCACGGCGAGGTCATCGAGAACCTCGTTCGTGAGCATGAGGTCCCTCGGCTGACCTCGGTTGAGATCACGCAGTTGGTTGAGGTCTTTCCGCAATTGCAGCGGTGGGCCAGTGACGAGCGGGCGCAGTGGTTGCTAGGCAGGCCAGGTCTGGTTGACATGTTGCTGCGTGCAGGTCCGAGCGTGGCGGCCCCTCAAGGAGTGGCGTCGGAGGCCGACCTGTTCGCTGCCGTCTGGGGGCACTTGGTGCGCCGCGGAGAGATGGTGGTGGCAGGAGGGCCCTCCCCTGACGCTCGTGATCAATCTCTTCGTGCACTGGCCAGGCGCCAGCTGCTTCCGCACGAGAACTCTGCGCCACCTGATTCAGCCGCGTTGCCTTCCCTGCGTTCCGACGGTTTGCTGGCGCCGCTGAATGCGACCAGTGCCTGGAACCCGTCCGATCGATTTGCCAGCGATCTCGTGCGAGACATGGCAATGGTGCGGCTGCTCGTCACGGACGGCTTCGATCTCCTCTCAGCTGCCGATGCGCCGCGCTGGGCGCTACGTGCCGCACGTGTCGCATGCCAGGCCCAGCTACTCACTACTGCTGACGTCAGGCGGTCACTTGCACACCTGCGTGCCGTCTTTGATCAGATCGCGGTTGACCACGGCGAGCGGTGGTCGGATGTGCCGTGGGAGGCAGTGCTCACCCTCGGTACAGCCGGCGAGGTCCTCGGCCGGGCATGGCCCGAGTTGCAGAAGGACCGGCAAGCCGGATTGCGTACAACGATTCGGTTGGCCATGCAGCGCTACGCGTCTCATGACGTCGGCGACCCGGTGGTGCTTGCGCCGCTGGTCGAGTTGACCTTCTGCCGCGAACACGATGCCGACTCCGATGACAGCTCCCGGGCTACCTATGACATGAGTCGCGCCATCCGCGAACTGGTGCTGGCCTGGCTGCGCGGACTGGTGAGAGCTGAGGTGGGTGTATCCATCCCAATTCGGCAGACGGTGAGGGACCGCATCCTCGCAGCCGAGCCAGAGCATTGGGACGAATTTGCTGTGGAAGCATTGGCACTGCTTGGCCCAGATCTCGATGCACGGGCCGAGGCGTTCCTCAGGGGAATTGCTGACGACGGTGGTGCGCGTCTCGACCCTGTCGTGGAGAATTTCTGGCCCGTGACAGGCATGGCTAGGTATCAGCCGGATCTGCTCTTGGTCTTTGCTGAGTCCTATTACATCGAACGGTACGACTCCGAGGCGGCTAAATACGGCGGGTTTCGTTCGTACCCGTTTGATGATGGCATCCGGCACCACCGTGCTCGTGGAGGCATCACTGAACGGATGGCAGGGTGGTACCACGGCCCCTTCTGGCAGCTGCTGAAAGCCCGCACCGTGCCGACGCTGGCGTTGATCAATCGGATGCTCGACCACGCGGCGGCCATCCGGGTTGGAGACCGCGATAGCCACGTTCAGATTCCCGAAGATGAGCTGACCGGCGTGGATCTGGATTTGCCGGGGGTCGGTGTCAGGCACTGCGTCGGGGACGAACACGTATGGGCCTGGTATCGAGGGTCGTCAGTCGGCCCGTACCCGTGCATGAGTGCGCTGCTCGCGGTTGAGCGCCTCGCGGACCAGCTTGTGGCCATCGCTGATATTCCGATGGCTCAGGTTATGCAGTTGCTGTTGCGTGACTGCAACAACCTGGCCATGCCTGGCCTCGTGGTCGGGTTCCTTGTGCGGCATCTGGAGCAGGCGGGTGATCTGCTGGATCCTTGGATGCGGGACCCAGACGTATGGCATCTGGAATTCGCGCGAGTCGCTGGTGAAGGAGTGCTGTACGTACAAGGCCCGGACGAACCTGACCTTGTGGGGCGCTCTCGCCGTCGAAGCAATCTGCGTGACGTCGCCGCCGAACTCACCATCCGAGCGACCCTCTCCGGTGATCAGAACCGGCTCAACGAGCTCGCGGCCACAGGCGAGGAACTCATCCGTCGTGCCGAGGAACTGGTCGCTGACTCCCAGGGCGGTGCGGATGCTGATCGGATGCTCACCTCAGTACGGGGATGGGCGGCGACGTTCAGTCCGGAGAATTTTCATCCGGAAACTGATGAGTCTGGCAACTTGATCGTGCAGTATCAGCACCCCGAGCCGCTGGCGACTCGCATGCAGCCCGAAGCTGAGATGTTCGACCGTGCCGGCCAGGCGTTGCGCTTGCAGAACACCTACGCCAGATCCGCCGATCGCGTTGCCCCGGTTGACACTCTTCTGGCTGACATCGCCTTGGCGCGATCCCTGGGCGACGCCCCACCCAGTCCTGTTCTCAACCGCCTTGACCCGATTGCTGCCGTCGCTGCTGCCGCAGCCGTCGCACACGCCCGCGGACGGGTCCAGGTTCCGGTTGACGACTTGCGTTGGGCGACGGATGTCTTGATCGAGGCGATCGCCGAACCGAGTCGGGCTGAGTATGTCTCTTCTTCCTTCTACTCGGTGGGTGCTGATCGATCTGCGGCGACTGGACTGCCGGCACTCTTGGCCGTGGCATCTGATGACGTCGACCTCGATCGTCAGGCAATCATCGGCGCCTTGGACCGCTGCACCACGAACCACTTCGACGAGGTACGCATCGCGTTTGCCCTGGCTGTCGAACGTGTCTGGGGTGCCCCGTGCGACGCTGACCAGCAGTCGAGCCCGTGCCGCCACCAAGTAGCGCTCAACGTCGTGCGGGCGGGACTAGAGGACTGCCGCTTGGGAGATTGGGACCCAGTAGTTGGTTCACGCGGCCGTCCCCGGCTCGACGGTCCCTACGAGCAGACGTTGCCCGAGGTCGAGACGGAGCGGCTATATCTGACGTCACTGATCCCGCCACTTATCGCCGCCGGTTCGGCGTCCCTCAGCGACAGCTGCGTGGCGGATCAGGCCGACGGACTGACCAAGGTCCTGCTCGACGCCCATGCGCGCGCCGCCGACCACTGGGCGAGGGAAGGGTACGAGAACCGACACAGTAGGCAGGGCGCTCGTGTCATCGTTGACCTGGCGATCAGGGGTAACACCGAGCCACTCAAGGCACACGCGCAGCGCTTCGCCGCCAACGGTCGTGCCTTGCACGGTTTTCTCCATGACCTCACCGTGTTGTTCACCTATGACGATGGCCTACGCCCGTCCCTTCTGGACATTTGGTTTGTCGTCATGGAGGCCGCCCTCGATGCCATCGGCGACGGCAACGAACTACGCACCGACCACCATTGGGGCGACTACGCTCTGGGGGCGCTACTGCCTGCACCTGAGATCGACATGAGCGACACCGACATCGACGCGACCCTAGCCCGCGCCCGAGAAGGCTGGCTGCACCCCGACAACCTTGAGGGCCTTGTCGCTCGTTGGGTAAGGATCGCCCGGCAGGAACCCAAGGCCCTCGACGCACTCGCGAAACTTGGCAAGTGCGCTCCGCTTGAATGGCAGCGGGACACAGGGCTCACATTGGCGGAGCAATTGGTCGACGGCAACTATGGCGTCATCGCCAACAAATGCTGGTACGTCACCGACTGGCTCAAGACACTGCACTCACGCGATGCAATGCTGCCGGATCACATTGCACGGTGGCGACGCCTCGTCGATGGGCTGGCAGCAGCAGGTGACCATCGGGCAGCCACCTTGCAACTAATCGAAGAGTGACCTCACGGTGCGGGGCTCGCCGACATGACGTCATCGGCCTCCTTAGTTGAGGACTGACTGCATCGCGGATCAGCTCGGGCGGTGGGTCACTGATGGGCATTTCGCGCACGACTGCACCGCGGGTGCACGATTCCTGCCGAAGATCGACGGCTCCACCACGGTCGGGGCATGCGAGACCTCGTGCTGTCAGACCGAAGCGGGCAGAGCCGAGAGGCGATCGCGGAACGCCCGTACGGCCGGCACCCTGGCATGCGGTTCGAGGTAGCGGCTGAACTTGGTCAGCCGGACGTGTGCCCGGTCGGAGCGGACTCGGTTCTCCAGCAGCTCAAGGCCGACGTTGGCAGCGTCCAGAGCGCCGTCCAGATCCCGGGCGGCCAGCCGTGCCGTCGCGAGGCGACCGGAACGCACCGCCCGGTCGCGCGGCACCGCTTGGTCCACCGCCACGGCGAGGGCGCTGGTCGCCCGCTCAGGGAAGCCGGAACGCAGCATGATCTTGCCTTCGGTGGATTTGAGCTGGGCCTCGCCGTACCAGCCGAGCCAGTCGGGGCGGTCGCCTTCGTGGTGGGCGCCCCACAGGTCGTAGGCGCGGTTGAGGGACTTGCCGGCGGCTTCGTGCTGGGTGTCTCGGGAGAGGGCTTCGGCTTGGTGGAGGTAGAGGTATGAGGCCGCTGCCGGCGGGAGGGCCGAGGGGGCGTTGCCGATGGCGGTGTCGATGAGCTTCACGCGTGCGGCCGTGTCGCCGGAGTCGGAGATGTGGACGCCCATCTCGGCAAGGATGAAGGCGCCGAAGCCGTCGTCCTTCGCGCTGTGGGCGCTGCGGAGGGCGCCGACGTAGTAGCGCTGGCCGAGGGAGCGGAGACCCTTGTCGTAGGCCATCCATCCGGCGAGGTACGACACGCGGGCGGCCGTGGCGTACAGGCGGTGTTCGACGGCGTCGGTGTAGCGCCCGTGGTCGAGGAGGCTGGTGATCAGCGCGAGGTCGCTGGTGGCCTGGTCCAGGAGGCGGGCGCCGCCCATCTGGTCGTCGAGGGTGCGGAGGGTGTTTACGCGCGCTTCGATGGTGGTCACCATGGCGTCGGTGACGCGGTCGCCGTCGATTGCCGAGGCGAACGCCTCTGGTGCGGCTGCCCAGTTGGCGGCGACTCCCGTCAGCGCACCGCCGGTGATGGACAGGAAGCCCCGACGATCCATGTGGCCGCTCCTGACCAGATCAGCGAATACCTTCACGGTGCCGGCCGGAGTCCACGGGGCCGCCAGGGCTGTCGACTCCCACGCCGGCAGCCATCGAGGCCAGGGCACCGAGCGTACGTGTTCCTCGGGGACGCCCAGCAGGTCGGCGAGCACCCGTTGCGCGTCCGTGTCAGGCGCCTGCCCCTGCTCCCACTTCCAGACCGTCGTCCGGTTGGTGGCCAGCGGTACGCCCAATTCGGCCCCGCGTTCGCGCATGAGCCGGGCTAACTCGGCCTTGCCCCAGCCCTTGCCTTCTCGCACGTAGGTCAGTGGGTGCAGAGCCATCGGGTCAGACATCCCACCCTCCCCTCAGGTTGGTAGTCAGGAGGCTACTCCCCGTGGGTGCGAGAAACGGGGGTTTCTCTCGCTGGAGGAACCCCCTGGAAACGTTCCGGGCCCGTGGTCCACGGCCGTTCACTGGGCCTCACGCCGTTCGGAGCTGAGCACCCGGGTTAACCGGCTCCCCCGCCCCGCTCCGGACGGCTCCCAGGACCGCAGCCCGTCATCGACGTCCCTCGCGTGGGTGGCGGGCTGCATACCCCCGAGGAGATCGTGATGAGCCAGCCTCTGCCCGTCCGTACGCCCGGCGACAGCGGACGACAGCACACGGTTCCCGAGCCGCCGGCCGGTCCGAGCCCGGCCCTCCGAGCCCGCGCCGAATCCGGGTGGGAGAGATTCCTCCGTCGCGGAACGAGCGACCGCGAGGAGTCCGAGCAGTGAATCCGGTCGACGCCGAAGGCCGGGAGGACCACCCCCTCCTTCACCGCATGGTCCGCGACATCGCGAGCCGGGGTGAAGGGGAGTTGACGGCCGTCGTCCACGAGAGGCACGGCGGCCGGCTCATCCGCATCGCCCACATCCAGCCCGCGAACGGCATCGCCTGGTCGACCGCGGCCGACAACGTCGGGCCCGCCCGATGAGGCAGCGCCTCGCTGTCGTGGCCTACGTGATCGTCGTCAGTGCGCTCGTCGTCACCTTGGCCATCGCCGGGACCCCGGACCACTGAGAAACGGGAGGAGCACCATGAGACGCACCGCGAACCGCGGATTCAACCACCGCCAGGCCCTGACCGAGGAGTGGTTCCGCACCCAGGTTGTTCCTCGCGTGTCCGGCGCGCGGTTTCTCCCTTACCAGGTATGGCAGTTGCGGCATGAGCACCTTCCCGCGATGTTGCGCGCAGAGGACAGGAAGAGCCTGGCCCGCATCGCCAGCGACTTGGTCAAGGTCTCCGCGCGGTGGCGCTGCCTGCCGTTCCACTACTTCCGCTACGGCAGCTACAGGCGTGAGGTGTCCGTCGAGAGCGCCTGCTCGTTCCTGCCGGAGACGGCCCTGTTCCATCGGCTCCTTCCCCGAGTGAACCGGGACGCGATCGACCTGGACGACAAGACGTCCTGCAAGAGGATCCTCGCCTCGGCCGGCATCCCGCAGCCCGCGCTGATCGCGAGCGGTGACCGCCGCGCGGGTGTGACGTCCGCTGGTGATGTGGTGCGGCTGACGGAGGTCCTCGGCCACGCTTCCGGACTCGGTCGTGTGGTGGTCAAGCCCTCCCGGTACTCCAGCGGTGGGTCCGGCATCGTGATCGTGCGGCCTGGTGAGGACGACTTCGACCTCCCGGCCTACGCGCAGCGGTGGGGCACGTGGCTGGTGGAGCAGCACGTTCCGCAGCATCCCGACTTGGACGTGCTGAACCCGTACGCCCTCAACACGTTCCGCGTGATCACGCTGCTGCGGGGCGGTGCCGCCGAGGTCCTGTACGTGATGTTGAAGCTTGGCGGCGCCGAGAGCACCACGGACAACTCGGCCGCCAGCGGCATGCAGATCCGAGTCCACCCCGACGGGCGACTCGACCGCCATGGCTACGACCGGTACCTGAACGCCCACACCCGGCACGGCGTCAGCTCGGTGCAGTTCGCCGACCACCGGATCTCCCGCATGGCGGAGGTCCGAGAGCTGGCCGAACGCTGTGCCCGCTTGTTCCCGCAGGTGCCCTTCATCGGCTGGGACATCGCTCTCACGCCCGGCGGCCCTGTGGTCATCGAGGGCAACAGCAGCCCTTCCCTCGCACATATCCAGCGCACCCATGGTGGCGTCGCGCTGGAGCTCGTTCCCGCGCTCCGCTCCGTGATGGATCGCCCGATCATCTGACCAAGGAGTTCCCGTGGAAAACCTGAGAATGCAGGCCCGCGCCGCAGCCGGAGGTCTGCTCGACACACTCAAGACGATGCCTGAGGTCCAGGCGCTCTACGTCCTGTCCTCCTCGGCGGTCGCGCCCCGCAACGTCACCCGATTCAGTACCGACTCCGACTTCGATCTGGCCGTCATCCTCGACGTCCCGATCAAGGAGGACGAGTGGAGGGCGAGGCCGGCGGACACGTACGCCCTGGTCCGCGACCGGCTCCCCGCCTGGATCCCGGAGTTCAGCTTCCACCTGCCGGTCCCCTGGGGACGCATGGAGGTCAACGTCCACCAGCTCCTCTTCCAGTACGAGGCCGACCCCCGAACGACGTGGAACAGCGACAAGTGCGACGCCTACGGGAACAAGGGCGAGCCGCTGTTCGACCGCGAAGAAGCCTTCGGGGCGCTGATCTCCCACAAGACGCGCGAGCAGCTCCAGCGCCTGGAGGGCGAGACCTACCGGCTGCACAACCGGATCACCTGGGACGTGCGCGAGATCCCGCTGCGCATGGCGCGGCGGGTCGGAGTGCCCACGGGCCACTTCGTCCTCTCCGGGGCGCTGGACGAGGTCGTGGACTGGATGTACGCCCGCTCGGGCCAGCTGCTGCCGAACATGAAGTGGAAGCTGTACTCCCTCGGCGCACTCGGCCTGATCAGCAGCGAGCAGGAGAACCTGCTGATCGAGGCCCAGCAGTGTGACCCGCTGTCGATGGTCGACCTGGAGCGGCGGTGCGAGGCCCTGAGCGAGTTCTGCCGCGTGGTCGGGATGGACCTCAGCCCCGGGGCGATCGAGGCCGTACGGAAGGCGTACCAGCAGGCCAACCACCACCTTCTCGGGGAGGAGGCGGCGATCTTCGCCACCCTGCCGTCCCCGCGGTTCGTCCCCTTCGGCGAGAGCGGCGGTTCCAGTTAGACGCTTATGTCCGGGCGTCAGTACGCTGCGTGATCCGCTTACACAGGAGGCATGATGTCGATCAAGGTCCACAACACGCTGACCGGCCAGGTCGAGGAGTTCCGCCCCGAGCGGGAGGCCGAGGTGCGGATGTTCGTGTGCGGACCCACGGTGTACGGCCCCAGCCACGTCGGGCACGCGAAGACGTACACGCAGTTCGACTTCATCGCCCGGTACCTGGAGGCGAGCGGGTACAAGGTCACGTACCTCCAGAACATCACCGACGTCGACGACAAGATCATCCGGCGGTCGGCGGAGCAGAGCGTCCCGCCGGAGGAGATCGCGGCCCTCTTCGAGAAGCAGTACCTGGAGGACATGGCCGCGCTGGGGAACACCCGTGTCGATGTCCACGCACGGGCCCACGACCACATCGACGCGATCGTGGACCAGATCAAGCGGCTGATCGAGCGTGGCCACGCCTACAAGCTCGATGACGGCTGGTACTTCGACCTGGCGTCGTTCCCCGCGTACGGCAAGCTCTCCGGCCGCACCGATCTCCGTCCCGAGGACTCGGTGTCGCGGATCGACGACAACTCGAAGAAGCGCAACCCGGGCGACTTCGCCCTGTGGAAGGGCCGCAAGGACGGCGAGCCGTTCTGGGAGACCGACCTGGGCCCGGGCCGGCCGGGCTGGCACATCGAGGACACCGCGATCACGGAGACCTTCTTCGGGCCCTCGTACGACCTGCACGGCGGCGCCGTCGACCTCATCTTCCCGCACCACGAGGCCGAGGTGGCCCAGATGGAAGCCGCCTCCGGCATCGAGCCCCTGGCCCGCTACTGGATGCACACCGGTCTGCTGCGGGTCGACGGCGAAAAGATGTCGAAGAGCACCGGCAACTTCCTCACCATCCGCGACGCCCTCGCCCGGACGGACTTCCGCACCCTGCGGCACGCCTTCCTCTCCCAGCACTACCGCTCCTCGATGGAGCTGAACGACTCCACCCTGGAGCAGGCCCGAGGGGCACGCCGCCGGATCGAGAACTTCGCCCGGACCATCGACCCCGCGCACACCGACAGCCCGGCGAACGCCGCACGGGCGACGGACGCCTGGAAGGAGATGCGCGAGCGCCTGGACGACGACTTTGACACCCCTGGTGCCCTCGCCGTCCTGTTCCAGTACATCCGCGAGCAGAACCGCATGGAGGAGCCGGCCGGCCCGGCCGCCCTGCGGCTGATCGAGGACGTGAACAACCTTTTCGGAACCTTCGACATCCCCGGCGCTGCCCAGAGCGACGCCGCCGTCGACGAACTCGTGAAGGAACGCGACCGGCTCCGTGCGGCGAGGAAGTTCGCCGAGGCCGACGCGATCCGTGACCAGCTCACCCAGCAGGGCGTCGTCCTTGAGGACTCGCCCGAAGGCACCCGTTGGTGGAAGGAGAGCACCACATGACCTGGAAGAGCCGCTTACCGCTCGTCGTAGAGAGCGCCATCCCTCTCAGCCTCTGCGGAGCGCTGATGGACCACGTGAAGAGCCACACCGCCCGCCCCCGCACCTACCAGGGCGTCATCGACGAATCGCTGCGCAAGAGCGAATACGTCGAGATCCCGACGCACCTGGAGGAGGCGGTCATCTCCCACTGCGCTGCCCACCTGCGCAGCCACTTCGAGATCGTCCCGAAGCGCATACCCACTCAGCCGGCGGTCGTCTACCGCTACGGCCCCGGCGTCGGCTTCGTCGCCCACCACGACGAGGTCACCGACATCGAGCGCGAGCGGGCTCGGACCAACGGACAGCCCGTCGTCGGCGGCGACCTCACCCTCGTGGTCTGGCTCAACACGCCGGACTCCTACGGCGGAGGCGAGCTGTTCTTCGAGAACCCCACCCAGGAGATCAAGCCACCCTGCGGCAGCCTGGTCGCCTTCCCGGCTACCCGCGACCACATCCACGGCGTACGGCCGATCACGAGGGGCGAACGCGTCACCCTCGTCGTACGCGTCGACGCCGATCGCCTCTGAGCAGAGGCCAGTTCCCCTGTCAGCTGGGGCAGCGCGGCTGCCAGGATGAACGGTATGACGACGATCAACGGTGAGGTAGCGCCCGGATTCGAACTGGTCCGCGAGGCGTTCGCAGCGAACTTCACCCAGCACGGGGACATCGGCGCGGCCGTGTGCGTCTACTGGCACGGCCAGCCGGTGGTCGATATCTGGGGTGGCGTCGCCGATGCTGACACCGGCCGTCCGTGGGAACGGGACACCTTGCAGCTGGTCTACTCGGCGACCAAGGGGGTCACCGCGACCGCAGTGCACATGCTGGTCGAGCGCGGCATGCTCGACCTCGACGCACCGGTGGCGAAGTACTGGCCGGAGTTCGCGGCGAACGGCAAGGCGGACATCCCCGTCCGCTGGCTCTTGTCCCACCAGGCCGGCTTGGTCGCCCTGGACGAGCCGCTTCCGCTGGCCGAGGCGTTGGCCTGGGATCCCATGGCAGCAGCGCTCGCGGCCCAGCGCCCGCTGTGGACTCCGGGCACTGCACACGGGTACCACGGCCGGACCTGGGGCTGGCTGGTAGGCGAGGTGATCCGCCGAGTCTCCGGCCGCTCTCCAGGCCGCTTCTTCGCCGACGAGATCGCGCAACCCCTCGGTCTGGACTTCTACATCGGCCTGCCGGCGAACGAACGCGACCGAGTCAGCCGCATGGCGTACCAGCGCCCGGCCGTCGACCTCACCACCGTGCCCGCCGAGGAGGTTCCCAAGGAACTCCGCGAACAGGTCGCCGCCTGGCGCGACCCGAACTCCTTCAGCAACCGGGCCTTCGCGGTCACTGACCCGGCCGCGATCGACTTCGACTCCCCCGAGGTGCAGGCCGCCGAACTCCCGTCCTCCAACGGCATCGGCACCGCACGCTCACTGGCCCGCATGTACGCCGCACTGATCGGCGAAGTCGACGGCGTACGCCTGCTCACCCCGCAGACCCTCGCGTCCGTGACGGAGGAGCAGGCCAATGGGATTGACCAAGTGATGGTGATCCCCAGCCGATTCAGCACCGGATACATGCTCCCCACCGAGGGCAACCTCATGACCGGCCCGAGCGCCTTCGGCCACACAGGCCGCGGCGGCTCACTCGCCTTCGCCGACCCCGAGCACGGCATCGCCTTCGGCTACGCGATGAACCACATCATCAGCGGTGCCAGCGACGTACGCGCGGCTGCGCTTGCCGAAGCGGTACGGAAGTCGGTGGCTTAGTCTCACGTGATGCCTTCGCGGCCGTGTCCCTGTCCGCGACCACGCCGCTGGACGAGGTCGAGGACAGGGATAGGGATTCACCTGCGAGGACGGCGCTGGTTCTCCTGCGTTGACAGAAGACCGAGCATGGCGCGCTCTTGATGGTGGGTGAACCAGCGCTCGGCCAAATCGCGCTCCTTGAACCGTCCGAGCCCGGGCTCAGTGGACGGAGTCAGCTCGATCGCTTCCCACCCTCCAGCTGTCTCTGCGAACTCCTCGGCGATGTCCACGAACGAGGGGCCCCGGAAGTAGCTCACGGCGGTGTTGGTGGTCACCAACGGCGTGCCGGACTGGTCCGAGATCAGAGAGCCAGCCGCCTTCCGGGACTCGAAGTAGGCGTTGATGGTCGACTTGACCTCGTCCCGCATCACATTCAGGACCTGCTGACGGTAGGTCGGCGGCTTCAGGCACGTCTGGTACGAGAAGTCGATGCGACTCCCGTCCGTGCGAATCACTTCGAAGCCGGGATACGGACCGCGCTGCGGCGGGGCGATCGCGAAGGCTTCAACACCCGGACCGATCTTGTCCTCTGCTTCGTGGTGCATGTTGAGGAGGTCCAGGAGCAGCAGGTGATCCTCTTCCTGGTCCACGATGCTCCCCACCGTGTACCGGTACAGCACCTCGCGTACAGCCTCTTGTGCTTCCCCCTTCGTCCGGTACCGGCGATGCCCAATCCAGAACTCAGCCACGCCCCGATCCTTCCGTTCATCTTCCGGCTCAGCCGCGCAACGCACCTCAGCAGCTGGATCGACGCTACGCCGACAACGGCAGCCTGCGGTGTGAGTCGTCCAAAGGAAGCGTCCCTAGTCCTGATCTGGTCGTTGAGGTAGGTGAACGCGGTCGCGCGCCTGCCGTGATCAGCGTGGACGCAAAGGGGGCATCTGCCCACCCATCACTCCTCGTCCACTTGTTTGGGTGGCCGGGTGTGCCTATCGGCCCCGTCGATGCCGTTGCTCAACGGGCGTCGTGGGTGCAGTGGTGGGCTGGGGGGTTCGGGCCTGGTGTCCGCTGGGCGCGAGCGCCATGGTCGAGCGGCGGCGGGCGGCTTCGGCGCGGGGGTTGGGGGCGGGGTTGCGGCTGGTGTGCTGGATGCGGGTGATCAGGACGCGGGCGGGTTGGCGGGCGGTGGTGAGCTCGCGTTGGGCTGCGGCCTCCTTGAGGAGCTGGTGGGGTTTGTGGCCGCCGGCTTCGGCGTCGGCGAGGACGGTGGCGAGGGCAGGCCAGGCGGGATCGGTGAGGATGCGGTCGGCGTGGTCGGGGACGGCGGCCCGCACGTCGTGGGCCAGGGTCCGGCTGGCCTGATCGTTCGGCCGGCGGGTGGCGAGGTCACCGACGACGGGCGTGAGGGCCCGGTCGGCGGCGGTCTGGAGGTGGTGGAGGGTCTGACGGGCTGCCTCAGCCTGGTGGGCGTGGTTCTTCGCCTCGTGCCAGCGGGCGGCGACGATCGTGGCCCAGACGAGGGCAGCGAGCAGGGTCGCCAGGGCGCTGCCGTCGGGACCGGTGGCGGTGTGAGCGAGGTCCCGGGCCGCCTTGCGCAGGGTCGTGGCGGCCTGGTTCTCGGCGCGGATCTGGGAGCGCTGAGCACGGGCGAACACCCTTGAGGCTGCTCGGAGTTCGGCCTGGAGGGAGTCGGGTGCCCTCTGGGCGGCGGCTTCGATGAGGTCACCGAGCGCGGTGATGCGGGCCTGGGCGTGAGTGTCGTCGGCCATCCCCTGGTGGAGGGTGTCGAGGGCGCCGGTGGCCTGGTGCCAGGGGGTGGCGGGCTGGTCGCGGCGGGCGGTGGGGTGCTCCTCCGGCGCGGTGGTCTCCAGGCGGGCCTTGAGCTTGGGGAGGGTGAGGTCGGGGGCGATCTTTCCGCCGGGGTGGAAGATCTGTTCGCCGTCCTTGTTGAGGTCGCCGGGGCGGCCGACGGCGTAGCCGAGGAGGTCTCCGGACGGTCCGCGGCGGGGTTTGACCGCGATGCCCATGGCTTCGAGGTAGGAGAGGAGTTCCTCCGTGTCGCTGGCGTGGGGGATGGCGGCCCGGATGCGGTCCTGGAGCCAGTCGCGGCTGGTCTGCTCCCAGCCGAGGCGCTGGGCCTTGTGCATCTCGGCCTGGGTGGGCCGGCGTCCGGCAGTGCGGTCGCCCTTCTTCAGTTGGCGCAGGCCGTAGTCGGTCTCGATCTGGTGGCAGGCGTCGCCGACGCGGACGCCGCTGTCGTGGAGCCTGGGGCGGCGGCCGTCCTCACGGACGGTGGTGGCGAGAATGTGGATGTGGTCGTCCGCGTGACGTACGGCGATCCACCGGCACGCCAGGTCGTCGCCGAGTGGGGCGATGCCGGCGGCTTCGACGATCCGCTGGGCGATGTCGGCCCACTCGGTGTCGGAGAGGTGGCGGTCTTCGGGGGCGGTGCGGACGGGGCAGTGCCAGACGTGGTCGGTGACCTTCTTGCCGAACTCGCTGTTCCGAAGATGGACGGGCTCGTCGAGGTGGCGGGCGAGCTGGGTGAGGGTGGCGTCGGGGTTGCGGCCGGGGTCGGGCATGCCGAGCATGGCGAAGCCGGCGACGATGTGCGGGTCGGTGTGCTCGTCGTGGCGGCCGGGGCCGTAGAGGTAGGCGAGCAGACCACGGGTGTTGGACCCGGCCGGTTTGATGGCGGCGATCACGCGGCCAGGTCCTTCCTGGAGTCGGCGGGTTCGCGCAGGGCCTCGGCGATCAGTTCCAGCAGGCGGTGGAGCTCGTCGAGACGGTGGCGGATGTCGGGTGGGGTGAGGTCGCTGTTGAGGGCGCGGGCGATCTGGTTGACGTTGACGCCGATGCGGTTGAGCTCGCGCAGCACCCGTGCGCGGAACATGTGGGTACGGCGCCGGTCCTCGGACAGCGACAGGTTCGCGGTGAACCGACCGGTGATGAAGGCAAGGACGATGTCGGCCGCGAAGCCGGATTCCCCCTTGTAGCCGTGCTCGACAGCGGCCTCCTGGAGGCCGGCGTGCTCGTCACCGGTGAACCGCAGCGGGCCGACACGGACAGTCCGCTTGGTGCCGGTGAAACGGCGGATCGCCGGCTGCACGCTCTGCACCTCTCGCTCACCGGCCGACGGTCCGGCGGCAGGTGCGGGGCGGAGGATCTGCTGCTGGACGGCGTGGAGCTCGTCCGGGTCGGGGCCGCCCTCGGCCCCGACCTCCCGGTCCGGCGCCCCCTGGCGTCGGGCCGTCTCCGCCACCCCCGGGGCGGAGATCCCCGAAGACCGGCCTTGAGTCGGACTCGGGGTACTACTGGCTCCGCCAGGAGCCGTCCGTCCGAACGCCTGCCGCAAACGATTCAGCAGCGTAGGGGACTTCGTCGGCACGGACAGTTCGTCCGGGACGACTTCGGCATCGTGCGCGTCGTGCGTGTGGCGCGGCATGGAGAGTTCTCCGGATGAGGCAGAAAGGGCAGGTAGGCCGGCATGGAAGGCCGGGCGACGTGCAGCTGGTAGTTGGCTGTCCACAGCTGTGGAGGAGTGGGCACTGCGGGCGGCGGTCGGATAGCCGGGGCGGAATTCCGGCGAGTTTGGTGTGGGGGCCAGCCAGGTTTCGGTGGCACCGGAAGTACTTCCAGTGCCACCGGAGGGCGTCGTTGCGGGAGGGTCAGCCGGTGCTGCTGCCGACTGCGACCGCGGGGCCCGGCTCGGCCTTTCGGGCGTTCAGCTCGTCGCAGACGTTCTTCACGCGGCCGTTGCCAACCTTGCGACCGCGGTTGACGCGGATCTCTTCGCCGACCTCGGTGGGGGAAGCGGCTCCCGTGCGGGCCATTACCTCGCGCGCGATGACCCGGATCTCGTCATCGGAGATGTCCTGCGGACGCCCGGTACGCCGAGGCCGTGCTCCGCTCGGCTTGGGGGGCTTGCTGGTGCCCTCACCGCCCGGTGGGGTCGCGGTGTCGGCCAGACGGTCGGGGTCGGGGTGCTCCGCTGGCCCGTCGCCGCGATCCTTGCCTTTGCCAGGAGCGGCCGACGGGACGACCACGTTGGCCGGGGGCATCGACTCTGGGACGGACGCGAGATTTCGATGGCCGTCGGGCCGCTCGACGAGCTGGTGGATCTGCCTCATCAGGACGCCGAAGGCAAGGAGCGCGGCGGTCGGCGGGACTGCGGCGACCACGTAGTCGAGCCAGTGCACAGTGCGGGCGTCGCTCGTTCCGCTCACGCCCGCCACGTTGAGCGCGATGGATCCGACCGACCCGATGGCGGTCACGGCGATGGCCCACAAGTCGGTGACCTGGCGCAGGCTTGCCCGGAGCATGAGCAGTTCACCCGCGACGATGAACGCGTCGAGGGTGGCGGGCCACGCCCAGCGGCGGGCCGGGGAGCCGTCGAGGCCGTGCTGGCCGGCAACGTCGGCCAGGTGTGCGTAGGAGAGCCAGAACGCTCCGGCGGTCAGAAGGAGGATGACGAATCCAGCCGCGATGAGCACAGACCGCTCGGCGGTGTGCCCGGTCATCGTCGGCTGCACCTCGCTTGGCCTGCTGCCAGGTCGCCGGAGGCGTAGTTGTCGAAGGCGGGGGAGGAGAATCAAGCGGGAGGCTTCTGTGGTGGCGTGATGCGTCTTGGGCGTCTTGGCCGTTGCAAGCGCAGGTCAGGGCCGGTACGGCAGGCCCGGCCGGGGTCCGTCTTGGCCGCGCCCTGGCGAGGACGGCTCGGGTCGGCCTTCCGTCTTGGCCTCACGGCCGATGACCTGCGGCGATACGGCGCGTACGAGTGGGACGGCACGAGACGGATGCGGGCGACGTCTTGGCGGCCTGCGCGGGCGACGGTGATCGTGTTGCCGTCTTGGGCCCGGTTGCCGTCTTGCGCGTATGCCCTCTGACCTGCGCGATCACGGCAGGGACGGCAAGGACGGCAACCAGCGGGGGCGGGGCGGTGTCAGCCCTGCGGGAGGGTGGGTGCGGCGTCGACCGGGTGGACGGTCGGGCAGTAGCGGCGCCAGGGGTCGAGGAACTTGTTGCGCATGTAGCCCTTGCGCTGGGTTCCGTCGGCCATGCGGACGTTTCCTGGTTTGATGCCGAACTGCCGGAGCATCGAGCCGAGGTCACGCGGGCTCAGCCCGCTGCGCCCCCACTCGGCCCACGGGCTCTCCGGGTCTTGGCGCAGGTGGTGGATCAGCTCCTCCGTGGAGAGGCTGTCCACCTCGCGCTGGGAGACGAAGACTCGCCGGATGTCGGCCAGGATGCGGGCCCCGCTGGGGTGGTCCTCCTCGGCGGCCGTCTCGGCGGCGACCATCTGTTGGCACGCGGTACGGGCGCGGCGCGGCCAGGTGCCGGCGGCGAGGTCGGCGACGATGACGAGTGGTTCCCAGGTGTCAGCGGCCCGGTCCTCGACCGGCATCGCCGGTTCCAGGTCGGCGGCCTCGTCCACCAGGGGTCCCGTCCAGGCGGCTATCCGGTCGCGCAGGCCATGCAGGGCGGGGATATCCCGCCGCGACCGGAAGGGGCGGACGGTCTCGCCTTCCGCCCGCCGGCGCATGCGGATGACGACCGACCGGTCCATGATCGTGTCGGGCAGGTCGCCGATCCCGGCGATGGCCGCCATGGCGAAGGTGGCGAACCGGTGGGGCGTGTGGTCGTTGCCGACCACCCGGGTCACGTACCGGTTGCGCTGGTGGCCGGCGTTCAGTAGCCCGCGCATCTCCTCGTTCTTCTCCGCCTGCTTCGGCGTGCCGAAGATCGTGTCCGCCTCGTCCACGAGGAGCGTGGGCGGCTCCTCGGTGATCGAGCGGAAAACCGCCGCCGGCGTGGTGTTGATCGTGAGCATCGGCTCGTGGACCGTCTCGGTCAGCACGTCAAGGAGACGTGACTTGCCGCACCGCTTCGCCGGACCGACCACCGCGAGGCGCGGGGCGTGCTGCCAAGCGGGCTGCAGATGCGTCGCCGCCACCCACAAGGTGACCGCGTCGAGCGCCTGCTCGGAGGGCAGGATCACGAACTTCGATATCTGCCGACGGAGTTCGCCGAGGAGCTCCGATCCGTGCGTCGGCTCCGGATCCGGCTGTTCCGTTTCGGGACACCGCTCGGCGGGCGGTGAGGGCTGCGCCGGATCGCCGGCGGCCTGGCCGGGCTCGGCTGTGGTCAGGCCGGGCTGTCCGGGCACGGCGACCGGCGGCCACGCGGGCTTGTCGGGGTCGGAATAGGGCTGGGGTTCGGGGTGTTCCACAGGGCAGCTCCTCGTCTGGCGGTGGCGGGCTCGCACGCCCTTGCCGCCGGGTTGGTTCTTCCAGGGCCGTTCGGGGTTGCTCGGGCCTCCGGCGTCGCACCGCCGGGGGCCCATTCCCTTCTCGCGGGCGTCAGGCCGCCGCGAGGGAACACGGACAGTACGTCCACGCCTGGCCACAGTCCAGCGCTTCTGTGTCAGCTCAGCGCAGAACGGCCTGCTATGTTGTCCGGCCCTCACGCGGCCAGCCCCAGCAGATTGAGCAGATCGGCGGTCACCACGCGGTACGCCTTGCCCAGGCGCAGGACCTTGCACGGGTACTCGCCCCGCTTGGCCAGCTCATAGCCCTTGCTCCGCCCGAGCCCCAGCGCGCGGTTGCCCGTGTCCAGGTCAACGGCAACTGGAAGGGCCAGCAGTTCCTCGCGAGTCATGCCCCTCGCCTGCTCGGCCATCGCCTCATCGCGCACGCAGCACTCCTTTCGTCACAGCCCTCGGCGAACATGCCCAACACGTCCGGCTCCAGGCGGCTAGGAACCATCGTGAGCGAGCTACTGTGTCTGCATGACACAACACAGTTTCGATGATGAAGAGGACGACGACTTCCCGGAGTGGGGGGACCGGATCAAGGCCAACGTGGCCGGAGAGGTCCGGCGACGCAGAAAGGAGATGGGATGGAGCGCACAGGACCTGGCCGACCAGTGCGAGCGGCTCGGGCACCCGATCCCGCGCAACGTGATCGCCAACATGGAGTCCGGACGCCGTGCCACCCTGCCGCTGGTGGACGTCATCGTGTTGGCCGCAGCTCTGGAGACGTACCCGGTCTGCCTGATCTTCCCGGTCGGGTACGTCGATCAGACCCAGGAACTCCCATTCCAGAGGCTCGTCCCCACTTGGGACGCCCTACGGCGCTTCACCGGCGAACAGGAGGTTCCCGAGCGCGACGCGGGCATGGTCCCCGACTTCGAGCTTCACGCCAGACTCACGCGCACCGCGCTCGCCGCGCTCGAAGAGGAAGAACGGGCACGGTTCGCCGCCAAAACGGCCACCAGCCGCGCCCAGCAGGAAGAAGCCGAACGGAGGCGGACCGAATACGCCGACCAGGCCATCTCCGCCAAGTACAACCTCCGCCACCTCCGCCGCGATATCCGCGACGAGGGAGCCACCCCACCCGACCTGCCACCCGCACTGGGCGACGTCGACCCGCCCGAAACCGACCCCAACGCCACCCCGGAGGAACGCCTTTGAAGGGCTCCACCCACCGCCGCTGCTACTGCCGCGACCCCAAGACCGGCAAACCGCTCGGCAAGAACTGCCCCAAGCTCTCCAGCCGCAAGCACGGCTCCTACTCCATACGTCAGGAACTCCCGCCCCGTGAGGACGGCACCCGTCGCTCCTTCAGCCGCGCCGGCTACGAGACCCTCAAGGAAGCCCAGGCCGACCTCGACCACGTGCGAGCCCTCCTGGGGCTCGCCGAGTCCGACGACCCCGAGGCCCTGACCCGGATTGCCGAGCTTCTGGAGGCCGTGGCCGCTGAGAAGGCGCCGCTGCCGAACATCGAGTCGACCCGGCGCCGCCTCAGCCACGGCTTGGACCTGATCAGCCGCCTCACCGTCGGTGAGTGGCTGGACATGTGGCTGGCCGGCAAGAAGGGGCGGCAGAGCGCCATCAGCCGCGACGAGAGCAACATCCGGGTCCACCTCAAGCCGCGCATCGGTCACCTGCGACTCGACCGCCTTCGCGTCTCTCATCTCTCGGAGATGTTCGAGGCCATCGCGGAGGACAACGTCGAGATCGCAGAGGGCAACGCCGCCCGGCGCAAGGCGTTCGAGGACCTGGCCCGCATCCCGTGGAAGGGGCGCGAGCCGCGCGCCCGCCGCAAGGTAATGAAGGCGGCCATCGCCGACATGGAGCCGTACCGCCGCATCGTCGGGCCGGCGACGCGCCAGCGCGTTCGCTCCACCCTGCGCGCGGCTCTGAACTCCGCGATCGCGCAGCAGATGATCACCTTCAATCCGGCCGCGCACGTCGAACTGGAAGCGGGCAAGCGACCCAAGGCGCTCGTGTGGACCGAGGAACGGGTCCTGCACTGGCAGCGCACCGGCGAGAAGTCCTCGCCCGTCATGGTCTGGACGCCGGAACACACCGGCCGCTTCCTCGACCACGCGGCAGACGACCGCCTGTACGCCCTGTTCCACCTCATCGCGTTCCGCGGACTCCGTCGTGGGGAGGCGTGCGGGCAGAAGTGGACCGACACCCACCTGGACGCGGGTCTCCTCACCGTCGCCAAGCAGCTCGTTGTCGACGGCTGGGAGGTCTACGAGGACGACCCCAAGACAAACGCGGGTGCGCGCACCATCGCCCTGGACGCGGACACGGTCGAGGTCCTGCGTCAGCATCGTGCTCGGCAGGACGAGGAGCGCGAGAAGTGGGGGACCGCCTGGGTGGAGACCGGCCGCGTCTTCACGCGCGAGAACGGGGAACTGCTCCACCCGGCCAATGTCACCCGCCGCTTCATCGAGCTGTACGAGGAGATCGGCCTTCCGCCGGTCCGGCTCCACGACCTGCGCCACGGTGCGGCGACCCTCGCGCACGCGGCCGGCGCCGATCTGAAGGACATCCAGGAGATGCTCGGCCACTCCTCGATCACCATCACAGCGGACACGTACACGAGTCTGCTTCCCGAGGCGGATCTTGCGATCGCCGAGGCTGCGGCCCGTCTCGTCCCGCGTGCACGAGCCCCTCGCGACGTGCCGGATGGTGCTGATCGGGTGGGGGATATTTCGGGGGCTGCCGCCCCGTCCGCTCACGCAGCGCTCACGCAAACGGCCCCGGACGGGACGTCCGAGGCCGAGTGAGACCCCTCCCTGGGGGATAAACCCCAGGTCAGAGCGGTACTACATGGTGCCCCCGGCAGGATTCGAACCTGCGACACCCGCTTTAGGAGAGCGGTGCTCTATCCCCTGAGCTACGAAGGCAGTCCGGGCCGCGTGCGGCGGCCCCGTGGTCGTGGAGGACCACAGGCGTCAGGGTACCGGATCGAGGTCGGCGGGTGTGGTGGTCGGGGCGGGGGCGGGACTACTCGCGGGTGATGCGGACGCGGTGGGTGTGGGGGGTGCCGTCGGCGGGGTCGGAGCCGTTCGGTGCGGTGGCCTCCAGGACGGTCACGCGGATGCCTTCCTGGCGGTCGACGAAGGACTCGCCCGGGATGAAGGTGGCGTCGGAGAGTTCGGCGTGGACGTTGGGGCTGCGGGTGCAGCCTCCGCTGTCCCGGAGGGAGTCGTAGACGGTGATGGGGCCCATGCCGGTGTCCACGTCGGCGTCGACCTTGTAGATGAGGACGCCGGGGCGGCAGACGGCCTCGTCGTTGCCGGCCTGGGTGCGGACCTCGACGGCGTAGCCGGACCGTTCGTCGAGGGGGACGAAGGCGAGTTTCGGGCCGCCGGTGTCCGCCAGGGGGGTGAGGACGTAGTCCCGGGTTCCGGGAGCGGCGGCGCAGTGGACCTGGTCGGTGTCGAGCCAGCCGAGTTTCCACTTGTGCCAGGCGAGCAGGTCGTTGTTGGCGCCCCAGTCCTCGCTCATGATGTCCCAGTGGCCGACCGCGCCGCCGCCGTCGGCGGTGTAGAGGTCGGGGAGGCCGAAGACGTGGCCGTTCTCGTGCGGCAGGACCCGGTAGCCGGTCCGGTCGTAGGAGCCGGAGCCGTCGTCCTGGCGGGAGTAGACGAAGGACGCGTTGGCGACGGGAACGCCGTCGGCGGTCGGGGCCTCGGTGTTGCCGGCGAAGGTCACGGACAGGACGGTGTCCAGGGCGGACGGGCCGGCGTTGGGGGTGACGAGGACGTTGACCATGTCGTAGGACCGGAAGTCCACCCGGGGATCGGCGGCTTCGACGATGTCCCGCACCAGTCTGCGGTAGCCGGGGTCGAAGGGGGCGCCGCGTTCTATCCCGTAGGCGCGGAACGACTTGGGCATGCGCAGCCAGTCGGGGATGGGGATGTCGGTGCGGTAGTCCAGGCGGCCGTAGGAGCTGGTGCGGAACCATTCCTGGGTCTGGGGGAAGAACTCCTGGTAGCGGTCCAGGGCGTCGCCCTCGCCGACGGCGTCCGGGAAGTCGATCATCAGGGTGAGGGCGCGGACGGTGCCGGTGGAGCGGGCGTACCCCGGGCCCGTGGGGATGCCCTCGGACATCTGGACGTCGCGGGAGCTGCCGATCAGGCACGGCCCGTGGGCGGAGGAGGGGGACGGTGCGCTGGGGCCGGCGCCCGCGGCGGAGGTGCCGGGGGAGAGGTTGCCGTTGCCGGCCGAGGTGCCGACGGCGAGGGTCAGGGCGGTGACGGAGGCCAGGGCGGCCAGGCGGCGCGGCGATATCCGACGGCTGCTCGGCTGCGGCTGCATGCAGGACCTCCGTTCCCCATGGCAGCCGCCGGTTTCCGACTGCACCCTCCCGATCACCCTGCGTTGTGGGGTGCGTGGGCGCCCGTCGACAGGGCCGATTGTGTGTTTTTCGAGGTCAGGGGAGCTTGCAGGGCCGGAAGGAGGGTGGGATGCGGGCCGGTGCGACGCGTGAGGAGAGGATCGAGGGGAGTGTGACTCAGGTCACAGGAGAAGGTTCCTCGGGTGGGAAATAACCGGGGAGTGTCTCCCCGTTTAGACCTGTGTTCGCGTGAAGCGGGGAATCAGTCCCCGGATCGCGGATCCGATTCGACTGTCAGGAGTGCATCGTGCAGACCGCCGAACCCGCACAGCGCAGGACGCCCCGGCCGCGTGCCGACGCCGTGCGCAACCGGGAGCGGATCGTCGCCGCCGCCCGGGAGATGTTCGTCGAGCACGGCCCCGACGTGCCGCTGGACGACGTCGCCCGCCGGGCCGGCGTCGGCAATGCCACGGTGTACCGCAACTTCCCCGACCGCGACGCGCTGATGCGCGAGGTCGTCTGCTCCGTGATGGACCGTACGGCGCGGGCGGCCGAGCAGGAGCTCGCCGAGACCGGGGATGCCTTCGAGGCACTGGAGCGGTTCGCGCACACCTCCGCCGACGAGCGGATCAGCGCGCTGTGCCCGATGATCTCGAGCACCTTCGACCAGCACCACCCCGACCTGGAGGATGCGCGCCGGCGCGTCGAGGACCTCGTCGCACAGCTCATGGACCGCGCCAAGGCGGCCGGACAGCTCCGTGCGGACGTGGAATTCGGCGATCTGCTGGTCGGCATCGCGCAGTTGAGCCGGCCCCCGGCCGGTACGGCCTGCATGAGCGCCGACCGTTTCGTCCACCGTCACCTGCAGCTGTTCCTGGACGGGATGCGGGCCCCCGCGCCCGGCGTCCTGCCCGGCACGGCCGTGACCGTGGAGGTTCTGCGCGTTTCCTGAGTCGTGGCCAGTGACCCCGACCCCTACCCACTCCGTCCGAGTCGTTCCGAGGAGTCTTCGAGCCGTCCCGCCACCACGCCAGGCGTGAGACCGCTCCCCCTCTGATCCTTTCCGCTTTCCGCCCTTCCCGGCGCGTTCGGCGTCTTCGTGCGTGCGATAGGCGACGGCGTCGTTCCCGCGGCTGTCCCGGTTCCCGCGGTCGTCCCGGTGTCCTGCTCACAGCTGTGCTCCGGGCGACGCGTCGCCGGCCGACGACACCCTTTTCCCGACCGGCTTCGGGGTTCGCGAGGGTCGCGGTGGGTTCATCCATCCGTGCCTCTTTGCCCCCTCCTTGTCCTCTCTCCCTTCTCTCTCTTTCTCTTCCGTCTCATCTGTCCCTTTGTTTCCTCACGACGTTCCGAAGTGGGTACCCCCATGTCTGAATCAACGTCAGCATCGTCAGTATCGTCAGCAGTTCCAGTGGCATCAGCGGCAACAGCAACAGCAGCAACAGAGGGGACACCTCGTCTGCGGTCCGATCCGGAGGCGCCCGATACGAACCGGTGGAAGGCGCTGGTCTTCATCGCGCTCGCCCAGCTGATGGTCGTCCTGGACGCCACCATCGTGAACATCGCGCTGCCCTCCGCCCAGCAGGACCTGGGCATCTCGGACGGCAACCGCCAGTGGGTCGTGACCGCCTACGCCCTCGCCTTCGGCGGACTGCTCCTCTTCGGTGGCCGGATCGCCGACCTGTGGGGCCGCAAGCGGGCCTTCGTGCTCGGACTGGGCGGGTTCGCCGCGGCCTCCGCGCTCGGCGGTGCGGCCACCAACGAGGCGATGATGTTCGGTGCCCGTGCCCTGCAGGGCGTGTTCGGCGCACTGCTCGCACCGGCCGCGCTGTCCCTGCTCGCGGTGATGTTCACGGACGGCAAGGAGCGCGCCAAGGCGTTCGGCATCTACGGGGCGATCGCCGGTGGTGGCGGAGCCGTCGGTCTGATCCTCGGCGGCTTCCTCACCGAGTACCTGGACTGGCGCTGGACGTTCTTCGTGAACATCCCGTTCGCCGTGATCGCCGCCGCCGGCGCGTACCTCGTCATCCGTGAACCGGCCGGGGGCCGCAACCGTTCGCCGCTCGACATCCCGGGCGTGGCGCTCTCCACGCTGGGCCTGGTCGCGCTCGTCTACGGCTTCACCCGGGCCGAGTCGAACGGCTGGAGCGACGGTGTGACGGTCGGCATGTTCGTCGCCTCTGCCGTCCTGCTCATCGCGTTCGTGCTCGTCGAGTCCCGGGTCCGGGCACCGCTGCTGCCGCTGCGCGTGGTGACCGAGCGCAATCGTGGTGGGGTCTACCTCTCGCTCGGCCTGGCGATCATCGCGATGTTCGGGCTGTTCCTCTTCCTGACGTACTACCTGCAGGTCGTGAAGGGCTACTCGCCGGTCAGGACGGGCTTCGCCTTCCTCCCGATGATCGCGGGCATGGTCACCGGCTCCACGCAGATCGGCGCCCGGCTGATGACCCGGGTCGCGCCCCGACTGCTGATGGGTCCCGGCTTCCTCGTCGCCGCCGTCGGCATGCTGCTGCTGACACGGCTGGAGATCGGTTCGTCGTACGCGGCCCTGCTGCTGCCCGCCATGCTGCTGCTCGGCCTCGGCATGGGTACGGCGTTCATGCCCGCGATGTCCCTGGCCACGCTCGGCGTCGAGCCCCGGGACTCCGGAGTCGCCTCCGCGATGGTCAACACCTCGCAGCAGGTGGGCGGTGCGATCGGTACGGCCCTGCTGAACACGATCGCCGCCTCGGCGACCACGGCCTACGTCGCCGACCGCATCGGCGGGGCGGGCAGCCGGGCCGAGCAGCAACTGATCCAGCTCCAGGGCCAGGTGGAGGGTTACACCAGCGCGATCTGGTTCGCCGTCGGCATCCTGGTGGCGGCTGCGGCCATCGCTACGGTCCTCGTCAACGCCGGCCGTCCCGGCGGCACCGCGGCGGCGGCCTCCTCGTCCGTGCCCTCCTCATCCACGGCTTCTTCGGCGGCGGCCTCCTCGTCCGGTTCCGGCGAGGGTGCGAGCGTCCGGGCCGGTGCGACGGGCGGGGACGAGGCGGGGGCGGAGGCGTCCGTACCGGCCGTCACGCACTGACGTGCGTGACCCGGGCGTGTACGCACATGCGCTGACCTGGGCGGGCACTCACGTGCGCTGACCTGCGCGGGACGTGGGCGGGCCCTCACATGTGCTGACGTACCGGCACTGACGTGCAGAGGTCCTGGCACCGTTCCCCCAGGGCGTGGTCAGCGTCCCGTCCGCCGTCGTCACGGGCGGCGGGCGGGCGTCACCACGGGCGGCGGAGCAGGCGTCACCGCTGGCGGAGGGGGGAGCTTCACCGCAGACGGCGGGCGGGTGTTACCGCAGCCAGGGCAGGTCGGCTCCCGTTCCGGTCGGCTGCAGTCCCTCGGCGATGATCTCCATGATCTCGCCGAGGGACTTCTGCTGTTCCGGGGTGAGCCGGTCGAAGACCGCCTGTCGGACGGCCTCCACGTGGCCGGGGGCGTGCCGGGCCAGCACTTCGAGGCCAGCGTCCGTCAGCACGGCGAACTGGCCGCGCTTGTCGGAGGGGCAGTCCTCGCGCCGGACCCAGCCGTTCCGTTCCAGCCGGGCTATGGCGTGCGAGAGGCGGGACCGGGTGATCTTGGCGGCCATGGCCAGCTCGGTCATCCGCAGCCGGCGCTCCGGCGCCTCGGCGAGCTTGACCAGCAGCCCGTAGTACACGTGCGGCATGCCCGCGTCGCGCTGGAGCTGACGGTCGAGATGGTCCTCCAGGAGCGTGGTGGCGTCGATGTAGGAGCGCCAGACGCTCTGCTCGTCGTCGCTCAGCCAGCGGGGTTCCTCGGCGTGTGCCGGTCGGGGTGCCGTCGTCATGAGTCCACTGTACGCCTTCTTCCTTGAAGATTAAACGAACTGTGTGTACAGTCGTGCTTGGAAGTTGAGACTTAAAGCAATTGTGCAGGGTGCGCCGATCCCGAGCGAGCGCTGCGCGTCGATGCCCCCTACTGCCGCCGAAAGGAGTCGTCGTCATGACCGCCGCCGCCACACCGGACCGCATGCCCGCCCTCTACCTGAGCCACGGTGCCCCGCCCCTGGCCGACGACCCCGTATGGCCGGGAGAGCTCGCCGCCTGGTCCGCCGACCTGCCCCGCCCCAAGGCGATCCTGATCGTCTCCGCCCACTGGGAGGAGGCCCCGCTCGCGCTCGGCGCCACCGAGACCGTCCCCCTCGTCTACGACTTCTGGGGCTTCCCGGAGCACTACTACCAGGTCACCTACGGAGCCCCGGGGGCTCCGGCGCTGGCCGAGTCGGTCCGCAAGCTGCTGCGCGGCCCCGGCATGCCCGTGACGGACGTGCCCGACCGCGGGCTCGACCACGGCGCGTACGTCCCGCTGGTCGAGATGTTCCCGGAGGCCGACATTCCGGTCCTCCAGGTTTCGATGCCGACCCTGGACCCGGTGAAGCTGATGGAGATCGGGCGCCGCCTGGCACCGCTGCGCGACGAGGGCGTGCTGATCATCGGCTCGGGGTTCTTCACTCACAACCTGGCCGCGCTGCGCCAGGGAGGCATCCCGGGCTGGTCGGCGGAGTTCGACGCCTGGGGCCGGGAGGCCCTCGACGCGCGTGACGTGGACGCGCTGCTCGACTTCACCCGCAAGTCCCCGGCGGGGCTGCTCGCCCACCCGCGCACCGAGCACTTCGCCCCGCTCTTCGTGACCATGGGCGCCGCGGACGCCGCGGGGGAGCTCGGGGAACAGAAGTCCGTGATCGACGGGTTCTGGATGGGGCTGGCGAAGCGCTCGGTGCAGTTCGGCTGAGCGGTCGGTCGCGCGGCGCGACGAGGGGCGGGCGGGGCGCGAGGGGCGCGCGAGGCCTCACCCTCCAGGGCGTCGACAAGGGCCCGGTGGAGGGGCGAGCCGATGCCGCGCCGGCCGGCGCCCGGCGCCCCGAGCGCCGTGGTCTCCGCGTAGGTTGCGTAGGTCGCGTAGGTCGCGTACGTCGGCCGGGTGCGGTACGGGCTGGACGTGGCGCAGCCGAGGGTGCCGACCGGTCCGGTGGAGCGGAGTCCGGCGTCCGGGCCTGCGCCCGGTCCTCAACCGGTGTGCGCTCCGGACTCGGACCCGTACCCGGATCCGGCCTCGGACCCGGACTCGGGTCCGACCCCGGTCTCTGGCTCGTCCCTGGGTCCTGGGCCCGGCCCCGGACCTGTGTCCGAGTCGACACCCGTGGCAACCATCAACCGGTACGGGCCGTCTACAGGGTGGGAGAGCAGCCGGGGTCGCCGCTCCACCGGAGTGAAGGGTGCCGTGTCGCATGTGATCGCCGTCTCACCGACGTAGTGGTCGTACAGGTCGGTGAGAGCCCGCAGATCCTCCTCCGTGCCCGGTCTGACCTGGGCCTCTGTCCCTTTCGGCGGCATCACGCCTTACGCGGGGCGGCCGACAGGGTACTGCATGATCAGAAAAATCGAAGGGCAGGTTGGGAATTCTGTCCTGATTCCAGTCGTTGTTTCCTACGGATGCAGGGCACCCGAGCAGAGTCCGAAGAGACCCGAGAGACCTACGAGGACAGTGCCGAGCATCCGTACCACCCGCTGACCTCACCATCGCAAGGGAGCTCGCATGGCAACCCGTGCCGTCGCCCGTCGTCAGTCCGCCAACGGCGAGACGGTCGCCGCGGCAAGCAGTGTTCGCGCCCAGGGCGGCGAGATCGCCGACCGCGACCTGGTCGGCATGTACCTCGACGAGATCGCGCGCACGCCGCTGCTCGACGCCGCCAAGGAGGTCGAGCTTTCCCAGATCATCGAAGCGGGTGTGTTCGCGCGACAGATCCTGGACGGCCAGGAGGAGAACAAGGTCGGAGCCACCCCCGAGGAGCTCCAGGCCCTGGTCGACGACAGTGAGCGGGCCAAGGACGTCTTCATCCGCTCCAACCTCCGCCTGGTGGTCGCCGTCGCGCGCCGCTACCCGCGCAGTGGCCTGCCCCTTCTCGACCTGATCCAGGAGGGCAACGCCGGTCTGGTGCGCGCGGTCGAGAAGTTCGACTACCGCAAGGGCTTCAAGTTCTCGACCTACGCCACGTGGTGGATCCGCCAGGCCATCACGCGCTCGATAGCCGACCAGTCCCGCACCATCCGCCTGCCCGTCCACCTCGTGGAGGAGCTGGGCCGGATCCGGCGCGTGCAGCGCGAGTTCAACCGCGAGCACGGCCGCGACCCGGAGCCCACGGAGATCGCCGCGGAACTCGGCTCCACGCCGGAGCGCGTCACCGACGTGCTCGACTGGGCCCGTGACCCGGTCTCGCTGAACATGTCGGTGGACGACGAGGGCGAGACCCAGTTCGGTGACCTCCTGGAGGACACCTCCGCGGTGTCGCCCGAGCAGTCGGTGCTGACCCTGCTGCGCAGCGAGGAGCTGGACGACCTGATCGGCCGCCTCGACCAGCGCACGGCGTCCATCATCAAGATGCGGTACGGCATCGAGGACGGCCGTGAGCGCACGCTGACCGAAGTCGGCAAGGAGCACGGACTGACCCGTGAGCGGATCCGTCAGATCGAGAAGCACGCGCTCCTGGAGCTGAAGAAGCTGGCCCGCGACACCGGCTTCGACGCGGTGGCCTGACCCCTCGGTCACCGGGGTCCCGCCCCGGCGGCGAGACCCTCCCTCGGCGGCCGGCCCGTTCCCCGGGCCGGTGCCGCCGGGCGCACAGAGTGGCGGAAGACCGCGCAAACAATGGCGGTTCCGCGCCGCTTCAACCCCTGGAGCGCCGGGCAAAAGACACCCGAGCAGGCCACCGGGCCCGCCCAACCGTCGGCACGACGACCGCGAACCACGACACCCGATCCTCGTACGACGCCCCGCACGCACGACCCGACCCGACCCGACCCACGTACGACGCATGACCCACGTGCGACGTACGACAGGACCCACGTACGACGCGCGTATGCACGGCGCAGGCATGCACGGCCGCGCGGCCCGATTCCAGCACGCTCCGAGCACGATCCACGTCCACGTACTGCGCACCGAACGGCACGATGCCCCGCCGAGTGGGCCGCCGCGACGCCTCACTCACCAGGAACCGCGCCGCGAGCGAGCACCAGGCAGGCATCAGGAACCAACCACCGCACGGCCACGAAGCCACCACGTCACAGGGCCCGCGCACCACTGCACGACCCACCGCGCGTCGCACGACCACCCGCCCGCGCGGTGCGCCGCACCAACCGATGAGCCTCGTCCCGGCGCACACCCCCCGGCGCCGGGACGTCCCCAGCCGGGCTCGGCGCCCTCCCCCCGGGCGCCGGGCCCGGCTTCTTCGGCGTGTGACGCCCTGTGATCTGCCGACGGCCCTGGACACCGGCCGCGTCTCAGCCGTGGTGCGGTGGTGGGCGTCATGGCGGCGCAGGCGGCGTCATGGGGGATGTGTGGGCGGGCGTGGAGAGCGGGCCACCCCGAACCTGAACCCCGGGGTGGCCCGCCAGATGGCAGATTGTGCCACATGGGCATAGCCTGCCGGGCGTGAGCAGCACCACCCCGACGCCCCCGTCCTCCCCGAGCCCGGTTCCACCGGCGTCGAACGCACCCCCGCCCGCTTCGACCACCCCGGCGGCCTCCCCGTCCTCGCCTTCGTCCCCGGCGGTCTCCCCGTCCCAGTCCCCCTCCCCGTCCCCGTCCTCGTCTGTCTCCCCTGCGGCCTCCTCGTTGCTGTCCCCGTCGGTGTCCTCGCCCTCGCTGACCGAGCGGCGGAAGGCCGAGACCCGCATGACGATCGCCCGTGCGGCCGCCGGCCTCTTCGTCCGGCAGGGTCTGCGGGCCACCCGGGCCGAGGACATCGCCCACGCGGCAGGGATCGCCCCGCGGACGTTCTACCGGTACTTCGCCACCAAGGAGGAGGCCATCGCGCCGCTCTACGAGACCGGTGCCGGGCGCTGGGTGGAGGCGGTGCGGGCGGCTCCGTCCGAGGCGTCCGTGCCGCAGGCGCTGGAGGGCGCCGTCCGGCACACGCTGACGCCGGGCGTCGGGGTGTCGGCGGCCTCGTGGGAGTGGATGCGCACGCTGATCCGGCTGGCCGGCGCCGACCCGGTGCTGCGCAGGGTGTGGGCGGAGGTCTGCCAGGCCTCCGACCGGGCGCTGGCCGATGTGTTGGCGGAACGGGCGGCCGCACGTCGGGAGGCGAAGACGCCCGGTGGGCTGAGTCCCGCGGAGGGCGGCAACGTTGCCGTCCGGACGCGGCTCCGGTTCGCCGCTGCCGTCGCCGGTGCTGCCGTACGCACGGCCACGGAGGGCTGGGCGGCCGGTGACGGCCCGGCCGAGGGCAGCCAGGGGCCCGCCGAACTGGCGGTCGCCAACCTGGCCGCGCTGCGCCACTTCCCCTGGGACGACATCGCAGCCGGCGTCGACTGACGGCCCGACGGCCCGACGGCCCGACGGCCCGACACCGCGACGGCCCGGCGGCTGCGCGTGGCCGTGTGGCTCCACGGTGCGTCAGCACGTCGGCTGTGCGGCTGTGCGGCTGTGCGGCTGTGCGGCTGTGCGGTTGTGCGGGTTGTACGGCCCGACGGATGCCGGATCGGCGGCCAGGTGGTGGTTGTCCCGGTCGCGCACGCCGTGGCCGGCGCCGTGCGCACCGACTGCGGCACGGCGTGATGCCGAGGTCGCCTCAGTCGAGGCTGCCCTGGGAGCCGTCACCGCCGTCACCGCGGGCCGGTGCAGCCGGGATGTCACCCGCTGCCCGCTGCCCTGGTCATGCGCACCCCCAAGTTCCGTACGCACTCGATCAGTTCCGGCGGCCCGTGCACGGTGAAGTCGTGGCCGAGGAGCAACAGGCGGACCGCCGTCCACTCCTTCACGTCTCCGACCGTGGCGCGCAGTCGGCAGCTGTGCTCGTCCTGCGGTTCGGGCGTGCCCAGCCAGGGCGGCAGTTGTGGTGCGACGACGTCGGCCGGGGCCGCGAAGGTGACGTCGAGGTTGTAGGACTCCTGCTGACGGTGCATCGACTGGCGCAGGTACTCCGCCGCGCTGCCGGTGGGCAGCTCACGCGGAGCGAAGCGTGCCCCCGTCGCGAAGGGCTCGCTCACCCGGTCGACGCGGAACGTGCGCCAGTCGGCGCGGTCGAGGTCGTACGCCACGAGGTACCAGCGCCGTCCGGTCGACACCAGCCGGTAGGGCTCGGTCAGGCGCCGGGACTCGGTGCCGTCGGCCGCCCGGTAGGCGAAGCGGAGGCGTTCGTGCCCGGCCACCGTGGATGCGATGACGGTCAGCGTCTCGGGTGCGATGTTCGCACCGTCGCCGCTGGTCAGGGGTGTGGTGGCGGCTTGGAGGGTGCTGACGCGGTGGCGCAGTCGTCCGGGCAGGACCTGCTCCAGTTTCGCCAGCGCCCGTACGGACGCCTCCTCGACGCCTTCCAAGGCGTGTCCGGCGCCCGCGCGCAGGCCGACCGCGATGGCCACCGCCTCCTCGTCGTCGAGCACCATTGGCGGCATCGCCTTGCCGGCGACGAGGCGGTAGCCGCCCTCGGAGCCCAGGGTCGCCTGGACGGGATAGCCGAGTTCGCGCAGCCGGTCGATGTCGCGCCGGACCGTTCGGCGGGACACCCCGAGGCGCTGGGCGAGCTCGCCACCGGGCCACTCGCGAGGTGTCTGGAGGAGGGAGAGGAGGGTCAGCAGCCGGGCCGGGGTGTCCGTCGTCATGCGTTCCACGATGCCTCAGGAGTAGGACCTGATCTGACCTACATGGCTCATAACTTCGGGACATGACCTACACGGACTCCACCTCCGGCACCGATCCGGGCGCCGACTCCGGCCCCGCTTCGGACCCCACCTCCCGCTCCCGCAACGGCTCCCGCTCCCGCAATGGCTCCCGATCCGGCAACGGCTCCCGCTCCCGCAATGGCTCCCGATCCGGCTCCGCCAGTGACTCTGCCCATGACCCCGGCAAGGACGCCGGCAAGGACGTCGGCAAGGACGTCGGTAATGGGTCGGGCAGGCGCCCGGGCGACGCCACGGGCACCCGGCGGCCGGACGCGGTGCACCGCGGCCCCGGCCCCGGCCGCAGCCCGGGCCCGTCGGCTCCAGAACCGTCCCCGGTACCCGCGCCGGCCGTCGCGTCACCCGCGGACCCGGCGGTGGCCACCCCGGCCCCCGCTTCCGGCGACCGGCGGCGCTGGTTCGCGCTGGCGATCGTGATGACCGCCGCCTTCATGGACCTCGTGGACGTCACCATCGTCAACATCGCCATCCCGACCATCCAGCGGGACGAGGGCGCCACCTTCAGCCAGATCCAGTGGATCACCGCGGGCTACGCGCTCGCCTTCGCCGCCGGCCTGATCACCGGTGGGCGGCTGGGCGACATCCACGGCCGCAAGCGGGTCTTCCTCCTCGGCGTCGGCGGTTTCACCGTCGCCTCGGCCCTGTGCGGGTTCGCCGTGAACCCGGACATGCTGGTCGCCTCCCGCATCCTGCAGGGCGCGACGGCGGCGATGATGGTGCCGCAGGTGCTGGCGATCGTGCACGCCACCTTCCCAGCACACGAACGCGGCAAGGTCTTCGGGCTGTTCGGCGCGATCGTGGGCCTCGGCGCGGTGTCCGGGCCCCTGCTCGGCGCGCTGCTCACCGAGTGGAACCTGTTCGGTCTCGAGTGGCGGCCGATCTTCCTGATCAACCTGCCCGTCGGCATCGCGGCACTGCTGCTCGGCAGCCGCTACATCACCGAGTCGAAGGCCCCGCGGGCCCTGAAACTGGACCTCGTGGGCGTCGGACTGGTGACGCTGGGCCTGTTGATGCTGCTCTACCCGCTCACCCGCGGTCGCGAACTGGGCTGGCCGCTGTGGGGGTACCTGTCGATGGCGGGCGCGCCGGTGGTGCTGGCCCTGCTGGTGGCGTACGAGCGGGGCAAGGGGGCGCGGGACGGTTCCCCGCTGATCGAGGTGTCCCTGTTCCGGGTCAGGAGTTTCGCCGCGGGCATCGCCGTCCAGACGGTGTTCGGCGTCGGCCTCGGGGTCTTCTTCCTGGTGTGGACGCTCTACATGCAGGTCGGGCTGGGCTGGAGCGTCCTGCGGGCGGGCCTGACCGGGGTGCCGTTCTCCATCGCCGTCTCGGTGGCGGCCGGGATGTCGGTGCAGCTGCTGGTGCCGCGCTTCGGGCGGAAGGTGCTCCAGGCGGGAGCGCTGGTGATGGCCGCCGGTGTGCTGCTCTACCTCTGGGAGTCCGCGCGCTACGGCCTGGGCATCTCCCCCTGGCAGATGGCGCTGCCGCTGGTCGTCATGGGCGTCGGCATGGGGCTGATCGTCGCTCCGTTGACGGACGCGGTGCTCTCGGAGGTGCCGCACGCCCACGCGGGATCGGCGTCCGGCCTGATCAACACGGTGCAGCAGATGGGCAATGCGCTCGGCCTCGGCCTGGTCTCGGTGGTCTTCTTCGGCGTGATCGACGAACCACTCGCGCCTGCCGAGGTCGGGCCCGCCTTCGTCGACGGGTTCGAGTACGCCCTGGGCTGGGTGGCCGCCGTGCTGGGCCTGATCTTCCTGCTGATGTTCGCACTGCCCGGGCGGCCCGCCCAGCACAGAGAGGGAGCAGCGGAGAAGAGCGGGGTGCCTGCCGCCGGCGCGCCCGACTCCGGTGACGGTGGCCGTGCCGACGGGGTCGCGGTGAAGCCGGGGGCCGACGGACTGCCGACGGAGGAACGGGAGCGGGAGTACGTGTCCTGACGCAGGATCGATCCGGAGTGCGCGTCCTGACCTGAGAGGCCGGGGCGTGCCTTCGGTCCCGGGAGGCTGGAGCACGCCTCCGGCGCCGAGAGTAAGGGGCGGGCCGGAGCGGGAGAAGAGGCCGGGGGCCCGAGCGGGACGGACCGGAAGCGGGAGTGACCGGGGGCGGGAGGGATCGGGAGCAGGAGGGACCGGGGCGCACCACGAAGAGAGTCGGCCGTAGGGCCGGGCACCCAAGGGGCAGCCCGGCCCTACGGCGTCGTCCGGTCGGGACCTCGGCCGGAGCCGTGCCTGCGCCGGGCTGCCCCCTGGCCTACGTCGGGCTGGCTGCCCCCTGGGCTACGTCGGGCTGCCCCGTGGTCTGCGTCGGGCTCAGCCGGGGCCGGTGACCGACTGAACCGGGGCCGGTGACTGAGCCGGGCCGGTGCCCGATCGGCAAGCCCCCCGGCCGTCCGCCGCCGTCCTCCACCTCCCGCCTTCCGCCGTCCGGGGTCCTCCACCTCCCACCTTCCGGCGTCCGCCACCTCCCACCTTCCGGCGATCCGGGCGCCGACAGAAGTCCGTTCATGCCCGGGTGTGCCCGAAGGTGTTTACTTCCCGCACACTCGGGCTTACGCTTGAAAGCGAAACCACACGTTCGGGCACGGTTCGGAGGTGAGTGGGCATGTACGCACCGGAGCGTCAGCAGGCGATCATGCGTCTGGCCCGGGAAAGCGGCCGGGTCGACGTGGTGTCCCTGGCCGAGGAGTTCCAGGTGACCGCGGAGACGATCCGGCGGGACCTGAAGACGCTCGACCGGGCGGGTCTGGTCCGCCGGGTGCACGGCGGAGCCATCCCCGTCGGACGGCTCGACTTCGAACCGGACCTCGCCGAACGCGAGACGACCGCCGCCGACGAGAAGGACCGCATCGCCAAGGCCGCCCTGGTCGAGATCCCCGCCGACGGCACGGTCATCGTCGACGCCGGATCCACGATCGCCCGGCTCGTCGGCGCGCTTCCGGTGGAACTGTCCCTCACCGTCGTCACCCACAGCCTCCCCATCGCGGCCCGCCTCGCCGACCACCCCGGCCTTCAACTCCACCTCGTCGGCGGACGCGTACGGCACCGCACCCGCGCGGCCGTGGACGCCTGGGCTCTGCGCGCCTACGGCGAGATCCGCGCCGACGTGCTGTTCGTGGCGGCCAACGGCTTCTCTCCCGAGCACGGACTGACCACGCCGGACCTGGCCGAGGCCGCGGTGAAGCGTGCGGCCATGGCCGCCGCCCGCCGGGTGGTGCTCCTCGCCGACTCCTCCAAGCACGGACAGGAACACTTCGCCCGCTTCGGCGAACTCGGCGACGTGGACCTGTTGATCACCGACAGCGGGCTGAGCCCGGACGACGCCCTCGCGATCGAACGCGGCGGCACGGAAGTGGTACGCGCATGATCCTCACCGTCACCCCCAACCCCTCCCTGGACCGCACCTACGAGGTGCCCTCGCTCGACCGCGGCGAGGTCGTCCGGGCCACCGGCGAACGCGTGGACCCGGGGGGCAAGGGCGTCAACGTCTCCCGGGCCGTGGCCGCGGCCGGCAGGCGCACCGTGGCCGTGCTCCCACTGGGCGGGGCGCCCGGCGCCCTCGTCGCCCAACTGCTCGACGCCCAGGGCATCGAGGTCGCGCCGGTCCCCGTCGAGGGCCCCACCAGGTCCAACATCGCCCTGGCCGAGTCGGACGGCGTACTCACCAAGATCAACGCGCCCGGCCCGGAACTGAGCGCGGTGGAGCAGGAGTTGCTGCTGCGCACCGTGTACCGGCAGTCCGCGGGCGCGGACTGGATCGCCTGCTGCGGCAGCCTGCCGCGCGGCCTCGATCCCGGCTGGTACGCCGAGGTGGTCACCCGGGCGCACTCGGCCGGCGTGCGCATCGCCCTGGACACCTCCGGTCCGGCCCTGACGGCGGCGCTGAGCGGACGCCCGGACGTCGTGAAGCCCAACGCGGAGGAACTCGCGGAAGCCGTCGGCCGCCCCCTCGCCACCGTGGGCGACGCGGCCAAGGCCGCCGGCGAACTGCGGGAGATGGGCGCCCAGGCGGTGCTCGCCAGCCTCGGCGCCGACGGGCAGTTGCTGGTCGACGCGGACGGCACCTGGTTCGGCACCGCCCGCGTGGAGTCCGTCCGCAGCAACGTCGGCGCGGGCGACTCCTCGCTCGCCGGGTTCCTCATCGCCGGCGGACGCGGGCCGGAGGCCCTCGCCTCGGCCGTCGCCCACGGAGCGGCGGCCGTCCAGACCCCGGGCAGTGCGATGCCGGCCCCGAGCGACCTCGATCCGTCGGCCGTGACGGTCACCCCGGACATCCCGGTCGACCGTGCGTTGAAGGAGCCGGTCACATGTACATGACGCACCTCGACCTGCCGGTCCGGCCCATTCGACCTGTCCGGGCGTCCGTCCGGTCCGTCCTGCCGTTCGTCCGGTCCGTCCAGCCCGTCCAGCCGTCCGTCCGGCCCCTGCCGCCGGTGGCGTCCACGAGCGATCCCCGTCCCCCCGTTCTTGCCTCCCCCCACCGCATCCCCGTCCCCCTCCCCGCCCACAGCACCTCCCGGGCGATATGCGTGCGAAGGAGCCCGCGATGAGCGACATGATCACCGCGGACCTGGTCGACCTCGACCTGTCCGCCGACACCAAGGAAGCGGCGGCCCGTGCCCTCGCGGAGCGCATGGTGACCCTGGGCCGGGTGACCGACCTGGACGGCTTCCTCGCCGACGTGGCCGCCCGTGAGGCCCAGATGCCCACCGGCCTCGACGGAGGTATCGGCATCCCGCACTGCCGCAGCGCACACGTCACCGAGCCGACGCTGGCCTTCGGGCGCAGCGCCGGCGGTATCGACTTCGGTGCGGCGGACGGCCCCGCCGACCTGATCTTCCTCATCGCCGCCCCGGCGGGTGCGGACGACGACCACCTGACCATCCTGTCGTCGCTGGCCCGGCAGTTGATGAACACCGAGTTCACCACCGCCCTGCGCGAGGTCACCGACCCGGCGGGCGCGGCGGCACTCATCCGTGGCGACGCGTCCCCGGCCGCCACGGCCCCGGCAGCCGACGCCGGCTCCCCGCAGCAGGAGGGCACCGCACAGCCCGGCGGAACCCCAGGAACCACCCACTCCGTGGCGGCACCGGCGGCGGCCTCCGCCGGTGCCGCCACGGGCAGCGACCAGGACCCGAAGGGCACCACCGGCCCGGCCGAGGGAACCGACGCCGCCACCACGACACCCACCGGCCCCACCGGTACGGCATCCGCCGGTGCCGACGCCGACGCCGACGCCGACGCAGGGGCCGTTGCCGGGACCGCCGCCGGCGGTGACGCCGGGGCGTCCCGGCGGCGACCCTTCCGGATCGTCGCCGTCACGTCCTGCCCCACCGGTATCGCCCACACCTACATGGCCGCCGAGTCCCTGGAGAACGCGGGCCGCGAGGCGGGCGTGGAGGTCACCGTCGAGACCCAGGGGTCGGCGGGCTTCACCCGGCTCGACCCGGCGGTCATCGAGGCGGCCGACGGCGTGATCTTCGCCCACGACGTCCCCGTCCGGGAGAAGGAACGCTTCGCCGGCAAGCCCACCGTCGACACCGGGGTCAAGGCGGGCATCAACCGCCCCGCCGAACTGATCACCGAGGTCCGGGAGAAGGCCGAGCGCGGAGAGGTCACAGCCCCCGCGGCGGGCGGCGGCACGCCCGTCGAACGCGGCGCCGCATCGGGTGACGGCTACGGCACCAAGCTGCGCAAGTGGCTGATGTCCGGCGTCAGTTACATGGTGCCCTTCGTCGCCGCGGGCGGCCTCCTCATCGCCCTCGGGTTCGCCATCGGCGGCTACGAGATCAACGAGGCGCCGTCGGTGATGGAGCACTTCCTGTGGACCGAGGCGGCGAGCTGGGGCGCGCTGCTCTTCCAGATCGGTGGCGTGGCCTTCGGCTTCCTCGTCCCCGTCCTGGCCGGTTACATCGCCTACGGCATGGCCGACCGGCCCGGCCTGGTGCCCGGCTTCGTCGGCGGCGCGATCTCCCTCACCATCAACGCCGGCTTCCTCGGCGGTCTCGCGGCCGGTCTCATCGCCGGTGCGGTGGTGATCGGCATCCAGCGGGTGCGGATCCCGGCGGCCCTGCGCGGGATCATGCCGGTGGTGGTGATCCCGCTGATCTCCTCGGCGGTGGTCGGCTTCCTGATGTTCGTGGTGATCGGCAAGCCCATCGCCGAGGCGCAGAAGGCCATGACCGACTGGCTCAACGGTCTCACCGGCACCAACGCCATCCTGCTCGGCACCCTTCTCGGTCTGATGATGTGCTTCGACCTCGGCGGTCCCGTCAACAAGGTCGCCTACACCTTCGCCACCGCCGGTATCGCGGTCGCCAGCCCCAGCGACTCCGCCATGAAGATCATGGCCGCGGTCATGGCGGCCGGCATGGTCCCGCCGCTGGCGATGGCGCTGGCCACGACGGTGCGCGGCAAGCTGTTCAACCGGACCGAGCGGGAGAACGGCAAGGCGGCCTGGGTCCTGGGCGCCTCGTTCATCTCCGAGGGTGCGATCCCGTTCGCCGCGGCCGACCCGCTGCGCGTCATCCCCGCCTCCATGGTGGGCGGTGCCGTGACGGGCGCCCTGTCCATGGCGTTCGGCGCGACCCTGCGGGCCCCGCACGGCGGCATCTTCGTGGTCCCGCTCATCGGCAACCCGCTGCTCTACCTGGTCGCCATCGCCGCGGGCGTGGTCGTCACGGCGTCCCTGGTGATCCTCCTCAAGGGCCTGCGCAAGCCGGTCACGGCAGGCGCCGACGGTGCGGGCGGCCAGGGCGAGGCCGCCTCGTCGGCCCCCGCCGGGCAGCCCGTGGCCGCCTGAACCACGCGGCGTACCGGCATGCGGCCATCCGGGTGGTCTGGGGCATTCATGCCTAGTGCGAGATAGATCACCTTCATCACGGTCCGGGGTCCCCAGCCCCGGACCGTGGTGTGTACTGGGCCGCATGCCTGAGCACGACGCGACCTTGAAGGCGGCGGGCCCGACTGCCCTGACGAGCACGAACGCCGTGAGCGGTACGACTGCCCTGAGGAGCACGACTGTCCTGTCCCTGGCGGCCGTGGCCACCGTGAGCTGCGCAGCCGGCCTGGCCACCGTCCTGTGCCGCCGCGCCCGGCACGGCCGTCGCGGACGTAGTGCCAGTAGTGCCAGCAGGGCCGGTAGTGCCGGTAACGCCCGGCGCGGCCTTTCCGCCGGAGCGGGAACGGGAGCGGGAGCGGGACAGCAGCGCACGTGGATCCCGGCAAGGCTGGGCCGCTGGGTCAAGGGCGGCAGCCCGCAGCCGCCTCACCTGCCCCCCGCCGTTGCCGGCCGCCGTGGGAAGCGGCAGCCGCTGCCGACGATTCCCCGCCAGCGGCAGACCGGTCCGCGGGCGGAGGCCGTCACCCTCAGCCCGGCGGAACGCGCCGCCTTCGCGGGCTTGGTGCGACGCCTCGCCGACGACGGCCGCTGAGCACGCCCGACCTGCCGTCGGCGGGAGCCGGGTGCACAGGGGTGGTGAGCCGGGGCTGGCGCACATGAGTGGCGAGCCGGGCGGGCGCAGGGGAGTGGCGAGGCTGGCGCACGGGAGTGGCGAGGCGGGCGGGCGCACGGGAGTGGCGAGCCAGGCGCAGGGGAGTGGCGAGCTGGGCGCGGGGGAGTGGTGAGGCGGGCTCTGCGAACGCGGCGCATGACGACGGCCCTCCCGCGGAAGGGCTCGGCAGCTTCCGTGAAGGCGTCCGTCGACCTCGCGAGACGAGAGGGGCGAGGCGGGGTCCGGGAACCCGTGGGCCGGTCCCCCGGGAGGGCGAAGCGGGCTCCGCGGGACAACTTGCCCGGCGCCACGGCATCGGCGATGCACGGGGCCCCCACGACCCTCGCCGGTTCTAGGACACCTGCGCGGCCCGGCGCTCCATCGCGTCGCGGGCGGCATCCTCGGTCACGTACACCTCGCACATGTGCCGCCCGTCGGGCGTGGCCGTGTGCTCGACCTCCCAGAGGGAGATCTCCGCGCCGTCACGCAGCAGGAACGCGTGCTCGTACAGCGCGAAACACAGGCCCGACCGGCCCGAGTACGACGGACGGCCGAACGCCTGCGTGATCTGGTGCGCGAAGGCCGTCCTCAGCAGGGCCGCCGTCCGCGCGTCCGGCCGGTCCGCGTTCTCCGCCCGGCGCAGTAAACGGCGCGCGTGGTCCGCGGAGTCGTCCGACACGTAGGCCGGCCGGGGCAGGGGCATCTCGGGAAGCTGCACCACCACCGGAAGCTCGAACTCCGGGGTGTCCGGAGGCAACGGCAAACGCGCGGTGGCGGTCCGCAACTCCTCCTCGTCCACATACACCTCGTGCTGGGGCTCCCCGTCGCGCGCCGTGTTGTGCACCAGCTCCCACAGCGTGAGCGCGGAACCGTCGGCGAGCAACCAGGTGTGGCGGTACGTCTCCCGGTGCAGGCCCGCGCTGTGGTGCGCGGAGTGCAGTGAGCCGTCATGGGCCAGCGCGAAGTCGAGCCGGGCCAACGTCTCGTCCGGCAACTCGAACGAGTTCAGGGCGCGACCGAGGAGCCGCGCGAGGTGCTCCTCCGGAGACTCGGGCGAGTCGGACGGTTCGTACGCTGCCGCCTCGTACGGAACGCTCAAGGTTTCTCCCGGCGTTGCTGCATGTCACCTTGTGGGTGCATACCGTAGCCCCTCGGTCGGACATCATGTCCGGGAACCGAGAAAACGTACGCCGGGAAAACGGGCGGGCCGCGCGAGAAATTCCTACCCGGCCCGAAAGGACGTCAAAACTTGCCGCCCGACCGGGGGCTGGGGCGACGGATCGACGGTGCGGCGCGCCGTCGGACCGCGCTGCCCGCGATCCACCTGCCCCATGCCATGTTCCAGCCGTTGAGGCCGTTGTCCGGTGCGACCGACCTGTCGGGCGAGTTCTTCACGAGCACCAAGTCACCGGGGAGGGAGTGGTCGAAGAACCACTTGCCGGGCGTGTCGCCCTGTCCGCCCCACATGTCCGCCAGCCCGACGCACCCGTGACCGGTGCCCTGCCGGCCGAACGGCCCCCTCCCCCCTCCCCCCTCCCACCCCTCCTTCTCCCACCCCGCCCCCTCACTCCGCTGGCGGCCCTCACCCCGCTGGCGGCTCTCGGCCCTCGGCTGTCGCTCGGCATGGGGCGCGCCTCCGTTGCTGACGGCAGGTCTGCGAGGGAGTTCAACTCCGCATCCTGCGGCGCCAGTCGGTCATGCGTCAGTCGGTCACCGCGCTGCCCCCGTCACGTCTCCCCGAGCCCTGCCCCGCCAGTGCAGGTAGCGGCCGGGGCGGGGGACGCCGGGCGACTGTGCACGTCGGCGGACTCGGCGCGCAGCGGTGGCCGATGCCGGCTGTGCGGAGGGGGAGGCGGCGGCCATGAGGCCCCGGAAGCCCTTCACCTCCCGTCGGGACCACCACCGCCCTTGCCCTCATCGCCGTCCTCTCCCCTCCCCCTTCCGTACAACTCCCCGTACGACGGCCACGCGCCGCCCGGGCCGTCCACGGACTCGGCCTGGTGGACCGCTCGCACGATGGCGCGGGTGACCGTGTCCGCGCCCGCCGCCAGGAGGTCGTTGAGCGCCAGGGGGTCGGCGGGGTCGAGCTGGCGTGCACCCGTGGCCAGGGTGAACACCGTGTCGCCGTCGCTGAGCAGGTGGACCGGCCGCACGGCGCGGGCGATGCCGTCGTGGGACGTGCCGGCCAGCTTCTGGGCCTGCGCCTTGGTCAGGGCCGCGTCGGTGGCCACGACGGCCAGCGTCGTGTTGAGCGGGGGAGGAGCACTGCGCTCGACCAGCTCCTCGAGCCGCCGGAGTGCGGCTCGGTGGACCTCGGCGTCCGGGTAGCGCACCCGCCCGGCGAACAACTCCCCGTACAGCACCCCCGTTTCCGGATCGACCACCGACCCCGCCGCGTTGGCGACCACCAGGGCCGCGACGGTGACACCGGACTCCAGGACCGTCGAGGCGGTACCGATCCCGCCCTTCAGCTGCCCGACCACCGCGCCCGTACCCGCGCCCACGCACCCCTGCGGAACCGGGGCCCCGGGCTCGGTCGCGGACGCGGCCTCGACCGCGGCGCGTCCCGTGGCCGCGTCCGGGCGGGCCCGGAAGTCGCCGCCCCGGCCCAGGTCGAACACGCACGCCGCCGGCACGACCGGCACGACATGCGCGGGGTCGGGCCCCACACGCACCCCGCGTCCGCGTTCCTCCAGCCAGGCCATCACCCCGGACGCCGCGTCGAGCCCGTAGGCGCTGCCCCCGGTCAGGACGACGGCCTGTACCTTCTGCACGAGGTTGCGCGGGTCGAGGGCGTCGGTCTCCTTGGTCCCGGGGCCGCCACCGCGCACGTCCACGGCGGCCACTGCCCCGTCCTCCGGTGCGAGGACGACCGTGGCTCCGGTGAGTGCGCCGTTGCCGGTGTGCGTGGCGTGCCCGACGCGCAGGCCGGTCACATCCGTCAGAGCGTCAACTGTCATTCCGCCAGTCTGGAGCAGCGGCCCCGCCCGGCCCTGCGGCTCACCCGCACCGCGCGTCGATCCCCCCACCGAGCTTCAAGCACCCACACTGCGCGTCGATCACCCGCGCCGCGTGCAGGCTTGCGCGTATCTCCTGGCGGCTCACTCGCATCTGGTGCCGGCTCCGACCCACCATCGCCGTGCACGTCGGCTCCGACCCGCTGCCGCTGTGCACGTCGGCTTTGAGGCACCGCCCGCAGTGCGTGTCGGCTCGGGCCTCCGGCGTCCACTCGGCCGGGCCCTGCCCGGCCCGGTGCCCGCGGGGGTCGGGTCCGGGTGAACGAAGGCGGGGCAGCCCGGGGCCGGGCGGTGGCGGAGGGGCGCAGCACAGGAGGGGCGGGCGCGGACGACCGCGGTCGTACCCTGGACGTATGAGCACTGCCCGCACCCCCGACGCCGAACCGAGCGAGTCGAAGCCCGCGCTGGTCTTCGACGACCCGTTGGACCAGCAGTCCTCCGACGACACGGACCGCGGGTGGGGAGAGCGGCCGTCCGGTGACAGCGCGGCGGACCTGAAGCGCTTCCTCGACGAGAAGCCGCCCCACCACATCTGACCCGATCCCCCGGCTCCGGCGCGCCTTTCGGCGCGTGTGCTCAGCGTTCGCCGGTACCCGAGCCCGGGGCCGAGCCTGGGGCCGAACCCCGCTGCGACACCAGGGCGTCGCGGATCTCCTTCAGGACCTCCAGCTCGGAGACCTCCAGCACTTCCTGCGTGCCCTCCTTGGCCTTCCTGCGGGCCTCGACGCGGGCCAGGTACTTGGCCATGGGCAGCACCATCAGGAAGTAGACCACCGCCGCCGTGATCACGAACTGCAAGGTGGCCCCGAGGACCGAGCCCCACAGGATCCTGACACCCGTCGCGGCGTCGCCGCTCCCCTCGCAGGGGCCCTTCAGGCACGAGCTGTAGCTGTCCAGGTTCTGTGTGCCGAACGCTCCGACGAGCGGGTTGATGACACCTTTCACGACCGCGTTGACGATGTTCGTGAAGGCGGCGCCGATCACCACGGCAACGGCCAGGTCGACGACGTTGCCGCGCATCAGGAAGGCCTTGAAGCCCTGCCAGATGCTGGTGTCCTTCTGCTCGCTCAACTCGGTGCCTCTTCTCGCGTACGCGGTGGGAACAAAACGCTCCGCAACCTACGTCAACGCCGTGTCGGCCTGTCCAATCGGGTCGCTCGTACGAGGGATCCGAAACGGACGCGGTGCTCGAAAAGGCACTGTTCAGCACAGAGTCACCGCCAGCCGTGCGGTGGCGCTCGCGCCGACGAGTTCGGCTGCCGTGGCGCGCGGCACCGAGAGCACCACGAGGGCCCCGCCGTGCATCCCGTCGCCCACCACGGCCTCGTCGGCGGGGGTGGGCCCGCCCGTCCTGACGCCCGCGTCGCCGGCGTCGTCCGGAGGGCCGGGTACGTCCGTGACGCGCGCCCCACGTGCGATCACACGGGCCGCGCCGCCGGTCGCACCGCCGGTGGCGCGTTCGTCGGCCGCGATCACGTCGACCCGGTCGCCCGGCCGCAGCAGACGTACCGTCGCGGCGTCGGCGATCCGCACGGGCGCCGTCACGTACGTCCCCGCGCCGCGTGTGCGCACCGCGTCCCGGGCCTTCGCCGCGGCGGCCGGGCGGGCGGCGTCCGAGGCGTCCGAGTGGCCCCGGGACCGGTCGGTCTCCCGCGGCCCGGCGGCCACGAGCGCGGCAGCCGTGACGGCGAGGCCCGCCGCCACGGCCCTCCGGCGGTGCGCGGTGAGCCTGCTCGCGTGGAGCAGTCCGGCTCGCACGCGCACCGGGGCGAAGTGCGGCACCTGGCACGTCGGCGGTACCTCGGCACTGGTCGGCCCGTCGAGGCCGCGGGCCTGCCCGAAGGGGGCGCCCACACCCGGAGGCGCTGGCGCGGGAACGGCAGTCGGTCCGGAGGGGCCGGAAGGAGCGGCAGGAGAACCGGGAGGAGCGGGACGAGGGCGGGGCCTGGATACGGGCGGGCCGGAAGGGGGGTAAGGGCCGGCGGGAGAGGACGTGGCGAACAAGGAACTGGACGGGGACGCGGACAGGGACGGGGACGGGGGACGGGGCGGGGACGCGGACAGGGGCGAGGACGGGGGACGACGGTTCGACACGGACGACCACACGGACGACGACACGGGACCACCACCTGTGACGAGGGATCGGCTGGCTTGCGATCCCCACGATGGCGTCTGTCGCCGAAGCTCGCCGGGGCCTGTGGACGGGCAGGGCCCTGTGGAAAAGTCCGTCACCCGAAGGAGAGCCTCCGCCCCGCACGGGCCGTCACCGCGCTGTAGCGCACCGCCCCGCGCAAGACCCACCACCCCGAGCCGAGGCGCACCCCTCCGCGCACCAGGCCCGCCCATTCCCACCCCCACTCCCCGCCCTACGGCAAAGCGATCCCGGGGTCCATCCCACCGAGCGCGGAGGCGCAGCGGCACTCGCGTTCGTCCGCCGCCGGGAGCGCTGCCACGGTGTCGAAGAGCACGCCCCGCAACCGGTCCACGTTGGCCGCGAACACCCGAAGGACCTCGTCGTGGGAGACGCCCTCACCGGTCTCGGCGCCGGCGTCGAGGTCGGTGACGAGGGTCAGGGAGGTGTAGCAGAGCTCCAGCTCGCGGGCGAGGGCCGCCTCGGGGTGACCGGTCATGCCCACCACGGACCAGCCCTGCGCCTGGTGCCACAGCGACTCCGCGCGGGTGGAGAAGCGCGGCCCCTCCACGACCACCAGTGTTCCGCCGTCCACCGGCGCCCAGTCCCGCCCGTGGGCCGACTTCAGGGCAGCGGCCCGGCCGGTGGGGCAGTAGGGGTCGGCCAGCGACACGTGCACCACGTTCGGGACGGTCCCGTCGGGGAGCGGAAGCCCGTCGAAGTAGGTGCCCACGCGGGACTTCGTCCGGTCGACGAGCTGGTCCGGGACCAGCAGCGTGCCCGGTCCGTACTCGGGGCGCAGGCCGCCCACCGCGCAGGGGCCGAGCACCTGGCGCACGCCCACGGAACGCAGCGCCCACAGGTTGGCCCGGTAGTTGATGCGGTGGGGCGGCAGGTGGTGCCCGCGTCCGTGACGGGGGAGGAACGCGACCCGTCGGCCGGCGACCTCACCGAGGAAGAGGGAGTCGCTGGGCGCCCCGTAGGGGGTGTCGACCTCGATCTCGGTCACGTCGTCGAGGAAGGAGTAGAAACCGGAGCCGCCGATCACGCCGATGTCCGCCGTGGCGGCCGGTGCGGTGGCCGGCCGAGGAGCGTTCGCCTTGTTCACCATGGCCCGCACCCTAACGGCCCACCGGCCCCCCGAACCGGCCCACCAGCCCTACGAACCGCCCCTCCGGGCGGCCCCGCCGAACGGACCCACCGGACCGCCCCCCGCACCGGCTGCCCCGACCGCGCCCCCCGAGCCGGCCCACCTCCAGGCACCCAGCCCTCACCTCGACCACCTGGCCGCGCCTGCACTCGACGCCCACCCCGCCCCACCCCGCTCCCCACACCGAAACCCCGCCGCCCAAGAACGCCGAAACCCCGCCGCCCAAGGGCGACGGGGTCAGTGGCAGGTGAGCCGGAGCGGGCGCTACGCGGCGGTCGTGCTCGTCGAGCTGCCGGAGCCGGACGACGAGCTCGCGCCCGAGCCGGACGTCGCGGAGGACGAGGAGGAAGACGACGAGGACGAGTTGGACGACGACGAGTCGGACGACGACGACTTCGACGCCGGCGAGCTGCTCGACGAGGAGCCGCGGCTGTCGTTGCGGTAGAAGCCGGAGCCCTTGAAGACGATGCCCACCGCGGAGAACACCTTCTTCAGGCGGCCCTGGCAGTTCGGGCACTCGGTGAGAGCGTCATCGGTGAACTTCTGCACCGCCTCGAGGCCCTCGCCGCACTCGGTGCACTGGTACTGGTAGGTCGGCACTGTCTTCCTCCTGGCACTCTCACTCGATGAGTGCTAACGACGGTCCATAGTGACGTATTCCGTGGGATCAGTCCACTGCGACGGGCGCGCGGTGACCCACGCCACGTGCGACGGTGCGTCCGCGCGGGGGCGGGACCAGCCGTGACCGCAGGGCCAGAAGGGTGATCAGGGCGAGCAGCGTGCCCCCCATCGGCACCAGGAACCCGGCGCCGTCCCACAGCCGGTCCTCCAGCTGACCGGCGACGGTCACCGCGGCGGCCTGACCGAGGGCGACGGCACCGGTGAGCCAGGTGAAGGCCTCGGTGCGGGCACCCGCCGGGACGAGATCGTCCACCAGGGTGTAACCGGTGATCAGGGAGGGCGCGATGGACATGCCGACCAGGAGGCCGAGCGCGGCCAGCAGCAGCGCCGAGTGGGCGGTCCACAGGGCGGACGCGGTCAGGGCGAGCGCCGTGTAGCCGATCAGGAGCCGGCGCTGGGGCGCGGTCTTCCAGGCGATGGCCCCGCAGGCGATGCCGGCGAGCATGTTGCCCGCGGCGAAGACGCCGTAGAGGACGCCGTTGAGGGCGGGCCGGTCGATGGACTCGGAGAACGCGGCCAGCGACACCTGCATGCCGCCGAACACGGAACCGATGCCGACGAACATCACGATCAGCACTCGCACGCCGGGCACGGTCAGCGCGGACGCGTGCTTCACCCGCGTGCGCCGGTCGGCGGCGACCTCCGGCTGGGTGCCCTTCTGGGCGGCGAACAGCAGGCCGCCGACCAGGGTGAGAGTCGCCTCGGCGAGCAGTCCGGCGGCCGGGTCGACGGTCGTGCACAGGGCGGTGGCCAGCAGGGGGCCGACGACGAAGGTGAACTCGTCGGTGACCGACTCGAAAGCCGCCGCCGTGTTCATCAGCGGGGAGTCTTTGAGCTTCACGCCCCACCGGGCCCGGACCATGGGCCCGACCTGCGGCACCGAGGCGCCCGTGGGCACCGCGGCGGCGAACAGCGCCCACAGCGGGGCGTCGGCCAGGGCCAGGGCGGTCAGGGTCACCCCGGACAGGGTGTGCGCCAGCACCCCGGGGACGAGGACGGCGCGCTGCCCGTACCGGTCGGCGAGCCGTCCGCTGTAGGGGGCGAAGAGAGCCATCGACACGCCGGTGACGGCGGCGACGGCACCGGCCGCTCCGTAGGAGCCGGTGGTGTGCTGCACCAGCAGCACGATGGAGAGGGTGAGCATGGCGAACGGCTGGCGGGCCGCGAAACCGGGGACCAGGAAGGTCCAGGCACCGCGGGTGCGCAGCAGTTGGCCGTATCCCGGGCGGGAGGTGGCCGCCGACTTCTCCGACGAGGTGACCGTGGATGCCACGGCCCGTGCCTTTCTGCCGCCTGGTAGCGCAGGCCCGACAGGGGGCGCGCCGAGAGCTGTCCTCTTGCGCTGACTGCGGTAGATACCGGTGCCACAGCTCAGGGCGTGCCGGCCGCCATACGGTCGCGCCAGCTCTGCATCAGGCAGAGTTGGTTCGATCTGGGGTCTCGCCTGCATGGTACAGGCTGACGAGGGTGCGATGCCTGTGAAAAGGAGCACCACCAGGCGGTATGCCTGTGAATACCGAGGCGGCCGTCCCTGCCCGCCACCCCGTCACCCCTCGGCCACCGGCCACCGGCCGTCACCCCCGCCCGTCCCCCGTCACCCCCGCCCGTCCCCCGTCACCCCCGCCCGTCCCCCGTCACCCCCACCGCCCCGTCACCCCGCCACAACGCCCCCCGCCACCCCGCCCCCGTCGCCCCGTCACCCCACCACCCGCGAACCGTCCGTCCCCAGCCAGCCGGCCAGCTTGCCGCCGCGGCCGATCGCCCGGAGCCGGCGTTCGGCGGCGTCGCGCACCGGGTCGGTGGCGACGACGAGGAGTTCGTCGCCGCGTCGCAGCACGGTCGCCGGCAGGGGCACGAACGACGTGCCGTCGCGGACGACCAGGGTGACGGCGGAACCGGCCGGCAGGCGCAGTTCCGCCACCTCGACGCCGTGCATCCGTGACCCCTCCGGGATCGTGAAGGACAACAGGTGGCCGCGGAGCCGCTCCAGGGGTGCCGACTCGATGCCGAGGTCGGCGGCCTCCGGGCCGCTGCCCAGGCGCAGCCGGCCGGCCAGCCACGGCAGGGTCGGCCCCTGGACCAGGGTGTAGACGACGACCAGGACGAAGACGATGTTGAAGATGCGGCGGCTGCCGTCGACCTCCTGCACCATCGGGATGGTGGCCAGGATGATGGGCACCGCCCCGCGCAGTCCCGCCCACGACATCAGGGTCTGTTCCTGCCAGGGCACCCGGAAGGGCAGCAGGCACAGCACCACGCTCAGCGGCCGGGCCACCATCGTCAGGGCCAGCCCGATGAGCAGGGCGGGCACGATGTCGTCGCCCATCTCGTGCGGCGAGACGAGCAGGCCCAGCAGCACGAACATGCCGATCTGGGCGATCCAGCCGAGCCCCTCGGCGAAGCCGCGGGTGGCGGGCCAGTGCGGCAGGCCCGAGTTGCCCAGCACCATCGAGGCCAGGTAGACGGCGAGGAAGCCGCTGCCGTGGGCGAGGGCGCCGGTGGCGTAGGCGGCGACGGCGATGGCCATGACGGCGATCGGGTAGAGCCCGGAGGCGGGGAGGGCGACGTGGCGCAGGCCCCAGGAGCCGAGCCAGCCCACGGCGAGCCCGATGGCGGCGCCGATGGCCAGCTCCAGCGCTATCTCGCCGATCAGGACGTACCAGTGCTCGACCGGTCCGGACGTGGAGAAGGCGACGACGAGGATGACCACGGGGGCGTCGTTGAAGCCGGACTCGGCCTCCAGGGTGCCCGTCACCCGGCGGGGGAGGGGGATCCTGCGCAGCACCGAGAACACGGCCGCCGCGTCCGTCGAGGACACCACCGCCCCGATGATCAGTGCCTGCCGCCACTCCAGCCCGACCAGGAAGTGCGCGGCCGTCGCGGTGACCCCCACGCTCACCGCGACGCCCGCCAGCGCGAGCGCGGTGGCGGCGGGCAGCGCGGGTCTGCACTCCGACCACTTCGTGCTCAGGCCGCCCTCGGCCAGGATCACGACCAGGGCCGCGTACCCGATGACCTGCGTCAGCTCGGCGTTGTCGAACCGGATGCCGCCGAGGCCGTCCTGGCCCAGGGCGATGCCGATGCCCAGGTAGACGAGCAGGCTGGGCAGGCCGCTGCGCGAGGAGATCCGGACCGCCGCGACGGCCACGAGCAGCACGAGCGAGCAGACGAGCAACAGCTGGTTGAGGTGGTGGACAGTCAGCGGCCGATCCCTTCCGTGACGCGTGCGCACCGCGCGTGGGCCCGCCTGGGTCGCGCACCGGGACCCGGCCCGGCCCTGGCCCCGGGGCCACGGCACATCACTTCGTTACCTTACCTAAGTCTTGACGCGTTCTTGACGCCGGTCACGGCAAGATCGAACGTCCGTCCGGGCTGGTTCCCGACCTTGCGTCAAGTGGCGCGGGGCCCTGCGCCTATCGTTGCTCCAGCGCTCAGCTAAAAGCACAGCCCGACCTGCCGCTCGCGTTAGGACAGCAAGGACAGCGATGCCCACCGACACCACCGCCTCCACGGGTCAGCAGGCCGGCACGCCCGGCCGGAAGAAGGGGCGCAAACTCCGCCTCATGGCGCTCGTGCTGGTGCTGGCACTGATCGGTGGTGTCGTCTACGCGGCGTACTGGTCCATCAGCACCGTGCGCGCCTCGTTCCCGCAGACCGAGGGCACCGTCACGCTGAAGGGCCTGTCCGGCCCCGTCGACGTCAAGCGTGACGGCAACGGGATCCCGCAGATCTACGCGGACTCCGACGAGGACCTGTTCATGGCGCAGGGCTACGTCCAGGCGCAGGACCGGTTCTACGAGATGGACGTGCGCCGCCACATGACCTCCGGCCGGCTGTCGGAGATGTTCGGCGAGAGTCAGGTCGACACCGACGCCTTCCTGCGCACCCTGGGCTGGGACCGGATCGCGAAGGAGGAGTACGAGAAGAAGCTGTCCCCCGCGACGAAGAAGTACCTCGACGCGTACGCCAAGGGCGTCAACGCCTACCTCGACGGCAAGGACGGCAAGGAACTCTCCCTCGAGTACGCGGCGCTGGGCTTCACCAACGACTACAAGCCCGGGCCCTGGACGCCGGTGGACTCGGTGGCGTGGCTGAAGGCGATGGCCTGGGACCTGCGCGGGAACATGCAGGACGAGATCGACCGGGCCCTGATGACCAGCCGCCTCGGCCCGAAGCAGATCGCCGACCTGTATCCGAAGTACCCCTACAACCGGAACAAGCCGGTCATCGCGGAGGGCCAGTTCAACGAGCTCACCGGCGCCTTCGAGCAGAGCGGGACCGGCCAGGCCGGGTCCGGCCAGGGCGCGGGCGGCGACGGCACGGGCACCGGAACGGGCACGGGGTCCGGGTCGGGCCTCGGCGGCACTCCCGACGGCACAGGCACCGGCACGGGAACGGGCACCGGCACGGGCGACGGCACCGGGACGGGCACTGCGGACGGCACCGGCGTGGGCGGCGCGCAGGGAACCGGGGGCGACGGCTCGGGCCTCGAAGGTCAGCTCGCCGGCCTCCAGGACGTCCTGAAGGACCTGCCCACCGCGGTCGGCGTCAACGGCGACGGCATCGGCTCCAACTCCTGGGTGGTCCATGGCCGCCACACCGTCACCGGCAAGCCGCTGCTGGCCAACGACCCGCACCTGTCGGCCTCCCTGCCTTCCGTCTGGTACCAGATGGGCCTGCACTGCCGCAGCGTCTCCGCCACGTGCCGGTACGACGTCTCCGGCTACACCTTCGCGGGCATGCCCGGCGTGGTCATCGGCCACAACGGGGACATCGCCTGGGGCCTGACCAACTCCGGCGTCGACGTCACCGACCTCTACCTGGAGAAGATCACCGGCGAGGGCTACCAGCACGACGGCAAGGTGGTGCCCTTCGAGACCCGCGAGGAGACCATCCGGGTCGCCGGCGGGAAGGACCGGAAGATCGTCGTCCGGGAGACCGGCAACGGACCCCTGCTCTCCGACCGCTCCGACGAGCTGGTGCGGACCGGCAAGAAGGCCACCGTCGCCGCCGCCGCACCCGACCGGGGCGACGGCTACGGAGTGTCGCTGCGCTGGACCGCGCTGGACGCCGGCCGCACCATGGACGCCGTCTTCGCGATGAACCGCGCCAAGAACTGGGACGACTTCCGCGAGGCGGCCACCCTCTTCGAGGTGCCGTCGCAGAACCTCGTCTACGCCGACACCGACGGCCACATCGGCTACACCCTGCCCGGGAAGATCCCCACCCGCGCGAAGCAGCACGACGGGTCCGTCCCGGCACCCGGCTGGGACCCGGACTACAAGTGGACCGGCTGGATCGAACAGGACGCCCTGCCCTACGAGTTCGACCCCGAGCGCGGCTACATCGTCACCGCCAACCAGGCCGTCGTCGACCCCGACGCCTACCCGTACACCCTGACCACCGACTGGGGGTACGGCGCGCGCAGCCAGCGGATCAACGACCTGATCCAGCTGAAGATCAAGGACGGCGGCAAGATCTCCACGAACGACATGCGGCAGATGCAGCTGGACAACCACAGCGAGATCGCCCGCAGCCTGGTGCCCGACCTGCTCAAGATCGACACCGGGGACCCGGACGTCCGTGAGGCGCAGAAGCTGCTGGAGGGCTGGGACTACACCCAGGACGCCGACTCGGCCGCCGCGGCCTACTTCAACTCCGTGTGGCGCAACATCCTGAAGCTGGCCTTCGGGCACAAGCTGCCCAAGGAGCTGCGGGTCGAGGGCCAGTGCCTGTGGGTCGACCCGGTCAACACCACCGGTCCCGCGGACGAGGCGGAGAAGGTGCGCGAGTGCGGCCGGCGCGCGGCCGACCAGGCGCAGCCCGACGGCGGCGACCGCTGGTTCGAGGTGGTCACCACCCTCAAGAAGGACCAGGACAGTGACTGGTGGACCACCCCCGAGCGGGGCACCCGCCCGGGCGCCGACAAGAACCGGGACGACCTGTTCAAGCGGGCCATGATCGACGCCCGCTGGGAGCTGACCGCCAAGCTGGGCAAGGACATCGACAGCTGGAGCTGGGGCCGGCTGCACCGGCTGTTCCTCGAGAACCAGACGCTCGGCACCGAGGGCCCCACCTTCCTGCGCAAGGCCCTGAACCGGGGCCCGTGGAAGCTCAGCGGCGGCGAGGCCACCGTCAACGCGACCGGCTGGAACGCCGCCGGCGGCTACGGGGTGATCTGGGTCCCGTCGATGCGGATGGTGGTCAACCTCGACGACTTCGACAAGTCCCGGTGGATCAACCTCACCGGCGCCTCCGGCCACGCCTACAGCTCCCACTACGTCGACCAGACCGACAAGTGGGCCAAGGGCGAGCTGCTGCCGTGGGCGTACACGGGCAAGGCGGTCGACGAGAGGACCGAGAACACGCTGAAGCTGGAGCCCTGAGTCCGGCTCCGGCGACGCCGGGCCCCGACGCCCCCCGGGCGGCACCGGGTGACCCACTGACCGGCTGACCGGAGGAGCGGTCGCCGCGCACTCTCCGCGCGGCGACCGCTCACCCGTCTCCGGGCCGGCCGCCGACCGCCGACCGCCGGCCTCCGCATCCCGACACCCTTCACGGGTGCGGGCCGGACCCACCTGGCCTGCTCCGCTCACCGCCCCGACCGACGAAGCCCCGGGCCGAGCCGGCGCCGACCGCCCCGACGCGCCCCACCGTCGTCCTGCCGCGCCGCTCCCCACCCCGCGCCCCACCCCCCGCCCCGCGCCAACGGCCCCGACGCGCCCCACCGTTGTCCGGCCCCGCGCCGCGCCGTCGCCGCGCCCCGGGGCCCCGCAGCGGGCGCCACCGTGCGCGTCCTCGCCCACACCGCCCCCACTCCCGCCCTCAGCCGAAGCGCCGTACCCCCGACGGCGTCACCGCCGCGCGCACCGGGCGGTCGTGCGGCTCCTCGGGCACCCGGGGGACCACCTCACCGTCGTACAGCAGCACCACGAGCGCCGGACGGGCGCCGGCGCGTTCCAGGCGGGCGAGGACCCGGTCGTAGGAGCCGCCGCCGCGGCCCAGCCGCATGCCGCGCGTGTCGACGGCGAGTCCCGGCAGCAGCACCACGTCCGCCTCGGTGACGGCGTCCGCGCCGAGGCGGTCGCCCGCCGGTTCGAGCAGGGTCATGCGTCCGCCGTGCCGGACCGGCGCCAGGGAGTCCGGTCCCTCGTAGCGGCCCCAGTCCAGGTCGTTGTCGGGCAGGAGCGCGGGGAGCAGCACGCGCACGCCCCGCGCGCGCAGCGCGTCGAGCAGCGCGAGCGTCCCCGGCTCGCTCCCGACGGAGACGTACGCGGCCACGGTGCGCGCCTGCTCCAGTTCCCGCAGGCCGAGGGCCTGCCGGGCGAGCGCGGACGCCGACACCCGGAGGTCATCGGCCGTCAACCCGTTCCTCGCCGTGAGGATGTCCCGTCGTAGGGAGCGTTTGTCAGGGTCGTTCGCGCGACGGTTGTATCTCAAGGTTGTCCCTGTCCTGTTCCAATATGTTCATATGAGCAGGAAGTAACCGGAGCTGCAGATTCCCCGCAAACGCACCGGATAGTGTGACCGCCATGTCTCAGTCACACCCTCGGATCAGCAAGGCTGTCATCCCGGCAGCAGGCCTCGGCACCCGGTTCCTGCCGGCCACCAAGGCCACTCCCAAGGAGATGCTCCCGGTCGTCGACAAGCCGGCGATCCAGTACGTGGTCGAAGAGGCCGTCACCGCGGGCCTCGACGACGTCCTCATGGTCACGGGCCGCAACAAGCGCCCCCTGGAGGACCACTTCGACCGCAACTACGAACTGGAGTCCGCCCTGGAGAAGAAGGGCGACGCCGACCGCCTGGCCAAGGTCCAGGAGTCCAGCGACCTGGCGACCATGCACTACGTCCGCCAGGGCGACCCCAAGGGTCTGGGACACGCCGTGCTGTGCGCCGCCCCGCACGTGGGCGACGAGCCCTTCGCCGTCCTCCTCGGCGACGACCTGATCGACCCGCGCGACCCCCTGCTCCAGCGCATGATCGACGTGCAGGCGCAGCACGGCGGGAGCGTCATCGCCCTGATGGAGGTGGCGCCCGAGCAGATCCACCTCTACGGCTCCGCCGCCGTCGAGGCCACCGCCGACGCCGACGTGGTCCGGGTCAGCGGTCTGGTCGAGAAGCCCGACGCCGCCGACGCGCCGTCCAACTTCGCCATCATCGGCCGCTACGTGCTCGACCCGGCCGTCTTCGAGATACTGCGCAAGACCGAGCCCGGCCGCGGCGGCGAGATCCAGCTCACCGACGCCCTCCAGCAGCTCGCGGCGGACGAAGGGGTCGGCGGCCCGGTGCACGGCGTCGTCTTCCGGGGACGCCGCTATGACACCGGCGACCGCGGCGACTACCTGCGTGCCATCGTCCGACTCGCGTGCGAACGTGAGGACCTGGGCCCGGACTTCCGGACCTGGCTCCGCCGTTTCGTCACCGAGGAGATGCAGCAACGTTGAGCACTGCCGCGCCCCGCACCGCAGGCCCGGACCACCTCTGGTCGGTGGACGAGCACCTGGACGACATCCTCACCACCGTCCGGCCGCTCGAACCCATCGAGCTGCACCTCCTCGACGCCCAGGGCTGCGTCCTGGTCGAGGACGTCACGGTGCCGGTGTCCCTGCCCCCGTTCGACAACAGCTCCATGGACGGGTACGCGGTGCGGGTCGCGGACGTCGCCGGCGCGAGCGAGGAGTACCCGGCGGCCCTGGAGGTCGTCGGTGACGTCGCCGCCGGCCAGGCCGACCTGATCCACGTCGGCCCCGGCCAGGCCGCCCGCATCATGACCGGGGCGCCGCTCCCGCCGGGCGCGGAGACCGTCGTCCCCGTCGAGTGGACCGACGGCGGGCTCGGCGGCGGCCCCGCCACCGGGATGCGGGCCCGCAGCCTCGCCCCCGAGGGCGCCGCGGGGCAGGTCCGCGTCCACCGGGCGGCCCCGGCCGGAGCCCACGTGCGCACCCGGGGCAGCGACGTCAAGGCCGGGGACCGGGCCCTGACCGCCGGCACCGTGCTCGGCCCGCCCCAGATCTCCCTGCTCGCGGCCATCGGCCGGGGCACCGTCCGGGTGCGCCCGCGCCCGCGCGTGGTCGTGCTCTCCACCGGCAGCGAACTCGTCCAGCCCGGCGAGGAGCTGAGCCCCGGGCAGATCTACGACTCCAACAGCTTCGCCCTCACCGCCGCCGCGCGGGACGCCGGAGCCATCGCCTACCGGGTGGGGGCCGTCACCGACGACGCGGCCATGCTGCGGGACACCATCGAGGACCAGCTGGTGCGGGCCGACCTCATGGTCACCACCGGCGGCGTGAGCGTGGGCGCGTACGACGTGGTCAAGGAAGCCCTGTCGTCCGTCGCCGACGAGGACGAACCGGGCAGCGGCATCGACTTCCGCCGGCTCGCCATGCAGCCCGGCAAGCCGCAGGGCTTCGGCTCCATCGGCCCCGACCACACCCCGCTGCTCGCGCTCCCCGGCAACCCGGTCTCCTCCTACGTCTCCTTCGAGCTGTTCGTCCGCCCCGCCATCCGCACCCTGATGGGCCTCACCGACGTGCACCGGCCCCGGACGAGCGCGACCCTCACCGCCGACCGCCCCCTGACCTCGCCCAAGGGCCGCCGCCAGTTCCTGCGCGGCCGCTACGCCGACGGCGCCGTGACCCCGGTCGGCGGCGCCGGATCGCACCTGGTGGCCGCGCTGGCCCGGGCCAACGCGCTGATCGTCGTCCCCGAGGACGTCGAAGCCCTCGAACCGGGCACCACGGCCGAGGTGGTGCTGCTCGGCTGACGGCCGGGACCGGGAGGGTGCCGCCTGGCCGATCGCCGCGGCCCGGGGGCTCCTGCTCGGCCGGCCGTCCCGGGTTGGCGGTACCGTGTCGCGCACAGCAGGCCCGTGCGCCGCACCGCGACGGGCCCGGACCGGGAGCGCCACACGATCATGACCGTGCCTTCCCGGGGGGACACCCCCGGACCCTCCGAGCAGCGCCGTCTGACGCACATCGACGAGGCGGGCGCCGCCCGCATGGTCGACGTGTCCGGCAAGGACGTCACCGCCCGCACCGCCCGCGCCACCGGCCGCGTCCTCGTCTCGCCGCGCGTGGTCGAGCTGCTGCGCGGGGAGGGCGTCCCGAAGGGGGACGCCCTGGCCACCGCGCGCATCGCGGGCATCATGGGCGCCAAACGCACCCCCGACCTGATCCCGCTCTGCCACCCCCTGTCGGTGTCCGGTGTGACACTGGACCTGTCGGTCGCGGACGACGCCGTCCGGATCGCGGCGACGGTGAGGACGACGGACCGCACGGGCGTCGAGATGGAGGCGCTCACCGCGGTCTCCGTCGCCGCGCTCACCGTGATCGACATGGTCAAGGCGGTCGACAAGGAGGCGGTCATCACGGACGTGCGGGTCGAGGAGAAGACGGGCGGCACGTCCGGCGACTGGAGCAGGGCATGACCCCCGGCGCACCGGCCGGCGACACGGCGCCCGCGCCGTACCGGGCGCTGGTCGTCACCGCCTCCAACCGGGCCGCCTCCGGCGTCTACGAGGACCGGGGCGGGCCGCTGATCGCCGACGGCCTGCGCCGCCTCGGCTTCACCGTCGACGGCCCGCAGGTCGTCCCCGACGGCGACCCGGTGGAGGCCGCGCTGCGTGCCGCCGCCGACACCGGCTACGACGTCGTCGTGACCACCGGCGGCACCGGCATCTCGCCCACCGACCGCACCCCCGAGGCCACCCGGCGGGTCATCGACCGCGAGGTGCCCGGCATCGCGGAGGCCGTCCGCGCGTACGGCCGGGAGAAGGTGCCGACGGCCGCGCTCTCCCGCGGGCTCGCGGGCGTCGCCGGCCGCACGCTGATCGTCAACCTGCCCGGGTCCACCGGCGGGGTGAAGGACGGCCTCGCCGTCCTGGAGCCCCTGCTGCGGCACGCCGTCGACCAGCTGCGCGGTGGTGACCACGAGCGCCCCGACGCCCGGAGCGGGGGTGCGCGCTGAACCGCCCCGCCTGGCCCGTGGAGCTGGTGGACGGCGACGTCGTCCTCCGGCCGATAAAGCTGCGCGACCAGCGGGCCTGGCGTGAGGTCAACCGGCGCAACCGGGACTGGCTGCGGCCCTGGGAGGCGACCATCCCGCCGCCCACGCCCTCCGGTCCCGTCGTCCACCGGCCGACCTACCGTCAGATGGTCCGGCACCTGCGGACCGAGGCGAACGCCGGGCGCATGCTGCCCTTCGTCATCGAGTACCAGGGCCGCCTGGCGGGCCAGTTGACCGTCGCCGGCATCACCTGGGGCTCCATGTGCTCCGGGCACGTGGGGTACTGGGTGGACGAGGCCGTGGCGGGGCGCGGCGTGATGCCGACGGCCGTGGCGATGGCCGCCGACCACTGTTTCCGCACCGTCGGCCTGCACCGTCTGGAGATCTGCATTCGGCCGGAGAACGGACCGAGCCGCCGGGTCGTGGAAAAGCTCGGATTCCGTGAGGAGGGACTGCGCCCCCGTTATCTGCACATCGACGGTGCCTGGCGCGACCACCTCGTCTTCGCCCTCACCGCGGAGGAGGTCCCCGAGGGCCTGCTGGCGCGTTGGCGCCGGTCACGGGAGCGGCAGGAGAGGCCGGAGGGCGGGTCAGGAGGATCCGAGGCCGGCGCGGAGAGCGGCAGACACCGTCCCGGCATCCGGTACCACCCCGGTAATTGAATAAATGTTCGAATTTGATCGAGTGGTGACAGCCTCGCGGCTCAGAATTCCCGGGTCGAGCGGTCCGCTGATCGCATCGGTCACAAGAAAAGTTCGAAATATCAGCCAGATCGTGCGACACACCGGCTCAATTGGCGGATGGCCCCGCGTAAACCCCTCTACCGTGTGAGGCGTGAGCAGCAGCGGCCTCATCTACGCAGTCATCGTCGGGGCCTGGGCCGCCTACTTGGTGCCGATGTGGCTCCGTAGGCAGGACGAGCTGAACGAGGCCCGTCCGACGGAGCGCTTCAGCACCGCCATCCGATTGCTGTCCGGACGGGCGGGCATGGAGCGCCGGTACGCCAAGGACCGGGCGCGCTCCTCCGACGAGGAGGAGCAGCACGTCCACGACCCGGACGCGATCACCGACTCGGTGGACGTCCGGGCCTTCGCCGTGTCCAGGACCCGCCCGCAGACCCGGGTGACCTTCCCGGAACCGGCCGCGCGGCCTCCGCACGCGTACGCGGACGGCACCGGCCACGAGAACGCGGAAGACGCGGCGGACCGGGCGGACGAGGCGGACCGGGCGGACGGCCACGGCCGACGCCGGCCGGCCCCCGGCGCGCACCCCGGACTCGTCCCGCCCGCCCGCCGGGAGAGCCGGGAGGGCCCGGCGAGCCACGCGGGCGGGACGGACCACCCGGACCGCCCCACCCACGACGACCCGCACGATCACGACCGTCCGGCCGACGCCACCCGCGCCGCCCAGGACGCCAGCCGCGCCGCCCAGGCGGCCCAGCGCGCCCGGCGGGCCCAGGCGGCGCAGGCCGCCGCGCGCGCCCGGCGCTCGAAGGTGCTCGCACGCCGTCGCCGCACCACCACGGTGCTCTTCCTCGCCTTCACCCTCGGCGCGATCGTCGCCGCCGTGGGCGGGCTGGCCTTCCTGTGGGCGCCCGGCATCCCCGCCGTGCTGCTCAGCGCGTACATCGCCCACCTGCGGTCCCAGGAACGCCGCCGGTTCGCCTACCAGATGGACCGCCGCCAGGCCGAGGCCGCCGCGCAGCGGCTGCGCGAGCGCGAGCCCCGGCCGCGCCGCCGCCCCACCCCCGCCGAGGCCGACCCCGACGAACCGGAAGGACCGGAGGCGGGCGCCGAGACCGACCCGGGTCTCTCCGCCCTGGCGGCCGACCGGCGCGCGCTCGTCGAGCAGACCGACCACGCCGAGTGGGTCGACCAGCAGCGCGAGCGGCAGCGGCTCCCGGGCCAGGGCAGCGACAGCTGGGACCCGGTCCCCGTCCCGCTCCCCACCTACGTCACCGCGCCCGTCGCCCCGCGCGCCACCAGCGACGTGGACCTCGGCGCCCCGGACACCTGGAGCTCGGCCCGCTCCAGCGCCGTCGCCCCCGGCCCGCAGGAGACCCCGGCCGCCGCCGAACCCGACGAGGCCGAGACCGACGCCGACGAGCGGCCCGACGGCGACGGCCGCACCGACGCCCGTCGCGCCGCCTCGGCGCGCCGCGCCCGCGAGCGCGGCCGCACCCCGCTCTTCGACCAGTACGAGGACGGCGAGCGGCCCCGAGCCGCCAACGAGTAGGCCCGGCCCCCGGCGTCCGCGGCCCACCGGCAACGGATTTCCGAGCAGCCGGATCGGGGTGCTAAAGTTTCACTCGTTGCAAGGGCCTGTGGCGCAGTCCGGTAGCGCACCTCGTTCGCATCGAGGGGGCCAGGGGTTCAAATCCCCTCAGGTCCACGCAGCTCGAAGCCCCGGCCGGGATCTCCCGGCCGGGGCTTCGACATGTCGTACGGCGGCGAAGTGCGGTGACCAGCTCCCGATCCTGCGGGCCGGGATGCCGGCCGGCGTGCCCGGCGCCCGGCGGGTGGGACTGTCTTTACCCGTCGCCGTCGCCGTCGTCGCCGCGAGGGCACGGTGCGGGTGGTCCGGTCACGGCCGGCACGGAGCGAGGAGTGGTGATGTTCGACCTCGTGGTCATCGTGCGCGTTCTTGAGCCCGACGACGTCGCCCCCGTCGCCGACGCGTTGGCCCGGATGCGTCCGCTGTGTCTCGCGGAGGACGGCTGCGTCAGCTGGGAGGCGTACCAGTCGGAGGCGGATCCCGCACGGTTCGTCCTGGTCGAGCGCTGGGCGAGTCGGGAGCACTGGGAGGCCCACGACGCCGGAGAGGCGATTCAGGGGATCTACCTGCCCGAGATTCTGCCGCGCGTCGAGCGTGAGGTGCACCCGAGCGCGCCCGTACGGCGCCGGGACCGGTGATCCGGCGGGGCAAAGGGCCCTGACCCGGTGCGCGTTGGCCGACCGAGCCGGCCCCCTCGGCCGCCCGGGAGGCCCTCGGGTCGCACGGGCGCTGCATCCGCGGCCCCCTCCCGCCCCCGGCCCCACCCCGTCTCAGTCGAGCCGCTGCCCCATCCGCGCCGACCGCCGGTCGTGGGCCCTGGTGTCCCACCACTCCTCCAGCAAGGCCCGGACCAGGTGGACCAGTTGGGCCAGGCGGGCCGGGTCCGGGGACGGGGAGGTGAGGACGTCCGTGACGGAGCGGTCGGACAGGGGAAGGGTGAACGCCCAGCGCTCGCACGGCCGGTCGGGCCGGTCGAGGCGGTCCACGGTGAGGTGGTAGGTCAGCACCGGGTGACCGTCCGGCGGGTGGGTGACCGTCAGGGCGTCGACGCCGAACCGGGTGCTGCCGTCACCGGTGGTGTACGAGCGGGCGAGGGCGCGCTCGGCCGGAGGCCGGGCCGCCGTCACGTGGGGGACTGCAGGGCTTTGGCGTAGCAGCGGCTCTCCTGGTGGAACCGGTAGTAGCCGAACGGCTCGCAGGGCTCGTAGCCGCTGGAGGTGTACAGGGCGATGGCCTCCGGCTGCTTGGTGCCGGTCTCCAGGACCATGCGGACGCGGCCGGCGGCGCGGGCGTCGGCCTCCAGGGCGGCCAGCACGCGGCGGGCCAGGCCGCGCCCGCGCATGGACTCGATCACGTACATGCGCTTGAGTTCCGCGTCGCCGTCCCGGTTGCCCTCGCCGTTGGCGTCCTGCACGCGCCAGCCGCCGGAGGCGACGGGGACGCCGTCGTCGTCGTAGACGATCAGGTAGGTGCCGTTCGGGGGTGTGAAGTCCGCCGGGTCCATGGGGGTGGCGTCGCCGCCGTCGCCGTAGCGGATGTCGTATTCGGCCTGTACCTCGGCGTCCAGCTTCACGGCGTCGGGGTGGTCGTAGGGGACTGGGCGGATGTTCATGTCGAGCACGGTAAAACACGACCCGGGGTGAGCGGCAGCAGGAATTCGGTCCGGAATTGGACCTTGTCCAGGGTAGCGGTATCGTGCCCGGGTGCTCACTGTGACCTCTGTCAACGTCAATGGTCTGCGTGCCGCCGCGAAGAAGGGCTTCGTGGAGTGGCTGGCCGGGACCTCCGCCGATGTGGTGTGCCTGCAGGAGGTGCGCGCGGAACCGCACCAGCTGCCCGAGCAGGTGCGGGAGCCCGAGGGGTGGCACGTCGTGCACGCGCCCGCGGCGGCGAAGGGACGGGCCGGGGTCTCGCTGTACACCCGGCGGGAGCCGGACCGGGTGCGGATCGGGTTCGGCTCGGCCGAGTTCGACGGCAGCGGGCGGTACGTCGAGGCGGACCTGCCCGGTGTGACCGTCGCCTCCCTGTACCTGCCCTCCGGCGAGGTCGGCACCGAGCGGCAGGAGGAGAAGCTGCGCTTCATGGGCGAGTTCCGCGCCCACCTCAAGGTGCTGCGGGAGCGGGCCGCGGCCGAGGGGCGCGAGGTCGTGGTGTGCGGCGACTGGAACATCGCCCACCAGCAGGCCGACCTGAAGAACTGGCGGGGCAACACCAAGAACTCGGGCTTCCTGCCCGAGGAACGGGAGTGGCTGTCCCGCGTCCTCGACCCGGACGACGGCGGGTACGTCGACGTCGTGCGGGCGCTGCACCCGGACGTCGACGGGCCGTACTCGTGGTGGTCGTACCGGGGGCGGGCGTTCGACAACGACAGCGGCTGGCGCATCGACTACCAGATGGCGACCCCCGGGCTCGCCGGCCGTGCGCTCAAGGCGTACGTGGAGCGGGCCGCCACGCACGCCGAGCGCTGGTCGGACCACGCGCCGGTGACCGTGGTCTACGGGGCCTGACGTTCCCCGGTGACCGTGGTCCACGGCGCCGGAGGGTTCCCGGTGACCGTGGTCCACGGCGCCGGAGGCTGCCCGGTGACCGTGGTCTACGGGGCCTGACGCCCCCGGTGACCGTGGTCTACGGGGCCTGACGTCCCCCGGTGGCCATGCTCTACGGCGCCGGAGGCTGCCCGGTCCCGCCGGTCCCCGGCTGCTTGCGCCGCCGCCGGTCGAGCGCCAGGGAGAGTTCCGAGTCGACGACGCTGCGGGCCAGCGGGCGCAGGCGGTCCAGGGCCTCCTCGGGGGCGTGGCGCTGGACGAGGTCGGCGAAGAGGTCGGCCAGGGCGTCGGCGTGGGTGCGGACCACCGCGGCGGCGTGCAGGACCTCGGCCAGCGGGATGCCCTCGCGGACCAGGGCGGAGGAGACGTCCAGCAGGCGGCGGCTGATGTGGACGATCTCCTGGCCGTCGGTGCCCAGGTAGCCCAGTTCCAGGGCGGCCGCCAGGTTCTCCGGGGTGACCTGTCCGGCGAAGCGGTCGGCGAGTTCCTCGGGGGTGAGACGGACCGGGGTCTCCTCGGTGGGGGCGCCCACGCCGAGGAGTTCGCCGACGTCCCGGCCGTGGTCGAAGGCCTCGGCGAGTTCGGCTATGCCGTTGAGGGTGTGGCCGCGTTCCAGCAGGGCCGTGATGGTGCGCAGGCGGGCCAGGTGGTGGTCGTCGTACCAGGCGATGCGGCCCTCGCGGCGGGGCGGCGGGATCAGCTTGCGTTCGCGGTAGAAGCGCAGGGTGCGCACGGTGATGCCCGCCAGCCGGGCCAGCTCCTCCATGCGGTACTCGCGCCGCTCCTCGTGCCCTGCGCGCCGTCCATGCCCCTCGCGCCCCTCCTCGCGCCCCTCGGGCCGGTCGTGTTCCGCGTTCCGCCCGTGCTCCTCGCGCCGCTCACCGGATGCCGTGCCGTCTTCTGCCACATCAGCAGCCTAGGTCCTGATCCCACCCGGCGGCCCGCCCGAGGGAGCGTTCCCCTACCGGCGGTAACTTTCCCTCTCCGCCCCCTACCCATCAGTACGGGTCTGCCCTACGCTCCCCATTGCGCCAGTGTTCACTGGCAGGGTTCTGAGCGATGCGTGGAGGCTTCGGGATGGCCGAGCACGAGCATGTACGGGTCGCGGTGGTCGGGTCGGGGTTCGGCGGCCTGGGGGCCGCCGTGCGGCTGCGGCGCGAGGGGATCACCGACTTCGTCGTCCTGGAGCGGGCGGGCAGCGTCGGCGGCACCTGGCGCGACAACAGTTACCCCGGCTGTGCCTGCGACGTGCCGTCGCACCTGTACTCCTTCTCCTTCGCGCCCAACCCCGACTGGCCCCGCTCCTTCTCCGGCCAGGAGCACATCCGTGCCTACCTGGAGCACGTGACCGACGCGTTCGGCCTGCGCCCCCACCTCCGCTTCGACTCGGAGGTGAAGCGGATGGTGTGGGACGCCGAGCGGCTGCGCTGGGACATCGAGACCAGCAGCGGCAGCCTCAGCGCCGACGTCGTCGTCTCCGCCACCGGACCCCTGTCCGAGCCCAAGGTCCCGGACATCCCCGGGCTCGACACCTTCCCCGGCAAGGTGTTCCACTCCGCCCGCTGGGACCACGACTACGACCTGCGCGGCAAGCGGGTCGCGATGGTCGGCACCGGGGCCTCCGCCATCCAGATCGTGCCCTCGATCCAGCCGCTGGTCTCCCGGCTCACCCTCTTCCAGCGCACCCCCGCCTGGGTGCTGCCCCGCGTCGACCGGCCGATCGGCGCCGCCGAGCGGGCCCTGCACCGCACGCTGCCCTTCACCACGCAGCTGCGGCGCGGACTGCTCTGGGGTGTACGGGAGCTGCAGGTGCAGGCGTTCACCAAGCACCCCGGCCAGCTCGGCTTCGTGGAGCAGCTGGCCAAGCGCAACATGGGCCGCGCCATCAAGGATCCGGCCCTGCGCGCCAAGCTCACCCCCGACTACCGCATCGGGTGCAAGCGGATCCTGCTGTCGAGCACCTACTACCCGGCGCTCGCCGAGCCCAACGTCGACGTCGTCGCGAGCGGGCTGCGGGAGGTGCGCGGCTCCACCGTGGTCGCCGCCGACGGGAGCGAGGCCGAGGTCGACGCGATCGTGTTCGGCACCGGCTTCCACGTCACCGACATGCCCATCGCCGAACGGGTCGTCGGCGCCGAGGGGAAGACCCTCGCCGAGACCTGGAAGGGCGGCATGCAGGCGCTGCGCGGCGCGGCGGCGGCCGGCTTCCCCAACTGGATGACGATCATCGGGCCGAACACCGGGCTCGGGAACTCCTCCATGATCCTGATGATCGAGTCCCAGCTGAACTACCTGGCCGACTACCTGCGCCAGCTCGACGTCCTGGGCGGCCGGGTCGCCCTCGACGCCCGGCCCAGCGCGGTGCGCGCCTGGAACCACCGGGTGCAGGAGCGGATGAAGCGCACGGTGTGGAACACCGGCGGCTGCACCAGCTGGTACCTCGACGCGAGCGGCCGCAACACCACCATCTGGCCGGGCACCACCGGCGAGTTCCGCCGCGAGACCCGGCGGGTCGACCTCGCCGAGTACGCGGTGCTGCGGGCCTCCGCCACGGCGTCCGCCGCCCCGGCCGGAGCGTCCACGGCGTCCGCCGCCGGCCCGGCCGGAACCTCCGACGCGTCCGGTGGCTCCCGCGCCGACGGCGCCACGGAGGTGGACGCGTGAGCCGGCCCGCGCACGTCACGGCCGGGCCGTACGCCCCGCCCGCCCCCGTCCGGGAACTGACCGTCGTCTCCGCCGACGGCTCCCGGCTGCACGTCGAGACGCACGGGCCCGACGGGGCGCCCGCGGTCGTCCTGGCCCACGGCTGGACCTGCTCCACCGCCTTCTGGGCGGCGCAGGTCCGCGCCCTCGCCGCCGACCACCGGGTCGTCGTCTACGACCAGCGCGGTCACGGCCGCAGCCCGGCGAGTGCCACCTGCAGCGCCGACGCGCTCGCCGACGACCTGGAGGCCGTGCTCACCGCGACCCTCGCACCCGGCGAACGGGCCGTCGTCGCCGGGCACTCCATGGGCGCGATGACCGTCCTGGCCGCCGCCTCCCGGCCCGCGCTCGCCGCCCACGCGGCGGCCGTCCTGCTGTGCAGCACGGGCAGTGCGCGCCTGGTCGCCGAGTCGACCGTGCTGCCCCTGCGTCCCGGCCGGCTGCGGACCGCGCTGACCCGGCGCGTCCTCGGCTCCCGGCTGCCGCTCGGCCCGGTGACGCCGATGGCCCGCCGCATCCTCAAGTACGGGACGATGGGCCCCGGTTCGGCGCCCGACATGGTCGACGCCTGCGCCCGCGTCGTGCACGCCTGCCCCCGGCAGGTGCGGCACGCCTGGTCCCACGTCCTCGACCTGCTCGACCTCGACGACCGCGTACCGGAGTTGAGGGTGCCGGCGGAGGTGCTCGTGGGCCGTGCCGACCGGCTCACCCCGCCCGTGCACGCCCGGTCGCTGGCCGCCGCGCTGCCGCACTGCCTCGGGGTCACCGAACTGCCCGGCATCGGCCACATGACGCCGGTCGAGGCGCCGGACGTGGTCACCGGGATGATCCGCGCCCTGGTGGCCGCCCACCTGACCGCCGGTCCACCGGCCGCCGAGGCCCAGGCCCCGGCGGCGACGGCGCACCCGGCGACGGCGGTCCAGGGGACGGCGGTCCCGGTCACGGCCGAACGGCCGTCCGCGGCGGAGAGGTCGGAGGCCTCGCCCGCCCCCGCCGCCCCCGCCGTACCCGCCCCCCGTACCGCACCCACCGCATCCGCAGCACCAGTGGAGGACACCGCATGAGCAGGGTCAGTCTCGAAGGACGGGTCGCCGTCGTCACCGGAGCGGCGCGCGGCGTGGGCGAGTTGCTGGCCCGCAAGCTGTCCGCGCGCGGGGTGCGGGTGGCGCTGGTCGGCCTGGAGCCGGACGCGCTCAAGGACGTCTCCTCCCGCCTGCACAGCGACAGCGACCACTGGTACGCCGACGTCACCGACCAGGAGGCGATGACCCGGGTGGCGGCCGAGGTGAGGGAACGGTTCGGCCGGGTCGACATCGTGGTCGCCAACGCCGGTGTGGCGACGGGTGGTCCGTTCGCCGACTCCGACCCGGAGGCCTGGCGGCGGGTGATCGAGGTCAACCTCATCGGCTCGGCGGTCACCGCCCGCGCCTTCCTGCCGCTGCTGACCGAGTCCCGCGGCTACCTGCTCCAGATCGCCTCCCTCGCCGCGATCACCCCGGCGCCCATGATGTCGGCCTACTGCGCCTCCAAGTCCGGTGTGGAGGCGTACGCGCACAGCCTGCGCGCCGAGGTCGGGCACCGCGGGGTGAAGGTCGGCGTGGCGTACCTGTCGTGGACGGACACCGACATGGTGCGCGGGGCCGATCAGGAGGACGTCATGCGGGAGTTGCGGCAGCGGCTGCCGTGGCCGACGAACAAGACGTACCCGCTCGGCCCCGCCGTCGACCGGATCGTGGCCGGGATCGAGCGCCGTTCCGCGCACGTCTACGGGCAGTGGTGGCTGTGCGGGATGCAGGGCGTGCGCGGCTACCTGCCCGGAGTGATCGGGACCGTCGGCCGGCGGGAGATGCGGCGCTTCGCGGACCGGCTCGACGGGATGCGGACGGGGCTGGTCGGAGCGGGCGGCAGCGCCGACGAACAGCACCGTGTCACGCAGCGTAGGTGATCGACATGCGCAGGGTCACCGCCCGTGTGAATCTGGTCGGGCCAGATCCCCTCACCCCCCACGGGAGTGAACCCACATGGGTATGAAGGACCAGTTCCAGGAGAAGTCCGAGCAGTTCCAGCAGCAGGCCAAGCAGAAGGCCCAGCAGGGCAAGGAGCAGCTGCAGAACCGCGGTCGTCGCCGTGAGGACGACATGGACAACCCGCGCCGCCGGCAGGAGCCCGAGGAGCGGATGGACCGCGACCGCGAGGTCTGACGGACCGCGCGAGGCGGAGTGACGCGGGAAGGGGCGCCCCGAGGGAGGCGCCCCTTCTCCGTGTGCCCGGACGGGACGTCACCGTCCACCGCGGCCGGGGCGGGTGCTTCCCGCGCCCCGGCGGCTCGTGCTCCGTCACGCCCTCGGCGGCAGCTTCGGCCGGGAGCGGTCCGGCAGGTCGCGGCGGGCGGGGGGTGTGGCCGGCGGCTCGGACTCCAGGAGTTCCAGGGCCAGTCGGACGGCGTCGTCGAGCTGGGCGTACCGGCCCTCCGCCCAGTCCAGCGGGGTGCGCAGCGCCTCCAGGTCGGGCGCGACGCCGTGGTTCTCCACCGACCAGCCGTAGGCGTCGAACCAGGCCGCGTTCATCGGCACCGTGATCACCGTGCCGTCGCCGAGCCGGTGCCGTCCGGTCATGCCGACGACCCCGCCCCAGGTGCGCTGGCCGACCACCGGGCCGAGCCGCAGCAGCTTGAACGCGGCGGTGATCATGTCGCCGTCGGAGCTGGTCGCCTCGTCGGCGAGGGCCACCACCGGCCCGCGCGGCGCGTTGGAGGCGTACGACACCGGCTGGGCGTCGCGGGTGAGGTCCCAGCCGAGGATGGTGCGGGTCAGCTTCTCCACGACGAGTTCGCTGATGTGGCCGCCGGCGTTGCCGCGCACGTCCACGATGAGGGCCGGCCGGGACACCTCCATGCGCAGGTCGCGGTTGAACTGGGCCCAGCCGGAGCCGCCCATGTCGGGGATGTGCAGGTAGCCGCACCGGCCGTCGCTCAACTCCCGCACGACCTGGCGGCGTTTGGTGACCCAGTCCTGGTAGCGCAGCGGCCGTTCGTCGACCAGCGGGACCACGGCGACCCGGCGCGGGGGCCCTTCGCCCCCGGCGGGCGCGAAGGTCAGCTCCACGGTGGTGCCGCCGGCGCCCGCGAGCAGCGGGAAGGGGCCGGTCACCGGGTCCACGGGGCGGCCGTCGACGTGGGTGAGGACCGCGCCCTCGCGGATGCCGGTCCCGGCCAGCGGGGAGCGGGCGCGGGAGTCGGAGGCGTCGCCGGGCAGGATCCGCCGGACCGTCCAGCCCTTCTCGCGCGGCACCAGGTTGGCGCCCAGCAGGCCCTGGCGGCGCTGGTAGTGCGGGGGGCCCTCGTTGCGCCGGGCGGCGGTCACGTAGGCGTGGGAGGTGCCGAGTTCGCCGAGCACCTCGCGCAGCAGGTCGGCGAAGTCGTCGGGGGAGGCGACCCGTTCGACCAGGGGCCGGTACTGCGCCAGGACGGCGTCCCAGTCGATGCCGCACATCCCCGGGTCCCAGAAGTAGGCGCGGATCAGCCGCCCGGCCTCCTCGTACGCCTGCCGCCACTCCGCCGCCGGGTCGACCTGGTGCAGGATGCGGCGGGCGTCGATCCACACGGTGGAGTCGCTGTCGCCGGGTTCGGTGGCGGGCACCGCGCGCAGGTCGCCCTCGTCGGCCACGACCAGCCGGGTGCCGTCGCCGCTGACCGCGAACACGTCGAGGTGGTCGACGAGTTCGGTCCTGCGGGCCTTGCCGATGTCGAAGTGCTCCAGGGTGGGACGGCCGCTGGTGTCGTCCGGGTTGGCGAACGTCTCGCCGAGCGCCCCGGAGATCGGCCAGCGCAGCCACACCAGCCCGCACCCGGCGACCGGGTGCAGTGCCGAGTACTTGGACGCGGCCACCGGGAAGGGGGTGACCCGGCTCTCCAGCCCCTCGGTCTCCACGGTCACGGTGCCGTTCTCGCCCTCCGCCGCGTCCTCGCGCTCCACGGGGTCCAGTCCGCCGGCGGCCGGGCGGCCCTCCGGGTTCAGCGCGAACGGTGAGGGGGTCGCCGAGGACAGCGGGACGAGGTAGGGGCGGCAGCCGAGCGGGAAGGACAGGTCGCCGGTGTGCACGTCGTAGACGGGGTCGAAGCCGCGCCAGGACAGGAAGGCCAGGTAGCGGCCGTCCCGGGTGAACACCGGACTCTCGTCCTCGAAGCGGCCGTTGGTGACGTCGACGATCAGCCGGTCCGCGAGCCGGGCCAGTTTGATCTGCCGCAGCGACCGGCCGATGCCGGGGTGGGACCAGGTCAGCCACGCTCCGTCGGGGGAGAAGGCGAGGTCGCGCACCGGGCCGTTGAGGGAGCGGATCAGCTCGGTGACCCCTGCGCCGCCCCCACTGCCCTCACTGTCCTCAGCGTCCCCACTGCCCTCGCCGCCGTCCACGCCGGTGTTGAGCAGGAGCAGCCGTCCGTCGTGGGCGGCGACGGCGAGCCGCCCGCCCTCCGGGTCCGCGACGAGTTCCAGGACCCGGCCCAGCCGTCCCGCGGCGAGCCGCCGGACGGGACGCTGGCCGGTGGCCCGGGGCAGCGAGGCGATCTCGACGGCGTCCTCGCCCTCGGCGTCCGTCACGTAGGCGACCCGCCCGCTCGCGCCGAGCATCTCCGGGAGCCGAACCCGTACGCCCGGGGTGTCGGTGAGGGTGCGGGCGGGGCCGTCGCGGTGGGTGAGCCAGTACAGGCTGCCGCGGATCACCACGGCGCTGGCCCGGCCGGTCTCGTCGACGGAGAGGCCGTCCAGGTGCTGCGCGGCGGGCACCTGGTGGCGGCGGCGTCCGGCGCGCGGGCCGCTCAGACGTACGTCGAGGCGGTGCGGGACGGCGCCGGGGGACAGGTCGTCCACCATCCACAGGTCGCCGGCGCACTGGTAGACGATCCGGGTGCCGTCGCTCGCGGCGTGCCGGGCGTAGAAGGTGTCGTGGTCGGTGTGGCGGCGCAGGTCGGTGCCGTCGTGGGCGCAGGAGTAGAGGTTGCCGACGCCCTCGTGGTCGGAGAGGAAGGCGATCCGGCCGGCGACGAACAGGGGGGAGTGCAGGTGCCCGTCGACGCCGTCGAGGAGCCGGGTGCCGTGCAGCCACAGCCGGCCGGTGGCGCCGCCGCGGTAGCGCTTCCAGGAGGCGGGCTCGTGCGGCGGGGTGCCGGTGAGCAGCAGCGACCTGCGTTCGCCGTCGATCTCGGCGACCTGGATGTCGCTCACCGGTCCCCAGGGCAGCTTGCGGCCGGGGCTGCCGTCGCAGGGGAGCTTGTAGGCCCAGGTGAAGTAGGAGAACGGTTCGCCGTGCGAGGCGACGGCGAGGATCCCGGCGTTGCCGTCCTCGTCGGGCGGTTCCCAGCCGCAGACCCGGGTGTCGTCGCTGCCCCAGTAGGTCAGCCGGGTGCCGGGTCCGCCGTCCACCGGGATCACGTGCACCTCGGGGTCGAGGCTGTGCCAGCTGGTGTACGCGATGTGCCGGCCGTCCGGGGAGAAGCGCGGGTGGCCCAGCTTGGTGCGGTCCACGGTGAGCCGCCAGGCCCGGCCGGGCCGGTCCAGCGGGGCGATCCACAGGTCGTCCTCGGCCACGAAGCACAGCAGGTCGCCGTTGAGGTGCGGCAGGCGCAGGTAGGTCACCCTCCCCATGCTTTTCCGGGGGGTGGGCAGGAGCAAGTCGGCCGATCCGGGGCATTCGGGTGGGGGTGGTGATGACGCGCCGAGACGCGGAGGGGGGAGCCGTGACGGAGAACACGTACGAAACGGTCTCGTTTCCTTAAGGTCCGTTGTATCGTCGTCACGTGTACGAAACCGTGTCGTTCACACGGTGACAGGAACGGAAGGGGGAGCGGGATGACCGAGACGACGGCCCCGCGTCGCAGCCGGATCACGCCCGAGCGCGAGGCCGAGCTGTACGCGGCCGTGCTCGACCTGCTCCGTGAGGTCGGATACGACGCCCTCACCATGGACGCCGTCGCCGCCCGCACCCGGTCCAGCAAGGCCACGCTCTACCGCCAGTGGGGCGGCAAGCCCGAGCTGGTCGTGAGGGCGATGCGGGCGCAGAAGCCGGCGGGCCTGGCGGACGTCGACACCGGCTCCCTCCGGGGCGACCTGCACGCGATCCTCGCCCGCGAGGACGACTGCGCCATGGAACAGAACGCCGCCCTGATGCGGGCGCTGTCCATGGCCGTCCAGGCGAACGAGGACCTGCGCCAGGCGTTCAAGGAACTGCTGGTGGAGCCCGAGGTCGAGGAGTTCCGGCGGATCGTCCGGCGGGCGATCGACCGGGGTGAGATCAGATCCGACAACCCGGCCCTGTCGTACATGGTGCACATGATGGTCGGCGCGTTCGCCACGCGGACGCTCATCGACGACCTGCCCCCCACGCGGGAGTTCCTGGCCTCGTACATCGACGCCGTGGTCCTGCCCGCCCTCGGCGTCTCCCCACGCTGACCGGCGGTCGCCCAGGCCGCCGTCCCCTTCACTGACCGCACCCCCGGTCAGCCAGTACCTGACGCCTCCGCTCTCGTCGTCGGGCCGTACCTCCCTGCCCTGAAAGAACCACGACTGACCGGGAGACCCCCCTCGTGGCCACATTCCTCTATCGACTCGGTCGACTGTCCTTCCGGCGACGGCACTTCGTCGCCCTGATCTGGGTCGCCCTGCTCGCCCTCGCCGGCGTCGGCGCGGCCGGCGCGCCGGTGGCCGGGAACAGTTCGTTCTCCATCCCCGGCACCGAGGCCCAGAAGGCGTTCGACCTGCTCGAGGAACGCTTCCCCGGCACCAGTGCCGACGGAGCGACCGCACGCGTCGTCTTCAAGGCGCCCGACGGCGAGAAGGTGACCGACGCCGCCCACAAGGCGACCGTCGGGGACACCGTCGAGGAGCTGTCCGGCGGCTCCGAGGTCGCCCGCGTCACCGACCCCTACCAGGGCGGCGGCGTCAGCCAGGACGGCAGCGTCGCCTACACCTCGGTCACCTACAAGGTGTCCGGCATCGAGCTGGAGGACTCCTCCCGCGACGCCCTGCTGGCCGCCGCCGAGGACGCCCGCGACGCCGGACTGACCGTGGAGATCGGCGGTGACGCCCTCCAGGCGATCCCGGAGACCGGGGCCGCCGAGGTCATCGGCATCGGTGTCGCCGCGGTCGTCCTCGTCATCACCTTCGGCTCCCTGCTCGCGGCCGGACTGCCGCTGCTCACCGCGCTGATCGGCGTCGGCATCGGCGTCGCCGCCATCACCGCGCTGGCCGTCACCCTCGACCTGGGCTCCACCACGTCCATCCTGGCCACGATGATCGGCCTCGCGGTCGGCATCGACTACGCCCTGTTCATCGTCTCCCGCTACCGCGGCGAACTCGCCGACGGACGCGACCGCGAGGAGGCGGCCGGCCGGGCCGTCGGCACCGCGGGCTCCGCGGTCGTCTTCGCCGGCCTCACCGTGATCATCGCCCTGGTCGGCCTGTCCGTGGTCAACATCCCGATGCTGACCAAGATGGGTGTGGCCGCCGCCGGCACGGTCGCCATCGCCGTGCTGATCGCCCTCACCATGATCCCCGCCCTGCTCGGCTACGCCGGACGCCGGGTCCGCCCGGCCGGCGCCAAGAGCCGGCTGCTCGGCGGAGGCCGCTCGGACGACAAGCCGCAGCGCGAGAACATGGGCACCCGCTGGGCGCGGTTCGTGATCCGCCGGCCCGTCGCCGTGCTGCTGCTCGGCGTCGTCGGCCTCGGCGCCGCCGCCGTGCCCGCCGGCTCCCTGGAGCTGGGCCTGCCCGACGACGGCTCCCAGCCGACGTCCACCACCCAGCGCCGCGCCTACGACCTGCTCTCCGAGGGCTTCGGCCCCGGCTTCAACGGCCCGCTCGTGGTCGTGGTCGACGCCGAGGCCAGCGACGACGCCCAGGACGTCTTCGAGCAGACCGGCAAGCGGATCGAGGCACTCGACAACGTCGTGGCCGTGGCCCCCGCCGCCCCCAACAAGGCCGGCGACACCGCCACCATCACCGTCATCCCCGAGTCCAAGCCGTCCTCCGTGACCACCGAGGACCTGGTCCACGACATCCGGGACGCCGGGAAGGACCTGCGGTCCGACACCGACGCCGAGGTCCTGGTCACCGGCGCCACGGCGATGAACATCGACGTGTCGGAGAAGCTCAACGACGCCCTCGTGCCCTACCTGATCCTGGTCGTCGGCCTGGCCTTCCTCCTGCTGATCGTGGTCTTCCGCTCGATCCTCGTCCCGCTGAAGGCGGCCCTCGGCTTCCTGCTGTCGGTGATGGCCGCACTCGGCGCCGTCGTCGCGGTCTTCCAGTGGGGCTGGCTGTCCGGCCTGATGGGCGTGGAGGAGACCGGCCCGGTCATGTCGATGATGCCGATCTTCATGGTCGGCGTGGTCTTCGGCCTGGCCATGGACTACGAGGTCTTCCTCGTGACCCGCATGCGCGAGGCGTACGTCCACGGGGAGGAGCCCGGCCAGGCCGTCGTCACCGGCTTCCGGCACGGCGCCCGGGTGGTCACCGCCGCCGCGGTGATCATGATCGCGGTGTTCTCCGGTTTCATCGGCTCCACCGAGTCCATGGTCAAGATGATCGGCTTCGGCCTCGCGATCGCCGTCCTCTTCGACGCCTTCGTCGTCCGCATGGCGATCGTCCCGGCCGTCCTGGCCCTGCTCGGCAAGCGCGCCTGGTGGCTGCCGGCCTGGCTGGACCGGATCCTGCCCAACGTCGACGTCGAGGGCGACGGGCTGCGCACCGGCTCCGAGAAGGAGAAGGGCGACGAGGACCAGGAGCTGGTCAGGACCTGACCACCCCTCCGCGCGGCCGTCACGACGGCCGCCGCACACCAGCCGGTGAGGGTTCCCGTGGGGACGGGGGCGCCCTCACCGGCTCCCACCGGCCGGCGGGCCGGGCACGGCGACCCCCGGTCGCCCGCCCGGCCCGCCGGCCGCTACCGTGCCCGGCATGACCACCGACGCCACCGGCCCCGCCCCCGCCGGCTCCGTGGCCCACCCCCGCTTCGCGCAGGCGCTGCGGGACCGCGGCCTGGAGCAGCTGATCGGCGAGGTCCGCCGCTTCCCCGACGCCACCCGCACCGCCGCCGAGGCCGCGGCGGCCGTCGGGTGCGAACTGAGCCAGATCTGCAAGTCCCTGATCTTCGCCGCGGACGGCGTCCCCGTGCTCGTCCTCATGGACGGCGCCTCCCGCGTCGACCTCGACGCGGTACGGCGGGAACTCGGCGCGGGAAAGGTCACCCGCGCCACGGCGGACGCCGTCCGCGAGGCCACCGGCTACGCCATCGGCGGCGTCCCGCCCTTCGGCCACCGCACGTCCGGCACCCGCGTCCTCGCCGACCGCTCCCTCCTGGAGCACGACGTCGTCTGGGCGGCGGCCGGCACCCCGTACACCGTCTTCCCGATGGAACCCGAGACGCTCGTCGCCCACGCCGGCGGCACCCTGGTGGACGTGCGCGAGCGGACCGCGTGACGCCCCTGGTCGCGGCGGCCGTCCTGGTCGCCGCGGTCACCCACGCCGGCTGGAACGCCATCGCCCACCGCATCACCGACAAGCTGGTCGGCTTCGCCCTCATCTCCGGCGGCGGGCTGCTGATCGGCCTCGCGCTGCTGCCCTTCGTGCCCGTCCCGGCGGCCGGGGCCTGGCCGTGGCTGCTGGGCTCCGCCGTCCTCCACATCGTGTACTACGCGCTGCTGATGAAGTCCTTCGAACTCGGCGACTTCGGGCAGGCCTACCCCCTCGCGCGGGGCAGCGCGCCGCTGGTCGTCACCGTCCTCGCGGCCCTGTTCGCGCACGAGGTGCCCGACGGCTGGGCCGCCGCCGGCATCGCCCTGTCCTGCGCCGGGCTCACCGGCGTCGCCCTGTGGGGACTGCGCGGACACACCCCGGACCGGGCGGCGATCGGGGCGGCCCTGGCGACCGGCCTGGCCATCGCCCTCTACACGGTCGTCGACGGCCTCGGCGTCCGCGCCTCCGGCTCCTCCCTCGGCTACGTGACCTGGCTGATGACGGTCCAGGGCGCGGTCATCCCCGCGTACGCGCTGTGGCGGTGGCGCGGCTCCACCGCCGCCCGGCTGCGCCCGCACGCCGCCCTCGGACTCCTCGGCGCCGCGATGTCGGTCACCGCGTACGGCCTCGTCCTGTGGGCACAGACCCGCGCCCCCCTCGCCCCGGTGGCGGCGTTGCGGGAGTCGTCGATCCTGGCCGGCGCGGCCATCGCCGCCGTGGTCTTCAAGGAGCGTTTCGGGGCGCCGCGCATCGCCGCCGCCGCGCTGGTGGTGGCCGGGATCGGCCTGATGCTGCGGGCCGGGTAGTCCGGAGGCGGGGACGCGGTCCCGGGAACGCCCGGCGCGGGCGGGTGCGCGTGCCCGGTGGCGGGCGCACCCTGGAACTAGGGATTCCGGAGGTGATCGTCATGACGCACACCGTTGTCGGCTGGCATGTCGAGCTCGAGTTCAGCGAGGACGACCAGCACACCCGCGCGGTCGCGATGGTCCGGCTGCCCGACGGCTCGGAGGTCCGGGCGCGCGGCCACGCGATCCGGCACCACACGGACGCGAATCAGCCACGGGTGGGGGAGGAGATCGCCGGTGCCCGGGCGTTGAACGAGCTGGCGATGCAACTGCTGACCAAGGCGCACGGGGAGATCGACGAGGCGTCGGGACGCATCTCGCACCCGATCCACGTCTGACCCGCGACGCGTCGACGCGTCCGGCCGCCGTCCGCCGCCGCGGGACGGACGGCGGTCGCGCGGTGCTCAGGCGCCGAGGCAGGCGCGCAGCGCACGGATGAGGGACTGCGCCCTCGGGTCGGCGGTGACCGACCGGCGGAAGCCGTTGGTGACGTAGCCGAACGCGATGCCGGAGTCGGGGTCGGCGAAGCCGAGCGGGCCGCCGCGGCCGGGGTGGCCGAAGGAGCCGGGGCCGAGGAGCGGCGAGGCGCTGCCGTGCAGCATGAAGCCGAGGCCGAAGCGGGTGCCGACGAGGAGCACGCGGTCGAGGCCCGCCGACTCCTCCGTGCGGGCCCGGTCGACCGTGGCCGGTCCGAGGAGGCGGGTCCCCTCGACGGGACCGATCAGCGCGGCGTGGAAGCGGGCCAGCCCGTCCGCCGTGGCGATGCCGTTGGCGGCGGGCAGGACGGCCGCGTGGAAGGCCGGGTCGTTCTGGTCGGGGGACGGGGTGACGGCGGCGAAGGCCCGGCGGGTGAGGGAGGACGGGTCGGCGTGGGCCGCGGTCACCGCCGGCTTCGGGCGGGCGCGGAGCCCACCGGCCGGTTCGGGTCCCTCGATCCGGCCGACCCGGCCCACCCGGTGGGCCTGTGCCGCGGGCAGCCCCACCCAGAGGTCCGCGCCGAGCGGGCCGGCGATCTCGGCGGCGACCCACCGGCCGGTGTCCCCGCCGGTCACCCGCCGGACCAGGGCGTCGGCCAGCCAGCCGTAGGTCAGCGCGTGGTAGCCGTGGTCGGTGCCCGGCTCCCAGGCGGGTGCCTGCGCGGCCAGGGCCTCGTCGGCCCGGAACGGGTCGGACGCCTCGTCCGGGGTGAGGGGCCGGTCCAGGACCGGGAGACCGGCCCGGTGGTTCAGCACGTGCCGGACGAGGACGCCCTCCTTGCCGTGGGCCTTGAACTCCGGCCAGTAGTGGGCGACCGGGGCGTCCAGGTCCAGGGCACCGCGTTCGTGCAGCATCAGCAGGACGGCCGCGGCGACGCCCTTGGTCGCCGAGCGCACCACCTGGGCCGTGTCCCGCTGCCGGGGAACCGTCCCGTCGACGTCCTTCGTCCCGGCCCACAGGTCGACGATCCGGTGCCCGTCGCGGTACACGGCGAGCGCGGCGCCCCGTTCCCCCAGCGCGGTGACGTTGCGGGCGAACGCCTCGGCGACCCGCTCGAAGCCCTCGGCCACCGTGCCGTGCACGTCCACACCCGCGCCCGGGTCCCGTTCCGCGTCCACGTCCGACGTCCCTTCGCTCACCTGTGACAGTGGGTGCAACGGCCGCCGCCCGCCTGCGATTCCAGGGCCGGCGCCGTCCCCCGCGATCGTTACGTCGCCGTTGCCCCGGAGCCGGGCCCGATGTGCACGGCCCGTGCACGGCCCCCCGGCGCTGCCCCCTCACGCACCGGGCCGGGACCCCGAGCGGGGCGGGCCGCAACCGGAGGGGGACGGAACGGGACCGGGCGGGCATATTCCACTCTTTGGTGGGACAGTGGACGGGGGTGGGTACACGGGTTCACACGGCACAGCTGAGGAACCGCACGGCGAAAGGGCCCACGATGTCCGTAGTCGAGCAGTACGCGCGAGCCCAGATCGTCACGGACGCGGACCCCCTGCTGGGCGACCGCGGTGCCGTCCCCGTGGTGCTCAGGTACGACCCCGCGACCGACCCCCGTTCCGTCCGCGTGGTGCTCCCGGGGTCCGGGCCGCGCGAGTTCGTGGTGCCCCGGGACCTGTTGGAGCAGGGTCTGCGGATGCCGGTGAGCCACGGCGAGGTGCAGGTGTGGCCCTGCGGGCGGGTGCAGACCGTGGTCGAGTTCCACACCGCGCGCGGGGTGTCGGTGGTGCAGTTCGAGAACAAGGTCCTGGCCCGGTTCCTGCACCGCACGCGCGCCACCGCGGCGGAACCGGTCCCGCACTGAGCCACGAGGGCCGACGCCGCGAGGCGCCATGAGGTCCGACGCCACGAGGGCCGACGCCACGAGGGCCGGCAGCTGTGCCCGGCTGCCCCGCGGCAGCCCGCCAGAACCCGTCAGAACCCTTCAGAACCCGCGAGACTCCGCGGGAGGGAAGGGGGCGGCCGAACACCGCGCCGGGCGGCGAGCGGCGGGACATGCGTCCCGCGCCCCGCGCCCGGCGCTCACCGGGTCGGCCCGTCCCGCCCCCTTCCGGATCAGCCGCCCAGCTTCAGCAGCGACGCCACGATCGGCCCCGCCGACGACCCGCCGTGCCCGCCCTGCTGGACGACCGCCGCGCCCGCCACGTCCCCGCGGTACGCGGTGAACCAGCCGTTGGGCTTCTTCTGCCCGTCCACTTCCGCCGACCCGGTCTTGGCGCCCTTGTCACCGGGAACGCCGGCCATCGCCTCCGCCGCCGTGCCGGAGGTCGCCGTGTACGCCATCAGGTCCCTCAACTGTGCCGCCGTCCCCGGCGACATGGTGCGCGCCGCCTTCGCCAGCGTCCGGCCGTCCACCTCCGGCGAGACCAGGTACGGCTGACGGAACACGCCCGCCTTGACCGTGGCCGACACCGACGCCATGTTCAGCGGGTTCATCCGGACCCCGCCCTGGCCGATCAGGGAGGCCGCCATCGACGCCTGCGACTGCACCGGCACCGAGCCGTCGAAGGTGGCGACCCCCACCTGCCAGTCGTTCTTCGACAGCCCGAAGACCTGCTGGGCCTGCTTCGTCAGGTCGTCGTTCTTCAACTCCGGCGCCTGGCTGATGAACGCGGTGTTGCAGGAACGGGCGAAGCTGGCCCGGAACGTGCCGTCCTTGATCTGGAACTTGTCGAGGTTCTGGAACTTCCAGCCGCCGTAGCTGAAGTACTTCGGGCAGGGGTGCTTGTCGTCGACGCCCGCCAGGTTCTTCTCCAGCAGCATCGAGGCCGTGACGACCTTCATCGTCGAGCCGGGGGCCAGCGAGCCCTGGAACGCGGTGTTGAAGCCCCGTGAGGAGTTCGCCGCCGCGAGGATCTCCCCGGTCGACGGGCGCACCAGCACCACCGACGCCCGGCGCTTCTCGGCGACCTGTTCCTCGGCGGCGGCCTGGAGCCTCGGATCCAGCGTGGTCTGCACCGTGCCCGGGGTGCCCTCGCTCAGCGCCAGCAGCGTCTTGTCGGACAGTTCCGCCTTCTCGGACGCCTTGCCGCGCACCACCCGCAGTTCGATCCCCGCCGTGCCGCCGGCCGTCTTGCCGTACTTCTCGCGCAGCCCGTCCAGCACCAGGCCGAGGCTCGGGTACTTCGCGGTGGTCAGCTCGCCGCCGTCCCGGTCCAGCGCCTTGACCGGCGGGGTGCCCGACTCGCCGGTGACCAGCCGGTCGCCGTCCTTGAGGTCGGGGTGCACCACCGACGACCGCCAGGCGACCCGCGGTTCGCCGTCCGCGGCCCCGCGGACGACGGTCAGCACGCTCGCGTAGGCGAGCGGCTTGCTGATGTCCCCGTGCTCCACCGTGCCCTTGACGGAGAAGGGGACCTTGTCCCCGGTCGGCTTGGACGGGGTGAGGACGACGTCCCCGACCCGGGCGTCCTTGGCGTAACCGGTGAGCAGGGCGGCGGCGGCCTCCGGGTCGTCGGTGAGGGCGGCGGCCTCGCTTACCTCGCCCTGCTGCCAGGCGGTGAGGAACCGCTCGGCCGTCCCGGTGATCTCGGCGGCGGTCAGCGGGCCCGTCTTCACCTTCTCCGCCTGCTGCGCGGACGCCGAGCGGGTGCCGTCCTCGGCGGCGGCACCGCCCCCGAACAGCGCGTAGGCGCCGACCCCGGCGCCACCGACCACCACGGCGATCATCCCGCCGAGCACGGCGGGTCTTGTCTTCCGTCGCTCGACGACGCGCTTCCTGTTGCCCACTGCTGTCCGTTCCTCCGCTGCTCGCCGGGCCCCCCGCAGCCCCTGGGGTGTGTGTCCGGCACCGGCCCGTGGCATCGCGCCGCCCGGGCTCGGGTGCGCCAGGACGTCTCCTGGTGGCCGTCGTGACGGACCAGTGCACACACGACGGCCCCACCCTAGAGTCCCCGCGCGGGACCGGCCCGCTCAGCCCGCCGCTCGTAGCACGGCTGCGACAATCGGACCGGCCGCGTCGCCGCCGTTCCCGCCCTGCTGGGCCATGGCCGCCGCCGCGACGTCGCCCCGGAAACCGGTGAACCAGCTGTCGGACGTGGCGTTGCCGTCGACTTCCGCGGAGCCCGTCTTCGCCCCGATGTCACCGCTGAGCCCGGCCATCGCCTTCTGCCCGGTGCCCTGCGTGGCGGTGAGCCGCATCATCTGCTTGAGCTGGGCGGCGGTCCCGGCCGACAGGCCCTCGGCCCGCGCCAGTCGGCGCCCGTCCAGCCGGGGGGAGACCAGGTACGGCTGCCGGAAGGTGCCGGTGATGGCGGTGGCCGTCACCGAGGCCATGGTCAGCGGGTTCATCTGCACCTGGCCCTGACCGATGGCGTTCGCCGCCCGGTCCGGGCCGCCCGACGCCGGGACCCGGCCGTCGAAGGAGGCGATGCCGGTCGTCCAGTCGTCCCGGCCCAGCCCGAACCGGTTCTGCGCCTCCCGGGTGAGGGAGGCGTCGGTGAGCGGCTTCTCGTCGATCAGCTTGATGAAGGCGGTGTTGCAGGAGCGCAGGAAGCTGTCGGCGAGCGTGGCGTTCTCGTTCGGCCGCAGCCCGGTGATGTTCTTGAAGGTCTGGCTCTGCCAGGTCGCGGTGGCGGGGCAGGGCGCCGGGCCGTTCATCGTGGTCACGCCGTGGTCGATGAGCATGGCCGCCGTGATGATCTTCATGGTGGAGCCGGGGGCGACCTGGCCCTGGAAGGCCGCGTTGAACCCGTCCGCGCGGTGGTTGGCCACGGCCAGCACCTCGCCGGTGCTCGGCCGTACGGCCACCACGGAGGCGTCGGCGTGCTGCTTCACCGCCTTCTCCGCCGCCGCCTGCACCGCCGCGCTGAGCGTCGTACGGAGCTTGCCCGCCGTGCCCTTCCTCAGGGTCACCAGCGGGGTGTCGGCGGGCGTCCCGCCCGAGGCGTCCCCGGCGTGCCGGATCACCAGCTCGACACCGGGGGTGCCGCCCGCCTTGTCGCCGTACTTCTCGCGCAGGGTGGCGAGGATCGGGCCCAGCGACGGGTGGTCGGCCTTCGTGAGCACCGTGCCGTTCCGGCCCACCGCCTCGATGGGCGGCTGCTCCGACTCCCCGGTGATCAGGGTGTCGCCCTCCTGCAGGTCCGGATGGACCACCGACGGCTCCCAGTCCACCAGCGCCCGCCCGGTCGACTTCCCCCGCACCACCGTCAGTTCGCTCGCGTACTCCAGCGGTGCCGACCTTCCCTCGAACGTCACGGTCGCCCGGACCCGGAAGGGCACGGTGGTCCCGGCGGGCTTCCCCGGGGAGATCCTCACCCCGGATATCCGGGCGTCCTCCCCGTACGCCTCCAGCAGCGCGCCGGCCTCCTGCGCGTTGTCGGTCAGCGCCGCCGCCTGCGCCGCCTCGCCCTTCTCCCAGGCCGCGAAGAACGCGCCGGACGCCTTCTTCACCTCGGCCCCGTCCGGCGGCCCCGACCTCGGCGCCGCCGCCGACGTCCCCGGCCCGCCGTCACCGCCGACCGCCGACACGAAGGTGTACGCGCCGTACCCGGCCGCGCCGACCATCGCCGTGAACACCCCACCGACGACGGCGACCTTGACCCCCTTGCCCATCGGGCGACTCCCCTCCCCACCGGTCCCCCCACGCCGTGTGGGCATGTCCATGAGGCCCGCTGCCCTGGCACTCTACGCACGGTGCGTGACGGGGGCGCCACTGTTTCCGTTCGGTGGCCGAAGAGGAAGGGGTGGTTCGCGGGCCGTCAGGTCGTCGGACGTGCCGGTGCCATCCGAGAGGTCGACGATGTCGCGGACCTTGTTCACCGCCTCGTCGAGCAGCGTGCGCAGATGTCCGGCGGGCTCACCGCCCGGGCCACGTCGTGCCGGCACCGGTCGGGTTCCGGCGGTTCCCCGAGGGCGCTCAGGAGCCGACGGCGCTGGAGCGCGGAGAACTCCTCCGGCGTCGACGGTCCTTCCTGTCCGCCGTGGGTGCGGCTGTTCCGGATCCGCCTCATCCACTCGCGGACGGCGTCCTTGTCCGACGGATCCGGCATGGGCGCACGCGCTGTCACAGCAGCACCTCCACACAACCGCGACGCGGCTCACCCGGAACCGAGTGGACCGGAAAGGGTTCTGACGGCCTGGCACACCTCGTCGCAGAGGCCGAGGCCGCGGAACGACGCGCCGGCACGGGCAGCCGCCGCGGGATGCACGGGTCGGAGCGGCCCGGTCACCGGTGCAGTCACACCCACGTGTCCAGCCACATCCGTGCCCGCCAGTCGTCGATGGGGATGGCCTGGCCGGTGTAGAGGGGCCAGAAGTAGATGAAATTCCAGGCGATCAGCAGTGTCAGCACGCCCGCCGCCGTGGCGCCCGCGACGCGGCGGGTGTCGGTGGAGCGGGGTGGGCCGACGAGGGCGCCCAGGAGCATGGCGACGGCCAGGCACAGGAAGGGCAGGAAGACGATGGCGTAGAAGTAGAAGATGGTGCGCTCCTGGTAGAGGAACCAGGGCAGGTAGCCGGCGGCGACGCCGCAGGCGATGGCGCCCGCGCGCCAGTCGCGGCGGAAGAACCAGCGCCACAGGACGTAGAGGAGGGCCAGGCAGGCCACCCACCACAGCACCGGGGTGCCGATCGCCAGGACCTCGCGGGCGCACTTCTCGGCCGCGTCGGCCGGGCAGCCGTCGGTGCCGGGGGCCGGGGACTCGTAGAAGTAGGAGACCGGGCGGCCGGTGACCAGCCAGCTCCACGGGTTGGACTCGTAGGTGTGCGGCGAGGACAGGCCGACGTGGAACTCGTAGACCTGGGCCTCGTAGTGCCACAGGCTGCGCCACCAGTCGGGGAACAGCCAGGACCAGTCGCTGTCGCGGCCGTCCTTGACCGCCCAGTCGCGGTAGTAGCCGCCGGTGCCGTCGGACGGGGAGAGGATCCAGCCGGTCCAGGAGACGACGTAGGTGACGACGGCGACCGGCACCGTCGACAGGAAGGCCCAGCCCAGGTCGCGGCGGACCACCGCCCGGTAGGGGTGGTGGGCGCCCCCGACCTTGCGCATGCCGACGTCCCACAGCACCGCCATCACGCAGAACGCGGCCATCACGTACAGGCCGTTCCACTTCGTGCCGATCGCGAGGCCCAGCATCAGCCCCGCCGCCAGCCGCCACGGCCGGAAGCCGATCCGGGTGTCCTCGGCGATCCGGGCGTTCGGGCGGACCCGGCCGTCCCCGTCGACGGGCAGTGCGGCGGCGAGCTTCGCCCGGGCCCGGTCCCGGTCGAGGAGCAGGCAGCCGAACGCGGCCAGCACGAAGAACATCAGCACGCCGTCGAGCAGCGCGGTCCGGCTCATCACGAAGTGCAGCCCGTCCACGGCCATCAGCGCGCCCGCGAGGCAGCCCAGGAACGTGGACCGGAACAGCCGGCGCCCGATCCGGCAGAGCATCAGCACCGACAGCGTGCCGAGCAGCGCGGTCATGAACCGCCAGCCGAACGGGTCGAAGCCGAAGATCAGTTCGCCGAGCCCGATGACGTACTTGCCGACCGGCGGATGCACCACGTAGGACGCGTCGGTCGGGATGGGCAGGTCCCCGCCGGACGACAGGACCTGGCTGTTGGCGTTCTTCGCCCAGTTGACCTCGAAGCCGCGGTGGACCAGCGCCCACGCGTCCTTGGCGTAGTACGTCTCGTCGAATATCACGCCCCGGGGGCTGCCCAGGTTCCAGAACCGCAGGACGCCCGCCAGCAGCGTGACCAGCAGCGGGCCGCCCCATCCCGACCAGCGCACGAGGCGCTGTGCCCGGTCCGGCGGCACGCCCAGCGACGACCAGAGCCGCCCGGAGGGCTCGGTGTACGGCGGGACCAGTTGGTCGCGGACGTCGCCTCTGGGCCCCGACGCCGTGTAGCCGAAACGGCGCAGCCGGTGCTGCCACGACGGCCGCTGCTCGTGCGGCGCCTGCTCCTGCCGGGTGTCCGTGGAGGACGCGGTACTGGTCACCGCGCCATCGTAGGGAACCGTGCGGTGCGAGTCCCGTCGCCCGGCTCCGGCCGCGCCGGGCCCTGGGAGGATGGGGGAGTGACCGGAACCCTCGTACTCGCAGGCACTCCCATCGGCGACGTCTCCGACGCCCCGCCCCGGCTCGCCGAGGAGCTCGCCGCCGCCGACGTCGTCGCCGCCGAGGACACCCGGCGGCTGCGGCGGCTGACCCAGGCGCTCGGCGTCACGCCCCGGGGGCGCGTCGTGTCGTACTTCGAGGGCAACGAGTCCGCCCGCACGCCCGAGCTGGTCGAGGAGCTGACGGGCGGGGCGCGCGTGCTGCTGGTGACGGACGCGGGCATGCCGTCGGTGTCCGACCCCGGCTACCGGCTGGTCGCCGCGGCCGTCGAGCGGGACGTGCGGGTCACCGCGGTGCCCGGGCCGTCGGCCGTGCTGACCGCGCTCGCCCTGTCGGGGCTGCCGGTCGACCGGTTCTGCTTCGAGGGGTTCCTGCCGCGCAAGGCCGGCGAGCGGCTGGGCCGGCTGCGGGAGGCCGCCGGGGAGCGGCGCACCCTCGTCTACTTCGAGGCCCCGCACCGCCTCGACGACACCCTCGCCGCGATGGCCGAGGTGTTCGGCGCGGACCGCCGGGCCGCCGTCTGCCGCGAGCTGACCAAGACCTACGAGGAGGTCCGGCGCGGCCCGCTGGCCGAACTGGCCGCGTGGGCCGCCGAGGGCGTGCGCGGCGAGATCACCGTCGTCGTGGAGGGGGCGCCCGAGCCGGGGCCCGGGGACGTGGACGCCGACGAGCTGGTGCGCCGGGTGCGGGTGCGGGAGGAGGCCGGCGAGCGGCGCAAGGAGGCGATCGCGGCGGTGGCGGTGGAGGCGGGCCTGCCGAAGCGCGAGGTGTTCGACGCGGTGGTGGCGGCCAAGCGGGCGGACGGGTGACCGCCGGTCGTCCGTCCCAGGGGTGCGGGGCCGCGCGCGGACGGCGGTGACTCCCGGCTGCCCGCGGCCGACCGTGACTCGCGGCCGCCCGCAGCCGACGGTGACTCCCGGCTGCCCGGGGGGCCGCCCGCGAACGACGGTGCCTTCGGGCTGCCCGCGGACAGCGGTGACCCCGGGGCCGCTCGTGACTCCCGGGCCGTCCGCGAACGGCGGTGACTCCCGGGCCGCCCGCGGCCGACCGTGACTCGCGGCCGGCCGCAGCCGACGATGACCCCCGGCAGCCCGGTGGGCCGCCCGTCCCACGGTTTTCTCCCCGTCGCCCCACGGACGGGCCAAGGGGACCGGTCGTTCCGGCAAGGAACGCCCAAATCGCTCCCAACAGTTCACAGGCCGGGTGCCTCCGGGGCCGCCGAGGAGTCCACTGGAGACAGGAACGGATCCGGCCCTCGAGCGGACCGACAGGAGCGGGCATGACAGGGAACGCAGGGCAGCCGCACGGGCTGCGCGCAGGTGCCACCGCCGTCGTCAACGAGTCGTACTCCTTCGCCTGCATGCGGTGCGGGTTCGGCTGGGAGGAGACGTACGAGATCGAGCACCACACCCGGGCCGACGGCGCGGACCTGCTCGTCTACGTCGCGAACGGCGCCGTCGTGCCCTCTCCGCTGAGGCGGCCGACGTGCGGCAACTGCGGTGGTCACCTGGTGCGGATCCTGCCCCCCGGCCGGGTCGCGTCCGCCCGCGTCGCCTCCGCCCGGAGCACCGGCCCCCGGACGACCGCCCCCGTCGGCCCCCGGACGCCGGCCGACGGCCCCGCCGAGGTGCCGGACACCGGACCCCGTCGCCGGGAGCACCTGCAGCACTCCTGGCACCTGGCCGGCCTGCTGCGCTCCCTGCGGGGCGCTCACTGAGGCCGGGCCGGAGCGCCCACTGAGGCCGAGCCAGGGCGCCCACTGAGACCCCGGCCGGGGAGCCGACTGCGGACGAGCCGGGGCGCCGACTGAGGCCCGGACGGCACCTGCGCGCCCTTCCGTAGGATCGGGGCATGCCTGCCGACGCCACCGACAAGAACGCCGCCCCGCCGCTCCCCGAACCGCTGCGGGTGCCGGTCGCGGACTCCCACACCCACCTCGACATGCAGTCCGGGACCGTGGACGAGGCGCTCGCCAAGGCCGCCTCGGTGGGCGTGGAGACGGTCGTGCAGGTCGGCTGCGACGTCAACGGCTCCCGCTGGGCGGCGGAGACGGCGGCGGCGCACGACGCGGTGCACGCCACCGTGGCCCTCCACCCCAACGAGGCACCGCGCATCGTCCACGGCGACCCCGACGGCTGGTCCCGGCAGGGCGCGCGGTCACCCGGCGGCGACGCGGCGCTGGACGAGGCGCTCGCCGAGATCGACCGGCTGGCCGCGCTGCCGCAGGTCAAGGGCGTCGGCGAGACGGGGCTGGACCACTTCAGGACCGGACCGGAGGGCAAGGAGGCCCAGGAGCGGTCCTTCCGCGCCCACATCGAGATCGCCAAGCGGCACGGCAAGACCCTGGTGATCCACGACCGTGACGCCCACGCCGACGTCCTGCGCGTGCTGAAGGAGGAGGGCGCCCCCGAGCGCACCGTCTTCCACTGCTACTCGGGGGACGCGGAGATGGCGCGGATCTGCGCCCGCGCGGGGTACTTCATGTCCTTCGCCGGCAACGTCACCTTCAAGAACGCCCAGAACCTGCGCGACGCCCTCGCCGTCGCCCCGCTAGACCTGGTGCTGGTCGAGACCGACGCCCCCTTCCTCACCCCGGTGCCCCACCGGGGGCGGCCCAACGCCCCCTACCTGGTGCCGGTGACCGTGCGGGCCATGGCGGCCGTACGGGGGATCGACGAGGACACGATGGCGGCCGCGCTCGGCGCCAACACGGCACGCGCGTTCGACTACTGACCGGGCGATCGAGGAGCGGCCCTCGCGCACACGTTCCGTGGTCGCGTCGCTTGGGAGAGTGACCGGCGCTCGGCTACGTTGCGGGAGTTCGACCGGAGCCCTCTGACCCTGGAGCGTGTCGGCGTGAGCAACGCGCGGTTCGAGACGCACCCCGCGCACGGCGCGGCCCCTCGGACGATCCCCGGGGACGCCCTGCACCTCGCGGAGACCGTCGGGTACGGCCTCCCCGGCGGGCCGCCGCCGTTCGGCCCGCCCACCGTGCTCGACTCCGGGGCGGGGGCCGCCGCCGGCGCCTGGTCCGGGACCGTTCCCGACACGGGAGCCGGGGCCGCTGCCGGCGCCTGGTCCGAGACCGTGCCCGACGCCGGTGCCGACACCGCCCCCGGCCCCGGTGCCGCACCCGACACGAACCCCGGCCCCGGCCCCCTTCGCAGTCCCGGCCCCACCCCCGGCCCCCGCTCCTCGCACCGGCGCCGCGCCCGCTGCGCCGACCGGGCGGACAGCCTGCGCCGCCTGTTGCCGCGGGCGCTCGTCGTCGCGTTCCTGGCCGGGGGCACGGCCGCCTTCGTCGCCGAGGACAAGGCGGTCCGGCTCGACGTCGACGGCCGGACCCGCACCCTGCACACCTTCGCCGACGACGTCACCGAACTCCTCGCCGAGGAAGGCGTACGGGTCGGCCCGCACGACGTGGTGACCCCCGGGCCCGGCACCGGACTCGGCCACGGCGACGAGGTCGAGGTCCGCCACGGCCGGCCCCTGGTGCTCACCCTGGACGGCCGCCGCCGGGAGGTGTGGACCACCGCCGACACCGTCGAGGGGGCGCTGCGCGAGCTCGGGGTGCGCGCGGAGGGCGCCCGCCTGTCCACCTCGCGCTCCCGCCGGATCGGGCGGGAGGGCCTCGCCCTGGAGGTGCGCACCGAACGGACCGTGACGGTCATGGCGGACGGGCGGGCCCGCACCATCCGCACCGACGCGGCGACGGTGCGCGAGGCCGTCGACCGGGCCGGGGTCGGGCTGCGCGGCCAGGACACCCTCTCGGTCGACCCCGACAGCTTCCCGCGCGACGGCCAGACGGTCACCGTGCTGCGGATCACCGACGGCCGGGAGGTCCGCGACGAACTCGTCCCGTTCGACGAGGTGCGGGTCGAGGACCGCTCCCTGCCGCGCGGCACCGAGGTCGTCGACCGGCCCGGCCGGCCGGGCGTCCGCCGGGTCACGTACGCGCTCCGCACGGTCAACGGGGTCCGGCAGAAGCCGCGCAGGCTGCACGCCGAGGTGGTCCGCGCACCCCGCCCGCAGCAGGTGCGGGTCGGCACCGGCCCGGCACCCGCCCCGGCCGGACGGCTCGCCTGGCACAGGCTGGCGCTCTGCGAGTCCGGCGGCCGGCCCGACGCGGTGGACGCCTCCGGGACGTACGGCGGGCTGTACCAGTTCGACACCCGGACCTGGCAGAGCCTGGGCGGCCGGGGCCGGCCCCAGGACGCGCCGGCCGAGGAGCAGACGTACCGCGCGCAGCAGCTGTACGCCCGCAGCGGCACCAGCCCGTGGCCGCACTGCGGCCCCCGGCTGCTCGACTGAACGCCCGCGGGCCCCGACAGCCGACAGCCGACAGCCGGCCGTGGGCCGTCGGCCTCCCGCGCCGCGCACACCCGGCCACCGCCGCGCACCCCCGCCCCGTGCCGTGCGCCGCGCACCCCCGGCCCGCCCCCGTCCCCGCCGCCGCCCCGGTCCCCGCGCGTGACCGGGGCGGTCCCGGCGCCCCGTACCCTTGTCCCGTGACCAGCCCCACCCCCGACGCCCTCCTGGGCCCCGCCGACGTCCGCGACCTCGCGGCGGCCCTCGGTGTACGGCCGACCAAGCAGCGCGGCCAGAACTTCGTCATCGACGCCAACACCGTCCGCCGCATCGTCCGCACCGCCGAGGTGCGCCCCGACGACGTGGTCGTCGAGGTCGGCCCGGGGCTCGGTTCGCTCACCCTGGCGCTGCTGGAGGCCGCCGACCGGGTCACCGCCGTCGAGATCGACGACGTCCTGGCCGCCGCCCTGCCCGCCACCGTCGAGGCCCGGATGCCCGAGCGCGCCGACCGGTTCGCGCTGGTCCACTCCGACGCGATGCACGTCACCGAGCTGCCCGGTCCCGCTCCGACGGCGCTGGTCGCCAACCTCCCCTACAACGTCGCCGTGCCGGTGCTGCTGCACATGCTGGAGACGTTCCCGAGCATCGAGCGCACCCTCGTCATGGTCCAGTCCGAGGTCGCCGACCGGCTCGCCGCCGCGCCCGGCTCGAAGGTGTACGGCGTGCCCTCGGTCAAGGCCAACTGGTACGCGGAGGTCAAGCGGGCGGGCGCCATCGGGCGGACCGTCTTCTGGCCCGCGCCCAACGTCGACAGCGGGCTGGTGTCCCTGGTCCGCCGCGCCGAGCCGCCGAGGACCACCGCCTCCCGGCGCGAGGTCTTCGCCGTCGTCGACGCGGCCTTCGCGCAGCGCCGCAAGACCCTGCGGGCCGCGCTCGCCGGGTGGGCCGGTTCTGCCGCGGCGGCCGAGGCCGCCCTGGTCGCGGCCGGGGTGTCCCCGCAGGCGCGCGGGGAGTCGCTGACCGTCGAGGAGTTCGCGCGGATCGCCGAACACGCCCCGAGCAAGGAGTCCGCCGCGTGAGCGCAGGCGTCACCGTCCGTGTCCCCGCCAAGGTCAACGTCCAGCTCGCGGTCGGCGCGGCCCGGCCCGACGGCTTCCACGACCTGGCCAACGTCTTCCTCGCCGTCGGCCTGTACGACGAGGTCACCGCCACCGAGTCGCCCGGCGGCCCGCGCGTGACCTGCGCCGGCACCGACGCCGGCGAGGTCCCCCTGGACCGCACCAACCTGGCCGCCCGGGCCGCCCTCGCCCTCGCCGAGCGCTACGGCCGCCCGGCCGACGTGCACCTGCACATCGCCAAGGACATCCCCGTCGCCGGCGGCATGGCGGGCGGCAGCGCGGACGGCGCGGGCGCGCTGCTCGCCTGCGACGCGCTGTGGGGCACGGGCGCCTCGCGCGAGGAACTCCTCGGCATCTGCGCCGAGTTGGGCAGCGACGTGCCGTTCAGCCTGGTCGGCGGGGCCGCCCTCGGGACCGGGCGGGGCGAGCGGCTGACGGAGTTGGAGGTCGGGGGCACCTTCCACTGGGTGTTCGCGATGGCCCCGCGCGGGCTGTCCACCCCGGCGGTGTTCCGCGAGTTCGACCGCCTGGCGGAGGGCCGGGACATCCCCGAGCCCACCGCCTCGCAGGACCTGCTCGCCGCCCTCGCCAAGGGGGACGTCGACGCGCTCGCCGCCGCCGTCTCCAACGACCTCCAGCCGGCCGCGCTGTCGCTGTTCCCGGAACTGGCCGACACGCTGGCGGCCGGGCACGCGGCGGGAGCGGCGGCCTCGCTGGTCTCGGGGTCGGGGCCGACCACGGCGTTCCTGGCGCGGGACGCGGACACGGCGGAGTCGATCGCCGACGCGCTGCGCACTTCGGACACCTGCCGCACGGTGCGCACGGCGGCGGGACCGGTACCCGGGGCGACGGTTCTCTGAGAGGGAGCGGCTCAGAGCGCGTCCATGGCGGTCAGGTCGATCATGGTTCCTCCCCTGGACGGGGTCCTGCTGCCGATACCAAGGCAGTCGCCAGGCAGTCGCCTCTTTCCGATCACGTCATGACACCGAGTGACGGTCACCTCGTGCGCGGAGCGTCCCCCGCCAGGCCCTACGCTGGAAAGCTGATCGATCCACCGGGCAGGAGAGAAATGGCCGTCAACCTGGTCAATGTCGAGAACGTGAGCAAGGTGTACGGCACCCGTGCGCTGCTCGACGGGGTGTCGCTCGGCGTCTCCGAAGGGGACCGGATCGGGGTCGTCGGACGCAACGGAGACGGCAAGACCACCCTCATCCGGATGCTCGCCAAGCTGGAGGAGGCCGACACCGGCCGGGTGACGCACTCCGGCGGGCTGCGCATCGGCGTGCTCACCCAGTACGACTCCCTCGACCCCGCCGCCACCGTCCGCCACGAGGTCATCGGCGACCTGGCCGACCACGAGTGGGCCGGCAACGCCAAGGTCCGGGACGTGCTGACCGGACTGTTCGGCGGGCTGGACCTGCCCGGCTTCCCCAAGGGCCTGGACACCGTCATCGGCCCGCTGTCCGGCGGCGAGCGGCGGCGCATCGCGCTGGCCAAGCTGCTCATCGAGGAGCAGGATCTGATCGTCCTCGACGAGCCCACCAACCACCTCGACGTGGAGGGCATCGCCTGGCTCGCCGAGCACCTGCGCGCCCGCCGCTCCGCGCTCGTCTGCGTCACCCACGACCGCTGGTTCCTCGACCAGGTCTGCACCCGCATGTGGGACGTGCAGCGCGGCGACGTGTACGAGTACGAGGGCGGCTACTCCGACTACGTCTTCGCGCGCGCCGAACGCGAGCGCATCGCCGCCACCGAGGAGGCCAAGCGGCAGAACCTGGTCCGCAAGGAGCTGGCCTGGCTGCGCCGTGGCGCCCCCGCGCGGACGTCGAAGCCGCGCTTCCGGGTGGAGGCCGCCAACGAGCTGATCAAGGACGTGCCCCCGCCCCGGGACACCGGCGAGCTGATGAAGTTCGCCTCCTCACGGCTGGGAAAGACGGTCTTCGACCTGGAGGACGTCACCGTCCAGGCCGGACCGAAGGTGCTTCTCCAGCACGTCACCTGGCAGCTCGGCCCCGGCGACCGCGTCGGCCTGGTCGGCGTCAACGGCGCCGGCAAGACGTCCCTGCTGCGCGCGCTCACCGAGGCCGCCCGCAGCGAGGGCACCGTGCAGCCCGCCGGCGGCAGCATCCGCGTCGGCAGGACCGTCAAGCTGGCCTACCTCTCCCAGGAGGTCGCCGAACTCGACCCCACCTGGCGGGTCCTGCAGGCCGTGCAGCAGGTGCGCGAGCGCGTCGACCTCGGCAAGGGGCGCGAGATGACCGCCGGGCAGCTGTGCGAGACCTTCGGCTTCGGCAAGGAGAAGCAGTGGACGCCCGTCGGGGACCTGTCCGGCGGTGAGCGGCGCCGCCTGCAGCTGCTGCGGCTGCTCATGGACGAGCCCAACGTGCTCTTCCTCGACGAGCCCACCAACGACCTCGACATCGAGACCCTCACCCAGCTGGAGGACCTCCTCGACGGCTGGCCCGGCTCGATGATCGTCATCTCCCACGACCGGTTCTTCATCGAGCGCACCACCGACCGCGTCTTCGCCCTCCTCGGTGACGGCACCCTGCGGATGCTGCCGCGCGGCATCGACGAGTACCTGGAGCGCCGCAGGCGGATGGAGGAGGCCGCCGCCGCCTCGGCGCCGGCCGCCCCGGCCGCCGTGACCCCGGCCACGGCGCCGGAGCGCAGCGCCGCCGACCAGCGCGCCGCCAAGAAGGAACTGCAGAAGATCGAACGCCGGCTGGACAAGGTGTCCGAGCGGGAGACCGCGCTGCACGCGGCCATCGCCGAGCACGCCACCGACTTCGCGAAAGTGGCCGAACTCGACGCCGAGCTGCGGGAACTGACTGGTCAGCGCGAGGAGCTGGAGCTGCGGTGGCTGGAACTCGCCGAGGACGCCTGACCGCGCGCCCCGGGGCGCGCGCACGGGCGCGCGAGTCGTGAAGGGGCGGTGAAGGCGCGTAACGGGGGCATCACGGGCCGGTCCTCCCTTGGGAACAGGGGCGGACGCGGCCCGGTGACGTGTCGGTGCCGGGTGATAGAAAGGGCCCGTCTGAGAAACGTCTGAATACGACTCTGGGTTCATCGCTACCTCAGGGCGTGGCTAAAAATCAGTGAGTAAGGGGGAACGCGCTGATGTCTCAGCCGCCCAACCAGCCGCCGCAGGGTGGCTTCGGAGCGCCGCAGGATCCGCAGTCCGCAGGGGGCTTCGGCCCGCCCGGGACGCCGCCGCCCCCGCCGGGGCAGCCCGCCACGCCGCCGCCCCCGCAGGGACCGCCGTCCGGTGCGCCGCAGCCCGGGTACGGCTACCCGCAGCAGCCCCCGCAGCAGGCGGGCCCCTACGGGCAGCAGCCCGGTCCCTACGCCCCCGGGCCCTACCAGCAGGGCCCCTACGGCCAGCCGCAGCAGCCCGGCCCCTACGGCCAGCCCGGCTACGGCTACCCGCAGCCGCAGTTCCCCGGGGCGCCCGGCACCCCGCCCGGCGGGGGCGGTTCGCGCAACCCGTTCAAGGGAAAACCGGCCATGATCGTCGCCGCCGCGGTGGCGGCGCTGCTCGTCGCCGGCGGCACCACCTGGGCCCTGGTCGGCGGTGACGACGGCGGCAAGGACAAGAAGCCCGTCGCCGGCAAGAGCGACGACCCGAAGCCCACCGCCTCCGACGACCCGGTCAACCCCGGCGACGGCAGCGGCGACGGCGGCTCCGACCCCGAGGATCTCAACGAGGGCCGCCAGGCGGGCGAGTCCAAGGTGCTCTGGTACAAGGAGGCGCCCGACGCCCCCGGTTCCGGCGCCGAGGCCCCCGGCATGTGGATCACCGGCGACACGGCGGTGAAGGCCGCCTACAAGCAGCTGTTCGCGTACAAGGTCGCCGACGGCAGCCCCGCCTGGGAGGCGCTGACCTTCCCGGAGAAGATCTGCGCCGTCACCAAGGGCACCACGGACGACGACAAGATCGTCGTGGCCTCCATGAGCGGCAGCAGCAGCCGCGCCAAGTGCAACCAGCTCCAGCAGGTCGACCTGAGGACCGGCAAGAAGGGCTGGTCCGAGGAGGTCGCCGACGGCGCCCTGTTCGACAGCGCCACCTCCATCGAGATGTCCCTGGCGGGCGACACCCTCATGGTGGGCCGCTCGCAGTCCGGCACCGCGTACGACGTCAACAGCGGCAAGAAGCTGTTCGACAGCAAGAAGTACGGCGACGCCTGCTTCCCGACCGCCTTCGCGGGCGGCGAGAAGCTGCTCCAGGTCGCCTCGTGCGGCGCCGGCGGCAAGAACGCGCACGACCAGCTGCGCGAGCTGGACCCGAAGACCGGCAAGGTGAAGTGGACCCAGAAGTTCGACAAGGGCTGGCGCATCTCGCGCGCCTACTCCGTCGACCCGGTGGTCATCTACAGCACCAACAACGACAAGAAGGCGTGGAACATCTCCACCTTCACGTCCACCGGGAAGTTCCGTTCCCAGGTCGGCTTCGACGAGGACTTCGCCCCCCAGTGCGGCTGGGCCATCCTCGCCCGGAACCTGGAGGGCTGCGAGGGCGTCGCCGCCGACGCCGACACGCTCTACCTGCCCACCGAGGCCCGCACCGGGGCCAACGAGATCGTCGCCGTCAGCCTGGCCACCGGCAAGGAGAAGTGGCGGGTGAAGTCCCCCGTGGCCGAGCCCATGCGGCCCGTCAAGGTCGAGGGCGGCAAGCTCATCGCCTACGTGGACCCGTCCTACGACGCGGGCGGCCAGGTCGTGTCCATCCCCCTGACCGGCAGCAGCCACAAGCCGGTCAAGCTGATGCAGAACCCGCAGGGCGTCGCACGGATCGAGAACGGCTTCTTCAACAAGACCGTCGACTGGGTCGACGGGCGCTTCTACATCTCGACCACGCGGCTGTCCGGCAATGACGACGCGAAGGAGAAGCTGATGCTCGCCTACGGCAAGTGAGGCGCGTGACAGCGGTGAGGAGCGTCGGCCGACGGCGGCCGGCGCCCTCGCTCCGTCCGGTCACTTCCCCGTCGCCCGTCCCCGTCACCGAGGTGTTCCCGTCATGACCCAGCCGCCCCAGCCGCCCAACGAGCCCCCGCAGCAGCCGGGATTCGGCCCGCCGCAGGACCCCGCGCCGCAGCCGGACCAGCAGCCCTCCGCGCAGGCGCGACCGGAAGCGTCCGCGGACGCCCCGCAGCCGGAGCAGCCGGAGCAGGCACAGCCCCCGCAGCAGCCGGACCAGTCGGCCGCCCGGCCCGCCCCGCCGGCGCAGCCGCCCGCCGCCCCGGCCGGCCCGGACCTCACCAAGGCCCAGGCCCCCGAGCCCGGCTACGGCTACCCGCAGGCCCCGCCCCCGGCCGGCCCGCCGACGCCTCCGCAGGGCCCCGGTTACGGCTACCCGCAGCAGCCCCCGGCCGGTTACGGCTACCCGGGCGGGCAGCCGAACCCGTACGGGCACCCGACCCCGCCGGCCGGCTACGGCCAGACCACGCCCTACGGCCAGCCGCAGCAGCCCGGCCCGTACGGTCAGCCCGGCTACGGCTACCCGCACGCCACCGTGCCGATGCAGCCGCAGGCCCAGCCGCCGGGCGGCGGCCGCAAGGTCAACGCCCAGCTGGCGATCATCGTCGCAGCGGTCACGGCCATCGCCCTGATCATCGGCGGCGGCGTGCTCTACGCGAACGTCAAGGACGACGACAAGCAGACCACCGCGGACGACGGCGGCGACCGGGACGGCAAGGCCGGCGAGGACGACAAGGGCGGCGACACCGGCGGCACGAGCGGCGGCACCTCCGGTTCCGCCGAGAAGGCCCCGGACGACCCCGCCTCCAAGGTCCTGTTCCAGGTGCCGTCGCCGAAGCCGCCCAAGGACAGCAGCACCATCGTCACCGCCGGCTCCTGGCTCACCGACACGGTGTACGCCAAGAGCGGCATCGCCGAGATCGTCGGCTACGACCGCGACAAGGGCACCAAGCTGTGGACCATCGAGCTGCCCGGTCCGGTGTGCGAGGCCAGCAAGCACGCCACCGAGGACAACAGGACGGCGATCGTCTACAAGCCCGAGATGCCCACCAAGTCCGAGCCGCAGTCCTGCACCGAGGTCGCGGCGATCGACCTGGACGAGGGCAAGGAGCTGTGGAGCAAGACCGCCAAGGCGGGCACCCGGCCGATCAGCTTCAACAACGTCACCGTCAGCGGTGACACCGTCGCCGCGGGCAGCACCAGCGGCGGCGCCGCCTGGGACATCAGCGACGGCAAGCAGCGGTGGGCGCCCAAGCCGTCCGACTCCTGCTACGACTCCGGCTACGGAGGCGGCCCGAAGCTCGTCGCCGTGCGCAAGTGCGGCCCGTACTCGCAGCGCCAGCTGCACATCCAGACCATCGACCCCAAGTCCGGCAAGGTGGTCACCGAGTACAAGATGAGCGAGGGCATCGAGTACGCGAGCGTGGTGTCCACCGACCCGCTGGTCGTGGCCGCCGACGTCGGCGACTCGGCCGGCGACGGCAGCGGCATCTCGGACTTCTTCTCCGTCGACAACAAGACCGGCAAGCTGCGCGCCCGCATCTCCGCCCCCGGCGACGACTACGCGGCCCGCTGCGACGGCATCACCAAGATCGAGAAGTGCTCCGGGCTCGCCGTCGGCAAGGACAAGCTGTACATCGCGACCGAGGAGCACGAGGGAAGCGGCGAGTACAGCGACACCAACGAGGTCGTCGCCTTCGACCTGGCCACCGGCAAGCAGACCGGCGAGCGGGCCGACGCGGGCGACGGCTACACGCTGACCCCGCTGCGCATGGACGGCGCCAACATCATCGCCTACAAGCGGCCCCCGTACGACAAGGGCGGCGAGATCGTCAGCATCGACGGCGGCTCCTTCAAGTCGACGACGCTACTGCGCAACCCGGCGGACAAGGCGGTGCGCGACGCCGAGACGGGCATGCTGCCCGAGTACTCGGAGATCCTGTTCGCGGACGGACGGCTCTACATGTCGGCCGTGTTCGCCAGTGACTACGAGAGCAGCAGGAAGGAATACCTGGTGGTCGCGTTCGGAACCGGCTGATCGGTTCCGGTCCTCCGCCCCCACGGCCCCGTCCCCGCTCAGGGGCGGGGCCGTGCGCGTACCGCGCATCCGGTGCCCTTCGCCTGCGAATGAGAGAATTTCGGTGATCCGGGGCGATTCTCGCCGGTAGGGGGAGCGCGACGTCGAACAAGCGTGTAGCTTCCGGGGGCATCCAGGGGATGGGCGCGGGGGCGTCGCGGGTGTGCGTGGGTGTCCGGTGGGGGACGTGGGGGGTTGTGGGATGGCAGTGCGGCTGATGGTGGTCGACGACCACCGCTTGCTGGCGGAGGCGCTGGCCTCGGCGCTGAAGCTGCGGGGGCACCGGGTGCTGGCCGCGGCGGCGCCCGTGGCGGGGGCCGCGGACCTGGTGATCAGCCGGGCGCCGGAGGTGTGCGTGCTGGGCACGGCGGCACCGGCCGAGCCGGGCATCTTCGACCCGGTGGTGAAGATCAAGCGGGAACGGCCGCAGGTGGCGGTGCTGGTGCTGGGCCCGGTGCCCAGTCCGCGCGGGATCGCGGCGGCGTTCGCGTCCGGGGCGTCCGGCTACGTGCGGCACGACGAGCGCATCGAGACGGTCGAGCGCGCGATCATGAAGGCGCGCGCCGGGGAGGCCGCGGTGGCGCCGCAACTGCTCCAGGGGGCGTTCGGGGAACTGCTCCACCCGGCGGCGCAGCCGGACGACGAGGGGCAGCGGCTGCTGCGGATGCTGACCCCGCGCGAGGTGGAGGTGCTGGTCCGGGTCGCGGAGGGCGAGGACACCCGGCAGATCGCGGCGGGCATGGGCATCGCCCCGTCGACGGCCCGGACGCACGTCCAGCGGGTCCTGATGAAGCTGGGGGTGGGCTCCCGGCTGGAGGCGGCGGCACTGGCGGCCCGCACCGGCCTGCTGGACCGGGCCGGACCGCTGCGTCCCGCCGTCCCACCGACCCGGGAGCCGTGAGCGGCCACCGCCGACCGGCCGGGGGCGGGCCGTCGGCCCGCGCGGCGAGGCGGGACTCCCACCGTGAGGCGGGAGTCGTACGGCGAGGCGGTACGCGCACCGCGATATGGGACCCGTACGGCGAGGCGGTACGCGCACCGCGATATGGGACCCGTACGGCGAGGCGGGACCCGCACCGTGAGGCGGGACTCGCGCGGCGAGGCGGGCCCCGCAGGGCGACGGCGGGGCCCGGTCCGGCGTGTCCGCCGCCGGCCCCGCCCTCGCGACGAGCCGGCTCAGCCCTTCCCGGAGTCGCCGGGTCCACCGGGGCCGCCGGCCCCACCGGCCCCCCGGTCACCGCCGGGTGTCCCGTCGGGCGTGCCGTCGTCGTCCGTCAGGACGTCCGGCGGGGGCGGGGCGGTGGGCCGCAGCTTCAGCCAGAGCAGGAACAGCAGGCCCAGGACGAGCATCCCCAGCCCCGTCCACAGGTTGATGTTGACGCCCTCCGCCTTGTCGATGTCCTCGTCGGACGCCACGATGCCCGCGATCGTGACGATGATCCCGTACACGACGAACAGGACGCCGATGATGCGGCGGATGTCGAAGAGGCGGGCGGCCGTGGTGGATTTGGCCTCCAGCTCGGAGATCTCCCGCTGCAGGTCACGGTCGGAGTAGTGCTCGGACATGGTCTCTCCATCTCCCCGGTCGGGCGTGATCGCCTTCCCGGCCGGGACGTGATCAGAACGAGAACGGGATGTAGCAGGCGGCGGCCAGGATCACCGCGCCCCAGCCGAGCAGGGCGGGCTTGCGGTACCAGGCGTCGTCGCCCTCGGCCGGCGGTTCCGCCATGCCCGGGGAACGGGTGCCGTAGACGAGGCCCTCCAGGTCCGCGGCCGGCTTCGGCGCGGTGAAGAGGGACACCGCCACCATGACCACGCCGCCGGCGACGAAGCCGGCGATCGCGGAGACGAAGTTGGCCCCCTGGTCGGTGGGGATGCCGATGACGCCCTGCTTGTAGAACACGAAGTAGTTCACCATCGCGGCGGTGGTGCCGGCGAGCAGTCCCCAGAAGCCGGACTTCATCGACGCGCGCTTCCAGAACATGCCGATGATGAACACCACGAACATCGGCACGTTGAAGAAGGAGAACAGCGTCTGGAGGTAGGCCATGATGTTGGAGAACGAGGACGCCAGGAAGGCCGTGCCGATGGACGCGAGCACCCCGATGGCGGTGATCAGGCGGCCGAAGCGGACGTAGTAGGCGTCCTCGCGGTCCTTGACCACGTACCGGTGCCAGATGTCGGCGGTGAAGACGGTGTTGAACGAGGACACGTTCGCCGCCATGCCCGCCATGAACGCGGCCAGCAGACCGGTCACCGCGATGCCGAGCACGCCGTTGGGCAGGAGTTGCTGCATCAGGTAGGGGATCGCGTCGTTGTACTGCAGGTCCGACCCGGCGGTGCCGATCTTCGGGACCAGGACGGCGGCGACCAGGCCCGGGATCATCACCAGGAAGACGATGAAGATCTTCGGGAAGGCGGCGATGAGCGGGGTGCGCTGGGCCGCCGAGAGGTTCTTCGCGGACAGCGCGCGCTGCACCTCGGCGAAGTTGGTCGTCCAGTAGCCGAAGGAGAGGACGAAGCCGAGGCCGAGCACGATGGTCAGCCAGTTGGCGCCCAGCGGGTTGTCGCTGCCGATGCCGGTGCCGCCCCAGGCGGTCATGAAGTTGTCGCCGCGTGCCGCGGTGAGGGAGTCGGACAGGCCGTCCCAGCCGCCGACGCTCTTCAGTCCGAGCACGGTGATCGGGATGAGCGCGGCGAGGATGACGAAGAACTGCAGCACCTCGTTGTAGATGGCCGAGGAGAGGCCGCCGAGGGTGATGTAGGCGAGCACGAAGAACCCGGCGACGACGATGGACACCCACTGGGGCCAGCCCAGCAGGGCCTCCACGACGATGGCGAGGGCGTAGAGGTTCACCCCGGCGATCAGGATCGCGGCGGCCGCGAAGAGGATCGCGCTGAGCAGGTGGGCGCCCTTGTCGAAGCGCAGCAGCAGGAACTCGGGGACCGAGCGGACCTTGCTGCCGTAGTAGAAGGGCATCATCACCAGGCCCAGGAAGACCATGGCGGGGATGGCGCCGATCCAGTACCAGTGCGTGGTGTAGACGCCGTACTGCGCGCTGTTGGCGGCCATGCCGAGGATCTCGGTGGCGCCCAGGTTGGCGGCGATGAACGCCAGGCCGGTGATCCAGGCGGGCAGGGACCGTCCGGAGAGGAAGAAGTCCAGGCTGGTCTTCACCGAGTGGCGGGCGGCGAAGCCGATGCCGAGGACGACCACGAAGTAGATCCCGAGGATCGTGTAGTCGAGCCAGTTCGTCGGCAGCCGCAGCTCGGCGGCGAGCAGGGCGGGGGATGTGGGGGTGTGCATGAGTACTCGCTTCGTTGCGCGAACCGATACGGGGCGGAACCTACGCCTCTGCGTTCAGAAAATGAACACTTCTGATGGTGGTCTTTGTTTGATTGTGATGTTGAGCAGGTCTGAGGGGTTGTGTTTTGGTACGTTGGGTTCTGTTGGAAGAGACGGTGAGACTGGCGTCCTGATCCGAGCGGCCCGAATGGAGCGTCCGGCGTGAAGAAGACCTCGACCCGACTGGCCGACGGTCGTGAGCTCATCTACTACGACCTCAGCGACGCCACCGTGCGCGACGCGCCCGACCGCCGCCCCCTCGCCCCCACCGTCACCACCTCCGAGATCCGCCACGACCCCCTGCTCGGCGACCGGGTCGCCATCGCCTCCCACCGCCAGGCCCGCACCTACCACCCGCCCGCCGACCAGTGCCCCCTGTGCCCCTCCCGCGGGGACCGGCTCAGCGAGATCCCCGACAGCTCCTACGACGTGGTCGTCTTCGAGAACCGCTTCCCGTCCCTGGCCGGCGACTCGGGGCGCTGCGAGGTCGTCTGCTTCACCTCCGACCACGACGCCTCCTTCGCCGACCTGAGCGAGCGGCAGGCCCGGCTCGTCCTGGACGCCTGGACCGACCGGACCGCCGAGCTGTCGCACCTGCCCTCCGTCGAACAGGTCTTCTGCTTCGAGAACCGGGGCGCCGAGATCGGGGTCACGCTCCAGCACCCGCACGGGCAGATCTACGCCTACCCCTTCACCACCCCCCGCACCGCCCTGATGCTCCGCCAGGTGGCCGCACACAAACGGGCGTCCGGCGGGGAGAACCTCTTCGACGTGGTGCTCCGCCGCGAACTCGCCGGCGAGCGGGTCGCCCTGGAGGGTGAACACTGGGCCGCCTTCGTGCCGTACGCCGCGCACTGGCCCTACGAGGTGCACCTCTACCCCAAGCGCCGGGTGCCCGACCTGCTCGCCCTGGACGAGGCCGCCCGCGCCGAATTCCCCCGCCTCTACCTGGAACTGCTGGGGCGCTTCGACCGCATCTTTGGCGAGGCGGAACCGCCCACCCCGTACATCGCGGCCTGGCACCAGGCGCCGTTCCGCGGACCGGTGGAGTCCGACGGGCTCACCCGCGACGACTTCGCCCTGCACCTCGAGCTTTTCACCGTCCGCCGCACCTCCGGCAAGCTGAAGTTCCTCGCGGGTTCCGAATCCGGCATGAACGTGTTCATCAACGACGTGCCGCCGGAACGGGCGGCCCAGCGACTGCGGGAGGTAGCGAGTTCATGAGCGGCAAGTACCTGGTCACCGGGGGCGCCGGATACGTCGGCAGCGTCGTCGCCGACCACCTGCTGACGGCCGGTCACGAGGTCGTCGTGCTCGACGACCTCTCCACCGGCTTCCGCGCCGGGGTCCCCGCGGGGGCGGCCTTCATCGAGGGCGACATCCGCGACGCCGCCAAGTGGCTGGACCCCTCCTACGACGCCGTCCTGCACTTCGCCGCCTTCTCCCAGGTCGGCGAGTCGGTCACCCGCCCCGAGAAGTACTGGGACAACAACGTCGGCGGCACCCTGGCCCTGCTCGGCGCGATGCGCGAGGCGGGCGTGCGGCGGCTGGTGTTCTCCTCCACCGCGGCCACCTACGGCGAACCCGACCGGCTCCCCCTCACCGAGTCCGCGCCCACCCGCCCCACCAACCCCTACGGCGCCTCCAAGCTGGCCGTCGACCACATGATCGCCGGCGAGGCCGCCGCCCACGGCCTGGGCGCCGTCTCGCTGCGCTACTTCAACGTCGCCGGCGCCCACGGCGCGTACGGCGAGCGGCACCAGCCGGAGACCCACCTGATCCCCCTCGTCCTCCAGGTCGCCCAGGGCCGCCGCGAGGCCGTCTCCGTCTACGGCGACGACTACCCCACCCCCGACGGCACCTGCGTCCGCGACTACATCCACGTCGCCGACCTCGCCGAGGCCCACCTGCTCGCCCTGGACGCCGCCGTCCCCGGCGAGCACCTGGTGTGCAACCTCGGCAACGGCAACGGCTTCTCCGTCCGCGAGGTCGTCGAGACCGTCCGCCGCGTCACCGGCCACCCCGTCCCCGAGGTCGTCGCCCCCCGCCGGCCCGGCGACCCCGCGGTCCTCGTCGCCTCCGCCGACACCGCCCGCGCCCGGCTGGGCTGGACCCCCACCCGCACCGACCTCGCCGCGATCGTCCGGGACGCGTGGGAGTTCGCACAGCACCTGACGAGGGAGCAGTGATGGCGACAGAGCAGGTCACGCAGCGCTTCACCGAGCTGTACGGAGCCGAGCCGGACGGCGTCTGGGCGGCGCCCGGCCGGGTCAACCTGATCGGCGAGCACACCGACTACAACGACGGCTTCGTCATGCCGTTCGCCCTGCCCCACCGCACCACGGCGGCCGTCTCCCCCCGCACCGACGGCCTGCTGCGCCTGCACTCGGCCGACATCGGCGCACCCGTCACCGAGATCGCCGTCGACGACCTCGCCCCCGGCACCGACCGCGCCTGGACCGCCTACCCGGCCGGCGTGGTCTGGGCGCTGCGCGAGGCCGGCCACCCGGTCACCGGCGCCGACGTCCACCTGTCCTCCACGGTCCCCCCGGGCGCCGGACTGTCCTCCTCGGCGGCCCTGGAGGTGTCCGTCGCCCTCGCCCTGAACGACCTGTACGGCCTCGGCCTGGACGGCGGCGAACTCGCCCTGCTGTGCCGGCGCGCGGAGAACGCCTACGTCGGCGCCCCCGTCGGCATCATGGACCAGACCGCGTCCGCCTGCTGCGAGGCCGGCCACGCGCTGTTCCTCGACACCCGCGACCTGACCCGGCGGCAGATCCCCTTCGACCTGGCCGCCGAGGGCATGCGCCTGCTCGTCGTCGACACCCGCGTCGAGCACAGCCACAGCCAGGGCGAGTACGGCCGGCGCCGCGAGGGCTGCGAGCGGGGCGCCGCCCTGCTGGGCGTCGACGCGCTGCGCGACATCCCGCACGCCGAGCTGGACGCGGCGCTCGCCCGCCTCGGCGACGAGGAGGAGGTGCGCCGGCTGGTCCGCCACGTCGTGACGGAGAACGAGCGGGTGCGGCGCGTGGTGGAACTGCTCCGGGCGGGCGACACCCGGGCCATCGGGCCCGTCCTGGTGGAGGGGCACGCCTCGCTGCGCGACGACTTCCGCGTCTCCAGCCCGGAACTCGACCTGACCGTCGAGACCGCCCTGTCCGCCGGCGCCCTCGGCGCCCGGATGACCGGCGGCGGCTTCGGCGGCTCGGCCATCGTCCTCACCGACGAGGACACCGTCCCCGCCGTCACCAAGGCGGTCGAGGAGGCCTTCGCCGCGGCCCGCTTCACCGCGCCGCGCACCTTCGAGGCGGTCCCCTCCGAGGGGGCCCGCCGCCTGCGGTGACCCCCGCTCAGCGCAGGGGCTTGGTCAGCGTGTACTCGGTGATTCCCGGCGGGTAGTCGGGGATCGCGCACACCACCTCGTAGCCGCGCCGGCGGTAGAAGTCCGGCGCCTGGAAGTCCCAGGTCTCCACCCGCGCGTGCCGGGCCCCCCGTTCGGTGACCGCGAGGCGTTCCGCCTCGGCCAGGATCCGGGACCCGATGCCCGCCCCGCGGTGCCGGGCGTCGACCCAGAGGTACGTCACGTGCAGCCACGTCGCCCAGGTGTGGCCGACCAGACCGCCGGCCAGCGCGTCGTCGGAGTCGATCACCCACACGTGCAAAGCCGACGCGCGTTCGCCGGGGGTCCCGCGCAGCGCGCGCAGCACCGGGGAGGCCGCCGTGTTGGTGTCCCTGAGCCGTCTGCGGAGCAGATCACGTCGTGCCTTGTCGACTTCTGTCTCCAGACGAAACATGGGGCTCACCATAAACGCGCGGGAGCGCCAGTTCTGCAAATCTCCTTCCGCTCCCGGCGCCCGCCCGTACTCTGAAGCACAGCGCCGGTGGGGGCCGGTGCCGGTCGGAGAGCGGGACAGCCGGGCAGGACGCCCGGGCGGCAGTGCGGTCACCGCGCGGCAGCGGCCGGGCGGGTCCCGCGGCGGTCCGTCCGGCGTCCCCGCGCGACGGAAGCGAGGGCTTCCCGTCGTGTGCCGGTGGTGTCGTCTCCCGATGCCGGGGTAATCCCCTGCTCTACGGAGAGGCAGGGGAAGGGGGTTTCGTGGTTCGCATCCGAGTCCTGGTCGTCGACGACCACCGCATCTTCGCCGAGTCGCTCGCCGCGGCCCTGGCGGCGGAACCCGACGTCGACGTGTCCGCCGCGGGCAGCGGTCCCGCCGCCCTGCGCTGTCTGGAACGCGCCGCCGCCGAGGGCCGCCGGTTCGACGTGCTGCTCGTCGACGCCGACCTGGGCGGCCGAGCACCGGGCGGCCGTCCCGCCGTGCCCGTGCAGGACGGCGACGAGGACGGCCTCGTGGACGGCATCGCGCTGGTCGGCGGCGTGCGCGCGGCCCACCCGCAGGTCCGCACCGTCGTCCTCGCCGACAGGGACGACCCGCGCCGGGCCGCCCTCGCCCTCCAGGCCGGGGCCTCCGGCTGGGTGGCCAAGGACTGCTCGCTGAGCAGACTGCTCACCGTGGTGCGGGGCGTGCTGCGCGACGAGACGCACCTGCCGCCCGCGCTGCTCACCGGCGTGCTGCGCGAGCTGACCGCGGCCCGCAAGCACCGCACCGAGAGCGAACGGCTGGTGGAGTCCCTCACCCCGCGCGAGCGGGAGGTCCTGCGGTGCATGGTCGCCGGCCTGGGGCGCAAGGCGGTCGCCGAGCGCCTGTACCTGTCCCCGCACACCGTGCGCACCCACATGCAGAACGTCCTCGGCAAACTGGGCGTCCACTCCACCCTCGCCGCCGTCGCCCTGGCCCGCCGCGCGGGCGTCGGCCCGGCCGACCTGGGCCCGCCGGCCCGCGTCCCGGAGGAGAGCAGCAGCGCCTGACGGGGCACCCCCGGTCGCGCGACGGGCCGCCGTCAGCCGGGGATGTTGTCGAACGGGGCGGTCAGCTGCCGCAGCAGGGCCGCCAGTTCGGCGCGCTGGGCGGTGGACAGCTCCGCGAGGATGGCACGCTCCTGGGCCAGCAGTCCCGCCAGGGCCTGATCGGCGCGGTCACGGCCCACGTCGGTGAGCCGGACCAGCACACCCCGCCGGTCGCTCGGATCCGGCAGACGCTCCACCAGGCTCTTCTTGGCCAGCCGGTCGATGCGGTTGGTCATGGTGCCCGAGGTGACGAGGGTCTGGGTGAGGAGCTGCCCGGGGGAGAGCTGGTAGGGGGTCCCCGCGCGGCGCAGCGCGGTCAGCACGTCGAACTCCCAGGGCTCCAGGCCGTGCTCGGCGAACGCCAGCCGCCGGGCACGGTCCAGGTGCCGGGCGAGCCTGCTCACCCGGCTGAGCACTTCGAGCGGTTCCACGTCGAGGTCCGGGCGCTCCCGGCGCCACGCTGCGACCAGCCGATCGACCTCGTCCTCCATGACGATCAGTGTAGTGGTTCTGTCGACGTGAAGTCTCTTGATATCAAGTTTCTTGACGCCGAAAGGTAGGGTGGGGGACGGTGGGAACCCGACCACCGGCCACCGGGAGGCACCGTGACCCCGACGACCCCCGCCTGGGACCCCGACCCGTACCTGCGCCACGCCGGCCACCGCAGCCGCCCCTTCACCGACCTCCTCGCCCGCGTCCCGGACCTCCCGTCCGACCCGCCCCGCATCGCCGACCTCGGCTGCGGCCCCGGCAACGTCACCGCACTCCTCGCCGACCGCCGGCCCGCCGCCCGCATCACCGGCTACGACACCTCGCCCGAGATGCTCGCCCGCGCCCGTGCCGACCACGCCGGCCCCACCCCGGGCGGCGGCCGCCTCGACTTCGCCCACGCCGACGCCCGGGCCTGGACCCCCGCGGAACCCTGCGACCTCATCGTCAGCAACGCCGCCCTGCAATGGGTCCCCGGCCACGCCGACCGGTTCGGCGACTGGATCGACGGCCTCACCCCCGGCGGCACCTTCGCCTTCCAGGTGCCCGGCAACTTCGACGCCCCCAGCCACGCCCTCATGCGCGCCCTCGCCGCATCCCCGCGGTGGCACGACCGCCTGTCCGGCGTCCTGCGCCACGACGACGCAGTGCTCCGCCCCGAGGCCTACCTGGAACGCCTGACCGGCCTCGGCTGCACCGCCGACGTGTGGGAGACGACGTACCTGCACCTGCTCCGGGGCGAGGACCCCGTCCTCGACTGGGTCGAGGGCACCGGCCTGCGGCCCGTGCTCACCGCCCTCGACGACGACCCGCAGGCCCGCGACGCCTTCGTCGCCGAGTACGCGGCGGCCCTGCGGACCGCCTACCCGGCCGGCCCCCACGGCACCCCGTTCCCCTTCCGCCGGATCTTCGCGGTCGCCGTGAAGGAGGTCTGACGAGATGCTCACCGCCGTCGACCCCGTGCAGCCCGCCGCCCCGCCCGGCTCCGAAAACCTGCTGCGCGCCTTCTCCACCGGCGTCCTGGAGATGACCGAGACGCCGAAGCCGCCCGGCCCGGCGGCACGCGGCGGCTGCTGGTTCGAGGCGGGGGCCGTCCGCCTCCACCTGGGCATCGAGGAGGACTTCCGGCCCGCGCGGAAGGCCCACCCCGGTCTGCGGGTGACGGCCATCCACGCCTACGCGGCCCGGCCGGCCGCCCACGGCGCGACGGTCACCTGGGACGACGGCCTCCCGGGCCACCGCCGCTTCTCCTCCGAGGAGCCGGTCGGCAACAGGCTGGAATTCCTGGAAGGCGCCGGCCGACCGCCGGCGCCCCTCAGCTCTTGCGGTGACCTATCAGCCGCGGCTTCGGCTCCAGGCCGTCCAGCCCGTGCCACGCCAGGTTCACCAGGTGCGCGGCCACCTCCGCCTTCTTCGGCCGGCGCACGTCCAGCCACCACTGGCCCGTCAGCGCCACCATCCCCACCAGCGCCTGCGCGTACAGCGGCGCCAGCTTCGGATCGAACCCGCGGCTCTTGAACTCGCGGCCCAGGATGTCCTCCACCTGGGTGGCGATGTCCGAGATCAGCGAGGCGAACGACCCCGTGGACTGCGGGATCGGGGAGTCCCGCACCAGGATGCGGAACCCGTCCGTGTACTCCTCGATGTAGTCCAGCAGCGCGAACGCCGCCTGCTCGCACAGCTCCCGCGGATGCCCCGCCGTCAGCGAACCGGTCACCATGTCCAGCAGGCGCCGCATCTCGCGGTCCACGACCACCGCGTACAGGCCCTCCTTGCCGCCGAAGTGCTCGTACACCACCGGCTTGGAGACCCCGGCCTTCGCCGCGATCTCCTCCACCGACGTGCCCTCGAAGCCCTTCGTCGCGAACAGCGTGCGGCCGATCTCCAGCAGCTGCTGGCGGCGCTCGGCACCGGTCATCCGGGTGCGACGCGTCCGCCGCGGCTTGTCATTGCTGGGAGTGCTCGAGTCGGTGGCCACAGCGACCATCATGCCGCCTCGGCGGGCTCCTTCCCGCGCCGGGAGCCGCCTTCCGCACTGGTGCGGCGCGAATCGATACGCGAGCGTGACGGCCACCGCACGTCGTACGCCCAGCCCGCCAGCTCGAACCAGCGGATCAGCCGGGCCGAGGAGTCCAGCTGACCCCGCTCCACCCCGTGCCGTGCCGACGTCGGGTCCGCGTGGTGCAGGTTGTGCCAGGACTCACCGCACGACAGCACCGCCAGCCACCACACGTTGCCCGAACGGTCCCGCGACCTGAACGGCCGCTTGCCGACCGCGTGACAGATCGAGTTGATCGACCACGTCACGTGGTGCAGCAACGCCACCCGGACGAGCGACCCCCAGAAGAACCCGGTGAACGCCCCCCACCACGACATCGTCACCAGACCGCCGATCAGCGCCGGCAGCGCCAGCGACACCGCCGTCCACAGGATGAACTGCCGCGAGATCGCCCGCAGCGCCGGGTCCTTGATCAGGTCGGGCGCGTACTTCTCCTGCGGCGTCTGCTCCTCGTCGAACATCCAGCCGATGTGCGCCCACCACAGGCCCTTCAGCAGGGCCGGCACCGTCTCGCCGTACTTCCACGGCGAGTGCGGGTCCCCCTCGGCGTCGGAGAACTTGTGGTGCTTGCGGTGGTCGGCCACCCACCGCACCAGCGGCCCCTCCACCGCCATCGACCCGGCGATCGCCAGCACGATCTTCAGCGGGCGCTTCGCCTTGAACGAGCCGTGCGTGAAGTGCCGGTGGAAACCGATGGTGATGCCGTGGCACCCGAGGAAGTAGAAGAACACCAGCAGACCGAGGTCCAGCCAGCTCACCCCCCAGCCCCAGGCCAGCGGCACCGCCGCCAGCAGCGCCAGGAACGGAACCGTGATGAAGAGCAGCAGCGTGATCTGCTCGATGGAACGCTTGCGCTCCCCGCCCAGCGTGGCGGAGGGCGCGTCATCGGCCGTGCGCGGTTTCTTCGAAGCTTCTTCGATCACATCGGAGCGTGAGGTCATACCTGTCCCCTGGGGGGTGTGTGGATGGAGGGTGGCGCCCGGTGACCGGCACCGCGAACTTCCTACGGTCCCGTAACCTACGCCGACGTAAGTATGGCAGTGTGCCGCCCCGCGGCAAGAGCCCGTGGCCCAGCGCGTCCGACCCGACACCTATCCTGGAGACCGGTCGGACAGCGCGGTCCGCTCTGAACCTGTTCCCGGATGCCCGCCTCCCGAGCGGCAGCCCCGCACGGGACGACGTCCGGGCCCTTCCAGCTGAGCTTCACACACTGCAAGGAGCCGCACCTGTGAGCAGTGCCGACGACCAGGCCACGACGAGCAGCGAGCTGCGTGCCGACATCCGCCGACTGGGTGACCTCCTCGGAGAGACCCTCGTCCGGCAGGAGGGCCCCGAACTCCTCGACCTCGTCGAGAAGGTCCGCCGCCTCACCCGCGAGGACGGCGAGGCCGCCGCCGCACTCCTGCGCGGCACCGAGCTGGAAACGGCCGCCAAACTGGTCCGCGCCTTCTCCACCTACTTCCACCTCGCCAACGTCACCGAGCAGGTGCACCGCGGCCGCGAACTGCGCGCCCGCCGCGCCGCCGAGGGCGGCCTGCTGGCCCGCACCGCCGACCGCCTCAAGGACGCCGACCCCGAACACCTGCGCGCCACGGTCCGGCACCTCAACATCCGGCCCGTCTTCACCGCCCACCCCACCGAGGCCGCCCGCCGCTCCGTCCTCAACAAGCTGCGCCGCATCGCGGCCCTCCTCGACACCCCCGTCCTCGCCTCCGACCGGCGCCGCCTCGACACCCGCCTCGCCGAGAACATCGACCTCGTCTGGCAGACCGACGAACTGCGCGTCGTCCGCCCCGAACCCGCCGACGAGGCCCGCAACGCCATCTACTACCTCGACGAACTCCACGCCGGAGCCGTCGGCGAGGTCCTGGAGGACCTCACCGCCGAACTCGAACGCGCCGGCGTCGTCCTGCCCGACGACACCCGCCCCCTCACCTTCGGCACCTGGATCGGCGGCGACCGCGACGGCAACCCCAACGTCACCCCCGAGGTGACCTGGGACGTCCTCATCCTCCAGCACGAACACGGCATCAACGACGCCCTGGAGATGATCGACGAACTCCGCGGCTTCCTCTCCAACTCCATCCGCTACACCGGAGCCACCGAGGAACTCCTCACCTCCCTGCAGGCCGACCTCGACCACCTCCCCGGCATCAGCCCCCGCTACAAGCGCCTCAACGCCGAGGAGCCCTACCGGCTCAAGGCCACCTGCATCCGCCAGAAGCTGGAGAACACCAAGCTCCGCCTCGCCCAGGGCACCCCCCACGAACCCGGCCGCGACTACCTCGGCACCGAGGGCCTCCTCGCCGACCTGCGGATCATCCAGACGTCCCTGCGCGAACACCGCGGCGGACTCTTCGCCGACGGCCGCCTCGCCCGCACCATCCGCACCCTCGCCGCCTTCGGCCTCCACCTCGCCACCATGGACGTCCGCGAACACGCCGACGCCCACCACCACGCCCTCGGCCAGCTGTTCGACCGGCTCGGCGAGGAGTCCTGGCGCTACGCCGACATGCCCCGCGACTACCGCACCAAGCTGCTCGCCAAGGAACTCCGCTCCCGCCGGCCCCTCGCCCCCACCCCGGCCCCCGTCGACGCCGCCGGCGAGAAGACCCTCGGCGTCTTCCAGACCGTCAAGCGCGCCCTGGAGGTCTTCGGACCCGAGGTCATCGAGTCCTACATCATCTCCATGTGCCAGGGCGCCGACGACGTCTTCGCCGCCGCCGTCCTCGCCCGCGAGGCCGGACTCATCGACCTCCACGCCGGCTGGGCGAAGATCGGCATCGTCCCCCTCCTGGAGACCACCGACGAACTCAGGGCCGCCGACACCATCCTGGAGGACATGCTCGCCGACCCCTCCTACCGACGCCTCGTCGCCCTGCGCGACGACGTCCAGGAGGTCATGCTCGGCTACTCCGACTCCTCCAAGTTCGGCGGCATCACCACCAGCCAGTGGGAGATCCACCGCGCCCAGCGCCGCCTGCGCGACGTCGCCCACCGCTACGGCGTCCGCCTGCGCCTCTTCCACGGCCGCGGCGGCACCGTGGGCCGCGGCGGCGGCCCCACCCACGACGCCATCCTCGCCCAGCCCTGGGGCACCCTCGAAGGCGAGATCAAGGTCACCGAACAGGGCGAGGTCATCTCCGACAAGTACCTCATCCCCGCCCTCGCCCGGGAGAACCTCGAACTCTCCGTGGCCGCCACCCTCCAGGCGTCCGCCCTGCACACCGCGCCCCGCCAGTCCGACGAGGCCCTCGCCCGCTGGGACGCCGCCATGGACGTCGTCTCCGACGCCGCCCACACCGCCTACCGCAAGCTCGTCGAGGACCCCGGCCTGCCGGCCTACTTCCTCGCCTCCACCCCCGTCGACCAGCTCGCCGACCTCCACCTCGGCTCCCGGCCCTCCCGCCGCCCCGGCACTGGCGTCTCACTCGACGGACTGCGCGCCATCCCCTGGGTGTTCGGCTGGACCCAGTCCCGCCAGATCGTCCCCGGCTGGTTCGGCGTCGGCTCCGGCCTGAAGGCCCTGCGCGAAGCCGGCCTCGACACCGTGCTCGACGAGATGCACGAGCAGTGGCACTTCTTCCGCAACTTCATCTCCAACGTCGAGATGACCCTCGCCAAGACCGACCTGCGGATCGCCCGCCACTACGTCGACACCCTCGTCCCCGACGAGCTCAAGCACATCTTCGACACCATCCGGGCCGAGCACGAACTGACCGTCACCGAGGTGCTCCGCGTCACCGGAGAACAGGAACTGCTGGACGCCGACCCCGTCCTGAAGCAGACCTTCGCCATCCGCGACGCCTACCTCGACCCGATCTCCTACCTCCAGGTCGCCCTCCTCAAGCGGCACCGCGAAGCGGCCGAAGCCGGCCAGGAGGTCGACCCGCTGCTCTCCCGCGCCCTGCTGCTCACCGTCAACGGCGTCGCCGCCGGCCTGCGCAACACGGGCTGACCGGACGGACCCGGCCCGGAACACCACACGCCGGTGCCCCCGGCCCCCGCGGGGGCCGGGGGCACCGGTCGTGTGAGGGGGCACGGGTCGTATGAGCGGGTGCCGGTGGGGCGAGGGCATCGCTCGTGCGAGGGGGCAGCGGGCGGGAACGGGTGCCCGATCCGGGGTTCGCACGGCGCCAGGGGGAGGCGGGGGAGGTGGGAGGAGGCGGTGCGCTCGGCCGTCGGGGCCCATCACACCAGCAGGAACGCCGTCGTCAGCAGCCCCGCACCCGTCAGCGCCATCACCCACGCCGTCCGCGTCGCGCCCAGACCGCCCGCCACCACCACCGACGCCAGCAGCAGCGCACCCGCCAGCGGCATCCACGCGAACAGCACCCCCGCCGGCCCCGAGCGCACCGCCTCGGCGCCGCCCGGCTTCAGCACCACCGTGTACGTGGCGTTCTCCCGCACGGCCACCGAGTCCTCCAGCACGACCTCCGGCCGCGGCTGCGACCCCGGCGACAGCGGCGCGTACGGCCCCGCACAGGACCCGTCGCCGCACTCCGTCACCTCGACCGTGCCGCGCTCGCGCCCCTTCGTCAGCATCACGTGCTGCGCCGTCCCCCACGACGCCCACACCCCCGCGACCAGGATCAGCACGGTGACCGTGCCCATCGCCGCCAACCGGCACAGCCGCAGCACGGAGGTACTCCGCCGGGACCCGACCGCAGAATGCATGGCCGGATCCTTGGCCATTGTTGTACGGGGCGTCAACTCGGGTGGGGGACAAGAGGGGAGAAGTCCCCACCTCGTCGCCGGTCGCAGAACGCGTCAGGCGCCGGAGCGACCCGGCCCCGGCCGGAGCGGCCCGTCAGCAGCCGCACGACCCGGGGAGAGCCGAGCGGCCCGGGGAGAGCCGCACGACCCGGGGAGAGCCGCACGACCCGGGGAGAGCCGCACGGCCCGGCGGGAGCGGAGCGGCCCGGGGAGAGCCGAGCGGCCCGTCAGGAGTTGTAGGAACTCTGCGCCCGCTCCAGACCCTCCAGCACCAGACACTCCACCGCGTCCGCCGCACGGTCCACGAAGTAGTCCAGCTCCTTGCGCTCCGCCGACGAGAAGTCCCGCAGCACGTAGTCCGCCACCGGCATCCGCCCCGGCGGCCGGCCGATCCCGAACCGCACCCGGTGGTACTCCCGCCCGAACGCCTTCGTCATCGACTTCAGCCCGTTGTGGCCGTTGTCCCCGCCGCCCAGCTTCAGCCGCAGCACCCCGTAGTCGATGTCCAGCTCGTCATGGACCGCCACCACCCGCTCCGGCGGCACCTTGTAGAACTCCCGCAGGGCGTTCACCGGACCGCCCGACAGGTTCATGTACGACATCGGCTTCACCAGCACCACCCGCCGGCTCCCCGGCCCCGGCGGCCCGATCCGGCCCTCCACCACCTGCGCCTGCGCCTTGCCGGCCCGCTTGAACCGGCCGCCCGTCCGCCCGGCCAGCAGATCCGCCACCATGAACCCCACGTTGTGCCGGTTCATCGCGTACTCGGGGCCCGGATTGCCCAGCCCCACCACCAGCCAGGGAGCCGCCGCATCGGTCGTCACGTCCCAGTCTCCTCACTCCGGGTCCCACCGTCCCCGCCCACCGCACACGACGGCCGCCGCCCCGCACGGGAGCAGCGGCCGAACGTGAAGCGGCTACCGGGACGATCAGACCTCGGCGTCCTCGTCCTCGTCGCCCGGGAGCTCCTCGGCCTGCGGCGCCAGCACCTGCAGGACCGTGGCGTCCTCCTCGGTGACCAGCACGGAGCCCTTGGGCAGGTCCAGGTCCTTGGCGAGGATCGCCGCACCGGCGTCCAGACCCTGCACCGACACCGTCAGGGTGTCGGGGATGTTGGTCGCCTCGATCTCGACCGACACCGACGACAGCACGTGCTCCAGCAGGTTGCCGCCCGGGGCCAGCTCGCCCTCGGGAACCACCGGGATCTCCACGGTGACACGCTCGCCGCGCTTCACCATCAGCAGGTCCACGTGCTCCAGGAAGCCCTTCAGCGGGTCACGCTGCACGGCCTTCGGGATCGCCAGCTGGCTGCCCTTGCCGTCCACGACCAGCTCGATCAGGACGTTCGGGGTACGCAGCGCCATCAGCAGCTCGTGGCCCGGCAGGGACACGTGCAGCGGCTCCAGGCCGTGCTCGTACACCACACCGGGGACCTTGTCCTGGCGGCGGATGCGGCGCGCGGCGCCCTTGCCGAACTCGTTGCGGGTCTCGGCGTGCAGAACGACGTCTGCCATGCTCATCACTCCTCGAAGTCAGAAAACGGACGTGGTCACCCGGCCACGAACGGCCTGCTACGAAGAGCGCGTCGATAACGGACCGCCGCGCCGGCTCCTCACGAAGCGGCACGGCCTCCCTCGCCGAGCAACTGCCGCAGTCTACTCGGAGGGGGAGGCCGTACTCAAAACGATCACCGGGGTCCGGCCGGAACCCCGGCCGGACCCCGGTGCGCACCCCGTGCGGGCTCCGGTGCAGAACCCTTACTGCTCGTCGAAGAGGCTGGTCACCGAGCCGTCCCGGAACACCTCACGCACCGCGCTCGCGATCGTCGGCGCGATCGACAGCACCGTCAGCTTGTCCAGGTCCTTGCTCAGCTCCGCCGGCGTCGGCAACGTGTCCGTGAACACGAACTCACTCACCCGCGAGTTCTTCAGCCGGTCCGCCGCCGGACCCGACAGCACACCGTGCGTCGCCGTCACGATGACATCCTCCGCACCGTGCGCGAACAACGCGTCCGCCGCCGCACAGATCGTGCCACCCGTGTCGATCATGTCGTCCACCAGCACACACACCCGGCCGCGCACCTCACCGACCACCTCGTGCACCGTGACCTGATTCGCCACGTCCTTGTCCCGGCGCTTGTGCACGATCGCCAGCGGCGCGCCCAGCCGGTCGCACCACCGGTCCGCCACCCGCACCCGGCCCGCGTCCGGCGACACCACCGTCAGCTTCTCCCGGTCCACCTTCGCGCCCACGTAGTCCGCCAGCAGCGGCAACGCGAACAGGTGATCCACCGGACCGTCGAAGAAGCCCTGGATCTGATCCGTGTGCAGATCCACCGTCAGCACCCGCGTCGCCCCCGCCGTCTTCATCAGATCGGCGATCAGACGCGCCGAGATCGGCTCACGCCCCCGGTGCTTCTTGTCCTGCCGCGCATACCCGTAGAACGGCACGATCACCGTGATCGACCGGGCCGACGCACGCTTCAACGCGTCGATCATGATCAACTGCTCCATGATCCACTTGTTGATCGGCGCCGTGTGGCTCTGGATCAGGAAACAGTCGGCACCCCGCGCCGACTCCTGATACCGCACATAGATCTCGCCATTCGCGAAATCGAAGGCCTTCGTCGGGACGACCCCGACACCCAACTCCTGGGCGACCTCCTCGGCAAGCTCGGGGTGGGCGCGGCCGGAGAAGAACATCAACTTCTTCTCGCCGGTCGTCTTGATCCCGGTCACAGCACTTTCTCCTCAGAGGTGTCGCAGCTCGGTCACCACCGGCCGCCGGCGCCCGCGAACGAGGCCATCACAGCAGGTGGGGTGCGGATGTGCACTTATCACGGTACGCCTGTTTCCAGCCCCGCCCGTCCGGTCAGCCCTCCCCGGACGCCTCCCGGGCAGCCGCCTGAGCGGCCTTCGCCGCAGCACTCCCCGGACGCTTGCGCGCCACCCAACCCTCGATATTCCGCTGCTGACCACGGGCCACGGCCAGCGAACCGGGCGGCACGTCCTTCGTGATCACCGAGCCCGCAGCCGTGTACGCCCCGTCCCCGACCGTGACAGGCGCCACAAACATGTTGTCCGAACCCGTCTTGCAGTGCGACCCCACCGTCGTGTGGTGCTTGTGCTCCCCGTCATAATTCACGAACACACTCGCCGCACCGATGTTCGAGAACTCACCGATCGTCGCATCCCCCACATACGACAGGTGCGGAACCTTCGTCCCCTCACCGATCGACGCGTTCTTCGTCTCCACATAAGTGCCGATCTTGCCCCCACGGCCCAGCCGCGTCCCCGGCCGCAAATACGCGAACGGCCCCACCGACGCCTCGGGGCCCACCTCCGCCTCCACCGACACGGTGTTGTCCACCCGAGCACCCGCACCCACCCGCGTATCCGTCAAACGGGTGTTCGGGCCCACCTCGCAGCCCTCCGCCAAATGCGTCGACCCGTGCAACTGCGTCCCCGGATGCACCACCACGTCCCGCTCGAACGTCACCGACACATCCACCCACGTCGACGCCGGATCCACCACCGTCACCCCCGACAGCATCGCCGCCGTCAACAACCGGTCGTTCAGGATCCGCCGCGCCTCGGCCAACTGCACCCGGTTGTTGATCCCCGCGATCTCCCGGTGATCACCCGCCACCGACGCCCCCACCCGATGACCCGCCGACCGCAGAATCCCCAGGACATCCGTCAGATACTCCTCACCCTGGGAATTGTCCGTCCGCACCTGCCCCAACGCCTCCGCCAGCAGACGCCCGTCGAACGCGAACACACCCGAATTGATCTCCCGGACCGACCGCTGCGCCTCCGACGCGTCCTTGTGCTCCACGATCGCCGTCACCGCGCCCGACGCCTCGTCCCGCATGATCCGGCCGTACCCGGTCGCGTCCGGCACCTCCGCGGTCAGCACCGTCACCGCGTTCCCGTCCGCCGCGTGCGTCGCCGCCAGCTCCCGCAACGTCGCACCCGTCAGCAGCGGCGTGTCCCCGCACACCACGATCACCGTCCCGTCGACGGCCCCGCCCAGTTCCTCCAGCCCCATCCGCACCGCGTGCCCGGTGCCGTTCTGCTCCGCCTGCACGGCGCTCCGGACGTCCGGAGCGATCCCGGCCAGGTGCGCGGTCACCTGCTCCCGGGCGTGCCCCACGACGACGACCAGGTTCTCCGGCTCCAGCTCACCGGCGGCGGCGAGGACGTGGCCCACCAGGGAACGGCCACAGATGTCGTGCAGGACCTTCGGAGTGGCCGACTTCATGCGGGTGCCCTCACCCGCTGCGAGAACGACGACGGCTGCCGGGCGAATGGCGCTCACGGGATGCCCTTCGGCTGTGGTGGGTGGGGGTGGACCTCCGCAGGATAGCGGGGGGTTCGTGGGGGGAATGAGTGCGGGCCCCGACCGAGAGGTCAGGGCCCGAACCGAGCAGCTCCGCCAGCTGGATTCGAACCAGCACTACAGAGCTTCAAAGGCTCGCGGGCTACCAGTTACCCCATGGCGGATGGCTGCGTCAGACCTTACCTGAGGCAGGCTGCTCCGTGATCCCGGAGAGCATCCCGCCCCACCAACCCTCGATGCGTCGGTACAGGTCGGCTCCTTGTGAGACGCGTACAACCAGGCAGCCGTGATAGGTGTCGCCCACATTCTTGCGGACGGTCTTCGGGTTGTGCTTCTTGATGGTTGTTTTCTGGAAGCGGGAGACGTCCACTCCGACGAGGTCGGCCCAGTACCGCTTGGCGCCCTCTACATCCGCAGTCGCGTGGATCATGAGGCGATAGCTGATCCTTTCGCGCTCCACCCCCAGCATGAGCAGCCAGGCCAGGTAGAGCTTGATGACTCCGGGGTCACTGTTCACGAAGAGGACGTTCTCCCGCCGATCGTACGGCTTGTCCTTTGCTCCTTCGGCCCAGTACAGAGCGACGCCGGCGATGAAGAGATCGCGCTCCGACATGATCCCGATCTCCGCGGCTGCGGTCTCCTTCGTCTGCCGACGCTGCTCGTCGCGGACTGCCAGCTCGTGCTCCCAGCGCTTCCGCGCCGCCAGCCTGGCCTGCTCGGTCGCCTCGCGCCGTTCCGGCTTCGGCAGGTCGCGCACCCACAACGAGACCGAGCTCTTGGAGCAGCCGAGCTCCACCTGGATGCGGTCGTAGGTCCAGTTCTGGAGCCGGAGCTCGCGGGCCTTCTCCCGCAGGTCGTCCTTCGCGTTCGGGCGTTTGGTCCATTCCGGGGCGGGCTCGCCCTGGAGGAGGCGGTTGAGGATGTCGTTGTTGTCGACGTGGAGGCGGTCGCGGATCTGGCGCCGGCTGAGCCCTGCCCGGCGCAGCGCCACCGCCTGTTCCCGCAGGCTCTCGAAGTCGGCGTATTTGCTGTGTACGTGTGTCACCTCCCTACCGTCCGGCCGGAATGATCCCTTCCGGGATCGAACGGTGAGCGATTCGGCAGTTCGAGGGAATTCGGGGCGTACCGCATCCCAACGGTCACCCTCTGTGGTGTGGACCAGAGCGGAAACTCGCCGGAAAAGCCGGGGTGGCCGCCCGTAGGCTGGAGGCATGACCGCGACGGGGGAAGAGCAGGTGACGGCCCGCGGTGGGCCCTGGTGGTGGGCGCGGCGGCGCAGTGCGGCGTTGGATGTGGGGCTCGCGGTGGTGTCCGCGCTGGAGTGCGGGCTGGAGGGGGTGCCGTTCGCGCGGGAGACCGGGATCCCGGTGGCCGTGGGGGTGCTGTTCGGGCTGCTGGCGGGGTCGGTGCTGGTGGTGCGGCGGAAGTGGCCGATCGTCGTGGTGCTGGTGGCGATCGCGGTGACCCCGGCGCAGATGGGGTTCGTGCTGGCGGTGGTGGGTCTGTACACGCTGGCGGCGTCGGAGCTGCCGCGGCGGGTGATCGGGCTGCTGGCGGGGATGTCGGTGGTCGGCACGCTCATCGTGACGTTCGTGACGGTGCGGCAGGACATGGCGCGCGGGGATCTGGGCGTGGGCGGCTGGTTCCTGCCGTTCGCGGCGATCACGACGGCGCTGGGGGTGACGGCGCCGCCGGTGCTGTTCGGGCTGTACGTGGGGGCGCGGCGCCGGCTGATGGAGAGTCTGCGGGAGCGGGCGGACAGTCTGGAGCGGGAGCTGCAGTTGCTGGCGGAGCGTGCGGAGGAGCGCGCGGAGTGGGCCAGGAACGAGGAGCGGACGCGGATCGCGCGGGAGATGCACGACGTGGTGGCGCACCGGGTGTCGCTGATGGTGGTGCACGCGGCGGCGTTGCAGGCGGTGGCGCGGAAGGACCCGGAGAAGGCGGTGAAGAACGCCGCGCTGGTGGGGGACATGGGGCGGCAGGCGTTGACGGAGTTGCGGGAGATGCTGGGTGTCCTGCGGTCCGGCCGGGTGGCGGAGCGGGAGTCGGTGCCGTTGGCGGCGGTGGGGGAGGCGGCGGCCGCGGCGGCGTCGCGTGCGGCCGAGGCGGGGGAGGACGCGGCCGAGGGGCAGGGGCCGTGGTTGTCGGAGATCGGTGAGCTGGTGGAGCAGTCGGCCGCGGCGGGGATGGTGGTCGATCTGTCGGTGGTGGGGGAGAGGCGGTCGTACGCGCCGCGGGTGGAGTCGACGGCGTACCGGGTGGTGCAGGAGGCGTTGACGAACGTGCACAAGCACGCGGCGGGGGCGAAGACGTACGTGCGGGTGGCGCACCGGGTGTCGGAGATCGCGATGCAGGTGGAGAACGAGCCGCCTCCGGAGGCGGCGTCGTCGGCGCGGTTGCCGTCCGGGGGGAACGGCCTGGTGGGGATGAGGGAGCGGGTGTCGGCGTTGGGCGGGGTGTTCGTGTCGGGGCCGACGGATGCGGGGGGTTTCCGGGTGTCGGCGGTGATTCCGGCGTTGTAGGGGGTGGGGGCGCCGTCGGGCTGGGGGTCCCGGGCGGGTGGGGGTGCCGGAGGGCGTGCAGGCCGTGTCCGGTCGGGGTGCTCGGGCGGGGGCTGGTTGCCGGGTGGAGCTTGCGGCCCTGGGGGGTGTGGCCTCCCGGCCCCGGCTGTGGGCTCCGGCCCTGGGCGGTGGGGCCTGTGGCCCGGGTCTGCGGCCCCAGGTTTCGGTGCCTGGCTCGGCGCGGTGCAGGACCCCGCCGCCTTCGGGGCCGCCGGCGACGCCTGGTGGTGCGGTCCGCCGGTGCTGCGGTCCGCCGGCGGTGGGGCGCCGGTGCTGCGGCCCGTCGGCGGAGGGGTGCCCGGTCAGCCGGTGGTGAGGCGGGTGGGGTGGGTGCCGGTGAGGAGTGCGGTGAGGGCGTGGTCGATGCCGGGGCCGAGGTACCAGTCGCCGGTGTGGTCGAGGGCGTAGACGCGGCCTTCGGCGTCGATGGCGAGGAGGGCGTCGGTGTCGGTCTCGGCGCCGAGGGGGCTGAGGCGGGTGTCGAGGGCGCGGCCGAGGTCGCCGAGGGTGCGGGCGAGGTGGAGGCCGTGGAGCGGGTCGAGGTGGAGGGCGGCGGGGGCGACCTGCCGGCCGGGGGCGGTGGGGCGGAGGGAGAGCCCGCCGAATTCGGCCCAGGCTTCGACGGCCGCGGGGAAGACGTGGTGGCGGTGCCCGGCGGGTGAGGTGTGGTCGCGCAGGGAGTCGGCCCAGATCTCGGCTTGCTTGATGTCCCAGCGTCCCGGCTGCCAGCCCGCGGTGCGCAGGGCGGCGTCGACGGGCTCGGGGAAGCGGGCTGCGGGTGTCCCCTGCTCGATCGGGGTCGAGGGGCGGGGGACGGGGGCGCTGTCGGTGTGCATCTGCCGTTCGTTCGTCGGGGACGGGGACAGGGGCCGGTTCGGTGGGCCCGGTGGTGCGGGTGCCTCGCGCGGGGCGGACGGTGCGGCCGGCCGTGCGGCCGGGGCCGGCGGCGGGTCAGTCGCGTGTGGTGCCGGGGTCGACTATGCGGACGCCGAAGTGGGCGCTGAGGGCGGTGCAGGCGCGGCAGGGGGTGGCGAAGGAGCCGTGCAGGGGGTCGCCGTCCTCGCGGATGCGGCGGGTGGTGAGTTTGGCGTGTTTGAGGGCTTTGCGGGCCTCGCCGTTGGTCATGGGCTTGCGTGCGGCGCGCTTGCTGCGGGCGGCGTCGGCGGCGGTGAGGTGGCGGGAGATGAGGAGGGTTTCCGCGCACCGGCCGGTGAAGCGGTCGCGTTGGGCGCTGGTGAGGGCGTCGAGGAAGTCCTGGACCAGGGGGTGCAGGGCGGGGGGTGTGTCGGCGCGGGCGGGGGTGCCGGTGAGGGTGGCGCCGCGGACGGAGAGGGCGGCGGCGACGGTGGGCAGGATGCCGTCGCGGCGGTGGTGGAGGAGGGGGGCGGGGGTGGCGTCGGCGGCGCTCCAGTCGAGGCGGGGGTCACCGGTTCGGGGGTCGCCGGTGTGCCCGGTGTGCCGTCCCGTTTGCGCCATGTTCACGATCGTCTTCCCCTCCCGAGCATCCCCCGGTGGTCACAGAGTGCCAAACAGCGTGGCTGATCGGGAAGCTGGGGCGGAACGACACGCCCGGGTTTGGGCGGTCTGTCACCGGAGGGTGACGGTTGGTCACGGAAGTGGAGGGGTCGGGGGCCGGGGCCGGTGACCGGTGTCGTCGTACCGCTTAGGCTGTCGGCACCGCGATTCCCGCGGTGTGCCGCACGTTTGCGTGGGGGCGCCGGAGGGGTGCGGGACGGTAAGCAGTCGAAACAGACGTGAGAGTCGAATACGTTCCGTAGTGGTCCACACGTGGTCGTGCGGGTCGTACAGAGTGCCGCAGGGGGCAACCGCCATGACGACAGGTCGGCTCGGGCTGGGGGCACCTCCCGGCCGCCAGGCCGGGGGACACGCCGCGCCGCCGAACGCGGCCTACGCCGGGCAGGTCGTGCACTTCCCGGATCCGGTGCGGGCGGCCCGTCACCCGAGAGGGGTGCGGGTGGACGAGCGTGGTTACCCCGACTTCTCGCCCTACGCGCGGGCCGCGGCGCGGATCGCGGAGCCGCCGGAGGGTTTCGGTGTCGACGAGCTGCGGCTGACGGACTACGTGTCGGCGAACGCCGCTCTGGCGGCGAGCGGTCACCCGCTGTGGGACACGGTCCCGGCGGTGGCGACGCCGCACGGCTGGACGTGGCACCACGTGGTGGACTCGCGCCGGCTGGAGCTGGTGCCGGTCGAGGTGAAGGCGCTGCTGCGGCATCACGGTGGGGTGGCCTCGTCGCACGTGGACCAGGCGAAGCGGGGCACGCGTCCGTTGCAGGAGACGCGTCCGGCGCATTTCGGGCTGCCGAAGTCGGGTGTGGCGGTGACGGAGGCGCAGGTGCTGGGGGTCGAGGAGGACCTGGGGTACCGGCTGCCGGGCGCGTACCGGTCGTTCCTGAAGGCGGCGGGCGGCTGCGCGCCGGTGGGTACGGCGCTCGACGCGGAGCTGGGGCTGCTGGTGGACCAGCCGTTCTTCACGGTGCGGGACGAGGCGGCGGTCAACGACCTCGTGTACGTCAACAAGTGTCTGCGTGATCACCTGACGAAGGACTATCTGTGCGTCGCTTTCGTGCAGGGCGGTCTGCTGGCGGTGAAGGTGCGCGGTGACCGGGTGGGGTCGGTGTGGTTCTGCGCGTACGACGACGTGCGGGACGTGGACCCGGCGTTGCCTCCGGCCGAGCGGGTGGAGCGGCTGCTGCTGCCGTGTGGGGACGACTTCGACGTGTTCCTGTCGCGGCTGGCGGGGTCGCCGCCGGAGCTGGAGACGGTGGCGAACCTGATGGTGGACGGCGGCTTCGCGGAGGTCGTCCCGGTTTCTTCCGCGGGGAGTGAGTCGTAGCGATGGTGACGTTCGCGCAGGCGCAGGAGCGCGCGGAGGAGTGGGTCAACGGCGATGTGCCGGCGTACCAGCACCGTGAGGTGCGGGTGCGGGAGTTCGACCTGGGGTTCGTGGTGTGGGCGGAGGACCGTGCGGACGGTCCGCGTTCGGACGGGGGCGCGCACCGGCTGGTGATCGCCCGGGACAGCGGTGAGGCCACGTTGTGGCCGGGGCTGCCGGTGGGCGAGGTGATCCGCCGGTTCGAGGAGGAGTACGGCCGGGCGGAGGAGGAGCCGGAGCCGGCGCCCGCGCCGGCCGCCCGGGTGGATCTGAACCAGACGTCGTTCCTGCTGAGTCCGCCGGAGTGGTTGCAGGAGGCGGCGGACCGGATGGGCATTCCGGACCGTCGCGGGGACGCGTCCTCCAGGACGGCTGCTGCCGCCGGGGCCGGTGACACGGGTGGCGGTGCGGCCGGGGCCGGTGACACCGGTGGCGGTGCGGCCGGCGGGACCGGCGGTGGCGATACGGGGCCGCGGGGTACGCCGGGGACGCAGGGGACTGCCGGGCGGGGTGCGGAGGTACCCGGGGGACCCGCGCCGACCCGGGCGACGGAGGTGCCGGTCGCCGATGCCGTGCCCGGCCCTTCCTCTACGTCTCCCGCTCCCTCCTCCCCCGGGCCCGCGACGCCCGCCGCTGCCTCCGCGCCCGCCCCGGGTGCCTCGTCCGGTGGCGGGACCGCCTGGCCGGCGGCCGGGGGGGCCGGGGAGCCGCGGGACGCGGTGCCGGGCGGGGACGCCGGGGCGACGCCGTGGGCCGGTACCGACACCACCGCGGACGCCGGTGATGACCGGTCGGTCCCGCTGCCCGACACCGTGTTCGCGTCGTCGCTGAGCGAGTCCGGCGAGGACACGCCGCCGGGCCCGTCGGTCACGGCGGACGCGCAGACGGCGCTGATGTCCGGCGGCAGCCAGTTGCCGCCCACGGCCCTCGCGCCGGCGGTGCCGGAAGCCGGGGCCCCGGGGCCCGTGGGCGCGGACGCGCAGCGGGGCGGTCCGCCGCCCACCCGGGCGGGCGCCCCGTTCGACGGCTCGCAGGGCGGGGCGGCGGCCCCGCAGCGGCCGCTGCCGCCGAACGCCGGGGACATCGCCGACGCCGCGACCAGCAAGGCCACCCCGCCGCCGCGCCGGGGCACGGGTCCGACGACTCCGCCTCCGCCGGGCGCCCCGGGCACTCCGGGCGCGCGGCCCGGCGGCACCCCGCCGCCGCCTCCGCCGCCCCCGGGTGCTCCGGGCGCGTCGTCCGGCTCGTCGGGTGGGCCGGGTGGTGCCGGGGATTCCGGCGCGTACGTGCCGACGCAGCTGGGCTCGGCGCTGCGGCTCGACGGGTCCGGGGCCCCGGACGCCTCGCAGGGCGGGGTCCCGGACGCGTCGCAGGGTTCGGCGGGGGGCCGCGGGCCGGCCGGTCCGCCGGCCCCGCCGCCCCCGGGTCCGCCGAACGCGCCCGGGACGCCGTCGGGCGGGGTGCACCACGCGGCGACGATGCTCGCCGGTCCGGGGCCGCAGCAGCCGGGCGGTGGCCCGCAGCCCCCGGGTGCGCCCGGGGCCCCCGGCGGTACCGGGCCCGTGCACCATGCCGAGACCGTGCTGGCCGGGCCCCCGGTCGCCGGCCCCGGCGCGCCCGTGCCGCCCCCGCCACCGCCCGCGCCGGCCCCGGGGGTGCCCGGCACCCCGCCGCAGGGGGTGCCCGGCACCCCGCCGCAGGGCGTGCCCGGTGCGCCGGGTGGCGTCCACGAGATGCCGCCGGGGGGTCCGGTGCCCGGGCCGCCGCCGGCCTACGGCTACCCGCCGCAGCCGACGGGACTGCCGACCGTCGGCCCGGGTTACCAGGCGGTGCTGCGCTACCGGGCGCAGGACGGCTCCGAGCAGCAGCTGATCCGGCGTTCGGCGCCGGGCACGCCGCACCCGGAGTGGCAGATCTTCCACGAGCTGCGGGGCATGAACGTGCCGCCGGATCAGGTGCTGGAGCTGCACACGGAGCTGGAGTCGTGCGAGCTGCCGGGCGCGTACTGTGCGCGGATGATCCGGGAGCAGTGGCCGCAGGCGCGGATCACCAGCATCGCCCCGTACGGCACGGACCACGCGAGCCGGCAGCAGGGCATGCAGCAACTGCTGGCGCACCAGGGTGAGTTGCACCAGGTGGCGGACGGCCCGGCGCGTCCTGCGCCGGTGCGGGCGCCGATTCCGCCGGTGCCGCCGGTGCCTCCGGTGCCGCCGGAGGCGGTCGCGCAGGAGCTGGCGGCGGCGTTCGGCCCGGGGGTGTTCCGGTTCGAGCAGGCGGCGGTGTCCCGGCAGGGGGTGCCGCCGGTGGTGGCGCACACCCTGGTGGTGGCCGGACTGCCGCTGGACATGGGGCCGTTCTTCTGGGCGCAGGCGCAGCCGGGCCGTCCGGTGCCGACGCTGGCGGAGCTTGCGGCGGAGCGGGGCGTCCAGCCCGCGCCGGACGCCGGGTCGTACCTGGTCCTGGGCAGCGACTTCGGCAAGGCGCTCTGTGTCCAGTACGGCACGGCGAACATCGTCGCGGTGCCGGTGGAGGCGGGCCCGGGCGGGTCGTCCGTGCCGCCGCAGTTCGTGAACACCGGGGTGCTGGAGTTCGCGCGCTGCCTCGCGCTGCTGGGGCGGATGTGGCGGCTGCGGTTCGGGCTGAACCAGGAGCAGGCGGGCCGCTGGACCGTCGACTTCCAGGCGCAGTTGGCCGCGCTGGACCCGGCGGCGCTGGGGTCGCCGGAGAGCTGGTGGTCGGTGCTGCTGGAGCAGATGTGGGACGGCCTGCTGTGAGGCGCCCTCGCTGACGTGCGGGAGCAGGAGCCGGGCCCGGTCGGAACAGTTCCGGCCGGGCCCGGCTCGTACGGTGCGCGGGGTGTACGGGGGGCGTGGGGGCGGCCGGGGGCGGTGCCGGGGTGCGTCGCGCCCGGTGTCCGGTGCCGTCCGCCGTGCGCTGCCCGCCGGCTGCCGTCCTGGTCTCCGATTGCGGTACCCCATGCCCCGTGTGCGTGTCCGGCGCCTCCGGCTCGGGTGTCAGGCCCCGGCGGGTCAGGGAGCGGCGAGCCGTCGGACGTAGCGCACGCCGGGGCGGCCGGAGAGGGTGGTGGCGCCGGTGCGGGTGAAGCCGTTGCGGGTGAGGACGCGCGAGGACGCCGGGTTGTCGAGCGTGGTGGACGCGGTCAGGGTGGTGAGGCCGTAGGACCGCGCGGCGAGGCGGCAGACCTCGGCCACCGCCGCTGTCGCGACGCCCCGGCCGGTGGCGTCCGCGCCCACCCGGTACCCGAGTTCGGCGGAGCCGTCGGCCACGTCGACGAGGTTGACGCGGGCCAGGAGCGTGCCGTTCTCGTCGAGCACGACGTGGAAGTGGCAGCTGCCCGCCTCCTGTTCGGCGAGGAGGGACGTGTGCCGGGCGGCGAAACCGGCCGGGGTGAAGTACGCGTCGCCCCGGTCGGGCACCGAGCGGGCGAAGTGGGCGCGGTGGGCGCGCTCGAAGGCCAGCACGGCGGGGGCGTGCTCCGCGCGGAGGCGTTCCAGCGTCAGGGTGGCCATGGCGCGCAGCCTACGCAGGCTCGGTCTCGGAGCCCCCGCGAGGTCGCCCGCACGCAGTACCAGGAGGGCCGGGGCCGCCGCGTCCGCACCGCGGCCTCGGTCCCGGAGCACCCGCGAGGTCCCTCGCGGTACCAGGAGGGCCGGGGCCGCCGCGCCGCCCGCGCCGCGGCCTCAGTCCCGGAGTACCGGGAAGGTCCGCGGGGCCAGGACCAGCAGCACCAGGAACGCGAGGGCCGCCGCACCGGCCGCGCCCAGGTAGACGGCCTCGACGGCGTCCGCGACGGCCCGCCGGGTCGCCTCGGGGACGGCGCCGTCGCCGAGGGAGCCGGTCACCGCGTCCAGGCCGCCCGAGCCGCCGAGCCGGGCGGCCAGGACGCCGTTGGCGACGGCGCCGAACAGGGCCGCGCCCACCGTCTGGCCGGTCTGGCGGCAGAACAGCACCGACGCCGTGGCCGTGCCGCGTTCCTCCCACCGCACCGACGACTGGACGCCCACCACCAGCGGGAGCTGGAACAGGCCGAGGGCCGCGCCGAGCACCGTCATCAGCAGCATCGGCTGCCAGGCGTGGCCCGGATACGGCAGGAGCGGGAACGCGGCGAGGGTGAGGGCGGCCACGCCGATGCCGAGCAGGGCGGTGTCGCGGAAGCCGATCCGGCGGTAGACGTGCTGGCTGAGGGCGGCGGACACGGGCCAGGTCAGGGTCCACACGGACAGCACGAACCCGGCGGCCACGGGGGCCAGTCCGAGGACGGTCTGGGCGTAGGTGGGCAGGAACACGGCCGGTGCGATCATCAGCAGGCCGAGGGCGCCGAGGGCGAGGTTGACGGCCGCGATGGTGCGGCGCCGCCACACCCAGCCGGGGAGGACGGGCTCGGCCGCCCGGCGTTCCACGACGACCAGGACCGCCACCAGGGCGAGTCCCGTGCCGAACAGGGCGAGGGAGGGCGTGGACAGCCAGTCCCAGGCGACCCCGCCCTGCACGAGCGCGGTGAGCAGGGCGCCGCCGCAGGCGAACACGGTGAGGGCGCCCGCCCAGTCGACGCGCGGCCGGGACGGCACGGCGGGGCGGATCTCGTGCAGGTGACGGACGATCAGCCACAGGGCGAGGGCGCCGATGGGCAGGTTGACGAGGAAGATCCAGCGCCAGTCGGCGTAGGTGGCGAGGAGGCCGCCCAGGCCGGGCCCGGCGACCGAGGACACGGCCCACACGGTGGACAGCCGGGCCTGGATCCTGGGGCGCTGCTCCAGCGGGTAGAGGTCGGCGGCGAGGGTCTGCACGGTGGCCTGGAGGGCGCCGCCGCCCAGGCCCTGCACGATGCGGAACGCGACCAGGGCCGCCATGTTCCAGGCCAGCGCGCACAGCAGGGAGCCGAGGAGGAACACCGCCGCGCCCGCCACGAGCACGGGTTTGCGGCCGAAGGTGTCGGAGAGCCTGCCGTGGACGGGGAGCGTGACGGTGACGGCGAGCAGGTAGCCGGAGAAGAGCCAGGAGAAGTAGGAGAAGCCGCCGAGGTCGCCGACGATCTGGGGGACGGCGGTGGAGACGATCGTCGAGTCGAGGGCCGACAGGGCCATGGCCAGCATGAGGGCGGCGACGACGGTCCCGCGCCGGCCGGTCGCGGCCGTGCGCGCGGTGCGCGCGGTGCCGCCGGCCACGGGGCCGGTGTCGTCCACCGCCGGGTCCGCTCCTGGTGCTCCGTGGCCGTCCCGCATGTCCCGGTGGTGTCCTTTCCGGTCCGTTCGCCGTCCCGTCCGGTTTCTGTGCCCCTTGCATCTACCTGTCGTGGGACAGCTTCGCATTGACCCTGACGCAGCGGGAGGGTGCAGTCTGGGGGGCCCGTGGGCGGCGGCGACCCCGAGACCGTCTCCGCCCGTGGGGGGAGAGCCCTTAGGGGTCCCTCCGTACATCGGCTCGGGGAGGGGTCGTTCCGTCGGAGGACGTACCGGGCCGGGGTGCGTCCTTAACCTGGCTTTACGCCGCTGGGGGGCGGCTGGGCCCAGGGCCGGGGGTGGGGTTTTCCTCAGCAGAAGACTGCGCTGAACACCAGGGCGCCCGGCCCCCTCCCGCCGACAGACTGAAGCACGTCGCACCACGCGAGACCGCACCACGCGAGACCGCACCACGCGCGGGACACGACGGCCGTCCCGATCAGGACGGCGCCGGCGGCACCGCCGCATCCATCTGATGACCGACATAGGAGACGTACCGTGACATCGGCTGTGACCATTCCCAGGCACGGGGGCACTGGCGGGCGTACGGCCGTTGCCGCGCGGGCGCGGCAGGTCGTGAGGGCGTACGGGTCGGGTGAGACCCGGGTCGTCGCGCTCGACCACGTCGACGTGGACATCGAGCGCGGGCGGTTCACCGCGATCATGGGCCCCTCGGGGTCCGGCAAGTCCACGCTGATGCACTGCCTCGCCGGGCTCGACACCGTCACCAGCGGTCAGATCCATCTGGACGAGACCGAGATCACCGGCCTGAAGGACAAGAAGCTGACGCGGCTGCGCCGCGACCGCGTCGGTTTCATCTTCCAGGCGTTCAACCTGCTGCCCACGCTGAACGCGCTGGAGAACATCACGCTGCCCATGGACATCGCCGGCCGCAAGCCCGACAAGGCGTGGCTGGACCGGGTGGTGGAGACCGTCGGGCTCGCGGAGCGGCTGAAGCACCGGCCGACGCAGCTGTCGGGCGGGCAGCAGCAGCGCGTCGCCGTGGCGCGGGCGCTGGCGGCCCGGCCGGAGATCATCTTCGGTGACGAGCCGACCGGGAACCTCGACTCCCGGGCGGGCGCCGAGGTCCTCGGCTTCCTGCGCCGCTCGGTGGACGAGCTGGGCCAGACCATCGTGATGGTCACCCACGACCCGGTCGCCGCCTCCTACGCGGACCGCGTGCTGTACCTGGCGGACGGCCGCATCGTCGACGAGATGCACCAGCCGACCGCCGAGCAGGTCCTGGACCGCATGAAGGACTTCGACGCCCGGGGGCGCACGTCATGACCGTCCTGAAGACCTCGATGCGCAACTTCTTCGCGCACAAGGGGCGGATGGCCCTGTCGGCGGTGGCGGTGCTGCTGTCGGTGGCGTTCGTCTGCGGCACCCTGGTGTTCACGGACACCATGTCCACCACCTTCGACAAGCTGTTCGCGGCCACCTCGGCGGACGTCACGGTGAGCGGGAAGGACGCCTCGGACACCGGGGAGACCACCTCCCGCAACGGCAAGCCGCCGGTGATGCCGGCCTCCGTCCTGGAGAAGGTGCGCGAGGCGGACGGCGTGCGGGTGGCGGAGGGCACCGTGTTCTCCACCTCGGTGACCGTCGTCGACGCCGACCGCGACGACCTGTCCCCGACCAACGGCGGGCCCACCATCGTCGGGTCCTGGAACTCCAACGACGCCCGCACCATGGAGATCACCTCCGGCGCGGCGCCCGAGGGCCCGGACCAGATCATGGTGGACTCCGACACCGCCGACAAGCACGGCCTGGAGCTGGGTGACGAGATCGGCGTGATGAGCGCCGTCGGCACCCACCGCGCCGAGATCTCCGGCATCGCCGACTTCACCGTCACCAACCCCGGCGCGGCGATCTTCTTCCTGGACACGAAGACCGCCCAGCAGGCGCTGGTCGGCAAGGGCGGCGTCTACACCAACGTCCAGGTCACCGCCGCCGACGGCGTCAGCCACGAGCAGCTCAAGAAGAACGTGCGGGCCGAGCTCGGCACCGGCTACAAGGTGCAGACCGCCGCGGAGACCGCGGAGGAGAACCAGAAGGACGTCGAGGGCTTCATGAGCGTCATGAAGTACGCCATGCTCGGCTTCGCCGGCATCGCCTTCCTCGTCGGCATCTTCCTGATCATCAACACCTTCTCCATGCTGGTCGCCCAGCGCACCCGGGAGATCGGCCTGATGCGGGCCATCGGGTCCTCCCGCAAGCAGGTCAACCGCTCGGTCCTCGTGGAGGCACTCCTCCTCGGCCTGGTCGGCTCGGTGCTGGGCGTGGCCGCGGGCATCGGGCTGGCGGTCGGACTGATGAAGCTCATGGGCTCCATCGGCATGGAGTTGTCCACCAGGGACCTCACCGTCGCCTGGACCACCCCCGCGATCGGCCTGTTCCTCGGCGTCGTCGTCACCGTCCTCGCCGCCTACCTGCCCGCCCGCCGGGCCGGCCGGATCTCCCCGATGGCCGCCCTGCGCGACGCGGGCGCCCCCGCCGACGCCCGGGCCGGCCGGGTGCGCGGCATCGTCGGCACGGTCCTGACCGGCGGCGGCGCGCTCTTCCTCTACCTGGCGGGCTCCGCCGACAAGGCCACCGAGGGCTCGCTGTGGCTGGGACTCGGCGTGGTGCTGTCGCTGGTCGGCTTCATCGCCGTCGGCCCGCTCCTCGCCGGGGGCGTGGTCCGGGTGCTCGGCGCGGTCCTGCTGCGGGCCTTCGGCCCCGTCGGCCGGATGGCGGAGCGCAACGCGCTGCGCAACCCGCGCCGCACCGGCGCGACCGGCGCCGCCCTGATGATCGGTCTCGCCCTGGTCGCCTGCCTGTCCGTGGTCGGCTCCTCCATGGTCGCCTCGGCCACCGAGGAACTCGACAAGACGGTCGGCACGGACTTCATCATCGGCAACGACCAGGGGGTGCTCCTCACCCCGGAGGTCGTCGCCGCCGTGAAGGCCACCCCGGGCCTGGACCACGTCACCGAGTACCGGTGGACCGACGCGGACTTCACCACGCCCGACGGGAAGACCACCAAGGACTCCTCGATCACGGCCGCCGACCCGACGTACGCGACCGACCTGCGGGTCGAGACCGTCGCCGGCAAGCTGTCGGACGCCTACCTGCCCGGCGCGATGTCCGTCCACGAGGACTTCGCGAAGGATCACGGCATCACGATCGGCTCGAAGGTGAAGGTCGCGTTCCGGGACGGCACGGCCGGTGACCTGACGGTCCGCGCCATCACCAGCAGCGAGAGCGTCGTCGACGCCGGTGCGATGTACACGTCGATCGAGACGATGTCCCGGTACGTCCCGGCCGACCGGATGCCGCTGAACCAGATCATGTTCGCCGCGGCCGAGGACGGCCAGAAGGACGCCGCGTACGCCGCGCTCAAGAAGTCCCTCGACCCGTTCCCGCAGTACGACGTGCGCGACCAGACCGACTACAAGGAGGCCCTGAAGGACCAGATCGGCCAGCTGCTCAACATGATCTACGGCCTGCTGGGCCTGGCGATCGTCGTCGCGGTCCTCGGGGTGGTGAACACCCTCGCCCTGTCGGTCGTCGAGCGGACCCGGGAGATCGGCCTGATGCGGGCCATCGGCCTCTCGCGCCGGCAGCTGCGCCGCATGATCCGGATGGAGTCGGTCGTCATCGCCCTCTTCGGCGCCCTGCTGGGCCTCGGGCTGGGCCTGGGCTGGGGGGCCACCGCCCAGCAGCTCCTCGCGCTGGAGGGGCTGAAGGTCCTGGACGTCCCGTGGCCGACGATCATCGGGGTCTTCGTCGGATCGGCCTTCGTGGGCCTGTTCGCCGCCCTGGTCCCGGCCTTCCGGGCGGGCCGGATGAACGTCCTGAACGCCATCGCCACCGACTAGGGCCGAGGGCGCCGGCCGGTTCCGGTACAGGCACCGGCTCCGGTACTGGAACCGGACCGGTCGGCAGCCCCGCGCCGTACGGCACGGGCACGGGCACGGCACGAGCAGCGCGCGACCACCGCACACGGGGGGTGCGGGGGAACATCCGGCGCCGGGCGTCCCACGGGACCCCGGCGCCGGACGCGTGCGCCGGACGTGTGCGCCGGACGCGTGCGGCGGGGCGGAGCGGCCGCGCGCGCCGGCCGACGGTCACCGGCGCGGGCGGCCGACGCCCCGCGCGCCCGGCCGCCGACCGTCGGCTTCGCACCCCCGGCCCGCCGGCTCCGCGCCCTCGGCCCCCGGCCCGCGCGGCCTCGGTCCCCCGTCCCCGGCACCCGGCCCGAGCGGCCCGCGCTCCGCGAACCTCGCGGCCCCCCGGCCCCCCGGCCCCCCGGCCCTCGGCACCCCGGCTTGAGCGCCCCGCACCGTAGAGGCCCCCGACGCACCCCCGGCGATGTCCCCGCGGACGTCGAAGCCCCGTCGGTGCCTCCGCCCCGGCGGGAGCCGGGCCGCCTCGCGGTGGCCGCCCCCGCGGGTACCGGGACCGGTCCCGGCGCCCGGCCCGTGGGCGGCGGTCCAGGTCACACGGCATCGCGGGCGCCCTGACGGGTACCCGTGCCGTCCACAGCCCGCCGCACGAGCGGGCCCGGCGTCGTACGCTGGACACCCCCGGCCCGCAGCGCGTGTCGGGCCCGTCGTGTTGCACACCCCCGGAGGGATCCCGCCCCGCATGAGCCTGCACGGTCTGCTCGACGCCGTCGTCAAGGACGCCGCCCTCGCGGAAGCGATCGCGGCGGCCACCGACGGCAACCGCATGCACGTCGACCTGGTCGGGCCCCCCGCAGCCCGCCCCTTCGCGGTCGCCGCCCTGGCCCGCGACGCCGGCCGGCCGGTCCTGGCGGTCACGGCGACCGGCCGGGAGGCCGAGGACCTGGCGGCGGCCCTGCGGTCGCTGCTGCCGCCCGAGGGGGTCGTGGAGTACCCGTCCTGGGAGACGCTGCCGCACGAGCGGCTCAGCCCGCGCAGCGACACCGTCGGCCGCCGCCTGGCCGTGCTGCGCCGCCTCGCCCATCCCCGCGCCGACGACCCGGAGACCGGTCCCGTCTCCGTCGTCGTGGCGCCGGTGCGTTCCGTGCTCCAGCCGCAGGTCAAGGGGCTCGGGGACCTGGAGCCGGTGGCGCTGAGCACCGGGCAGAGCGCCGACCTGGAGCAGGTCGTCCAGGCGCTCGCCGCCGCCGCGTACGCGCGCGTGGAACTGGTGGAGAAGCGCGGGGAGTTCGCCGTGCGCGGCGGCATCCTGGACGTGTTCCCGCCCACCGAGGAACACCCCCTGCGGGTCGAGTTCTGGGGCGACGACGTCGAGGAGATCCGCTACTTCAAGGTCGCCGACCAGCGGTCCCTGGAGATCGCCGAGCACGGCCTGTGGGCCCCGCCCTGCCGCGAGCTGCTGCTCACCGACGAGGTGCGCGAGCGCGCCCGGGCGCTCGCCGAGGAGCACCCCGAGCTGGGGGACCTGCTCGGCAGGATCGCCGAGGGCATCGCCGTGGAGGGCATGGAGTCCCTGGCGCCCGTCCTCGTCGACGACATGGAGCTGCTGCTGGACGTGCTGCCCGAGGGCGCCATGGCCGTCGTGTGCGACCCGGAGCGGGTCCGCACCCGCGCCGCGGACCTGGTGGCCACGTCGCAGGAGTTCCTGCAGGCGTCCTGGGCCGCCACGGCGGGCGGGGGCGAGGCACCCATCGACGTCGGCGCCGCCTCCCTGTGGCCGCTCGCGGACGTGCGGGAGCGGGCGCGCGAGCTGGGCGTGATGTGGTGGTCGGTGTCGCCGTTCGCCGCCGACGAGGAAGTCGACGAGACCACGCTGAAGCTCGGCATGCACGCCCCCGAGAGCTACCGCGGCGACACCGCGCGGGCGCTCGCCGACACCAAGGGCTGGCTGGCCGACGGCTGGCGCACGGTGTATCTCACCGAGGGGCACGGCCCGGCGTCCCGCACGGTGGAGGTGCTGGGCGGTGAGGGCATCGCGGCCCGCCTGGAGGCCGACCTCGGCGAGATCGCCCCGTCCGTCGTGCACGTCTCCTGCGGCTGCGTCGACCACGGCTTCATCGACCCGGCGCTGAAGCTGGCCGTGCTCACCGAGACCGACCTGACCGGGCAGAAGGCGTCCGGCCGGGAGGGCGCGCGGATGCCGGCCCGGCGCCGCAAGACCATCGACCCGCTCACTCTGGAGGCGGGCGACTACATCGTGCACGAGCAGCACGGCGTGGGCCGCTACATCGAGATGGTGCAGCGCACCGTGCAGGGCGCCACCCGCGAGTACCTGGTCGTGGAGTACGCGCCCGCCAAGCGCGGCCAGCCCGGCGACCGCCTGTACATTCCCACCGACCAGCTGGAGCAGATCACCAAGTACGTGGGCGGCGAGGCCCCCACCCTGCACCGGCTCGGCGGCGCCGACTGGACCAAGACCAAGGCGCGCGCCAAGAAGGCCGTCAAGGAGATCGCCGCCGACCTGATCAAGCTGTACAGCGCGCGCATGGCGGCCCCCGGGCACCCCTTCGGACCGGACACACCCTGGCAGCGGGAACTGGAGGACGCCTTCCCCTACGCGGAGACGCCCGACCAGCTGACCACCATCGCCGAGGTCAAGGAGGACATGGAGAAGACGGTCCCCATGGACCGTCTGATCTGCGGAGACGTCGGCTACGGCAAGACCGAGATCGCGGTGCGGGCCGCCTTCAAGGCCGTGCAGGACGGCAAGCAGGTCGCCGTCCTGGTGCCCACCACGCTGCTGGTGCAGCAGCACTTCGGCACCTTCAGCGAGCGGTACGCGCAGTTCCCGGTCGTCGTGAAGGCCCTGTCGCGCTTCCAGAGCGACACGGAGGCCAAGGCGGTCCTGGAGGGGCTGCGGGACGGTTCCGTGGACGTCGTCATCGGCACCCACCGGCTGTTCTCGTCGGAGACCAAGTTCAAGGACCTGGGCCTGGTCATCGTCGACGAGGAGCAGCGTTTCGGTGTCGAGCACAAGGAGCAGCTGAAGAAGCTGCGCGCCAACGTCGACGTGCTGACGATGTCCGCCACCCCCATCCCCCGCACCCTGGAGATGGCGGTGACCGGCATCCGTGAGATGTCGACGATCACCACCCCGCCGGAGGAGCGCCACCCGGTGCTCACCTTCGTCGGCCCGTACGAGCAGAAGCAGATCGGCGCCGCCATCCGCCGCGAACTGCTGCGCGAGGGGCAGGTCTTCTACATCCACAACCGGGTCGAGTCGATCGACCGGGCGGCGGCCCGGCTGCGCGAGATCGTGCCCGAGGCGCGGATCGCCACCGCGCACGGCCAGATGTCGGAGGCGGCGCTGGAGCAGGTCGTCGTCGACTTCTGGGAGAAGAAGTTCGACGTGCTGGTGTCGACGACGATCGTCGAGTCCGGCATCGACATCTCCAACGCCAACACCCTGATCGTGGAGCGCGGCGACAACTTCGGCCTCAGCCAGCTGCACCAGCTGCGCGGCCGGGTCGGCCGGGGCCGGGAGCGCGGGTACGCGTACTTCCTGTACCCGCCGGAGAAGCCGCTGACGGAGACCGCGCACGAACGCCTCGCCACCATCGCCCAGCACACGGAGATGGGCGCGGGCATGTACGTGGCGATGAAGGACCTGGAGATCCGCGGCGCCGGGAACCTGCTCGGCGGTGAGCAGTCCGGGCACATCGCGGGCGTCGGCTTCGACCTGTACGTGCGGATGGTCGGCGAGGCCGTCGCGGACTACCGGCGGCAGCTGGAGACCGGCGAGATCGAGGAGGAGCCGCCGCTCGAGGTCAAGATCGAGCTGCCCGTCGACGCACACGTCCCGCACGACTACGCGCCCGGCGAGCGGCTGCGCCTCCAGGCGTACCGCGCGATCGCCTCCGCCAACTCCGAGGAGGACATCAAGGCCGTACGGGAGGAACTCGTCGACCGGTACGGCAAGGTGCCCGAGCCGGTGGAGAACCTGCTGCTGGTGGCGGGGCTGCGGATGCTGGCCCGGGCGTGCGGGGTCGGGGAGGTCGTGCTGCAGGGCACCAACATCCGGTTCGCGCCGGTGGAGTTGCGGGAGTCGCAGGAGCTGCGCCTCAAGCGGCTCTACCCGGGCACGGTCGTCAAGCCGGCCGCGCACCAGGTGCTGGTGCCCCGCCCGAAGACGGCCCGGGTCGGCGGGAAGCCGCTGGTCGGGCGGGAGCTGCTGGGCTGGGTCGGCGAGTTCCTGACGTCGGTGCTGGGGTCCTGAGGGAAGGACCGGGACGGGACACCGGGAGCACGAGGCCGCCCACGGCGAGGGCGACGGCGACGGTGACATGCGGAAGCCGCCCACGGCAACGGGCCGTGAGGCGGCTTCTGTTCGGGTCGCGGCCTGCTGTACCGGTCACGACGGACACCCGGTGGGTCCCGGTCCGATGGCTGCGGGAGACCTACGGCTCGTCGGTACGGTCGCCCTCCATGCCGAGACGGCGCTCGGCCTGTTGCTGAGCGGTGTCGACGTGCTTGGCGTGTTTGCCGCCGGTCCTCTCGTTGATCTTCTGTTCCGCGGCGTCGGAGGCCTGCTTGGCCTTCTCCTGCGCCGACTTGTTGCTCTTGAACTTGTCGAAGATGCCCATCCAGGAACTCCTTCCGAGGTGACTCATCTACGACCATACGCGTGACATGCGTGGAATGCGCATTTTCGCCCAGATGTGGTCTGGACCTCCGACTCGCTACGGTGATCCCGGCACCACCGGCCCGCGCGGGCCGGGCACGACAGCACCAGGGGAGGGGCCACTGTGACGTGGTACGCGAGGCGTCGGAGCAGGGGAGGGGCGGCGGCGACCCGGTGGACCGGGGCGGCGGTGTGCGCGGCCGTCGTCCTCCTGACGGGCTGCGAGGCGCTCGACAGCGCCGGTACCCCCGCGTCGGGACCCGAGGCCGGCGCCGCGGGCGACGGCCGGGCCGTCAGCCCGCTGGACAACCCCGACGGGACCGAGCCGGGACTCGCCCCCGTGAAGGAGGAGGCGGACCGTGACCGGGCCGTCGCCCTCATCGAGAAGGTGGCCACCAAGGGCCGCGGACCGAAGACCGGTTACGACCGCGACGAGTTCGGCTACGCCTGGATGGACACGGCCGACGGCGTCCCGTTCGCCAGGAACGGCTGCGACACCCGCAACGACCTGCTCGAACTCCACGGGCGCAACGTCGAGTTCCGCAGCGGCTCGGACTGCGTGGTCGTCTCGATGGACCTGTACGACCCGTACACGGGCAAGGACATCGCCTGGAAGAAGGCCAAGGCCGCCGAGGTCCAGATAGACCACGTCGTGCCGCTCTCCTACAGCTGGCAGATGGGCGCCTCGCGCTGGCCGGAGAGCAAGCGCCGGCAGCTCGCCAACGACGCCCTCAACCTCCTCCCGGTCGAAGGCCGCGCCAACTCCGCGAAGTCGGACTCCGGCCCGGCGTCCTGGCTGCCGCCGAGCAAGGGCGTCCGGTGCGCGTACGCGGTCCGCTTCGCCCAGGTCGCCGTCAAGTACGAGATGCCGGTGACGAAGGCCGACAAGGAGATGATGCTGCGGCAGTGCGGCGGCTGACCGGGGACGGCCGGCCGTTGAACGGGACGGCCGGTGCCGCTGACCGGGGACGGCCGGCCGGTGAGCGCGTCGGCCGGCCCGCCCGGCCCCGTGTGCCGAGGTCCGGCAACCGGCCCGCCCGAGCGAGCCCCCGCCCGGCCCCGCCCGGTTCTGCCCGGCCCCGCACCGTGTCCGGCCGGGCACGCCGGGCACCGGACGGACCGGCGTGGACCCCGAACGGGCGTGGCGCGCCCCGGACTCCGCCCGTCCGGGCGGCCCCGGGGCGCCCCCGTGCGCCCGGGGCAATCCCGGGGTCCGGCACCCGAACCGGCCCCACGGACGCCACGGGAGGCCCGTCCGGGAGGGCGACGGAAGTGATCGGGTCGACAACGGTTCGGTACAACGCGGGACCAGTTGTCCCCCCTGGCCTATACGCTCATGGCTCGAACGAGCTTCGACGCTCGCACCCAGTCCTCGTCGGCCACACCGGTTCAGGAGCAGTCATGTACGGCCACGGCGCGCCGCAGCCCCCTCGCAGCGCGGCAACGGTGATCACCCTGCGTGTGCTGATCGCCCTCGCCGGATTCCTCTCGTGCGGCCTGCTGTCCTGCGTCCCCCTGTTCCGGGTGGCGCTGCTGCGGGGCCGCACCCTGGACTGGGCCGTCGCGTGGGTCAGCATCCCGCTGTCCATCGCCCTGCTGATGGTGGTCGGCTCGCTCCCCGAGGCGGACGTCCGCACCGACATGGCCGTGGCCCTGATGCTGCTGCTCGGCATCGGCGCCGCCGCCTACTACCTCGTCGTCGACATCCGCCACCACAGCCGGCCGCACCCCTACCCGGGCCCGCTCGGCCACGGGACGGCCCCCTACGGGTACCCGCAGCCCACGCCGCCCTCGCCGTACGCGACCACGGCCGTTTCCTCTCCCCCCGTTCCGCAGCACCCCGTCCCCCCGCAGCAGGTCCCGCCCGTGCCCCCGCACCAGACCCCGCACCCGGGACCGGCCGCCCCCCTGCCGCCGACGACGCCGCCCCCCGCGCCCCAGCGCATCGACCAGGTGCGCGCCGAACTCGACGAGCTCAGCGACTACCTGCGCAGACACGACGGTCCCGAGGGCCACCACGGCCCCGGCGGGATCCACGGCAACGGAAGGTGAGCGTGACGGCGGGACGAGTCGTCGCCGGCCGCTACGAACTGTCCACGCTGATCGGACAGGGCGGCATGGGACAGGTCTGGACGGCCTACGACAAACGCCTGGACCGGCGGGTGGCGGTGAAGCTGCTGCGCCCGGACAAGGTGGCCGGCCAGGAGGCCGACGAACTGCGCCGCCGCTTCGTGCGCGAATGCCGGGTGACCGCCCAGGTCGACCACCCCGGCCTGGTCACGGTGCACGACGCGGGCAGCGAGGGCGAGGAACTCTTCCTCGTCATGCAGTACGTCGACGGCGCCGACCTCGGCGACCACCTCGCCGAGAACGCCCCCTACCCGTGGCAGTGGACGGTCGCCGTGGCCGCGCAGCTGTGCGCCGTGCTCAGCGCGGTGCACGCCGTGCCGATCGTCCACCGCGACCTCAAGCCGCGCAACGTCATGATCAAGCAGGACGGCACGGTCACCGTGCTGGACCTCGGCGTCGCCTCCGTCATGGACAGCGACACCACCCGCCTCACCCACACCGGGTCACCCATCGGCTCGCCCGCCTACATGGCCCCGGAACAGGCCATGGGCGGCGCCGTCGGCCCCTACACGGACCTCTACGCGCTCGGCGTGCTCATGCACGAACTGCTCAGCGGCGACGTGCCCTTCGCCGGCTCCACCGCCCTCGGCGTGCTGCACCGGCACCTCTACGAGCCCCCGGTCCCCGTCCGCAGGATCCGCCCGGAGGTCCCCGAGGCCCTGGAAGCGCTGGTGCTGCGGCTGCTGTCCAAGGACCCCCAGCACCGCCCGGACTCCGCCCAGGAGGTCTACGAACACCTGGCCCTGCTGCTGCCCTCCCGCGGGACCCCCACCGGGGCGCCGCTCGACCCCACCCGGCCCTTCCTGCGCCCCCACGCCCCCTGGCCCGACCGGGCGCGCACCCCCGCGCCGCAGCCCGCCCCCGCCACGCCCCCGGCGCCCGCCGCGGAGAAGGCGGACGTCGCCGTCGCCGTGGACGAGGTCAAGCGGCTCCTCGGCGAGGGCCGGATCACCCAGGCCGTCGACATCCTCGGCGGCATCCTGCCGGTCGCCGCCGAGCAGCACGGCGAGCAGTCCCCGGTCGTCCGCACCCTGCGCAAGCAGTACGCGGCCACCCTGCTGGACGACGGCCAGTACCGGCGCGCCCTGCCCGAGCTGCGCCTCCTCGCCGAGGAACGCGCGGCCGAGGCGGGCCAGGCCGACCCGCAGTCGCTGCGCTACCGCTACGAGGCCGCCCAGTGCCTGGAGCAGCTCGGCGAGCCGGCCGCCGCCCTCGCCGAGTACCGGTCACTGCTCGGCTACTTCGAGAACCAGTACGTCTCGGGCGACCCCGAGCTCGCCCACGACGTCCGCCGCCGCATCGGCCACCTCCTGCTCGCCCTCGGCGACCGTGCCGCCGCCCACAGCACCCTGATGCGGCTGCTCCACGACGTCGAACGCCTCCAGGGTCCGGGCCACCCGACGGCCGTCGAGGTCCGGCGGACGCTGGAGTGGCTGGGACAAGTGCGCGGATAGCGGCCGCAGCCCGGCGGACCGGACTCCCGGGCCGCGCGGCGGTGCCGGAAGTGCCGGTGAATCGTTGGTCGAATGGGTTGGCCAGAGCTTGGCCGATGCCTACCATCGATCATCGCAAGACTTTGTGCACCGCCGCACAAGCTCCTCAGGAGGTTTCCTTGCACCGCCGCCGTCGCACCGCGCTCCTGTTCACCGCCGCGCTCGTCGCGGCGGCACCCCTGCTCACCGCGTGCGGCAACGACGCGCACCCGGGGGCGGCGGCCGTCGTCGGCGGCCAGCGGATCACCGTCGCGCAGCTGGAGGAGCGGGTCGACCAGATCCGCGAGGCCCAGCGTGCCGCCGTGCCCGACGAGGCGCAGTACGAGCAGGCCGTCGCCCGCACCGGCAGCCTGACCCGGGACACACTGAACGGCATGGTCCTGGACCGGGTGCTGGAGCGCGCCGCCGAGGACGCCGGGGTGACCGTCAGCGACCGCGAGGTCCAGCAGCTGCGGTCCGACCTCCAGGAGCAGGCGGGCGGCGCCGAGGCGCTGGAAGCGGCCTGGCTCCAGCAGTACGGCATCCCGCCGCAGCGCCTCGACGACAACCTCCGCCTCCAGGTCACCGCCCAGAAGCTGGCCGAGAGCCTCGGCACCGACACCAGCAGGCCCGAGTTCTGGCAGGCACTCTCCGAGGCGGGCAAGGAACTCGACGTCGACCTCAACCCGCGCTACGGCAGCTGGGACCCGGAGAAGAGCAGCCGCGTCGACGCCACCACCCCGTGGCTCCGCGACGTCACCGGCGCCGGAGCACCCCGGACCGCCTGACCGGCCCCGCCCGCCCCGGTGAGCACGAGGGCGGTACGACCGTACGACCGCGCCGACGGCCCTGTGGACAACTTCACGGGGCCGTCGGCGCAGTGCGTTAGTTTCGAAGCGTGAACGCCAACAGTGCCCCGCCGACCAGCCCCGACGCCGCCGACCCCGGCCGCGTCGTCCTGCTCACCACCAGCCACCGGGTCGCCCCCGGCCTGCTGTCCTGGCCCGCCTGGCAGGCCCTGCACGCGGCCGACCGGGTGCTGTGCTCGGACGGCGCCCACCCGCAGCTGCCCTACCTGCGGGAGGCCGGCCTGGCCGTCGAGGAGGCGGCCCCGGCCGCCGAGGAACTCGTCGACGCCTGCGCGGGCGGGCGGACGGTCGTGGTCGTCGCCACGGGCGAGGGCGAACCCGCACTGACCGACGGCCTCGCACGCCTGGCCGGCAGCGGCCGGGTCCGCATGCCCGCACTGGAACTGCTCCCCGGCTCCTACGACCTGCCGGGCGCCCGGGTCCTCGACCTCGTCCAGGTCATGGACCGGATCCGCGCCGCCTGCCCGTGGTCCTCCCTCCAGACCCACCAGGGCCTCGCCAAGTACGGCATCGAGGAGGCGTACGAACTCGTCGAGGCGATCGAGGAGGGTGACCGCGACGAACTCCGCGAGGAGCTGGGCGACGTCCTCCTCCAGGTCGTCTTCCACTCCCGGATAGCCGAGGAGCACCCCGAGGCGCCCTTCTCCCTGGACGACGTGGCCGGCGGCATCGTCGCCAAACTCATCCACCGCCACCCCCACGTCTTCGGCGACGCCACCGCGACCACCCCCGAGGAGGTCAAGGAGCACTGGCTGCGCACCAAGGCCGAGGAGAAGCGGCGCACCTCGGTCACCGAGGGCATCCCCCTCGGCCAGCCCGGCCTGGCCCTCGCCGCCAAGCTGGCCTCCCGGGTGCGCACCGCGGGTCTCGACGTGCCGCTGCCCCGGGGCGAGGGCATCGGCTACGACCTGCTCGCCCTGGCGGTGCGGGCCGAGGCGGAGGGCGTCGACCCGGAAGCGGCCCTGCGCGCGGCGGCCCGCGCCTACCGGGACGCGGTGCGGGCGGCGGAGGGGGTGGGGGAGGGGAGCGGGGAGTAGCGGGACGCGGTGCGGGCGGCGGAGGGGGTGGGGGAGGGAGGGGGGAGGGGGCCCCTCCCCCCCCGGATACCCCCGCCGCCCGCGCCCGCCCCTCCGGATACGGTCGAACCGTGACCGATCAGCCCCCGCCGCCGGAGCACCGCGCATCACCGGTGCCCCCCGTACCTCCTGCGTCTCCCGTATCTCCCGTACCTCCTGCGCCTCCCGTACCTCCTGCGCCTCCCGTACCTCCCGTGTCTCCCCCACTTCCCTCTACGCGCCCCGTGCCCGAACTGTTCACGTGGGAGTTCGCGAGCAACCCCTACCCCGCCTACGCCTGGCTCCGCGAGCACGCGCCCGTGCACCGGACGCGGCTGCCGAGCGGGGTGGAGGCCTGGCTGGTGACCCGGTACGCCGACGCGCGCCGGACCCTCGCGGACAACCGCCTGTCCAAGAACCCGGCGCACCACGACGAGTCCGCGCACGCCAAGGGCAGGACCGGCATCCCGGGGGAGCGCAAGGCGGAGCTGATGACGCATCTGCTCAACATCGACCCGCCGGACCACACCCGGCTGCGGCGGCTGGTGAGCAAGGCGTTCACCCCGCGCCGGGTGGCGGAGTTCGCGCCCCGGGTGCAGGAGCTGACCGACGGGCTCATCGACGCCTTCGCCGCCCGCGGTTCCGCCGACCTGATCCACGAGTTCGCCTTCCCGCTCCCCATCCACGCCATCTGCGACCTGCTCGGCGTCCCCCGGGAGGACCAGGACGACTTCCGGGACTGGGCGGGCATGATGATCCGCCACCAGGGCGGCCCCCGGGGCGGGGTGGCGCGCTCGGTGAAGAAGATGCGCGGCTACCTCGCCGACCTGATCCACCGCAAGCGCGCGGCCCTGCCCGCCGAGCCCGCCCCCGGCGAGGACCTCATCTCCGGTCTCATCCGGGCCTCGGACCACGGTGAGCACCTCACCGAGAACGAGGCCGCCGCGATGGCGTTCATCCTGCTGTTCGCCGGCTTCGAGACCACCGTCAACCTCATCGGCAACGGCACCTACGCCCTGCTCACCCATCCCGCGCAGCGCGCCCTGCTCCAGGACTCCCTGGCCGCCGGGGAGCGCGGACTGCTGGAGACCGGGGTGGAGGAACTGCTGCGCTACGACGGCCCCGTGGAACTGGCGACCTGGCGGTTCGCGACGGAGCCGGTCACCATCGGCGGGCAGCGGATCGCCGCCGGGGACCCGGTGCTGGTCGTGCTCGCGGCGGCGGACCGGGACCCGGAACGGTTCGACGGGCCGGACGTGCTGGACCTGGCGCGGCGTGACAATCCCCACCTGGGATACGGCCACGGTATCCACTACTGCCTGGGTGCCCCGCTGGCGCGCCTGGAGGGGCAGACCGCGCTCGCCACCCTGCTGACCCGGCTGCCGGACCTCCGGCTGGCGGCGGATCCGGCCGAACTGCGCTGGCGGGGCGGGCTCATCATGCGCGGACTGCGCACCCTGCCGGTGGAATTCACTCCTCCGGCAAAGCCGAGCGAACCGGACGGCGCCTCAGTGCCCCCGAGCCGACCAGCGGAAACGTGACACAGTCTCACACTCCGTGATCTCCACGTGATCTGCGCGGCATTAACTTGTGACAAGAGATCCTTCCCGATACGTTCACCCATCAACAGCGTGGCGCACGTGAGTTCGCGTCCGCCGCGTGGCAACCGCTGTCGTGTGAAAGGTCTCCGCATGCTCTCCGGGAACGGTCGGCACCGTCGCCCCCGCCAGGCACCGGCTTTCGTCGTCGCGGCCGGAGTCACCGGCTCCGCCATCGCCCTCCCGCTGTTGGCGGCCGGCAGCGCCAGTGCGGCCGACGGCAAGACGTGGGACCGGATCGCGGAGTGCGAGACCGGCGGCTCGTGGAGCGAGAACAGTGGCAACGGCTACTACGGCGGCCTCCAGATGAGCCAGGAGAAGTGGGAGAAGTACGGCGGGCTCGAGTACGCGGCCAGCGCCGACCTGGCCAGCCGCCGCCAGCAGATCGAGATAGCCGACAAGGCGCTCGCCGCCGAGGGCGTCGGCGACTGGGCGACCTGCGGTCTCGTCGCGGGGCTGCAGCCCGACTCGTCCGACGGCGGCGCCGGCCAGGGTGACTCCGCCACGGAGGAAACGGACATCCCGGGCTCCCTGGGGCTGGGCAACTCCTCGGCCCCGCCCGCCGGTCCGGAGTCCGGGTCCGGCGGTTCGTCCGCCTCGGCGTCCGCGACCCCCTCCCCGTCGCAGAGCACCCCGGGCGGGACCGGCACCGCGGACGGTTCGGGCGGCGCCACCGGGAAGGCCGACGACCCGGCCGCCTCGCCCACGAGCCCGGCTTCCCCCTCCGTCGAGGGTGAGAAATCCCGCAATGCGGGCAAGGCGAGCGGTGCGGACAAGGGTGACGCCCCGTCGGCATCCGCCGGCACCCCCGCGGAGGGCACCGGCCGCCACCGTGGCGCGCCCGCCCCGGAAGAGGTCTCCGGAGGCGGTGCGGGCGCCCCGGAGGGCGGCTACGTCGCGCACGACGCCGGTGCCGCGCGCGGGGTGATGGGCGGGACGCCGGGCGTGAGTGCCGTCGGGGGCCTCTGGTCCGCCTCCGAGTCGTCCACCCCCGCCGTCCCGGCGCAGCCGTCCGCCACGCCCGAGGCGTCCCTGTCGGCGCAGGGCAGCCCGCTCTCCTCCTGGAACCAGTGACGAGCCGCTCTCCCCTCCGGGGCGGCTGACGGGTCTCCTTGCTCCCCGGGAGCCGTGGGGAACCCGCCCTGGACCCCGTGGGGAACCCGCCCTGGACCCCGTGGCGAACCCGCCCTGGACCCGTGGCGAACCCGCCCGGATTCCGAGGTGACCCGCCCGGAACCGGCGGCGAACCCGCTCCGTCCCGGGAGCGGATGACGAGCCCTCTCTCGTCCTGCCGCCAGCAGGGTCCCGAAATAGCCCACTTGGGTGGAACGCCCCCGGTCAGAAGCTTCCGGCCGGGGGCGTTCCGGGCGAAAGGGGTGGGTGAACAACCCGCCGGACGGCGACAGTTGACGTCATGTTTCGTGCTGAATGTCCGGTTTAAAGTTTGTGAGACATAGGTCTCAGAAGCCGTGATCGTCTTTGAAATTCCGCCGAACGCGTGTCTACGGTCATGACCGCTCGCCATCGCGGGCCCCGGCTGCCGCCACGCCGAATCCTGCCAGTGGCAGCCCGGGAACAGTCGTCGCACCAGTGCGCCGTAGGCAGGAGCGGGGGACCCAAGGTAGGTGCCGGATCCGGTGGTTGAACGCCGGGTGCGGCTTGGGGTGAAGCCGCGTCCCGTGAGGGGCGTGGCCGGGCAACTCAACCGGCCCGAACCCGACAGCTCACCTCGTAGGCGTCGGTGAGGGGATCCAACCATGCTGTTTTCCGGCAAGGGCAAGCACCGTCGTCCGTCCAAGGCCACTCGCGCCATCGCCGTCGTCGGCGTGACCGGCGCCGCCGTCGCCGCCCCGCTGATGGCGGCCGGCAACGCCTCCGCCGCCACCGCCGCCGAGTGGGACGCCGTCGCCCAGTGCGAGTCCGGCGGCAACTGGTCCATCAACACCGGCAACGGCTACTACGGCGGTCTGCAGTTCTCCGCCTCCACCTGGGCCGGCTACGGCGGCACGAAGTACGCCTCCACCGCCGACCAGGCCACCAAGGCCCAGCAGATCGAGATCGCCGAGAAGGTCCTCGCGGGCCAGGGCAAGGGTGCCTGGCCGGTCTGCGGCAAGGGCCTGTCCGGCGCCGCGTACACCGGCGGCGGCTCCACCCAGAACCAGGGCGGCGGATCGCAGCAGAGCGCCCCGAAGCAGGACACCGGCTCCACCGCCGAGCGCTCCACCGAGCAGCAGAAGCCGTCCCGCTCCGCCGAGCGTCCGGCGCAGAAGAAGACCGTCACCACCCCGACCGGCAAGAAGGTCAAGAAGGGCGACGGCGAGTACAAGGTCGTCAAGGGTGACACTCTCAGCTCCATCGCCGAGGAGCACGACGTCAAGGGCGGCTGGGCCAAGCTGTTCGAGCTGAACGACGACGTCGTCCAGGACGCCGACCTCATCTACCCGGGCCAGCAGCTGCACCTGAAGTAAGGAGCAGCCCCAGGGCCGCGTGTCTCCCGGCCCGGCCTCCCCCGGCTCCCCGCCCCGGTGCGTGATCCCCCGTACGCACCGGGGCGGGGCCATGTCCGGGCCTCTTGCCGGACGCCTTCCCGGGCCGTTCGCCGAACTCCTCCGAGCTCCCCCGGGGAACCTCCGAGCCGGCCACTTTCCGGTCACGGTCTCCAGGGCCGTCTTTGTTCCGTGAAGAAACAATCTAAGCTCTGCTCTGTCCCCCGCGGCACTCCGAGGCACGAGCCACGGATGTCCAGGGGATGGGCGACCGGATGGCCGATCGCCCGGAGCCGGTTAGGCTCGGTCTCGCAGAGCCACCGAGGCCCTGCCCACTCGCGTCACATCCACGAAGGAGATGCTCGTGCCGTCCATCGACGTCGTCGTAGCCCGGGAAATCCTGGACTCCCGAGGCAACCCCACGGTCGAGGTCGAGGTCGGCCTCGACGACGGCAGCACGGGTCGTGCCGCCGTTCCCTCCGGCGCCTCCACGGGCGCCTTCGAGGCCGTCGAGCTGCGGGACGGGGACCCCGACCGCTACCAGGGCAAGGGCGTCGAGAAGGCCGTCCTCGCCGTCATCGAGCAGATCGGCCCGGAGCTCGTCGGCTACGACGCCACCGAGCAGCGCCTGATCGACCAGGCCATGTTCGACCTGGACGCCACCGACAACAAGGGCTCCCTCGGCGCCAACGCCATCCTGGGCGTCTCCCTCGCCGTCGCCCACGCCGCCTCCGAGGCGAGCGACCTGCCGCTGTTCCGTTACCTGGGCGGCCCCAACGCGCACCTGCTGCCGGTGCCGATGATGAACATCCTGAACGGCGGCTCGCACGCCGACTCCAACGTGGACATCCAGGAGTTCATGATCGCCCCGATCGGCGCGGAGTCCTTCTCCGAGGCCCTGCGCTGGGGCACCGAGGTCTACCACACGCTGAAGAAGGTCCTGAAGAGCAAGGGCCTGGCCACCGGCCTCGGCGACGAGGGCGGCTTCGCCCCGAACCTCGGCTCCAACCGCGAGGCCCTCGACCTCATCCTCGAAGCGATCAAGGAAGCCGGCTACACGCCCGGCGAGCAGATCGCCCTGGCGCTCGACGTCGCCGCCTCCGAGTTCTACAAGGACGGCTCCTACGTCTTCGAGGGCAAGGAGCGCACGGCCGCCGAGATGACCGAGTACTACGCCGAGCTCGTCGAGGCGTACCCGCTGGTGTCCATCGAGGACCCGCTGTTCGAGGACGACTGGGACGGCTGGAAGACCATCACCGAGAAGCTGGGCGACAAGGTGCAGCTCGTCGGTGACGACCTGTTCGTCACCAACCCGGAGCGCCTGGCTCGCGGCATCGACGAGGCCGCCGCCAACGCCCTGCTGGTCAAGGTCAACCAGATCGGTTCGCTCACCGAGACCCTGGACGCCGTCGAGCTGGCCCAGCGCAACGGCTTCAAGTGCATGATGTCGCACCGCTCCGGCGAGACCGAGGACGTCACCATCGCCGACCTGGCCGTCGCCACCAACTGCGGCCAGATCAAGACCGGCGCCCCGGCCCGCTCGGAGCGGGTCGCCAAGTACAACCAGCTGCTGCGCATCGAGGAGATCCTCGACGACGCCGCGGTGTACGCGGGCCGCAGCGCCTTCCCCCGCTTCAAGGGCTGAGCGCCCGCCCCGTAGGAAGCGTCGTCCGTACGTCCCCGTCCCGGTCCCGTACCGTGTGCGGGGACGTACGCACGTAGACCCACGGACGACGACGGCGAACCGGAGGCGGGCACATGGCGGTGAAGGACCGGGACCGTTTCTCCACCGCGACCAGGATCCGGCTCATCGGTGAGCAGACCGCGGCCCGGGTCTACCGCTCGCAGACCAAGCGGCAGGCGCGCCGCTCCCGGCTCACCGGCCGGGCCGCGCTGCTCGCCCTGGTGGTCTGCTCGCTGATCGTGGCCCTGGCCTACCCGATGCGGCAGTACGTCTCCCAGCGCGCCGAGATCGCCGACCTGCAGCGGCAGCAGGAGGAGGCCCGGCAGCGCGTCGAGGAGCTGCGCGACCTCAAGGCCCGCTGGCAGGACGACGCCTACGCCGAGCAGGAGATCCGCCGCCGCCTGCACTACGTCATGCCCGGCGAGACCGGGTTCGTCGTCGTCGACCCGGGCCCGGTGAAGCGGTCGCGCGCCGACACCCGGGCAGCCGACCGCCCCTGGTACGCCAACGTCTGGGACGGGGTCGACAAGGCCGACGCCGCCGACCGGTGACCCCGCGCCCGTGACCGCCGCCGTCCGGCGGCCCGGCACCCGTGACACCCCGAAGAAAGACAACGATGGACACACCCCCGCCCACGACCCCGCGCACCGAGCCCACCGACGCGGACGTCGCGGCCTTCCGGGAGCAGCTGGGCCGGCCCCCGCGCGGACTGCGCGCGATCGCCCACCGCTGCCCCTGCGGACAGCCGGACGTCGTCGAGACGGCGCCGAGGCTGCCCGACGGCACCCCCTTCCCCACGCTCTACTACCTGACCTGCCCGCGCGCCTCCTCGGCGATCGGGACGCTGGAGGCGAACGGCGTGATGAAGGAGATGACCGAACGCCTGGCCACCGACCCGGAACTGGCAGCCTCCTACCGGGCGGCGCACGAGGACTACATCCGCCGCCGCGACGAGATCGAGGAGCTGACGGGCTTCCCGAGCGCGGGCGGCATGCCGGACCGCGTGAAGTGCCTGCACGTCCTGGTCGCCCACTCCCTGGCCGCGGGCCCCGGGGTCAACCCGCTGGGCGACGAGGCGCTGGCCATGCTCCCCGAGTGGTGGCGCAAGGGCCCGTGCGTGACGCCCGGGGACCCGGCCGCCGCGGAGCGGGAGGACGCCCGATGAACAGGGTCGCCGCCATCGACTGCGGCACCAACTCGATCCGTCTGCTGGTGGCCGACGTCGACCCCGGAACCGGTGAACTGACCGACCTGGACCGGCGCATGACGATCGTGCGGCTCGGCGAGGGCGTCGACCGCACCGGCCGGCTGGCGCCGCAGGCGCTGCAGCGCACGTTCGCCGCCTGCCGGGAGTACGCGGAGATCATCGAGCGGCACGGCGCCGAGCGCCTCCGCTTCGTCGCCACCTCCGCCTCCCGGGACGCCGGGAACCGGGACGACTTCGTGCGCGGGGTGGTCGACATCCTGGGCGTGGAGCCCGAGGTCATCACCGGCGACCAGGAGGCCGAGTTCTCCTTCACGGGCGCCACCAAGGAGCTGACCGGCCGCACCGACCTGCACCGCCCGTTCCTGGTCGTCGACATCGGCGGCGGCTCCACGGAATTCGTCGTCGGCGACGACCGGGTCCGCGCCGCCCGCTCCGTCGACATCGGCTGCGTCCGGATGACCGAACGGCACCTGGTGCGGGACGGCGCGGTGACGGACCCGCCGGCGCCCGAGCAGGTGGCGGCGATGCGCGCCGACATCGAGGCCGCCCTGGACCTCGCCGAGAAGACGGTCCCGCTGCGCGAGGCGCGGACCCTGGTCGGGCTCGCCGGTTCGGTGACCACCGTCTCGGCGATCGCCCAGGACCTGCCCGCCTACGACTCGGCGGCCATCCACCACTCCCGGATCTCCCGGGAGCGGGTGCGGGAGATCAGCGACCGGCTGCTGCGGTCCACGCACGCCGAGCGCGCCGCGATCGGGTCCATACACCCGGGCCGGGTCGACGTGATCGCCGCGGGCGCACTGGTGCTGCTGGCCGTGATGGAGCGCATGGACGCCCGGGAGGTCGTCGCCAGCGAGCACGACATCCTCGACGGGATCGCCTGGAGCTGCGCCGCCGAGGCGCGCTGAGACGGTGCCGGGCGGGACGTCGCGGATCGCTGTGGACGACAAGGGTGGCGAGTTCGCCGTTCATGTCCTCCATGACGTCCGCACCGTCCCGTCCGGCCCTCTCCGTGCGCCTCCTCCGGGGCGCTCACGCCGTCCCTCGTGGTGCTCCCCCGAGCGGGGTCGGCACGCATCCGAGCGCTGGTGAGGGCCCCTGGGGGCGCTTCGGGAGGGCCCGCGGCCGGAAAGTTCGTGAAGTTCTTCACAAGGAAATGGGCCCGGCGGTGCGCAGAATGGGGGCCGGTTGGCCCTTTCGGGGGCTCGGGGCCCGTTTGAACATGTTCAGCAGGCGGCCGGGGGAGGCCGGAGTCGGAGGGTCCGGAGCGGGGTGCGAGGAGCCTCACAGCGGCCCCGAACTGCCGGAGAGGCAGCTCACGCGGCATTGACAACGTGGCGACGGTGGTGTGGGTTCCCGATCGCGGCCATGGTCTGGATCACAGGGGCCGCGGAGTGTAGCACAAGGGGTGCCCGAGCTTGTGAAGGGGCGCACGAGGTACCCCCCTCGGGCGGGTGGATACTCGATGGCATGAGCACCACGGAGCGTCCCAGGATCCTCGTAGTAGGCGGTGGGTACGTAGGCCTGTACGCAGCTCGGCGCATCCAGAAGAAGATGCGTTACGGCGAGGCGACCGTCACCGTCGTCGACCCGCGGTCGTACATGACCTACCAGCCCTTCCTCCCGGAAACCGCCGCCGGCAACATCTCCCCGCGACACGTCGTCGTCCCGCTGCGGCGCGTGCTCCCCAAGGCGGAGGTGCTCACCGGCCGGGTCACCACCATCGACCAGGACCGCAAGGTCGCCACGATCGCCCCGCTGGTCGGCGAGGCGTACGAGCTGCCCTTCGACTACCTGGTGATCGCGCTCGGCGCGGTCTCCCGCACCTTCCCGATCCCCGGCCTCGCCGAGCAGGGCATCGGCATGAAGGGTGTCGAGGAAGCCATCGGCCTGCGCAACCACGTCCTCGAACAGCTCGACAAGGCCGACTCGACCACCGACGAGGAGATCCGCCGCAAGGCGCTCACCTTCGTCTTCGTCGGCGGTGGCTTCGCCGGCGCGGAGACCATCGGTGAGGTCGAGGACATGGCCCGGGACGCGGCCAAGTACTACAAGACGGTGTCCCGCGAGGACATGCGCTTCATCCTCGTCGACGCCGCCGACAGGATCCTCCCCGAGGTCGGCCCCAAGCTGGGCCAGTACGGCAAGGAGCACCTCGAGAGCCGCGGCGTCGAGGTCTACCTGTCCACGTCGATGGACTCCTGCGTGGACGGCCACGTGGTGCTGAAGAACGGCCTGGAGGTCGACTCCAACACCATCGTGTGGACCGCGGGCGTCAAGCCCAACCCGGCGCTGGCCCGCTTCGGCCTGCCGCTCGGCCCGCGCGGTCACGTGGACACCCAGCCGACCCTCCAGGTCACCGGCACCGACTACATCTGGGCCGCGGGCGACAACGCCCAGGTCCCGGACCTCGTCGGCCGCAAGGCGGGCAACGAGAACGCCTGGTGCCCGCCGAACGCCCAGCACGCGCTGCGCCAGGCCAAGGTCCTCGGCGACAACGTGATCTCCGGCATGCGGGGCTTCCCGCAGAAGGAGTACAGCCACGCCAACAAGGGCGCGGTCGCGGGCCTCGGCCTGCACAAGGGCGTCGCGATGATCGTCGTCGGCAAGATGAAGATCAAGCTCAAGGGCCGGCTCGCCTGGTACATGCACCGCGCGTACCACGGCATGGCGATGCCGACGTTCAACCGCAAGATCCGCGTCTTCGCCGACTGGACCCTCGGGATGTTCCTCAAGCGCGAGGTCGTCTCCCTGGGCGCGATCGAGTCGCCGCGCGAGGAGTTCTACGAGGCGGCCAAGCCCGCCCCGGTGGCCGCCGCCGAGCCGAAGAAGACCGAGGCCAAGGCCTCCTGAGCCGCGCGGCCGGACCGGTCGTCCCCTCCCCGGGGCCCGTCGGCCGCAGCCATGACGCCCGAAGGGGCCGCCCGCCATCCGTGGTGCGGGCGGCCCCTTCGGCATGCCCGGGACCGCCGTGCCCGGGGCCGCCCGCACAGGCCTGCCCGCGCCGGCGGCCCGCGCGGCCGGCACCGGAGCCCGGCACCGGAGGGGCGTCGGAACCCGGCAGCGGATTCCGGCACCGGAGCCCGGACCGGAGGAGCACCCGGGGGTCCGTACCGCAGCCCCGCACCGGAGGCCGGGGCCGACGGCCGTCCCGGTGTGCGTGCGTCGGGGGAGGGGACAGGGGGCGCTCCCCGCGGTGTCCGCCCGGTCCGGACGCGCGCCGGGGGCTGCCAAGTCGCCGTGCGGGTGTTTACGTGGTGACGACGTTCCGGGATTCTCCGTCATGGAGGTGCAGACCATGGCAGACGCCGCGTCGCGGCTGAAGGCCCACGCCGATCAGCTGCTGGGCACACCGCTTCCCGTCCGGATCCGCGCCTGGGACGGCTCCCAGGCCGGGCCCCCGTCCGCACCGGCCCTCGTCGTGCGCAACCGCCGGGCCGTGCGCCACCTGCTGTTCAAGCCGGGCGAACTCGGCCTCGCCCGCGCCTGGGTGGCCGGTGACCTGGACATCGAGGGCGACCTCTACACCGCCCTGGACCTGCTCGCGGGACTGATCTGGGAGCGCGACGCCGACGCCCCGGGCCTGGCCCGCTCCCTGCGCGACCCGGCGTTCCGCTCCGCCGTGCGCGGCCTGCTCGCCCTGGCCGGGCCCCCGCTGCCGCCCGCCCGGCCCGCCGAGGAGGCCCGCCGCCCCCGCCGCGGCCTGCACACCAGACGCAGCGACCGGGGCGCCGTCAGCCACCACTACGACGTCGGCAACGACTTCTACGAGATCGTCCTCGGCCCGTCGATGGTGTACTCCTGCGCCTACTGGTCCGCCCCGCCCCCGCGGGCCACCCTCGAACAGGCCCAGCACGACAAGCTGGAACTGGTCTGCCGCAAACTCGCCCTGGAGCCCGGCCGGCGGCTGCTGGACGTGGGCTGCGGCTGGGGCGCGATGGCCGTGCACGCCGCCCGGGAGCACGGGGCGGACGTCGTCGGCGTCACCCTCTCCCACGAGCAGGCCGCCCACGCCCGCAAACGCGTCGCCGAGGAGGGCCTGGCCGACCGGGTGGAGATCCGCGTCCAGGACTACCGGGACGTCGCCGACGGTCCGTTCGACGCGATCTCCTCCATCGGCATGGCCGAGCACGTCGGCTCGTCCCGCTACCTGGAGTACGCCACCCGTCTGCACGGGCTCCTCGCGCCCGGCGGGCGCCTGCTGAACCACCAGATCGGCCGCCGCCCCGAACGCGACGAAGGGACGTACGACCTGGACCCGTTCATCGACGCCTACGTCTTCCCCGACGGCGAACTCGCCCCCGTCGGCACCACGGTGGGCCTGCTGGAACGCGCCGGGTTCGAGGTGCGGGACGTGGAGGCGCTCCGCGAGCACTACGCGCTCACGCTGCGCCGGTGGGTGGCGAACCTGGAGGCGCAGTGGGACCGCGCGGCCCGGCTGGCCGGACCCGGCCGGGCCCGCGTGTGGCGGCTCTACATGGCCGCCTCCGCCCTCGCCTTCGAGAAGAACCGCATCGGCGTCAACCAGGTCCTCGCCGTCCGCCCCGCCGCGTCGGGCGCGTCCGGCCTGCCCCTGCGCCCCCGCACCTGGAACTGAACGCGCCACGCGACCCGCCCCCGCCCCCGGGCCCGACAGGCCGCGGGCGTACCCGCACCCGGACCGACACGCCCCGCACCGCCGCCACCTGCACCCGCACCCGGGACCCACGCACCCGGGACCCACGCGCCCGCGCCCCCGCACCCGCACCGCCACCACCTGCACCGGCACCCGGAACTGACGCGCCCCGCACCGCCGTACCCGCACCCGGACCGACGCACCACGGACCCCCCGCCCCCGCACCCGGAACCGACGCGCCCCGCGCCGCCGCATCCGCACCCGGACCGACGCACCGCGAACCCCCCCACATCCGCACCCGGAACCGACGCGCCCCGCCCCGCCGCACACGACGACGGGGCCCCGTCCGCCACCGGAACGGGACCCCGTCGTCGCGGGCGGACGGACGGTCGCTACTCGGCCTTGATGGCCTGGAGCATGTTCAGCCGGGCCGCGCGGCGGGCCGGCCACAGCGCGGCCAGCACGCCCACCGCGGCGGCCAGCGCCAGGAAGACGCCCATCCGGGCCCACGGCAGCACCAGTTCGTAGGTCTGGATGCTGTTCCCCATCAGTTCGCCCGCGGCCCAGCCGAAGAAGACCCCGAGCCCGATACCGAGCACCCCGCCGAACAGTGAGATCACCAGCGACTCCAGCCGGACCATCCGCTTGATGCCCCTGCGGTCCAGGCCGATGGCCCGGAGCATGCCGATCTCCTGCGCACGCTCGAACACCGACATGGCCAGGGTGTTGATCACCCCGAGGACCGCCACGATCACCGCCATCGCCAGCAGGCCGTACACCATGTTGAGCACCACGGTGAACATCTGCGCGAGCTCGTCCGAGAGGTCCTTCTTGTCCTGGACCTTGATGCCCGGGTTGTCGCCGAGGAGTCCGACCAGCGACTCCTTCGCGGTGCCGGTCGGGCCGTCGGCGGTCTTGACCATGACCAGCATGTCGTTCGGCTCGGACTGGTGCGGGGCGAGCGTGGCGGTGTCGAGCATGATGCCGCTGATCATCTCGTTGCCCCGGTAGATGCCGGAGACCTCCAGCCGCTCCTTCTTCCCGTCCTCGAAGGCCGCGGTGAACTCGGAACCCGTCTTCCAGCCGTACGACTTGGCGGTCTCGTCGTCCACGACCACCCGCCGGCCGCCGATCTCGAAGGCGCCGGACGTCACCTCGAACCGCGTCAGCCGGCCGAAGGTGGAGCCGTCGACCCCGGTCAGGAACTCCGTCTCACCGTCGATGCGGGAGGCGGCGTTGCGCATCGGACTGGTCGCGGTGACGCCGTCGGCCTCCTTCAGCTTCTTCTCGACGTCCGGGGACAGCGCGTTGCCGTTCGCCATGGACACCATGTAGTCGGCCTCGATCGCCGAGGCGGCCATCTTGTCGATGGACTTCTGCAGGCTGCCCGCCGCCACCGTCATGCCGGTGATCAGGGTCAGCCCGATCATCAGCGCGGACGCGGTGGCCGCGGTGCGGCGCGGGTTGCGCACCGAGTTCTGCCGGGCCAGCTTGCCGGAGATCCCGAACACGCGCAGGACCGGGGCGGCCGCGGCGATCAGCGGGCGGGACAGCAGCGGCGTCAGGACGAACACGCCGACGATCAGCAGCACCGCGCCGAAGCCCATCGGTGCCTGGCCGTCGGAGCCCTTCAGGGTGGTGGCCACCAGGACCACCGCGATGCCGGCCGCCGAGAGCAGCGCGCCCAGCGTGTTGCGCAGCACCAGCGACTTGGTGGTCGCCTTGGCGTGCACCGAGTTCATCGCCGCCACCGGCGGGATCTTCGCGGCCCGGCGGCCCGGCAGCCAGGCGGCGAGCATGGTGATCAGGATGCCGACGGCGAACGCGGAGACGATGGTGCCCGTGCTGATCACCAGCGGCCCGTCCGGCATCGGGGCGTCCAGCGCGCCCATCAGGGACTGCAGTCCGACGCCGATGCCCACGCCGGCGACCAGGCCCGCGACCGCGGCGATCGCGCCCACCACGAACGCCTCGATCAGCACCGAGCGGGTGATCTGGCGGCGGGAGGCGCCGACCGCGCGCATCAGGGCCAGCTCCTTCGTGCGCTGGGCGACCAGCATGGTGAAGGTGTTGGCGATGATGAACGTCCCCACGAACAGCGCGATGCCCGCGAACACCAGCAGCGCCTGCTTCAGGCCGCTCATGGAGGAGGCGATCATCTCCGCCTGGTCGTCGGCCAGTTCGGTCCCGGTCTGCATCTCCACGACGCCGGACGGCAGCGCCTTCTCCAGCTGCGCCTGCAGCGCGGTGTCGCTGACGCCGGCCTTGGCCTTGACGGCGATCTCGTCGAAGGTGCCGGTCTTGCCGAACAGCTTCTGCGCGGTCGCGGTGTCGAACAGCGCGAGGCTGCCCCCGGCCGCGACGTTGCCGTCGTCGGTGGTGAAGACGCCGGTGACGACCGGTTCCAGGACGGGGCCGTCGACGGACATCCGGATGGTGTCGCCGACCTCGTACCCGGCGCGCCGGGCCGTCTCGGAGTCGATGAGGATCTCACCCTCGCCCTTCGGCGCGCGGCCCTCGGACAGCGGGTACCGGGGGTCCTTCGTGCCCCAGTAGTTGCCGCCCTGCGACTGGAAGTCGTCGCCGATCAGCTTGCCGTCCTTGTCGGCGAGCGCGGTGAAGCCGGTGACGATGCCGATGGCCTGCTCGGCCCCCGGCACCCGGGCGCTCCGGTCGACCAGGGCGCGGGTGAGGTCGTGCGCCTCGCCGACCCGGTCGCCCTCGGCGTCCTTCCAGCCCGGGGTGACGGCTACGTCGACGTGGTCGAAGCCCTTGGCGGACTGCTTCTGCAGGGCCGCGGAGACGGTGTTGGTGAAGACCAGGGTCCCCGACACGAAGGCCACGCCGAGCATCACGGCGAGCACGGTCATCAGGAGCCGGGCCTTGTGCGCGAGCACATTGCGCAAGGCGGTACGGAACATGGGTGTCTTCTCGAGTCCAGACGGTGAGGGCGAGGGATGGAGGGCCGGAGCCCGCCCCCCGGCACGGGAGCCGGGGGTCGCGCGGACACGGCTGACGGCCACGACGGGCCCGCGGGCCGGTCGCGCGCGGCGGGCGCGGGCCCGCCCGGTGGATCCGCCCGGTGGACCCGCCCGGTGAGTGGAGGCAGGCCGGGCGCGCGGCGTGCGAGGCCCTGGGCGGCGGCGCGGAAGGGCGCGAGGCGGGTGCGAGGCGGGGCCGCGGGGGCGTCAGCTGGTGCGGCCCCGCGCGTCGAACTGCTTCATGCGGTCGAGGACCTTGTCGGCCGTGGGCCCGTACATCTCGTCCACGACCCTGCCGTCCGCGAGGAAGATCACGCGGTCGGCGTAGGCGGCGGCCACCGGGTCGTGGGTCACCATGACCACCGTCTGGCCCAGCTCGCGCACCGAGTTGCGCAGGAAGCCCAGCACCTCGGCGCCGGAGCGGGAGTCCAGGTTCCCGGTCGGCTCGTCACCGAAGACGATGTCGGGCCGGGAGGCCAGCGCCCGCGCCACCGCCACCCGCTGCTGCTGGCCGCCCGACAACTGCGAGGGCCGGTGACCGAGCCGGTCGGACAGCCCGGTCATCCGGATCACCGTGTCCAGCCACTCCCGGTCCGGCTTGCGGCCCGCGATGTCCATCGGCAGCGTGATGTTCTCCAGCGCGTTGAGCGTCGGCAGCAGGTTGAACGCCTGGAAGATGAAGCCGATCTTGTCCCGGCGCAGCCGGGTGAGCTGCTTGTCCTTCAGCGACCCCAGTTCCGTCTCGCCGATGCGCACGGAGCCCGACGAGAAGGTGTCCAGACCGGCCACGCAGTGCATCAGCGTGGACTTGCCGGAGCCGGAGGGGCCCATGATCGCGGTGAACTCCGCCTGCTGGAAGTCGACGGAGACCCGGTCCAGGGCGACGACCCGGGTCTCGCCCTCGCCGTAGATCTTGGACAGCTCCGCGGCGCGCGCGGCCACGGCGGTGGTCCGGGCGGCGGTGGGTGCGGTGGTCACGGGATGGTTCTCCTGACGGGCGACGTGATGCTCGGTGACGTCTTCCATCGTTCCGTCCGTTTGCCGCCGCGTAGTCACCCGAGGCGCCGGTTCCGGGGGGCGACTGAGGGGGGACGGGCGGGCGCCGTGTCATACCTGGGGATGACGGGCGCCCCTGAGGGGACGGATGTCCGAGTGATGACCGGAACAGGTGGCGCGCCCTTGTTCGGACGGTGAAATTCCGTCATTCCGCGCACGCGGTGCCACATCGCACGCAACGCTGGTGGCAAGTGCTGATGGCGCGTACCGGGTGCTGATGCACCCTCAGACATCAATAAAATAAGACAACATCGGCCAGCTGCCCCGTAGTTCGCACGAGGCGGCCCGATAGGCTCGGCACGCTCGAAGCGGAGCCCATGGCCTGCCCGGATGGTGGAATAGCAGACACGGCGAGCTTAAACCTCGCTGCCCCTTCGCGGGCGTGCCGGTTCAAGTCCGGCTCCGGGCACCATCACGTCCTCGGTCCCGGTGGACGGCACCGGCCGGAACGGCTCACGGCCGCTTGCGGCTTTGGGAGCGCAACGCCCCCGCGGCGCCCCCGCACACCCCCCACCCCACCCGGCAACGCCCTCGCGGCGGCTCGGCCACGCCCCCGGGCGGCCCGCTGTCGCCCGGCCGCCGAGGACCCCCGAGCGGCCCGCCCGCCCGGCGGCGGGACGGTCCGCCCCCGGCCCGCCCCCGGCCGCGCCCTCGCGTGCCGCCCCGCGAACGTCACAGTGCCCGAGCCTCCCGGTACGCGGGGGACCGATGCGAAGATCGGTCCTGCCCGGACGAACCGTGTGCCGGGCGCGAGCCGACGGGGGTGGGCGACGATGCGTGGCGGACGATGGCTGCGGACGCTGGTGGCGGGGATCGTGGTGCTGGGAGCCGTGGGCTGCAGCAAGGCCGACCGGGCGGTGATGGCGGCGCCGGCCTGTCCCGAGGGGGAGTCCGGGCGCCCGCAGCCGGCGCGGGTCCAGCCCGGTGCCGTGTGGTCCGGGGGGCATCTGGGCGCCGGGGAGGCCGACCGGTGGGGCGGCGGGCTGGTGCCCGGCTGGACCGACGTGGTCTCCGTGGCGGACAACGGTTTCAGCACCGCCGCGGTACGGGCCGACGGGACCGTGTGGACGTACGGCCAGAACCACAAGGGTTCCCTCGGGCACGGTTCCCAGGAACGCGGCCACCTCGACACCCCGCGTCAGGTGGCCGGCATCACCGACGCCCGCTCCGTGCACCACGGGGGCAGCACGTTCTTCGTCGTCCGCGCCGACGGCTCCGTGCTGGCCTGGGGTTCGCAGAACATCCTCGTCAACGCCGGACGCCGGGACGGCTACGCGGGGGTGCCCCGGCCCCGCCGCGTGCCGCGCGCCGACGGCGTCCACTCGATGGCGCCGGACTCGCTGACCGCGTTCGCGCTGCGCGCCGACGGACGGGTGCTCGGCTGGGGCATCAACCTCACCGACGTGCTGGGGGACCGGGACAGCACCCGGCTCACCCGGATCGACGGCGTCCGCGGCGTCGTCTCCCTGGCCTCGACCGGCGGCGCGGTGGTCGCGGCCACGGCCGACGGCGCGGTCTGCGCCTGGGGCAACAACGTGCACGGTGTGCTCGGCGTGGAACCGCGCGGCGGACAGACCGGCAGGCCGGTGCGGGTGCCCGGCCTGAAGGACGTGGTCCAGGTGGCGGGCGGCAACGACGTCGCGTTCGCCCTCGACCGGGACGGCACCGTCCGGGCGTGGGGCCGCGGCGTGAGCGGCACCCTCGGGGACGGCGACGTCTCGGACCACTCCTCGGCCCGCCCGGTGAAGGTGCCCGGACTGCCCGCCGTCCGGCGGATCGCCGCCCACGGCTTCACCGGATACGCCATCGACACCGACGGCGGCCTGTGGAGCTGGGGCTCCGGCGTGACCCTGGGCGACCACACCCGGGCCACCGGCGCCGCCCCCGAACGGGTCCCGCTGCCCGGCCCCGCCCTCGACATCTCGGGCCGTCATGTGATCGTCGACACCGTCGGCTGATCTCCCCCAGGTCCCGGGAAGGTACCGGCTCGGTCATGGTCCGGCGCCCGCCGGTGAGGGGAATCACCCGGCCGCGTAGCGTGTTGAGCAGCACGACGAGGGAAAGATCCTCCCCAAGCACTGGGTCATTCCCTTTGCCTACCTATTACTCTTGAGCCAAGGCCGCGCAGTGCGGCCATGGAGGAGTGAAATGAGGAGCAGAAACCCGGTCTTCTCGCGACGGGGGTTCAGCCGCGACAACGGCTACGCGGGCTTCGGCACCGCGCCGCAGGCCGGGGGTCCCGCTGTCGCCACGCAGGGCAACCCGTACGCGCAGCCGACGGGCAACCCCTACGCGCAGAACCCGTACGCGCAGAACCCGTACGCCCAGCAGGACCTGCAGCACGGTGCGCCGCCGCAGGCTCCGGCCGCTCCCGGCCGGATGACCATGGACGACGTCATCATCCGCACCGGATCGACCCTCGGTGTCCTCGTCGTCACCGCGGCGCTCGCCTGGGCCCTGCTGCCCGTGGACGACGCCAACATCAGCCGGTCGTACGGCATCGGCATCGGTGCCGCGCTGCTCGGCATGGTCCTGGCGCTGGTGCAGTCGTTCAAGCGCAAGGCCTCGCCGGCGCTGATCCTGACGTACGCGGCCGTCGAGGGTGTGTTCCTCGGCGTGATCTCCAGCATCGTCGACAACCGCATCGCCGACGGTGCCGCCATGCAGGCCGTGCTCGGCACCATGGCGGTCTTCGCCGGTGTGCTGGTGGCCTACAAGGCCGGCTGGATCCGCGTCAACCGCCGCTTCTACGGCTTCGTGATGGCGGCAGCGCTCGGCTTCGTCCTGCTGATGGGCGTGAACCTGCTGTTCGCGGTCTTCGGCGGCGGTGACGGCCTCGGCTTCCGCAGCGGCCCGCTCGGCATCGTCTTCGGCATCATCGGCATCATCCTCGGTGCCTGCTTCCTCGCCCTGGACTTCAAGCAGGTCGAGGACGGGCTGGCCTACGGCGCCCCGCGCGAGGAGGCGTGGTTCGCCGCCTTCGGCCTCACCCTGACGCTGGTGTGGATCTACCTCGAGTTCCTGCGACTCATCGCGATCTTCAACAGCAGCGACTGACGCGTCGCCACCCCAGGCACGCGGAAGGGCCCCGGAATCCCGGGGCCCTTCGTCGTGCCGGGCGGCGGCCCGTGCTAGCGCAGGTTGCGCGCTGCCCTCCTCAGGTCGTACTCGTGGACGATCGCCTTGGCGTGGCCGTACGCCAGGTCGTACTCGTGACGCAGCCAGCTGACCTTCTCCTCGAAGCGGAGGGCCGGGCCGTCGTCGACGGTGCGCAGCCAGTCGGAGATCTCACGACCGGTGCACTGGGGGATGCGGGCGAGCAGGTTGCGATGGGTCTCCTCGGAGAAGACTTGGGACATCGGCGCCTCCGGACGCAGGGGATGAAAGCCGGTCCTTCAGGTCACCGTGCCCGAGCGGTCGTCCGTTGGCAACAGTCCCGCCGCGCCGCGTACGCTCGCCGCGTGGTTGATACGACATCCCTCACCCGTGCCGTGGATCACTTCGCCGACCGTCTGCGGGCCGCGCCGCAGAGCCGGCTGCAACGCGGGGCGGCGGCCGAGGCCCTCGCCCTGGCCAGGGAGTTCGCCCGCCGGACCCAGCTGGCGGAGGAGCCGGGCACCGAGCCCCGAGAGATGCCCGACGCCGGGATGTTCGCCGCCGCGGACCAGATCACCGTCGCCGGGCACGACCTGGCGCTCGTACTGAAGAACGAGGACGAGGTCGCCGAGGCGACCCGGCTGGTGGAGGAGGCGCAGAAGCGCGCCGGGGTCTGACGAGGGCCCGGCGCGGAGCGGAGCGGCCACGGGCCGTTGGGCGGGTCGTGGCCGAGGGGCGGGCCCGGACCCGCGCTCGCGTCGGCGTCCGGGGTCGGTGACCGGTGACCGGTGCGGTGACCGTGTGGTGACCGGCACCGCGGCCGGGGCCGGGGCGGTCAGAGGGACGCTATGACCCGGTCCGCCAGGATGTACACGTTGTCCTCGCCGCAGGAGAACGTCAGGGTGTACGCCCCCGAGATGCCGGATCCGCCGAGCAGGAACGGGCTCTCGCCCGCCCGCAGAGCCGTCGCCAGGCGCTCCGCGGTCTCCCGGTGCCCCGGCGTCATGCACAGGGTGGTGCCGTCGGCGAAGACGTAGACGTCCAGGGTGCCCAGCGGGCCCGGGCGGACGTCCGCCAGCTCCACCCGGGTGGCCGCCAGCTCCTCCAGCGTCGCCACGGTGCGCTCGTGGTCGTTCACGGCCGGCGGCGGGTTCGGGACGAAGTCCGGGTGCGAGGGGTGGCGGCGACGGGCGGCGGCCAGCTCCGGGGAGTCGGCGGGGTGCTCGTCGGCCTCGGCGCCGGCCTCGGCCACCGCCTCCACCTCCAGGCCCACGAAGTCGGCCTGCCGGGGCAGGAACAGCTCACTGTCGGACAGCCCCAGCAGGGACGGCGCGTCGGAGGCGTCCCGCGCCTCCTGGGCGGCCCAGAAGGCCCGCGCCTCGGCCAGCTCCCGCTCGCGCTCCTCCGCGAGGGCTTCCGCGACGGCCGCGCGTATCTCGTCCGCGTCGGCCGTCCGGGCCGACGGAAGCAGCGCGCGCGTGGCGGCGGCTCGGCTCTCGGCCAGCTCGGTGTGCAGGGCCGCGACCTGTCGCCGCAGCACCAAGATGCTGCGCAGGACCGCGACGCCCACGGCGCCGGTGGCGGCCGTGGTGATCAGCAGGGCGATCGGCATGGCGCTCACTGACGTACTCCCGGTTCAAAGTCGACCCCCGACTTCCTACATCAGCTTGAAGGGCGGACTAACCATCTGTCAGTGCGTAACGTCACGAAACGGACAGAGTGTTGTTTCCAGGGGGGCGAGAGGTAGGGCCCTGACCTGCGTGAATCCCGGTGGCGGGAGGGATAGGTCACATCCTGAGGGCGATTGGATCACAAATCGGCCCGGAGCCCCGGTGGTTCCGGGGTTCCGGGCCGAACGCGGACGGAGGGTGCCGCCGCGGTCACGCTGCGGTGCTCAGCTGAGGCGCTCGATGACCATCGCCATGCCCTGGCCGCCGCCGACGCACATGGTCTCCAGGGCGAACTGCTTGTCGTGGAACTGCAGCGAGTTGATCAGCGTGGCGGTGATCCGGGCGCCCGTCATGCCGAAGGGGTGGCCGACGGCGATGGCGCCGCCGTTGACGTTCAGCTTCTCCAGCGGGATGCCCAGCTCGCGGTAGGACGGGATCACCTGGGCGGCGAACGCCTCGTTGATCTCCACCAGGTCGATGTCGTCGATGGTGAGGCCGGCCCGGCGCAGGGCCTGCTGCGACGCCTCGACCGGGCCGAGGCCCATGATCTCCGGGGAGAGGCCGGAGACGCCGGTGGAGACGATCCGGGCCAGCGGGGTCAGGCCCAGCTCGCGGGCCTTGGTGTCGCTCATGATGACGAGGGCCGCGGCCCCGTCGTTGAGTGGGCAGCAGTTGCCGGCGGTGACCAGGCCGTCGGGGCGGAAGACCGGCTTCAGCCCGGCGACGCCCTCCATGGTGACCCCCGCGCGCGGGCCGTCGTCCTTGGTGACCACGGTGCCGTCGGGCGTCGTGACGGGAGTGATCTCGCGCTCCCAGAAGCCGTTCTTGATGGCCTCCTCGGCGAGGTTCTGCGAGCGGACGCCGAACTCGTCCATCTCCTCGCGGGTGACGCCCTTGAGGCGGGCCAGGTTCTCCGCGGTCTGCCCCATCGCGATGTACGGGTCGGGCACCAGGCCGTCCTCGCGCGGGTCGTGCCAGGTGGAGCCCTCGGACTCGGCGACCGCCGCGGTGCGGGCCTCGGCCTCGGCGAACAGCGGGTTGCGGGTGTCCGGGAGGCTGTCGGAGTTGCCCTTGGCGAACCGGGAGACCGTCTCGACGCCGGCCGAGATGAAGACGTCGCCCTCGCCCGCCTTGATGGCGTGCAGCGCCATGCGGGAGGTCTGCAGCGAGGACGAGCAGTAACGGGTGATGGTGCAGCCCGGCAGGTGGTCCATGCCCATCTGCACGGCCACGATCCGGCCGAGGTTGTTGCCCTGCTCACCGCCGGGCAGACCGCAGCCGAGCATCAGGTCGTCGATGTCCCTCGGGTCCAGCTCGGGCACCTTGGCGAGGGCGGCCTGGACGATCGTGGCGGTGAGGTCGTCCGGGCGCACGTCCTTCAGGGACCCCTTGAAGGCGCGGCCGATGGGGGAGCGGGCGGCGGAAACGATCACGGCTTCGGGCATCACGGCTCCTGAGGGAAGGGGCGGCGCTTCGCGCCGGTCGGGGTGGTGGTCGGGCGGCGGTCATCGGGCGGCGTGCGGCGTACCGCGCGGTCGGGCAGGGCTGCCTGGGAAGTTACCCGGCCGTATCGGCGGGGTCACGGGGGGCGCGGTGTGACATGGGCCGCAACTGTCTAAGCGCTTGCTTTTGTTGCGTGCTGTCGATGATACGGCGCGTGCGGCTGATGTGACCGGTTCGGACGGGGATCGGTTCGGGCGGGGATCGGTTCGGGCGGGACCGACCGGTTCAGGCGGTGGCCGGGCGGGGACAGGCTCGGGCGGGTGGCCGGTTCTGACGGGGACCGGTCCCTGCGCCGCTCGGCCGACCGGCCGGGTCCGGCCCCGCCCGCGTGATCGTTCACCCGGCCGGTTGTCGTCCGTCCGGTCACCCACCGGCCACCATCGCACTCACCCGCCGACGCACTCACTCTCCACTCACCGCGGGCCGGTCCGCGGTGCGGCACCCGGCTGCCGCCCGCCGTGCGGGCCCCCTCCGCGCCCCGCACCCCACCCGGCCGTGCCGGCCGGTGCCCGCGCTCAGAGCTGCCGGGACGTGGACGTGGACGCGGATGACGAGGACGACGAGGACGCCGACGCCGGGGCCGTCGGGGTGGCGGGTTCGGCCTCCTGGACGCGGCGGCGCCTGCGGCGCTTGAGGAGGGCCCAGGGCCCGCGCGGCCCCGACGGCATCGCCGCGGCGACCTCCGTACCGGCCTCCGACGCGGCCTCGGCCGCCGCCCGGGCCACCGGGAGGAAGCCCTCGCGGCGGGAGGCGTCGGGACGCTCCTCCTCCGCGGGCCACAGGCCCAGCGCCGCGCACACCGTCGGCAGCACCGCCATCGCGGCCGTCGCGTACCCCTCGGCCGACGGGTGGTAGCTGTCCGGGCCGAACAGCTCGCGCGGGTTCTCGGCGAACTCGGGGCCCAGCAGATCACCCAGCGACACCGTCCGGCCGCCCTGCTCCACCGCGCCGATCGTCTGCGCCGCCGCCAGCTGCCGGGAGGCCCGCCGGGCCAGCCAGCGCAGGGGCTGCTGGACCGGCTCGATGGTGCCCAGGTCGGGACAGGTGCCCACCACCACCTCCGCGCCGGCGGTGCGCAGCCGCCGCACCGCCGCCGACAGGTGGCGCACCGAACGGGTGGCCGGCATGCGGTGCGTGACGTCGTTCGCCCCGATCATGATCACGCACATGTCCGGCACCCGGGACGGGTCCGCCAGCGCCCGCGACACCTGCCGGTCCAGGTCGTCGGAGCAGGCCCCCGGCACCGCGACCGTGCTCAGTCCCACCGGCCGCTCCGCGATCGCCGCCACCCCGGAGGCCAGCAGCGCGCCCGGGGTCTGCCCGGCCCGGTGCACGCCCTGCCCGGCGGCCGTGGAGTCGCCCAGCATGGTCAGCCGCAGCGCCGGCCGTCCGGGCACCGTGTAGGCGGCGCCGTACAGGCCGTCCGCGTTCGGCACGTGCGGCGACATGCCGTTGCCCACCCGGCGCCGCGCCAGCTGCGCCTGGGCCACCAGCAGTCCCACGGTGGCCGCGCCGGCCAGGCCGATGCCCCCGCCGCCGTACGCCGCGCCCGCCGCGATCCGCCGGGCCGCTCTCGCCCTCGACATGCTCGTCATGCCTCGCCGCCACCTCCTCCGAAGCCCTCACCCAGTGCTTGCCCCGTACGCACCGTGGTCCAATCCCACGGAGAGTGAACGACCCGGCCGCGGCCCGCGCCCGGCGCGGACCGTCCGTCCCGCGAAGGGCCTAGGCTGGCTGGACCACCACGACCGCATCTTTTGCAGCATCCGGAGACAACGGTGCAATTCCACGACTCGATGATCAGCCTCGTCGGCAACACCCCGCTCGTCAGGCTCAACAGCGTGACCAAGGGCATCAGGGCGACCGTCCTGGCCAAGGTCGAGTACTTCAACCCCGGCGGCTCCGTGAAGGACCGCATCGCCCTGCGCATGGTCGAGGCCGCGGAGAAGAGCGGGGAACTGCAGCCGGGCGGCACCATCGTCGAGCCCACCAGCGGCAACACGGGCGTGGGGCTCGCCATCGTGGCCCAGCAGAAGGGCTACAAGTGCATCTTCGTCTGCCCGGACAAGGTGTCCCTGGACAAGATCAACGTCCTGCGCGCGTACGGGGCCGAGGTCGTGGTGTGCCCGACCGCCGTGGCGCCCGAGCACCCCGACTCGTACTACAACGTTTCCGACCGGCTGGTCCGTGAGACGCCCGGCGCCTGGAAGCCGGACCAGTACTCCAACCCGAACAACCCGCTGTCGCACTACCACTCCACCGGCCCCGAGCTGTGGGAGCAGACGGCGGGGAAGATCACCCACTTCGTCGCGGGCGTCGGCACCGGCGGCACCATCTCCGGCACCGGCCGCTACCTCAAGGACGCCAGCGACGGCCGCGTCAAGGTCATCGGCGCCGACCCCGAGGGCTCCGTCTACTCCGGCGGCTCCGGGCGTCCGTACCTGGTCGAGGGCGTCGGCGAGGACTTCTGGCCGACCGCCTACGACCGGACCGTCGCGGACGAGATCGTGGCCGTGTCCGACAAGGACTCCTTCCAGATGACCCGCCGCCTCGCCAAGGAGGAGGGCCTGCTGGTCGGCGGTTCCTGCGGCATGGCGGTCGTGGCGGCCCTCGAAGTGGCCTCGCGGCTCGACGAGGACGACGTGGTCGTCGTGCTGCTGCCGGACAGCGGGCGCGGCTACCTCAGCAAGATCTTCAACGACGAGTGGATGGCCGACTACGGCTTCCTGGAGGACGCGGGTCCCAGCGCCCGGGTCGGCGACGTCCTGGACGACAAGGCCGGCGACCACATGCCGTCCCTGGTCCACATGCACCCGGACGAGACGGTCGGCCAGGCCATCGAGGTGCTGCGCGAGTACGGCGTCTCGCAGATGCCGGTCGTCAAGCCCGGCGCCGGTCACCCGGACGTGATGGCCGCCGAGGTCGTCGGCTCCGTGGTGGAGCGGGAACTGCTGGATCACCTGTTCAGCAAGGGCGCCTCCCTGGACGACCCGCTGGAGAAGCACATGTCCGCCCCGCTGCCGCAGGTCGGCTCGGGCGAGCCGGTCGAGGACCTGATGGCCGTGCTGGGCAAGGCCGACGCGGCGATCGTCCTCGTCGAGGGCAAGCCGACCGGCGTGGTCAGCCGCCAGGACCTGCTGGCCTTCCTCGCCAAGGGCGGCAAGTGACGGAAGGGCTCACGCCCGCCGCACGCGCCCGGTGCTGACCGCCGGGTCGGCCGGGGCCGTCGTGAGGACCCCGTGCGCCTCGCGCCCGTCGGCCGTGCGGCCGGACCGTCGGTCGTGCGGACCGTCGGCCGGGCGGCAGGGCGCCGGGGTCTTCGCGCACCTGGTACGCGGGTGTCACGTCCGCGCAGCACGCGCTTAACACGCGTCCGGCACAGTGAGGGTGTCGGCAAGGGGCGGTGGCGCACCTCCCGGGCGCGCACAGCGCCGGGGGAGACGTCGCTCCCGGCCGGCACCGAGCGGCGTCAGGACCTTCCGGAGCGGCTCCCGGATCTCCACGGACGCCACGGACGCGCTCCCGGCCGTGAGGCCGGCCCGCGTCCCTCGCGGGGACCGCTGTCGTCCCGTCCCCCGGCAACGGGGGAACGGCGGTCCCCGCGCATCTCGGCCGTACGCACCCCGTGGGCGCGCGCCGCGTGAGGCGGGTCGGTCCGTACGAGCCGTCGGTGCGGTGAGGGTCAGTCCTCCCAGCCGCCGTCCGTGCCGGACCCGCGGCCACCCCGGCCCCGGCCGCCGAAGAGGCCGGGATACATGCGGGCCGCCTGCACCACGTTGACGCCGACGATGCCCGCCCAGGTGACGAGCAGGCCGGGCAGCTGGCCCACACCGCCGCCGATGGCGGACAGCGGCACCGCGAGCACCAGGGAGACGATCCCGAACCCGAACCGCTCGCCCCAGCTGTCCGTGGCCCTCGGGGCGCGGGAGTCCCGGGTGGCCGCCATCTGCTGCTCGGCCATCTGCCGGCGCACCCGCCGCTCCACCGCGCCGTCGATGCGCTGGTCGACCTTCTCCAGGAACGAGTCGACCAGCGCGGACTCGTACTCCTCGCCCAGTTCCCTGCGGGCCTGCAGGGTGGCGGCGAGTTCCTTCTTCGCCTCGGCGTCCAGCGCTTCCATACCGGTCATGGGAGCCACGGTAGGCAGGTGCCCCTCCGACGGCACTGGGGGTAACCCCCGTCTCCGGCTCGGGCTGCCTGCCGTGTGCCGGCGGCCGAGGACCTGGGAGCCGGGACGAGGGTCGAAGGACGGTTGCGGTCGCCGGGGTCGTAGGGGCGGGCGGACGCGCGGGTCGTGCGGCTCGTGCGGCCGTTGCGCGGCGGGTCCGTGCGCCCGGGTGCGGGACGTACGGCCGTCGCGGGCGGGTCCGGAGGCGCGGACGTGCGGCATGCGGTCGGCGCCGGCTCCGAGGCCGGGCCCGGAAGAACCCGGCCGGGTGCCGCGCCGGCCCGGATATCCTGCGGCGTCGTCCGCGTCGTCCGCGTCGTCCGCGTCGTCCGCGTCGTCCGCGTCGTCCGGTCGTCCGCGTCGACCAGACCGATCAGGCCGATCAGGAGGGTCCCGCACCATGCCGAGCGCCGCCCCGCCCTTTCCCGCCCGCATCGAGCTCCGGGGGGAGGGGCTCGTGCTGCGGGACTGGACGGAGGACGACCTGTCCGCCATGCCCGCGCTCTTCGACCACCCGGACATCGCCTACTGGACGCCCCTGGCCAGCCCCTTCGACGGAGCCGCCGCCCGCGCCCGGCTGGAACGGGATCGGCGTCTGCGGGCGGAGGGCAGCGTCATCCTGCTCGCCATCACGGTCGACGGCGGCGCCCCCTGCGGCGAGGTGATGCTCCGGCGCGGCGACGGCGGTGTCGAACTCGGCTACGCGGTGGGCCCGGCGCACCGCGGCCAGGGGCTCGCCGCGCGGGCGGTGCGGGTGATGGCCGCGTACGCGCACGAGGAGCTGGGTGCCGACCGGGTGATCCTCGAACTGGAGCCCGAGAACGCCGCCAGCGTCGCCGTCGCCACCCGCGCGGGCTTCCGGCCGCTCGACGTCCCGCTGATCGAGGGCGAGGAGAAGGGACGTCCCTACGCCCTGCAGACCTGGGGCCGAAACCTTCCCTGACCCGTCCGCCCGGCTCCCGGTGCGGTTGTATGGAGTCATGCAGGACCCGCGGGACGTGAAGAGGTCGCGAAGGTGAAGAGGTCGAGGGGGAGCCGCGCATGAGCGTCACCGACAGCCCCGCCGCGCGTCTGCAGGCGCTCTTCGAGGGGCACCGGCTGACGCCGACGCAGCGGCGCATCGCGCACAGCATGGTGCGGCGGGCCGCCGACGTGCCGTTCCTGTCCAGTGTGGAACTGGCCGAGCTGGCCGGGGTGAGCCAGCCGTCGGTGACCCGGTTCGCCGTGGCGCTGGGCTTCGACGGCTACCCGGCCCTGCGCCGCCACCTGCGCGAGGTGGCGCCCGCCGACGCCGCGCCGCCGGCCGCGGACGCCAACGAGTACCAGCAGGCCGTCGAGGCCGAGATCGAGAACCTGCGGCACCTGGCGGACGCCCTGGCCGACCCGGAGCCGGTCCGCCGGGCCGGCCGGGTGCTCGCGCACAGCCGCCCCCTGCCCGTCCTGGGGCTGCGGGCGGCTGCCGCCCAGGCGCACGGGTTCGCCTACTTCGCGGCCAAGGTCCACCCCGACGTGCGGCTGCTGAACGAGGGCGGCACGATGCTCCACGACCGTATCGACGCCGCCGCCCGGGCCGGTGCCAACGCGTTGCTGTGCTTCGCCCTGCCCCGGCACCCCCGCGAGGTGGTCGAGGCCCTCACCCGCGCCAAGGAGGTGGGGCTGACCGTCGTGACGGTGGCCGACTCCGCCTTCGCGCCGGTCGCCAAGGTGTCCGACCTGCTGCTGCCCGCCGCCGTCGGCACCGGGCTCGCCTTCGACACGGCGTGCGCGCCGATGCTGCTCGGGCGGGTGCTGCTGGAGGCGATGTGCGACGGGCTGCCCGACGCGCAGGCCCGCCTGGAGGAGTTCGACACCCGGGCGGCGGCGCGCGGCCTGTTCGTGGAGTGACGGCGGCGGACGCGGGAGCGCGCCACCGGACGCCACCGGAGCGAAGGGGGCCCCGGGAAGTCCGGGAGCGCGGGGTCTGTCGGGTCCCGTCGACCGGAGAACGGGTGACCGGGGTGGCGGCGGGCCGCGCCGATTCTCAGACTCGTCTCACCTTGGCTCGTTAGCCTGCCCCTCCCGGGACCACTGCCCGGGAGCACCCCGAGGGGTGTGACAGACGTGGGGGACGGACGTGTGGGACGGGAGAACAGGAGGCCGGACGTGACGCGCGGAGGACAGGGGCTGGCCCGGGTGGCCGTCGTCGTACGGGCCGGAGCCGCGCCACTGTGGTGGACCGGAGTGGTGGCGGCGGGCACCGGGGCGCTGGTGCCGGGCCTGACCGGACGGCGGATCGGCGTGCTGGCCGGTGCGGTGCTGTTCCTCGTCGCGGTGGCCGCCGTGGCGTACACGCGCCGGGGACGGTACCGCGCCTTGGCCCGCTCGGCGGCCCGCGCGGGCAAGCACGACGTGCTCCAGGACCGTGCGGTGAGCGCGCGCAACTGGCGCCGCGGGCACCGCTGGTGGCTGCTGCTCGCCTTCCTCGCCGCCGTCGGCAGCGCGTTCGTGCTGCCCGCCGCGGGCGGTCTGCTGATGGCGGGCTGGGGTGTCGGCCTGTGGCTGAAGGCGGCCTGGGTCGGGCGGCTGGAGCAGGCCGACGACACCCTGCTCTGGGTGCGCGTCGACTGGCTCGACCGCCGCGCGGGCGGCGCCGCCGGCAAGCGGGTCAAGGGCTACCGCACCACCGGCATCGCCGCGGGCGACGCGGCCCCCGGCGGAGCCCGCCGCCGCACTCCGGTGGCCGTCTGAGCCGCGGCCCGCGCCTGGACCGGACGGAACCCCGGGCCCGGCGCGGGGGCGCCCGGGCCCGGGCCCGGCAGCGCCGTGCGGCCGGCAGGCCGTCAGACCGGCAGCAGACCGGCAGATCAGCAGACCGGCGGACCGGCGGACCGGCAGCCGTCAGCCCGGCGGGACCGGTGGGAGACGGGTCAGGGCGTCAGCCCGGCGGACCCGGCGGACCCGGCGGACCCGGCGGGAGACGGGTCAGGGCGTCCGGGGTGCCGCCGCCCGACTCGGCGACGATCTCCTCGACGGTCTGCGCGCGCCGGACCGGGGAGAAGGCGATGCCGCCCCTGCCGTCGGGGGCGAAGCCGTGGACGGCGGGCCGGGGGAGCGAGTTGTAGGCGTAGTGGTGGGCGAAGTAGTACGCGCCGGTGTCCAGGGCCGCCGCGTAGTCGCCCTGTTCGAGCAGGGGCAGCGCCTGCTCACGGGCCAGCAGGTCGCCCGCGAAGCAGGCCGGGCCCGCCACGTCCTGCACCACGGCCGGGCCCTCCTTCGGCCGGCCCTCGGCGTCGTACGCGGCGATCCGCAGCGGCCACGCCCCCGGCGCGTACACGGTGCGCGTCGCCACCTGCACGCCCGCGTGCGTCACCGCCACCGGCCGGCCGCCCGCCCGCTTGGCGTACTCGACCCGTGCCACGACGGTGCCGTGCTTGGCGAGCAGTGACCGGCCGAACTCGGTGACCAGCCCGTACCGCCCGTCGAACAGGCCCGGGACCGCCTCGCTCAGCAGCCGCGCGTACTGCGCGTGGGTGGGGTCGATGGCGTCGGAGGCGAAGTTGACCGGGAGTCCGCCGCCGATGTCGAGGGTGTCGACCTGCTGCCGTCCGGCCCGCCGGTTGATCTCCTCCGCGAGGGCGTACACCTCCGCCACCCCACGCGCCATCAGCGACAGGGCGACGCCCTGCGAACCGGTGTGCGCGTGCAGCCGGGTCAGCCACGGCCGGTCCAGGTAGGCCCGCACGACCCGGGCGCGGGCGCCCTCGTCGCGCAGCGCCACCCCGAACTTCGACGTCGCCGTGGCCGTGGACAGGGCCTCGATGGAGCCGGCCCCGACCTGCGGGTTCACCCGCAGGCCGAGCGGGGAGCGGGTGCCGGACCGCGGGACCAGGGTGTCGAGGCGGGCCAGTTCCTGCGGGTTGTCCACGTTGACGGCGAGGCCCAGGGCCAGCGCCTCGCGCAGCTCCCCCGGCGTCTTGGCGGGCGAGTCCAGCACGGTGTGCCGGGGCGGCACTCCCGCCGCCCGGGCCAGGGCCAGCTCGCCCGGGCTCGCCACCTCCGCGCCGACGCCCTCCGCGTACAGCAGCCGCAGGACCGGCACCAGCGGGGCGGCCTTCACCGCGAAGGCGTGCAGGACGGGCGTCCCGGGCGGGGTCACCGCCGCGAACGCGGCCCGCAGCGCCGCCGCCGACCGCCGGATCCCGGTGACGTCGAGCAGCGCCACCAGGGGCCGGTCCGGGTCGAGCAGCCCCTGCTCCACGGCCGCCCGCACCGCCGCGTCCCGCCGCCCCGCCGCCTCCCCGTCCGCGCCGGGGGCGTCGTCGTCACCGAGGCCGTGGCCGACATCGTCACCGAGGCCGTGGCCGGGAAGGTCCCCGTGGCCGGGCACGTCCCCGTCACCGTGGCGGAAGCCGCCGTCGTTCTTCCCGTCGGTGCCCATGGGTCCAGCCAAACATCCGGCGCGCGCCCGTGTCGGCCCACCGATGTATTGACTAGTTCTATTCAGGCGGCGAGGATGTGAATATCCGTAGCAGCAGTCGTGGCCGTCCAGGAGGCAGACCATGTCAGGACCCCGCACCGTCCGAGCGCCGCGCGGCACGGAACCGAGCGCCCTCGGCTGGCAGCAGGAGGCCGCGCTGCGGATGCTGCAGAACAACCTCGACCCCGAGGTCGCCGAGCACCCCGACAAGCTGGTCGTCTACGGCGGCACCGGCAAGGCCGCCCGCGACTGGCGCTCCTTCGACGCCATGGTCCGCACGCTCCGGACCCTCAAGCAGGACGAGACGATGCTCGTCCAGTCCGGGCGGCCTGTCGGCGTGATGCAGACCCACGAGTGGGCGCCGCGGGTCCTCATCGCGAACTCCCACCTCGTCGGCGACTGGGCCACCTGGGAGGAGTTCCGCCGTCTGGAGGCCCTCGGCCTGACGATGTACGGGCAGATGACCGCCGGCTCCTGGATCTACATCGGCACCCAGGGCATCCTCCAGGGCACCTACGAGACCTTCGCCGCCGTCGCCGCCAAGCGGTTCGGCGGCACGCTCGCCGGGACCATCACCCTCACCGCCGGGCTCGGCGGCATGGGCGGCGCCCAGCCCCTCGCGGTGACCATGAACGACGGCGTGGCGATCTGCGTCGACTGCGACCCGCGCGCCATCGACCGCCGCATCGGGCACCGCTACCTGGACGTGAAGGCCGACTCGCCCGAGCACGCCCTCCAGCTGGCCGTCGAGGCCCGCGACGCCCGCCGCCCGCTGTCCATCGGCGTGCTGGGCAACGCGGCCGAACTGCTGCCGAGGTTCCTCGCCATGGGCGCGCCCGTCGACATCGTCACCGACCAGACCTCCGCGCACGACCCGCTCGCCTACCTGCCCGCCGGCCTGGCCTTCGAGGACATGGCCGAGGCCGCCGAGAAGGACCCGGCCGGCTTCACCACCCGCGCCCGCGAGTCGATGGCCCGGCACGTCGAGGCAATGGTCGGCTTCCTGGACGCCGGCGCCGAGGTCTTCGACTACGGCAACTCGATCCGCGGCGAGGCGCGGCTCGCCGGGTACGACCGGGCGTTCGCCTTCCCCGGCTTCGTCCCCGCCTACATCCGGCCGCTGTTCTGCGAGGGCAAGGGCCCCTTCCGCTGGGCGGCCCTCTCCGGCGACCCGGCCGACATCGCGAAGACCGACCGGGCGGTCCTCGACCTCTTCGCCGAGAACGAGTCGCTGGCCCGCTGGATCCGGATGGCCGGTGAACGCGTCCACTTCCAGGGCCTGCCCGCCCGCATCTGCTGGCTCGGCTACGGCGAACGCGACCGGGCCGGCGAGCGGTTCAACGACATGGTCGCGAGCGGGGAACTGGCCGCGCCGGTCGTCATCGGCCGCGACCACCTGGACTGCGGCTCCGTCGCCTCCCCGTACCGGGAGACCGAGGCCATGCGGGACGGCTCCGACGCCATCGCCGACTGGCCGCTGCTCAACGCCATGGTCAACGTGGCCTCCGGCGCCTCCTGGGTCTCCCTCCACCACGGCGGCGGCGTCGGCATGGGCCGCTCGATCCACGCCGGGCAGGTCACCGTCGCCGACGGCACCCCGCTCGCCGGGGAGAAGATCCGGCGCGTGCTCACCAACGACCCCGGCATGGGCGTGATCCGGCACGTCGACGCCGGGTACGACCTCGCGGAGTCGGTGGCGGACAGCCGGGGTGTGCGCATCCCCATGCGGGAGGGTGACCTGGCGTGAGCTTCCACCGCATGTGGGCGGAGCTGCTGCCCCTCGGCCGCGACACCGGCACCGGCGGCTACCGCCGCTACGCCTGGACCGCGGCCGACGCCGACTGCCGGGCCTGGTTCGAGCAGCAGGCCCGCGCCCGCGGCCTGGCCTGCGAGACCGACCGCAACGGCAACCAGTGGGCCTGGCTCGGCGACCCGGCCGCCGGGGACGCCGTCGTCACCGGCTCGCACCTGGACTCCGTGCCCGACGGCGGCGCCTTCGACGGCCCCCTCGGCGTGGTGTCCGCCTTCGCCGCCCTTGACGCACTCCGAGACCGGGGCGCCCGGCCCACCCGGCCCCTGGGCGTCGTCAACTTCGGCGACGAGGAGGGCGCCCGCTTCGGCCTGGCCTGCGTCGGCTCCCGCCTCACCGCCGGGCAGCTCACCCGGGAACAGGCCCACCGCCTCACCGACGCCGAGGGCGTCACCCTGCCGCGGGCCATGGAGGCCGCCGGGTACGACCCGGACGCGATCGGCCCGGACCCCGAACGCCTCGCCCGCATCGGCGCCTTCGTCGAACTCCACGTCGAACAGGGCCGCGCCCTGGACCTGTCCGGCGACCCGGTCGGCGTCGCCTCCGCCATCTGGCCGCACGGCCGCTGGCGCTACGACTTCCGGGGCGAGGCCAACCACGCCGGCACCACCCGCCTCGCCGACCGCCGCGACCCCATGCTGCCGTACGCCGAGACCGTCCTCGCCGCCCGCCGGGAGGCCGAACGCGCCGGTGCCGTCGCCACCTTCGGCAAGATCGCCGTCGAGCCCAACGGGGTCAACGCCATCCCCTCCCTGGTGCGCGGCTGGCTCGACTCCCGGGCCGCCGACCAGGACGCCCTCGACACGGTGACCGCGGCCGTGGAGAAGGCCGCCCGCGACCACGCCGCCGCGCACGGCGTGGACCTGGACGTGGTGCGCGAGTCCTTCACGCCCGAGGTCGGCTTCGACCACGCGCTGCGCGACGAACTCGGCCGCATCCTCGCCCGGGACACCGGCCACCGGGTGCCCGTCCTCGGCACCGGCGCGGGACACGACGCCGGAATCCTCTCCGCGAGCGTCCCGACCGCCATGCTGTTCGTACGCAACCCCACCGGCGTCTCGCACTCCCCGGCCGAGTTCGCCGCCGAGGACGACTGCGTGGCCGGGGTGACCGCGCTCGCCGACGTACTGGAGGGACTGGCGTGCAGGTGACGCAGGACAGCACGGGCGGCGGTACGGGCGGCAGCGCCGCGCGGACCTACTGGCTGGAGCACGCCTGGCTCGGCGACCGGGTCGAACCGGGCGTCACGGCGGAGGTCCGGGACGGCGTCCTCACCGCCGTCGTGCCCGGCACCGGCACCCCGCCGCCCGGCGCCGAGGTGCTGCGCGGGCTCACCCTGCCCGGACTGGCGAACGCCCACTCGCACGCCTTCCACCGCGCCCTGCGCGGCACCGTCCAGGTCGGCAGCGGCACCTTCTGGACCTGGCGGGAGGTCATGTACTCGGTCGCCGACCGGCTCACCCCGGACAGCTACCACGCCCTCGCCCGCGCGGTCTACGCCGAGATGGCGCTCGCCGGGATCACCGCCGTCGGCGAGTTCCACTACCTGCACCACGCTCCCGGCGGCACCCCCTACGCCGACCCCAACGCGATGGGCGAGGCCCTGATCGCCGCCGCCGCCGAGGCGGGCATCCGCATCACCCTCCTCGACACCTGCTACCTCTCGTCCGGCTTCGGGAAGCCCCCGAACCACCACCAGCTGCGCTTCTCCGACGGCACCGCCGACGCCTGGGCCGACCGGGCCTCCCGCCTCACCGCGCGGGACCACGCGCGGATCGGCGCCGCCATCCACTCCGTACGGGCCGTGCCCGCCGGGCAGTTGGCGACCGTGGCGGGCTGGGCCGAGGAGCGGCGGGCCCCGCTGCACGTGCACCTGTCCGAGCAGACCGCCGAGAACGACGCCTGCCACCGGGCACACGGCCGCACCCCGGCCCGGCTGCTCGCCGACCACGGTGTGCTCGGCCCGCGCACCACCGGCGTCCACCACACCCACCTCACCGACGAGGACATCTCCCTCATCGGCGGCAGCGGCACCGGCACCTGCATGTGCCCCACCACCGAACGCGACCTCGCCGACGGCATCGGCCCCGCGGCGGCCCTGCAGCGCGAGGGGTCCCCGCTCTCCCTCGGCTCCGACAGCCACGCCGTCGTCGACCTGCTGGAGGAGGCCCGCGCCCTGGAGCTGAACGAGCGGCTGCGCACCCGCACCCGCGGCCACTGGACGGCCAACGCCCTGCTGCGCGCGGCCACCGCCGACGGGCACGCCGCCCTCGGCTGGGACCGGACCGGCGCCCTCGACACCGGAGCGCTCGCCGACTTCACCACGCTCGCCCTGGACTCGGTCAGGACGGCCGGACCGCCGGCCCGGCTCGGCGCCGAGACGGCCGTCTTCGCCGCGACGGCGGCCGATGTGCGCCACACGGTGGTGGGAGGCCGGCACGTCGTGCGCGACGGAGTGCACACCCTCGTCCCCGACGTGCCGCGGGCCCTCGCGGACGCCGTCCGGGCCCTGCACGCCTGACGCCCGCACTCCCGACGACCGCACGCCGGAAGACCACCCGCCGGAAGACCACCCGCCGGAAGACCACCCGCCGGAAGAACGCCCGCCCGACGCCCGCACCCCCGCCGCCCGCACGCCCGAAGGCCGCTTTCCCGACAACCGCCTGCCGCCCGCCGGAAGCGCCCGCCGAGCCATCCACGAGGACACCATGAGCAGCAGCACCCTCATCACCGACATCGCCGCACTGGTCACCAACGACCCCTCCCTCGAACGGGACTCCCCCCTGGGCCTGATCCGCGACGCGGCCGTCGTCATCGACGGCGACCACGTCGTGTGGACCGGTGAGGCAAGCAAAGCACCCGCCACTGACAACCGGGTCGACGCCGGCGGCCGGGCGGTCGTCCCGGGCTTCGTGGACTCCCACTCCCACCTGGTCTTCGCGGGCGACCGCACCGAGGAGTTCAACGCCCGCATGTCCGGCCGCCCCTACAGCGCGGGCGGCATCCGCACCACCGTCGCCGCCACCCGCGCCGCCACCGACGCGGAACTGGAGGCGAACCTCACCCGCTACCTCGCCGAGGCGCTCCGGCAGGGCACCACCACCTTCGAGACCAAGTCCGGCTACGGCCTGACCGTCGCCGACGAGTCCCGCGCCCTGCGCCTGGCCGCCCGCCACACCGACGAGGTCACCTACCTCGGCGCCCACATCGTCGCCCCCGAGTTCGCGGACGACCCGGCCGCCTACGTGGACCTCGTCACCGGCGAGATGCTGGACGCCTGCGCGCCGCACGCCCGCTGGATCGACGTGTTCTGCGAGCAGGGAGCCTTCGACGGCGACCAGGCCCGCGCCGTCCTCACCGCGGGCCGGGCCAGGGGCCTGCGCCCCCGCATCCACGCGAACCAGCTCACCCACGGCCCCGGCGTCCAGCTCGCCGTGGAGGTCGACGCGGCCAGCGCCGACCACTGCACCCACCTCACCGACGCCGACGTGGACGCCCTCGCCCACAGCCGGACCGTCGCCACGCTGCTGCCCGGCGCCGAGTTCTCCACCCGGGCCGCCTGGCCCGACGCGCGCCGCCTGCTGGACGCAGGGGCCACCGTGGCGCTGTCCACCGACTGCAACCCGGGCTCCTCGTTCACGTCCTCCGTCGCGTTCTGCATCGCCCTCGCGGTGCGGGACATGGGGATGACGCCGGACGAGGCCGTCTGGTCGGCCACCGCGGGCGGCGCGGCGGCCCTGCGCCGTACCGACGTCGGCCGCATCGCCCCGGGGGCCCGGGCGGACCTGGTGCTCCTCGACGCCCCCAGTCACGTGCACCTCGCCTACCGCCCCGGCGTCCCGCTGGTCGCGGGGGTGTGGCGGAGCGGCGTGCGCGTGGTGTGACCGGCGCGGTGTGACCGACGGGGTGTGACCGACGGGGTGCGGCGGCGCGGACGCCGGGCGGGTTCCCCGCCCCCGCCGCGCCCGCGACCGGCGGGACGCCGTACCCCGGCCCGCCGCCGTGCCGGTCCGTCAGCTCCCCGCCCGCCACCGCTGGTCGGCCCGTCCCGTCTCGGCCACCAGGGACACCGCGTCACCGCCGGACGGGGTGAGAGCGTGGCCCGGGGCGATCGCGGGGCGGATCACCCCGCGGGCGTCGACGGCGAACCGGAGGTTCTGCCCGTTGCGCCCGTCGACCGAGTCGCACTCCCAGATGCCGACCCCGCGGCCCACCGCGCCCCGGCTGTCCAGGCAGTAGTCGGGATCGGCGGCGGACTGGAGCACCCCCCGCCCGCGGTCGAACCGCCACCGCTGCGTGGGGGAGGAGTCGCAGGGCGCGGTGACCACGTCGGTGCGCTTCTCCAGGACGCCGCCGCGGATGTCCAGGCACAGGCCCCGGGCGACGTTGACGACCGGGGCGTAGGCGGCGCCCGGCGGCGGGTGCGTGGGCGCCTCGCGGGTCGGGGACGGGGTGGCCCGGGGCGGCTGCGAGGGGCCCGGCGGCCGGGTCCGCGACGGTGACGGCGACGGGGTGCTCGTGGACGGGGAGGGCGGGGCGGACGACGACGGCGTGGCCGTCACCGTCACCGGCGGCGGCACGGGCAGGGGGACGGACGAGCCGGCCGTGTCCTCGGCCGCGGGCTCGGCGGGCGGCCTCAGGAACAGCAGCAGCGGCAGCACGCCCATCCCTAGCACCGCCGAGGCCAGCACCAGGCGCCGGGACCGCGGCAGCGACCGCAGGGCGGCGAACCCGGCCCCGGCCGGTGCCGCGGCGCCCGCCCCGGCGCCGGCGGAGTCCGGCCCGGGCGGCGCCGGGGCCCGGCCGGCACGGGCCGCGTAGGCGGTGCCCGCCCACGGCAGCAGGCCCTCCGCGAGGGTGGGAGCCGGGGCGTCGCGCAGCGCGCACAGCTCCTCGTACGCCGCCGTGCAGACGGAGCAGCGGGCCCGGTGCGTGTGCAGGTCCGCGCTGTCGCGCGGGGCGTCGGGGCGCACCGCCTCCGTGATGAGCCGCCGGAAGTCGGCGCAGCGGGGGTCGTCGGAGGCGGCCAGCCGGCCGCGCAGGCACGCCTGGCCGAGCGACCGCAGCGCGGAGTCGGTGCCCTGGGCCACGTCCCGGGGGGCCACGCCTAGCAGGGCGGCCGTGCGGTCCGCGCTCTCCCGCTCCACGACCCCGTACCAGAGCAGCCCCTGGGTCCGGTACGGCAGGGTGCGGAACGCGGCCAGCATGGGCGGCACCGGCCCGCCGGGGCCGGCGGAGGTGAGCAGCAGGTGCAGTCCGGGGTCGAGCCCGCCGGCCCGCCCGTCGGCGGCCCAGGAGGCGGCGACGCGGGCGGTGAGCAGCAGCAGGTGGTGGCGGAGCGGGCCGCCGGGGTCGCTGCCGTGCGCGGTCTGACGGGCCGCCAGGGTGAAGGCCTGGGCGGCGAGCTGACGTGCCGTCGACTCGCCGGTGGCGCACTGGCGGGCGTACGCGTGCACGGCGGGGCCGTGCCGGGCCCGGAGTTCCCGCAGGGCCGCGTAGGCGGCCGCGGTGTCGCCTCGCAGCAGGTCGGTCAGCCGGGTGTCGGACGCGCCCGTGTGCGGGCCGGGGGGTGTCGCGCCGTCACCGTGGACCGTCTCGTCGTCGCCCGCAGCCATGCACGCCTCCTCGCGTCACCGGGTCCGTGCCCCGGCGTTCCTGACCTACCGGCCAGTTTGGCGAGCCCATAGTGGAGGAAGACGGCGTGTGAAGATAGGGGTGACCGTGGGTAACGAGAGCGCCCCGCGCCCGTCCGGAGTCCGGTGCCCCGGTGCCGGGCGGACGCGGGACGCTGTCGGGTCACTCCTCGACGGTCAGACCCTTGCGCAGTTTCACCAGGGTGCGGGAGAGCAGCCGGGAGACGTGCATCTGGGAGATGCCCAGCTCCTCACCGATCTCCGACTGCGTCATGCCGGCCACGAAGCGCAGCGACAGGATCTTCCGGTCGCGGGCCGGTAGCTCGGCGATCAGCGGCTTCAGGGACTCGACGTACTCGATGCCTTCGAGGCCGTGGTCCTCGTAGCCGATCCGGTCGGCCAGCGCGCCCTCGGCGTCGTCCTCCTCCGGCTGGGCGTCCAGCGAGGAGGCGGTGTAGGCGTTGGACGCCGCCATGCCCTCGACGACCTCGTCGTTGGTGATGCCCAGGTGTGCGGCGAGCTCGGCCACTGTCGGCGCGCGGTCGAGCTGCTGGGCCAGTTCGTCACCGGCCTTGGCCAGGTCCAGCCGCAGTTCCTGGAGCCTGCGCGGGACGCGCACGGACCACGAGGTGTCGCGGAAGAAGCGCTTGATCTCGCCGATGATCGTCGGCATGGCGAACGTGGGGAACTCCACCCCGCGCGACAGCTCGAAGCGGTCGATCGCCTTGATCAGGCCGATGGTGCCGACCTGGATGATGTCCTCCATCGGCTCGCTGCGGGAGCGGAAGCGAGAGGCGGCGAACTTGACCAGGGCGAGATTGAGTTCGACGAGCGTGTTGCGTACGTACGAGTACTCGTGGGTGCCTTCGTCCAGCGTTTCGAGGCGCTCGAAGAGGGTCTTGGACAGGGCCCGGGCGTCGACCGGGGCCACCTCGTCGTACGGGGGGATCTCCGGGAGACCGGCGAGCAGATCGTCCAGGACGACGGGGTCGTCGTCCGGCTCGAGGGGAATCAGATGTTCCGGAGAGCGTGTCGACGTCGCTGTATGGGTAGGCGATGCGTCGAGCCGGGGTGACATGATGTCCTCCATCGTTCTCGGCATATGGCTGCCGAAGCCAAATACGTGCACTGCGGTGTGCGGCGCCTCCAAAGCCGGCCGTGTCGGGTACGTGTCTTTACTAGCCCTACCCGCTTTGCCGAGCCCGCCGCAAGTGCGTTTTGTTGGTTTATGTCCGTTTGCGGGGGATTGTTCGGCTGTCGAAGCGCGGCGGGAAGGCGTAATGTTCGAGAGCGTCAGCAAGCAGTCACGACGGCAGGAGAGAGAGCGGCATGGACCGCGGGACGGTCGGCAGCGCACAGTCGGGCCGGCTTCTGGTCGAGGTGCGAGAAGAAGGCCCCAGTGCCGTTGTGACACCGGCGGGTGAGTTGGATCACCACACCGCCGACCTGTTGCGCGAGCCGCTGGAGGGCTGCCTCGCCAAGGGATTCAAGAGGCTGGTCATCGACTGCTCCCGGCTGGAGTTCTGCGACTCCACGGGGCTCAATGTCCTGCTCGGCGCCCGGCTGAAGGCCGAGGCCGCCGGTGGCGGGGTGCACCTCGCGGGCATGCAGCCCGTGGTGGCGCGGGTGTTCGAGATCACCGGGGCGGACGCCGTGTTCACCGTTCACGACACGCTCGAGGCGGCTCTGGCCGACGATCCCGCGTGATCCGTACGGGCGGGCCGGCCGTGAGCGGCGAGGGGCGCCCCGGCGGCCGCGGTGACACGCGTGATCCCGCCGACGCCTCTTTTCGTGCGAATACGGGGGTGTTCCGTCCGTGCCCCCGGGCAGGAGACATGCTGAACGGATCGGAAGCCGTGGTCATGGCACCGGCGAGAACCGGCCGGGCCGTTCACGGCGTGACTGACTGAGCATGGAAATTTTGAATGGTGAACTGGTGACACGGTGAGGTGAAGCGCTGATGAGCACCACCCGGCCCTACCCGCCGGGCGACCGCGGTGCGGAGCCCAGCGGCGCTTCCGGTGCGTCCGGGGGCACCGCACGGATGACGCAGGCGTCCGGCGGCGCGCGGGGGGCGCCGTCCGGGCAGCCCGCCGCGGCGAAGGCGACGGACTCCCCGCCGCCCGCGGCCGGCGGGACGCCCGGGCCGGGAGGACGGCAGACCCGCAGACTGACCTTCGACGACCAGAGCGGCGTCGTCCCGCTCGCCCGGGACTTCACCCGCCAGGCGCTGTACGCGTGGGGCTGGCTGCCCGCCGCGGGCGCCGAGCAGCGGGCCGCCGCCGAGGACGTCCTGCTCGTCGTGTCCGAACTGGTCACCAACGCCTGCCTGCACGCCGAAGGGCCCGACCAGCTCGGCATCACCTGCGACAACAAGGTGATCCGCGTGGAGGTCACCGACCGGGGCACCGGTCATCCGGCCCCGCGCACCCCGCACCGGGCGGGCCGGCCCGGTGGCCACGGCATGTTCATCGTCCAGCGCCTCTGCCTGGACTGGGGCGTCGTCCGCACACCGGGCATGCCCGGCAAGACCGTCTGGGCGGAACTCGGCACCCCCGCCTGACACCTCCCGGGCCTCCCGGCCCTCGTCACCCCGCACGCACTCGCCGGATCACCACGGATCCGGCGTGCGCCCTCTCTCCCCTTCCCCCGCGCCTCCCCGGGCCACCGCGGACCCGGCGCGCGCCTCGACTCCTGCTGAGTTTCCCGTTGTTGGGTTTCCCCGTGTGTCCCGTCCCGCCTGCTTCCTGACGGCTTCGGGCGTACCGGTACGCCCCGGTCCGACGCGCCCCGGTCCGGTACCTCCCGGTCCGGCAGCGCCCCCGTCCGATGCACCCCGGTCCGATGCGCGCCCGTCCGATTCACGCCGGTCCGACGCGCCGTCAGCGCGCAGCCGGGTGCCGGTGGTCCGGGACCGTGCCCGCACGTGAGCATGGACCCTCCGGAGGCCGGGGCAGAAGCCGGGTGAGGAGCCGACGACCGGGACGTGCGATGTCCGCCGTTCCCCCGGGCTCTTCCCCGCTCTCCACCCGCTCCCGTGCGGCAGCCCCACCCGCCCCCGGAGCGCACGCACGACGGCCTGACGGCCTGACGGCCTGCCCGCCTGACGGCCCGTCCGGCGGGCGCCACGGCCGGCCGGCACCGGTGGCCCTCGCCGCCGGGGGCCGCAGACGGCGAGGGCCGCCGCACCCGGAGGTGCGGCGGCCCTTCGCGCGGTCGTCGGGCGACGTCAGCGGACGTCGCCCATGCGGGACTTGACGTTGCGCCGGTACATGAAGACCGCCACGCCCGCGAGGGCGGCGAGGGTCGCCTGCACGGCCACCGCGGCGGAGCCGCTGAGGTCCACCCCGCCGACCGCCGGGTTGGACATCAGGCCGGTGATCGAGTCGCCGGCGGTGACGGCGAGGAACCACACGCCCATCATCTGGCCGGCGTACTTGGCGGGGGCCATCTTCGTCGTCACGGACAGGCCGACCGGCGAGAGGCACAGCTCGCCCACCGTCATGATGAAGTAGACGCCCACCAGCCACATCGGGCTGACCGCGGTGCCGCCGGCCGCCATCCCCAGCGGGATGAGGAAGAAGAAGAACGACACGCCGATCAGGACCAGCGCCATCGAGAACTTCACGATCGTGCTCGGCTCCTTGCCCCTGCGGTTCAGCCACAGCCAGAGCGAGGCGAACACCGGGGCCAGGGCCATGATGAACAGCGGGTTCAGCGACTGGTACCAGGAGGACGGGAAGTCGAAGCCCAGCAGGGAGCCGGAGGCCTTGCCCTCACCGAACGCCTGGACCGTGGACGCGCCCTGGTCGTAGATCATCCAGAACACGGCGGCGGCGACGAAGAACCAGATGTAGCCGGTCATCTTCGACTGCTCGTCCGAGGAGAGCTCCTTGTCCCGCTTGATGCGCACCAGCACACCCGTCGGGACGAGCAGGCCGATGACGGTCAGCGGGATCATCGCCCAGTTCAGCGTGAAGTGGCCGGTGAAGCCGACGATGCCGTAGAAGACGGCGGTGACGGCCGTCCAGATCAGGCCCTTGCGCAGCCAGGCCACGCGCTCCTCGGCCGCCAGCGGCTTGGGGACGACACTGCTCCGCGGGCTCAGGTTGCGGGTGCCCAGGAGGAAGGCCGCGAGGCCGATCGCCATGCCGACCGCGGCCATGCCGAAGCCGAGGTGCCAGCTGACCTGCTGGCCGACGGTGCCGATGGCCAGCGGGGCGAAGAAGGCACCCATGTTGATGCCCATGTAGAAGATCGTGAAGCCGCCGTCGCGACGCGGGTCCTCCGGGCCGTCGTACAGGTGGCCGACCATGGTCGAGATGTTGGCCTTGAGCAGGCCCGAGCCGACCGCGACGAGCGCCAGGCCGGCGAAGAACGGCGCCTGGCCGCCGGGCAGGGCCAGCACCACGTGGCCGGACATGATCGTGACGGAGGCGATGGCCACCGTGCGGCGCGGCCCCCAGACGCGGTCGCCGAGCCAGCCGCCGGGCATCGCGAGCAGGTAGACCATCGCCGAGTAGACGGAGACGATGACGGTGGTGGTGGCCACGTCCATGGCCAGGCCGCCGCCCATGCTGTCCTTGCCCGCGTCCGGACCGCCGGACAACAGGTAGACGGTGAGCAGGGCCTTCATGCCGTAGTAGGAGAACCGCTCCCACATCTCGGTCATGAACAGAGTGGCCAGTCCGCGGGGATGGCCGAAGAAGGTCTTCTCGGCGCCGGGGGTACCCGGACTCACCGAGTCCTTCGTCAGGCTGGACGCCATGGTCGTTCCTTGCTGGTCGGGACGCGTCCGCGCGAGGGTGCACGCGCCCGGTGGGGGGAGCCGGCACCGGCGGGCCGTGCCGTCCACCCCACGCCCGGGGGATCCCGCTCCGGATCGCGGAGCGGCGGACGGCGGCCACCGGGATCCACGCCTTCCGCGCGGCGATGCACGCGACAGGCCCGGCAACAGGTCATTCCTTCCGGGACCGGCGGGGCGGAACCCGCACCGGACCGCACGCGAAAGAGACCTTCGGCGTCAACTGCGCCAAAGGTCCCCGTGGTGCAACAGGCGTTGGTTCACCATACGGCAGGACAGTGCGGGACAGCGCGGGACATCGACGGACTTGAGACGTGAATCACAGGTTTTCGGGCGTGTCGATCGCCCTTTCGAAGGCCCTCCCCACCTTCGCACCCCACAGCCGCAGGACGGCCACCGGGGCGCCGCGAGCCCCCGCACCGTTCACGACGGGGGCGGGGGAGCACCCGAGGCACCGGTGGGAGCCCCGCCCGGCGATCACAGCCCTGGCCCCGGGGACGGCGGGACTACCATCAGTCCATGACCCGTGTACTGCTCGCCGAGGACGACGCGTCCATTTCGGAGCCGCTGGCCCGCGCCCTGCGCCGGGAGGGGTACGAGGTGGAGGTGCGCGAGGACGGACCCGGCGCGCTCGACGCCGGGATGCGCGGCGGCGTCGACCTGGTGGTGCTCGACCTCGGGCTGCCCGGCATGGACGGGCTGGAGGTGGCCCGCCGGCTGCGCGCGGAGGGGCACACGGTCCCCGTCCTGATCCTGACCGCCCGCGCCGACGAGGTGGACACGGTCGTCGGCCTGGACGCCGGCGCCGACGACTACGTCACCAAGCCGTTCCGCCTCGCCGAACTCCTCGCCCGCGTACGCGCCCTGCTGCGGCGCGGCGCCGCCGAGCCGCAGCAGCCGCCCGCCACCCACGGCGTCCGGATCGACGTCGAGTCGCACCGGGCCTGGATGGGCGACGAGGAACTCCAGCTCACCGCCAAGGAGTTCGACCTGCTGCGGGTGCTGGTCCGGGACGCGGGCCGGGTCGTCACCCGGGACCAGCTGATGCGCGAGGTCTGGGACACCACCTGGTGGTCGTCGACCAAGACCCTCGACATGCACATCTCGTGGCTGCGCAAGAAGCTGGGCGACGACGCCGCCAACCCCCGCTACATCGCCACCGTGCGCGGTGTCGGTTTCCGCTTCGAGAAGAGCTGAGCCCCCACGCCGGGGCCGGTGCCGGATACGAGGACATGTTGCGTAACAGGCCATGCGCCGCCGTCTGATCCAGTCCACGCTCGCCGTGGTGCTCGTCGTGATCGCCGTCTTCGGCGTCTCCCTGGTGATCGTGGAGACCCGCACCATCAGCGACGCCGCCCGCGAGCGCGTGGAGTCCGAGGCGGTGCGGCTGGCCAGCATCGTCGACAGCCGGCTGCTGGTCGAGGAGAAGATCAGCGCCGAGGTCCTCAGCGATCAGATCACCGAGGACCGCTACGCCGTCGTCGCGATCCCCGGGCGGGAGCCCATAGAGATCGGCACCAAGCCGGAGGGCGACGTCATCAGCGCCTCCGCGCCCGGCAAGGAGGGCGAGACGGTCACCGTGCAGGAGCCACGCTCCTCGGTGACCCGGGAGGTCGGCCGCACCCTGCTGATCATCGCCCTGGTGGCGCTCCTCGCGGTGATCGCCGCGGTGCTGCTGGCCGTGCGCCAGGCCAACCGGCTCGCCTCCCCGCTCACCGACCTCGCCGAGACCGCCGAACGCCTCGGCTCCGGCGACCCGCGCCCCCGGCACCGGCGCTACGGCGTGCCCGAGCTGGACCGGGTCGCCGACGTGCTGGACTCCTCCGCCGAGCGCATCGCGCGCATGCTGACCGCCGAGCGGCGCCTGGCCGCCGACGCCTCCCACCAGCTGCGCACCCCGCTCACCGCGCTGTCCATGCGCCTGGAGGAGATCACCCTCACCGACGACCCGGACACCGTGAAGGACGAGGCGACCATCGCCCTCACCCAGGTGGAACGGCTGACGGACGTGGTGGAGCGGCTGCTCACCAACGCCCGCGACCCGCGCACCGGCTCCGCGGTCACCTTCGAGCTGGACGAGGTCATCCAGCAGCAGCTCGCCGAATGGCGCCCCGCCTACCGCAGTGCGGGCCGCGCCATCGTCAGCTCCGGCAAGCGCAACCTGCGGGCCGTGGGCACCCCGGGCGCGGTCGCCCAGGTGCTCGCCGCGCTGATCGAGAACTCCCTGATGCACGGCGGCGGCACGGTCGCCCTGCGCACCCGGGTCACCGGCAACCAGGTCGTCGTCGAGGTCACCGACGAGGGGCCCGGGGTGCCCGCCGAGCTGGGGGCCCGCATCTTCGAGCGGGCGATCAGCGGCCACAACTCCACCGGCATCGGCCTCGCGGTCGCCCGTGACCTGGCAGAGGCGGACGGCGGACGGCTGGAGATGCTGCAGGCCAAGCCCCCGGTGTTCGGCCTGTTCCTGTCCCGGACACCCCCGCAGAAGTCCCCCGACGAGGGCGGGCGCACGGTCCGCTGACCGGTCCGCCGACCGCGGGTCGCGGCGGACGCCGTGGGCCGGGGTGGTGCGCTCGGGGGGCCGGCCGGCCAGGCCGGGACGCAGGGGGATGGCGCTCGGGGGCCGCCTCGTCACGGCACGTGCCGGGACGTCCTCCTACGGCACGCGCTGCCGGGCGGCGGCCCGCTGCGGACCGCCCCCGGCGACCGGACCCGCCGCGGGCTCGCGCACCGGCAGCGCCCGGAACACCCAGCTGCGGTAGGACCAGAAGCGGAACAGCGTGGCCACGCCGATGCCGAGGAACTTGAAGATGTTGCTCTGCAGCGGGCTGTCCCAGCCGAAGCCGTACGTCGCGGTGTAGAGAACACCGTTCTCGATCACCAGGCCGACCGCGCTGAACAGCAGGAACAGCGACATCTCGCGGGTGCGCCGGGTCTTGTCGCGGTCGCGGTAGGTGAAGTAGCGGAAGCCCACGTAGTTGAAGACGATCGCCACGATCGTCGCGATGACGCTCGCCCGCACCACCTGGAGGTCGGTCACCTGGCGCACCAGGTTGAACACACCCAGGTTGACCAGCACGCCCGCCCCGCCCACCGCGCCGAACTTGGCCACTTCGCGGAAGAGCCGTCGGAGCCCCGAGGAACCGCGTTCCATCGCCAGCAGGCTCCCGTCCGTCGGATGCGTCAACCCAGCCATGCTAACCACCCGCTCGCGCGATCTTCCTGCGGACGGATGGACGAACGGGCCGGAAACCGCCGGTGGGCGGGCCGCGCGACGGGCCTGGCCGGGCGTGACGTGCGGCGGACCGGCGGGCAGCACCCGACGGAACCGGCCACCTGGCCGCGGCGGATACCCTGGGGAGGTGACATTCCCGGTAGTCGGCATGGTCGGCGGGGGTCAGCTCGCTCGTATGACACACGAGGCGGGCATCCCGCTCGGCATCAGGTTCAAGCTCCTCAGCGACACTCCGCAGGATTCCGCGGCGCAGGTCGTCGGTGACGTCGTCGTGGGCGACTACCGCGACCTGGACACGCTGCGTGCGTTCGCGCGCGGCTGCGACGTGATCACCTTCGATCACGAGCACGTCCCCACGGAGCACCTCCGGGCCCTGGAGGCGGACGGCATCCCCGTCCGCCCCGGCCCGGACGCTCTGGTGCACGCCCAGGACAAGGGCGTGATGCGCGCGAAGCTGGACGCGATCGGCGTGCCCTGCCCGCGGCACCGCATCGTCGCCGGCCCCGAGGACGTGGCCGCGTTCGCCGGGGAGGGCGAGGGGTTCCCCGTCGTGCTGAAGACCGTCCGCGGCGGCTACGACGGCAAGGGCGTGTGGGTCGTCGACTCCGTCGAGGAGGCCGCCGAACCGTTCAAGGCGGGCGTTCCCGTGCTCGCCGAGGAGAAGGTCGACTTCGTGCGCGAGCTGGCCGCCAACGTGGTGCGCTCCCCGCACGGCCAGGCCGTCGCCTACCCGGTCGTCGAGTCCCAGCAGGTCGGCGGCGTCTGCGACACGGTCATCGCGCCCGCGCCCGGCCTGGACGAGGAGCTGGCGCTGCGCGCCGAGGAGATGGCACTGAACATCGCCAAGGAACTCGGCGTCGTCGGCCACCTCGCGGTCGAGCTGTTCCAGACCAGCGACGGTCGCATCCTCGTCAACGAGCTGGCCATGCGCCCGCACAACTCCGGCCACTGGACCATGGACGGCGCGATCACCTCGCAGTTCGCCAACCACGTGCGCGCCGTCCTCGACCTGCCGCTCGGCGACCCGCGCCCGCGCGCGCCGTGGACGGTCATGGTCAACGTCCTGGGCGGCGACTACCCGGACATGTACTCCGCGTACCTGCACTGCATGGCCCGCGACCCGCAGTTGAAGATCCACATGTACGGCAAGGACGTGAAGCCCGGCCGCAAGGTCGGCCACGTCAACACCTACGGCGACGATCTCGACGACGTGCTGGAGCGCGCCCGTCACGCAGCCGGTTACCTGAGAGGGACGATCACCGAATGAGCCCGAGCCCGGTCGTAGGCATCGTCATGGGGTCGGACTCCGACTGGCCCGTCATGGAGGCCGCCGCCAAGGCCCTCGACGAGTTCGAGATCCCCTACGAGGTCGACGTCGTCTCCGCGCACCGCATGCCCCGCGAGATGATCGCCTACGGCGAGCAGGCCGCGGACCGCGGACTGAAGGCGATCATCGCCGGTGCGGGCGGCGCCGCCCACCTGCCCGGCATGCTCGCCTCGGTCACCCCGCTGCCGGTGATCGGCGTGCCCGTGCCGCTGAAGTACCTCGACGGCATGGACTCCCTGCTGTCCATCGTGCAGATGCCGGCCGGCGTCCCGGTCGCCACCGTCTCCGTCGCCGGCGCGCGCAACGCCGGCCTGCTCGCGGCCCGCATGCTCGCCGCCCACGACGCCGAACTCCTCGCCCGCATGCGGGACTTCCAGCAGGAGCTGAACGACCAGGCCACCGAGAAGGGCAGGCGCCTGCGGGCCAGGGCCGAGGGCTCCGGCGCCGGCTTCGGCTTCGGCACGTGAGCGGGGTGGGTGCCATGACGTCCCTCGACGACGCCCGTGCGCTGCTGGCCGAGTTCCCCGTCGTCGACGGGCACAACGACCTGCCCTGGGCGCTGCGCCAACAGGTCCGCTACGACCTCGACGCCCGCGACATCGCCGCCGACCAGTCCGCCCACCTGCACACCGACATCCCCCGGCTGCGGGCGGGCGGCGTCGGCGCGCAGTTCTGGTCGGTGTACGTCCGCGCGGACCAGCCGGACCCCGTTCCCGCCACCCTCGAACAGATCGACTGCGTACGGCAGTTGCTGGCACGCCACCCGAAGGACCTGGCGCCCGCGCTGACCGCCGCCGACATGGAGGCGGCCCGGGCCGACGGCCGCATCGCCTCCCTGATGGGCGCGGAGGGCGGCCACTCGATCGCCAACTCCCTCGGCACCCTGCGGGGGTTGTACGACCTCGGCGTGCGTTATCTGACGCTCACCCACAACCACAACGTGGACTGGGCCGACTCGGCGACCGACGAGCCCCGGGCGGGCGGCCTGACGGCGTTCGGCCGCGAGGTCGTGCGGGAGATGAACCGGCTCGGCATGCTGGTCGACCTCTCCCACGTCGCCGCCACCACGATGCGGGACGCGCTGGACGCCACCTCCGCACCGGTGATCTTCTCGCACTCCTCCGCCCGCGCCGTCTGCGACCACCCGCGCAACATCCCCGACGACGTCCTGGAGCGGCTGCCCGCCAACGGTGGTATCGCGATGGTGACCTTCGTGCCCAAGTTCGTGCTCCAGGCCGCCGTCGACTGGACGGCCGCGGCCGACGAGAACATGCGGGCCCACGGCTTCCACCACCTCGACACCACCCCCGAGGCGATGAAGGTGCACCGCGCCTTCGAGGAGCGCCACCCCCGCCCGGTCGCCACCACGGCCACGGTGGCCGACCACCTGGACCACATGCGCGAGGCGGCCGGCATCGACCACCTGGGCATCGGCGGCGACTACGACGGCACCGCCTTCACCCCCGACGGCCTGGACGACGTCTCCGGCTACCCGAACCTCCTCGCCGAGCTCCTGGACCGCGGCTGGTCCCGGACCGACCTGGCCAAGCTGACCTGGCAGAACGCGGTACGGGTCCTGGCCGCCGCCGAGGACGTCTCCCGCGACCTGCGCACCACCCGCCCCCCGTCGAACGCCACCCTCGAGGATCTCGACGGCTGAGGGCGGGGTCGGCGGAAGGTGAGGGGTTCATCCTCACCCCGTAACCGGCCTCGTTGCGGAGCCGTTTCGGGGACCGCGTCCCGGAACCGGGCACCGGCGCAGGCGTCGGTCGGCCGGTCCCTGGACGCGGCGGGTGCCGCGGGGCCGAGCCCCGGGTGGCCGGCCCCGGTCCCGGAACGGGAGGCGCGGGCTGTGGGACGCGGCGCCCGCGGTCCTACGGGGCCCCCACGTCCGAGATCCGGTAGGTGCTCACGTCGGCCTCGCGGATGAGGGCGGTCTGCCCGGTGTCCGGACCGGAGCCACGGAAGCGGGCGAGGGCCTCCTCGCTCTCCCACCGTTCGTAGACGTTGACCCGGTCCGGCTCGACCGGGTCGGCGGACAGGGCGAAGTCCAGACACCCGGTGGTGGTCCGGGCCTGCGCCACGACCTTCGCGCATCCGGCCACGTAGGCGTCGCGCTCCGCGGCGTCCACCCGCAGTCTCCCGGCGATGATGATCACGTCACTCCTCGGTCGGCGGTTCCTCGCTCCACGGGCGAGGCGATGTGCGGGGGTGACCATGCACGGCGCGGCCACCCCGGGGGGTGGACCCCGACGGAGCATGGGACTCATCGGTGGCGGCACGAACCGCAGGAGCGGGACCGTCGGCCTGAACCCGTCGGCCTGAACCCGCCGGCCTGAGCCCGTCGGTCGAGCCCGTCGAACCGGGGGCGCCGCGTCCAGCCGGGGTGCCTCCCCGCCCTGCCCGCCTCCGTACCCCCATACGCCCCGTCCACCAGGCAGTCTCCCGGCGCGCCGTGCCACGGTGGCCGTACTGCGAGCACAGCGAGCACCCGGACGCGCGGTCGGTTCCGGTGGTCGCGCCCCGAGGTCACGAGTACGGAGCCCGTCATGGCCGATCTCCAGGACGACCTGCACCCCGCGAGCGAGGTCGGCCGCCTCGACGAGCGGACCGAACCGTCCGCCTTCGTCGACGAGGGGGGTCGTCGTCCCCCCGGACCCCGCCCGGCCCCTCTCCGACCCGGACGAGGACCTGCTCACCCGCGCCCGTGCCGTCCTCACCGTCCACCCCGTGGCCGACGGGTGCAGCGGGCTGCCGCAGGTGCTGCGGTCCCTGCCGTGGTACGACCTGGACCTTGGGGACAGCGCCGTCGAGGCGGACCTGCCGCGGCTGCGCGCGGGACAGGTCGGCGCGGTGTTCTGGACCCTGGACCTGCCCGACGCGGGTGACGGCGGACGCGCGGTGGTGGCGGCCCTGGACCAGCTGGACCTGGCCCGGTCGGTCGTCGCCGCGCACGACGAGGGCCTGCTCCCGGCGGGCAGCGCCGGTGAGGTCGCCGACGCCCGCCACCGGGGCCGGATCGCGGTGCTGTTCGGGCACCGTGAACGCGTCGGCGATGGGTGACTCGCTGGCGGTGCTGCGTGTGCTGCACGGCCTCGGGCTGCGGGTGCTCTCCCTGCACGGCACGTCCTGGGCGGGCCCGGCCGGGCTGACCCGGTTCGGCGAGGAGGTGGTGCGGGAGATGAACCGGCTGGGCGTGCTGCCGGAGCTGACCGACGCCTCCGCCCGGACGGTCCGCCGGGTCCTCACCGTCTCCCGGGCGCCCGCGCTGTTCAGCCGGTCCGCCGCCCGCGCCCTGCGCCCCCACCCCGCGAACCTGCCCGACGACCTGCTCGCCGAGGTGGGTGCGGCGGGCGGACTGTGCCTGGTGCCGCTGACCGCCGAGCAGACCGGGCCGACCGTCCGGGACGTCGCCGACCACCTCGACCACGTCCGCCGGACGGCCGGGCCGGAGTCCGTCGGTCTCTCCGGGACCTACGACACCGGCTCGGCCCACCCGCAGGAACTCCCCGACACCTCCGGCTACCCGACGCTGGTCGCCGAGCTGCTGCGACGTGGCTGGTCGGAGGCCGAGGTGGGCCTCGTGACCTGGGGGAACGTGCAGCGGGTGCTGCGCGCCGCGGACTTCACCGCCCGCGCGGCCCGGCACCGGCGGCCCCCGTCGACGGCCACGATCACGGATCTCGACGGCAGCGGCCGGTGACGCGGTCCGGCCGGGGCCGGGGCCGGTGACGAGGTGTCCGTCCCGGCCGGGGCCGGTGAGGCCCCCGTCCGGCCCCGGCCGGCCGAGGCGTCCCGGGACGTCAGGGCTGCTCGACGCGGCACAGGCAGAAGGGGTGTCCCGCCGGGTCGGCGTACACTCGGAAGCCCTTCGTCTCGTCGTCCTCCCGGTCCAGCACCCGCGCGCCCAGCGCCAGGACCTTCTGCTCGGCCTCGTCCACCTCGGCCCACGTCCCGCCGGCGTCGAAGTCGAGGTGGAACTGCTGCGAGTCGTGGTCGGCGCTCGGCCAGGCCGGCGGGGCGTACCCCTCGGCCCGCTGGAAGGCGAGCCGCGGCCCGCCGGGCAGCTGGAGCACCACCCAGTCGCGGTCCTGTTCCTCGGGGACGCCGCCGCCGACGGCCGCGTAGAACAGGGCCAGTTCACGGGGCTCGGGGCAGTCGACGACGACGGAGCGCAGACGGGCCACGGCGGCCATGGTTCCTCCCGGGGCAGCAGTCACGGAGTCAGCAAGCACGGAGTGAGCGGGCACGGAGTCAGCGGGCACGGAGTCAGCAGGCACAGAGGCAGAACGGGTGCCCCGCCGGGTCCGCGTAAACCCGGAAGGTCCGCGTGCGGTCCTCGGTGTCCAACGGCCGGGCGCCGAGCGCCAGCACCTCCTTCTCGGCCGCGTCCAGGTCCTCCACCTCCAGATCGAGGTGGAACTGCTGCGAGTGGTCGGGCGCGGGCCACTGCGGCGGTACGTGACCGGGGGCGCCCTGGAAGGCGAGGAGCGGGCCGCCGGGCACCTGCACCTGCACCCAGTCGCCCTCGCCCTCCGGGGTGCCGCCGACCACGTCGGCGTAGAAACCCGCCAGGGCCCGCGGGTCCCGGCAGTCCAGGACGACGGCGCCCACCTTGGCTACGGACATGATTCCTCCTTCGCGGGTTACCCCCAGATGCGGGTAACCGGTAACGGTTACTGCATGCTCCCGTAGAGCCGGTAACCTCGCAAGGGATATACGAGAGGTACCGTCCCCGCATGAGTGAGAGAGCCGCCCCGCCCGGAGGACCGGCCCTGATCCAGGCCCTGGTCAACACGGTGGACCTGGAGTCGGGCGCCGACGCCCTCGACACCGCGGACGGCCGCGCGCCCTACGGGCTCACCGAGGACGACCTCCCCGCCGCCCGGGAACTGCGCGAATCGCTGCGCGCCACGCTGCTCGCCCACGCCGGCCACCCGCCGCACCGCCCGGTGACCCCGCTCGGCGACCTGCTCGCCGCCGCCCCCCTCGTCGTCACCGTCGACCCGGCCGACGGCTCCGCCGCCCTCGCGCCGCTCGACGGCGCACCCCTGCTCTCCCGGGTCGCCGCGGCCGTGGCGGAAGCCGTCTCGACGGGCACCTGGGCCCGGCTCAAGGCGTGCGAGGCGGTCACCTGCCACTGGGCGTACTACGACCGCAGCCCGGCCGGACGGGGCCGCTGGTGCTCGATGCAGGTGTGCGGGGCCCGCGCCAAGATGCGTCGCTACCGGGCCCGGGGGACGGAGGAGCGGCCGTCACCGGACGGCGGGGGAGCGGGAGCGCGGGGGCGGGCCTGAGAGGGGCCGGCCGGGGCCCGGGGCCGGCGCGCCGCCGACCGGGGACCGGCGCCGGGGCGGGGCCGGCGAGGGCCCTCGGCGGCGGGAGTGGCCGTGACCACACCCCCGTGGCCCCGCGTGGTGCAGAATGCAACAGGACGCCGGTTCGGCCGACTGAGCCTCGGCCGAACCGGCGTCCTCCGTCGTCGACCGGGGGCGCCGAGCCCCCGCCCCGTCAGGCGCCGGACCGCCCGCACCCGCCCCGTCAGGAGCCGGACCGCCTCCGACCCACTCCGTGAGGCAGGGGGCCGTCCCCGCTCCGTCAGGCGGTAGGCCGCCCCCGCCCTGTCAGGCGGTGGGCCGCACCCACCCCGTCAGGCGGTGGGCCGTCCCATCGCGCGGTAACGCCACCCCGCCCGCCGCCACACCTCGGCGTCGAGCGCGTTGCGCCCGTCCAGGATCAGCCGCTCCGCGGCCACCTCGCCCAGCGCCTGCGGGTCCAGCTCCCGGAACTCCCGCCACTCCGTCAGGTGCAGCACCACGTCCGCGCCCCGCACCGCCTCCAGCGCGGAATCGGCGTACCCCAGGGTCGGGAAGACCGTACGGGCGTTGTCCATGCCCTTCGGGTCGTACACCGTGACCTGGCCGCCCTGGAGGTGGATCTGACCGGCGACGTTCAGCGCGGGGGAGTCCCGCACGTCGTCCGAGTCCGGCTTGAACGTCGCGCCCAGCACCGCCACCCGCCGGCCCAGGAACGGCCCGCCGCCCAGCTCCTGCCGGGTCAGCTCGACCATCCGGCCCCGCTGGCGCATGTTGATGGAGTCGATCTCCCGCAGGAACGTCAGCGCCTGGTCCGCGCCCAGCTCACCCGCGCGCGCCATGAACGCCCGGATGTCCTTCGGCAGGCAGCCCCCGCCGAAGCCGATCCCCGCCCGCAGGAACTTCGCCCCGATCCGGTCGTCGTACCCGATCGCCTCCGCCAGCTTGGCGACGTCGCCGCCCGCGGTCTCGCACACCTCGGCCATGGCGTTGATGAAGGAGATCTTCGTCGCCAGGAAAGAGTTCGCGGACGTCTTCACCAGCTCCGCGGTCGGGAAGTCGGTCACCACGAACGGCGACCCCTCACCGATCGGCGTCGCGTACACCTCGCGCAGCAGCTTCTCGGCCCGCTCACCGCGCACGCCCACCACGATCCGGTCCGGGTGCAGCGTGTCCTTCACCGCGAAGCCCTCGCGCAGGAACTCCGGGTTCCACGCCAGCTCCGCGTCCCCGCCGGCCGGGGCGTGCTCCGCCAGGTAGGCGGCCAGCCGGTCCGCCGACCCCACCGGCACCGTCGACTTGCCGACGACCAGGGCCGGACCCTTCAGGTGCGGGGCCAGCGAGGCGAAGGCGGCGTCCACGTACGACATGTCGCAGGCGTACTCGCCGTGCCGCTGCGGAGTGTTCACGCAGACGAAGTGGACGTCGCCGAACTCGCCGACCTCGGCCCAGTCCATGGTGAAGCGCAGCCGCCCGGTGGAGCCCTCGATCCCGGCCACGTGCCGGCGCAGCAGCTCCTGCAGCCCCGGCTCGTACATCGGGACCTCGCCGCGGCGGAGCATGTCGATCTTCTCGGGGACGACGTCGAGGCCCAGCACCTCGAACCCGAGCTCCGCCATGGCCGCGGCGTGCGTCGCGCCGAGATAACCGGTCCCGATCACGGTGATCTTGAGGGCCATGGGGTGCTCCAGGGGTCTACGGCACAGTGCGCGCCCGAGCATATCCGGGCCGCGCGGAGGGGCCGCGCGGGGCAGGCGGACCGCTGTCGTCAAGCTCACCTATCCACGAGGGCGCGCGGAGCTCTAAAATTGGTGTTACTTAACAGTAGTTAGCGCCAGTACCGCCGCGTTTTGGAGCGTGAGAGACCTTGGCCGGATCGGCTGACTTCGACCTGTACCGCCCGTCCGAAGAGCACGACATGCTCCGTGACGCCGTCCGCTCCCTGGCCGAGGCGAAGATCTCGCCGCACGCCGCCGCGGTGGACGAGGAAGCACGCTTCCCGCAGGAGGCCCTCGACGCGCTGGTCGCCAACGACCTGCACGCCGTCCACGTGCCCGAGCAGTACGGCGGTGCCGGTGCCGACGCGCTCGCCACCGTCATCGTCATCGAGGAGGTGGCCCGCGCCTGCGCGTCCTCCTCCCTCATCCCCGCCGTCAACAAGCTGGGCTCGCTGCCCGTGCTGCTCTCCGGCTCCGAGGAACTCAAGAAGCGGTACATGACCCCGCTCGCCAAGGGCGACGCGATGTTCTCGTACTGCCTCTCCGAGCCGGACGCCGGCTCCGACGCGGCCGGCATGAAGACCAAGGCGGTCCGCGACGGCGACCACTACGTCCTCAACGGCGTGAAGCGCTGGATCACCAACGCGGGCGTCTCCGAGTACTACACCGTCATGGCGGTCACCGACCCCACCAAGCGCTCCAAGGGCATCTCCGCCTTCGTGGTGGAGAAGTCGGACGAGGGCGTCTCCTTCGGCGCGCCGGAGAAGAAGCTGGGCATCAAGGGCTCGCCCACCCGCGAGGTCTACCTGGACAACGTCCGCATCCCCGCCGACCGCATGATCGGCGAGGAGGGCACCGGCTTCGCCACGGCGATGAAGACCCTGGACCACACCCGCATCACCATCGCGGCCCAGGCCCTCGGCATCGCCCAGGGCGCCCTCGACTACGCCAAGGGTTACGTCCAGGAGCGCAAGCAGTTCGGCAAGCCGATCGCCGACTTCCAGGGCATCCAGTTCATGCTCGCCGACATGGCCATGAAGATCGAGGCCGCGCGCCAGCTGACCTACGCCGCCGCGGCCAAGTCCGAGCGGGGCGACGCCGACCTGACCTTCCAGGGCGCCGCCGCCAAGTGCTTCGCCTCCGACGTCGCCATGGAGGTCACCACGGACGCCGTCCAGCTCCTCGGCGGCTACGGCTACACCCGTGACTACCCGGTCGAGCGGATGATGCGGGACGCGAAGATCACCCAGATCTACGAAGGTACGAACCAGGTCCAGCGGATCGTGATGGCCCGCAACCTGCCGTAACAGCGGGCGAGGCGGAAGGTGGGGTGCCCCGGGGGACCGGGGCACCCCCCGCTGCCGTCCGGGCCCGGCGGCGGGCGCGTCACCCGGCCCGGGAGGGCCGTGAGCCAGCCCGCTCGGGCCGGGCACGACGTCCGACCGGAGCTGGTCGAGCAGGTCGTCGGGTCGGGGGAGTCCCCCGGCCGCCCCCGGCCGCGGCCCCGAGCCGCGCTCCGTGGGGGACACCGCCACGCCGGACACTCACCGCCTGCGGCTCACAGGAAACGCCGGATCGGGGTGACCGCGGCCTCGGCCAGACGCGCGGGCAGGGGGCGGCGCCGCCAGCGGTCCGGGTCGATCGGCTCGCTCAGCTCGCGGTCCGCGTCGAAGTCGGCGTCCAGGGCCGCCGTGAAGTCCTCGTCGAGGACGGCCAGCATGACCTCCTCGTCGTGCTCCAAGGAGCGGCGGTTGAAGTTGGTGGAGCCGATCAGGGAGCACACCCCGTCCACCGTGATGATCTTCGTGTGCAGCATCGTCGGCTGGTACTCCCGCACCTCCACGCCCGCTTCGGTCAGGGTCGCGTAGTGCTGCCGTCCGGCCAGCAGGCAGGCGCGCTGGTCGGTGTGCGGGCCCGGCAGCAGGATCTCCACCCGCACGCCGCGGCGGGCGGCGGCACACAGCAGGTCGACGAAATAGGGGTCGGGCGCGAAGTAGGCGGTGGAGAGGCGGAAGCGCTCGCGGGCCGAGGTGATCATCACCCGCAGCAGCGTCTGCATGTCCTGCCAGCCGAAACTCGCCGAACCGCGCACCACCTGGACCGTGGCGGTGCCCGGCTGGTCCTGGTCGGTGAAGCGGTCGCGGTCGTCGTACAGGTCGTCGTGGCACTCCGCCCAGTTCTGGGCGAAGGCCGCCGCTATCCCGTCCACGGCGGGCCCCCGGACCCGCACGTGGGTGTCGCGCCACTCGCCCGGGCCGCGGGCGTCGCCGCACCACTCCTCGGCGATGCCGACACCGCCGGTGAACGCGGTGTGCTCGTCGGTGACCAGGACCTTGCGGTGGCAGCGGTGGTTCTGCCGCATCGGTGACAGCCGGGTCGGCTTGCGGAACCAGGCCACCTGGACGCCGGCCCGCCGCATGGCGTCCAGCAGGTCCGGCTCTATCTCCTTGGCCCCGAAGCCGTCCAGCAGCAGCCGGACGCGCACGCCCGCGCGGGCCCGTTCGGAGAGCGCCTCGGCGAACTCCCGCGCGATGTCGCCCCGCCAGTAGACGAAGGTCATCATGTCGACGGTGTGCTCGGCGGCCCGGACCGCGGCCAGCATCTCGGGGAAGATCCGGTCGCCGTTGCGCAACGGCACCAGCTCGTTGCCCTCGGTGGCCGCGATGCCGAGCAGCCGCTCCAGCCGTCTGCGCAGCCGTTTGCGTTCCGCCTCCGCTGTCCGTGCGGGGTCCGTGTCCGGTGTCACCTGGGTCATGGATGCTCTCCCTGGGCCGCTCGTCGATTCCTCCCGGCGTGGTCGCTCCGACCGGGGCGCCTCACTTCTTCTTGCCGTTGTCGGCGCTCCCAAGCAGGCCGTCGCCCGGCGGGCGCGGAAAGCGGGGCCGGTGCGGGACCGGTGCGGGGCCGTTCCTGTGGTGGTCATGGGGCGAGGGGCGTAGGACGGAGGGGCGGGGGCCGCCCCCCGGTCCTCGCGGACTCCCGGGAGGAACCATGACGCAGCAATCCGCCGCCGCCCCGCTGAGCAAGGAGATGCAGGACTGCATCGACGCGTGCATGACCTGCCACGGCATGTGCGAGCAGACCATGAGCCACTGCCTGCAGATGGGCGGCGAGGCACCGGTCATGATCATGCGCGCGCTCATCGACTGCGCCGAGACGACCCGGCTGTGCGCCGACATGATGATGCGCCGCTCGCCGCTCGCACCCGACATGTGCGCGATGTGCGCCACGGCCTGCGACACGTGTGCCCAGGCGTGTATGAGCATGCCGGACGACAAGCAGATGACGCGCTGCGCCGAGGCGTGCCGCCGCTGCGCCGACTCCTGCCGCACGATGGCCGGCGCCACGATGTGACGCCGGTACCGACACCGGACCGACACCGACACCGCATCGACGGCAGGCATACCGGGGTTGGCACCGGAGTCGGCACCGGGGTCGGCACCGGACCGACGGCACCGGACCGACGGCACCAGCCCGGCACCGCCACGCCCGCCCGCCGTCGCGGCGGAACGGATGAGGGGCCCCCCGTCGTGGGATGCCCCTCGTCCGTCGACGTACCGTCAGCCGCCGTGTGGCGTCCGTCAGTTGCCCTTGACGGTGACCTTCTCGTCGTTGTTCAGCTGGTTCACCAGCTGCTTGACCTTGGCCTTGTCCCAGAGCAGGTTGCCGCCGGTGGAGCCCGCGATGGGCATGTTCATCGAGGTGCCGTCGCCGCCGCTGACGCCCTTCATCGCCCAGAACATGGTCGCGAGGTCGAACAGGCCCATGTCCTTGTCGACGATGAGCGAGTCCAGGCCGGCGCCCAGGGTCGGGTACAGCTTGAACGGGTTGAGCACCGTGCCCGGCGTGGCCACCTGGTTGGCCAGGGCCGAGAGGAACTTCTGCTGGTTCTTGGTGCGGTCCAGGTCCGAGCCCGCGAGCGCGTACCGGGTGCGGACGAAGGCGAGGGCCTGCTGGCCGTCCAGCGTCTGCTTGCCCTTCTTCAGGTCGGCGCCGGACTTGGTGTCCTTGATGTCCTGCGGGATGTCCATCTCGACGCCGCCGACCGCGTCCACGATGTTCGCGAAGCCGGCGAAGCCGATCTCGACGTAGTGGTCGATGTGCAGCCCGGTGTTGAACTCCACGGTGCGCACGAGCAGTTCGGGCCCGTCCTCGGAGTAGGCGGCGTTGAGCTTCACCTGACGGCCGGTCCCCGGGTACGTCTTGCCGGAGTCGGAGCCCTTGAACGAGGGGATCTCCACGTTGGAGTCGCGGGGCAGCGAGATCAGCGTGGGGCCGTTGTCACCGGTGTGCAGGATCATCATCGAGTCGGTGCGCTTGCCCTCGGCGGACCCGGTGCGCAGCTTCTTCTTCTGCTCGGAACTGAGCCCGGCGCGGCTGTCGGAGCCGACGATCAGGTAGGTGGTACCCGCGCCCTTCTCCGGCCGCTCGATCACCTTGGACAGGTCGACCTCGCGGTTCAGCTTGGAGTCGGCCCAGAAGTAGGTGCCCACCAGGGTGACGATCAGCACAGTGGCGACGGTGATCGCGGTCACCTTGATGCGGCGCCGCCAGTCCGGCGCGGACTGCCGCGGGTAGGTGCCGGGGCCGCCCGGGCCGCCGGGCCCGGAGGGCCGCCCGTAGACCTGGCCGGTGTTGTAGTCACCGCCCTGGCCGCCGCCGTAGCCGCCGTGGCCCTGGCCGTCGACGTAGGAGGGCTGCTGCGGGACACCGCCGTAACCGCCGTGCGCGGGCGGGGCGGTCGGGCCGCGGCGGACCTGCCGCATCACGCGGGCGCCTTCGGGCTGTGCGCTCGCGCTGCCGCGGCCGTAGCGGCTGCCGCGGTGGTCGTCGGGCCGTGCGTCGGGCCAATCAGTCATGCGCAACAGTGTGCAGGTCCGGACGCCGTGTCATACAGGGTCGTCGGAAAATAAGGTCGCCGCTGTAGCGAAGCTGACACAAATTCCCGGGATGTCCCTCGGCATAAGGTGGAGGCCATGACAGACCAGGCCCCCGCCCCTCAGACGGACACCCCGGGCACCCCGGACACCCAGGACATCCCGGGCAAGCCCACGTCCGCGTCCCGTACGACGCTCAGCCACATCATGACCCACAGCGACACCAACCTGCTGGGGACGGTGCACGGCGGCGTCATCATGAAGCTGGTCGACGACGCGGCGGGCGCCGTCGCCGGGCGGCACTCCGAAGGGCCCGCGGTCACCGCGTCGATGGACGAGATGGCGTTTCTGGAGCCGGTCCGGGTCGGCGACCTCGTGCACGTCAAGGCCCAGGTCAACTGGACGGGCCGGACCTCGATGGAGGTCGGCGTGCGGGTGCTGGCGGAGCGCTGGAACGAGTCCGCCCCCGCCACCCAGGTCGGCTCCGCCTACCTGGTGTTCGCGGCCGTCGACGCGGACGGCAAGCCGCGCCGCGTGCCGCCGGTCCTGCCGGAGACCGACCGGGACCGGCGCCGCTACCAGGAGGCGCAGATCCGCCGCACGCACCGGCTGGCCCGCCGCCGGGCGATCATGGAGCTGCGCGAGCGGCGGGCCGCCGAGGGCTACGAGGACTGAGCCGCGCGGCCGTGGGGCGGTCGCGGTCGTGGGGCGGTCGCGACCGGTGTGGCCGGGGCGGCCGACGGTCCGGTGCGGCCGGTCCGGTCCGACGCGGCCGGCCCCGGCCCGCCCCGGTCCGACCCGGCCCGTCCGGTGGGCGGGCGCAGCCGGTTCGGTGGCCGGGTCCGGCCGGGCCGCTCAGGTGCAGCCGACCTCGTCGCCGCGCACCACACCGAACTCGTCCTGGCCCGGGTCCGCGGGCCGCACCTTGCGGACCTTCTCGAAGTCGGTCCCGGCGATCACCTTGAGCGTGGCGCCCTGGCCCTTGACCGCGCGCAGTTCACTGCCCGGCAGGGCCGCCGCGAGGGACTTCGCGGAGCGGTCCCAGCGCGGGTCGTAGGCGATGACGGTGCGGGTCACGTCCCGGGTCGCGGCGTTGGCCGGGGCCCGGGTGGTGGCGAAGCCGGTCGCGGCCAGGGCCGCGTCGACACGGCGGCCCAGCCCGGCGGTGGTGGTGCCGTTCTCCACCTGGACCCGGATCTGCGCGGGGTCCACGGCCACCCGCAGCGCCCCGCCCTTCGCCTTCGGCGGGGACAGCGGGTCGTCCCGGCGCAGCGCCTCGAAGATGCGCTCCGACTTCTCCGGGTCCCATTTCAGCGTGGAGCCGACGCCCTCGACGCGGTGGCCCATCTTCCCGATCGGGACCGTGGTGAACTCGGAGGACGAGGGGGAGAAGTTCCGCATCGCCCGCCCCAGGTCCAGCAGTTCGTCGGTGCCGAAGCCCTTGTCGGCGCGGACCGAGCCGAGCACCGCCCGGGTCACGTCCCGGAACTTCATCGGGTTGAGCAGGATCCCGGAGGAGGTGGCCCGTTCGACCAGGGCGGCCATGAAGCGCTGCTGGCGCTTCATCCGGCCCAGGTCGCTCGCCGCGTCGACGTACCGGGCGCGGACGTACTGCAGCGCCTGCCCGCCGTCCAGGGTGTGCCGGCCCGGTGCCAGGTCCAGGCCGGTGTGCGAGTCCTTCAGCCGCCGGTCGGTGCAGATCTCGACGCCGCCGACGACGTCGACGGTCTTCATGAAGCTGGTGAAGTCCAGTTCCAGGTAGTGGTCGATCTTCACCCGGGTCATCTTCTCGACCGTGCGCACGGTCAGCTGCGGCCCGCCCTCGGCGTAGGCGGCGTTCAGCTTCAGCGGGTGCCCCTCGTGCCGCTCGCCGCTGACCCGGTCGGTGTGCGCGGGCGTCATGGCGTAGGAGTCGCGGGGCAGGCTCACCACGCTGGCCCGGTCCCGGTCCTCGGAGATGTGGACGATCATCATCGTGTCGGTGCAGTGGCAGGGCGCCCCGCCGAGGCGGTACTTGCGCCGCTCCTCCTCGCTGATCCCGTCGCGTCCGTCGGTGCCGACGACCAGGATGTTCATGCCGTGGCCGGCCTCGGGACGGTTCTTCATGTCCCGGAACGGGTCGACCCGGTCGATGCCCGACTCCAGACCGGTGAGCACCGTGTGCCCGATGCCCGCCGAGGCGAGCACCACCACCGACACGGTGGTGACGGCCCGCATCCCCCAGCGCGCCCGGCGGCGGGCGGGGGGACGCGGGGCGCCGCGGGACGGTCGGTGCGGGCGCCGGGGCGTGGTACGGGGCCGGGGGGACCGCGGCGGCGTGGGCAAAGGGGACACCTCCGGACGACGGCCGTGCGTGGATCTTGAGCACCGTAGGCCGATACGATCTGCGGCCCGGCTCATCGCCCCCGGCGCGCGCATCGGTGTCCCCCGTACGCGGTAACGTGAGCCTCCTATGAACGCCAATCCCGACGTGCGGCACCCCGCCGTTTCCGTGATCATGCCGGTCCTCAACGAGGAGCGGCATCTGCGCGGCGCCGTCCGCGCGATCCTCGCCCAGGAGTACGACGGCGAGATGGAGGTCGTGATCGCCCTCGGTCCGTCCACGGACCGCACGGACGAGATCGCCGCCGAGCTCGTCGCCGAGGACCCGCGGGTGCACACCGTGCCCAACCCGACCGGCCGCACCCCGGCCGCCCTCAACGCGGCGATCAAGGCCTCGCGCCATCCGGTCGTGGTCCGCGTCGACGGGCACGGCATGCTCTCCCCGAACTACATCGCCACCGCGGTGCGGCTCCTGGAGGAGACCGGCGCGCAGAACGTGGGCGGGATCATGCATGCCGAGGGCGAGAACGACTGGGAGCACGCGGTCGCCGCCGCGATGACGTCCCGGATCGGCGTCGGCAACGCCGCCTTCCACACCGGGGGCGAGGCCGGTCCCGCCGACACGGTGTACCTGGGGGTGTTCCGGCGCGAGGCGCTGGAGCAGCAGGGCGGTTACAACGTGGAGTTCATCCGCGCCCAGGACTGGGAGCTGAACTTCCGCATCCGCGAGGCCGGCGGGCTGATCTGGTTCTCGCCGGAGCTGAAGGTGTCCTACCGCCCGCGGCCCACGGTGCGGGCCCTGGCCAAGCAGTACAAGGACTACGGCCGTTGGCGGCACGTGGTGGCCCGCTACCACGCGGGGTCCATCAACCTGCGCTACCTGGCCCCGCCGGCCGCGGTGTGCGCGATCGCGGCGGGCACCCTGGCCGGTGTCCTGCTGACCCCCTGGGGCTTCGTGGTGCCCGGCGGCTACCTGGCGGCCATCGTGCTGGGCTCGGTGCCGGCGGGCAAGGGCCTGCCCCTGGCGGCGCGGCTGCGGATACCGGTGGCCCTGGCCACCATGCACATGTCCTGGGGCTGGGGCTTCCTGACCAGCCCGCGCTCGCTGGCGAAGAAGGTCATCGCCTCGCGCCGCCCCGCCGTCCGCGCGGACGCCCCGGCGGCCTGACGGACCGTTCCCGGGCCCTTCCGACGGGGAGGGCCCGTGACACCGTTCCGGAGCCGTGTCACGTATCCCGGGCCCTTGCCCTGCCTCACCCGGAGTTCGACAGCCCGGCCCGTGCCCTGCCGGGCGTGACCCGTGCCGGGGCGGCTCGTGCCCTGCCCGAGAGCCGGCCGCGCCCGGCCCTTGCCGTCCGGGGGCGAGGCTCCGCCGTGCCCGACCCTTCCGTGCGGGCAGCGCGAGGCCCCCGCCCGGCCCGTGTCGGCGCGGGAGCCCGCCCCGTCCGCCCCCGCTACCAGCTGAAGGCCGGGTTGACCTCCATGCACGCCGAGTCGTCGGCGCCGTTGAGGGGCTGGGCCGACTCGGGGGTGGTGTCGTCCTTCTCCGGTGCCCGGTAGGTGTCGCCCTCGCGCCAGTCGGCGCCCACGACGAGCGTGACGCCGGACACCTCGGTGGACCGCTTCACCGCGTCCGACGGGATGCCCAGCACCTCGGCGACCCGCCGGGCGTCGCCCTCCAGGTCGGCGCTCGGGTAGTGCACCACGGTGCGCTTCTCCCGCGTGATGCCGACCGTGTCGGCCGTGGCGTCCGTGAAGCCCTTCTCCTTGAGCAGTCCGGCCACGGTGCCCGCCCGCCCGGCGGCGGGCCCCAGGGTGTCCGTCCGGGTGCCGTTGAGGACCCGCACGGCGATCTCGTCGTCGGGGGCCGCCGGTTCCTCGGGGGCGTCCTCCACGGCCGGCTCCTCCTCGGCGTCCCTGCCGTCCAGGGCGATGTCCTCGCGCACCAGCCGGAACAGCTGCTCGGCGTCCTCGGTGGGCTCCACGCGGGAGCCCACGTACCGGTTGGGCATGGTGGTCATGGTGATACGTTTCGGCTCCACCTTCCGCAGCTCGTTGCTGAGGTCGTAGAGCTTCTTGACGGTGTCCAGACCGGGGTCGACGGTCAGCGCGGTGGTGGCCTTCTCGGCCAGTCTGCGCAGCTTGTTGGGGCTGCTCAGGGTGGCGTTCTCGCGCAGCTGACGGACCATCGCGTTCATGTACATGTGCTGCGCCTTGGCGCGAGCGAGGTCGCTGCCGTCCTCGAAGCCGTACCGGGTGCGCAGCCACTGCAGGGCCTGCTCGCCCTTGATGTAGGTCGTGCCCTTCTCCAGCTTCAGGCCGGAGCCGTGCCCCCGGCTGTCGCGGGAGTGGATGTTCTTGTCCACGCACACCGGCACGCCGCCGACCGCGTCGGCCATGGACACCACGCCGGCGAAGTCCACCATGACGAAGTGGTCGATGTGGATGCCGGTGAGCTCCTGCCAGGTGGCCACCGTGCAGCCCGGACCGCCGTGACCGAGGCTCTGGTTGGTCATCACCCGGCCGTTGCTCGCCGGATACACCGTGCCGTCCTCGGGGTCGGTGCACTTGGGGATCTGCACCAGGGTGTCACGCGGCATGCTGACGACCGACATGTTCGAGCGGTCCGCCGACAGGTGCACCAGCATCTGCACGTCGGCCAGCGGCGTCGAGCCGAACGTCTCCCGGGCACCGCCGAGTTGCTGGTTCTCCTTGGTGTCGCGGGCGTCCGAGCCGATCAGCAGGATGTTCAGCGGGGTCTGCCCGGCCGCGTTGGGCGTGGGCGCGGCGATCTTGTTGTCGCCGAGGTTCAGGGGGTCCTTCCTGAGGTTGTCGTTGAGGTGCCGGTAGTAGAGGTAACCCGCCCCTGCGGAGCCGGTTATGAGCAGCGCGAGCACCGCCGCGGTCCACTTCAGCACCCGGCGCCGCCGCCGCGGACGGGGGCTGTCGTCGCCGGCCGGGGCCGTGGCGCCGTCCCCGTCGGACGGGCCGCCTTCCCGGTCCGCGGCCGGGTCACCCTCACCGGGTGTGCCCGGGTCGGCGTTCCGCGTCACTGCCCCCGTTCTCGCCACTCCTGGCACCTCTCGTGTCGTGAAACAGGCCCGTCCTGCGTCCTGTTAGACGCACGAAGGGCCCGTCAGTTGCACAGGAAACAACAACGACTTCAACACGTTGAAGCCGGCTGTCGCGACGCTCTCACCTGAGCGTCAGCTCGCACACTCGACCTTGTCGGCGGTGGACTTCTCGACCTCCGGCGGGACCCCGCCCGAGCCGTCGAGCTTCACGCCGGGGCGCTTGAAGTCCTTGCCGAGGGTGAGGGTCATCGCGGGCAGGCCCTGGGAGTTGACGACGCTCTCGCCGGGCTTCATGGCCGACCCCGACAGGCCGAGGATCGCGGCGAGACGGCGGGCCTGCTCGGCCTGGTCGGGCGCGTACTCCAGCGTGGTCTTCTTCAGCTGCTCCGGGGCGTTGCCGCCGTTCTCGGACTTGGTGACGCCCTCCTCGACCTGCAGCCAGCTCAGCGTCTGCTGGGCACTGCCCGAGGGGGCCCCGCCGTTGAGGATCTGCACCCGGACCTCGGAGGCGGGCGCCTTCTTGCCCTTCAGCCGGGCGGCGACCGCGGCCTTCTCCTTCTTCTGCTTCTGCTTGACCTCGGTCAGCGATACGTCGTCCCGGATGGCGTCCAGCACCTGCGGCGCCCGCGCCTCGTCGAGCACGACGGTCGCCTTCACCCGCTCGGCGGGGTTGTCCTTCACCGGCACGGTGAGGAAGGAGATGTTCTTCGGCGGCACCTTCTTCAGTTCCAGGGCCACGTCCTTGAGCGTGTTGACGTTGCCGAGGGCCTTGTCGACGGTGAGCGCCTCGGTGGCGGCCTCGGCCAGCTTCAGCAGCTTGGTGGGGCTGGTGAGGGTGTCGCCGGAGGACATCTTGCGCACCAGCGAGCCCAGGAACTGCTGCTGCACCTTGATCCGGTCGAGGTCGCCCTGGTTGCCGAAGCTGGAGCGGGTGCGGACGAACGCGAGGGCCTGCTCGCCCTCGACCACCGACTTCCCGGCGGGCAGCTTCAGATGGGACTTCTTGTCGTCCACCGCCTTCGCCAGGCACACCTCGACGCCCTCGACGGCCGTGGTGAGGGTCTTCACCGCGTTGAAGTCCGCCATCATGAAGTGGTCCGGCTTGATGCCGGTGGCCGCCTCCACGGTGCGCATGGTGCAGCCCGGGTCCCGGCCCTGCTCGCCCAGGCTCCGGTTGAACCGGGCGCCCTGCACCCCGGGGACGACGGTCTCGGTGCCGTCCTCCAGCGTGGTCGGGCAGTCGGGGATGTCGACGATCAGGTCGCGCGGGATGCTCAACGCGGTCGCGTTCGTACGGTCCTTGGAGACGTGCAGCAGCACCGTGGTGTCCGCGTGCCCGACGCTGCCGGCGTCGCCGTACCCCTTGTTGCCCTTGCCGGTGCGCTTGTCGGTGCCGAGGACGAGGATGTTGAACGCCTCGTCCTTGCTGAAGTTGCTCTTCGCGGCGTCACCGACGTCGGCCGTGGTGACGTTGCCCTCGAGGTGCTTGAGGTAGAAGTAGCCGACCGTGCCGGTGGCGAGCACCACGAACGCCATGGTGCCGCCGGTCCACAGCAGGATCCGCCTGCCCTTCGGCTTCTTCTGCGGCGCCCGGCCCGCGCGCCGCCCCGGGGAAGGCTCCGCGGGCTCCCGCCGCCGCTGCGGCGGGACGGTCTCCCGCCCGGGTGACCGCGTGCGGCCCGTGCCCTCCCGCGAACCCGTGCCCTCCCGCGAACCCGCGCCGTCCCTCGGTCCCGTGCGGGGCCGGGGCACGGCCGGTTGCGGAGCGGAAGGGCCCAGTCGCAGTTCGTATTCCCCGGTGGCCGGATTGATTACCCACTGGTCTGCGGGATCGATGTCGTCCCCCCGCCCACGGCCTTGCGTGTCCATGGTGTCCGGATCCTTCGTCGGGACCACGTGGCGCCCTCCCCCCTCCGGAAGGCGCCCGCGGTGCTGGTCACCCCAGTGCACGACGCGAGGGCGGCAGTCCTCGCGGCCGGGGGCACTGGAGCGCTCACATTAGCTGCCCCGCCGGTGAAGGAGTGAAGGCAGTGACGAATTCCTCGCTCACGAAACGGGACATTCCCTGCCATCCGACCCTGGATCAAAGGGTTTTCCCACTACCGGCGACCGGGACTCGTCCCTCCGCCACCGCCCGGCGGGAAACCGCCGAGCGGCGTCCGAGCGGCGTCCGAGTGGCGTCCGCCACCCGGCCGGGGTGCGTGTCCGGGACGCGCGCGGCGGCACCCGGGCGGCCCCGGCCGCCCCAGCGGTGACCGTGCCGGGCGCCCCAGCGGTGACCGTGCCCCGGCCGCGGAGCCCGCACGCCGGGCGCGGGTCCGCCCCGCGCCCGGTGGGACACGGGGCGGACCCGGCGGGTCACTTGGCGCACTCGACCTTGTCCGCCGTGGACTTGTCGATGTCGTCCGGCGCCTTGTCCGGCGGGGTCAGGGACACGCCCGGCCCCTTGAAGTCCTTGCCCAGCGTCAGCGTCATCGCGGGCACGCCCTGCGCGTTGGTGACGCTCTCGCCCGGTTTCATCCCCGACCCCGACAGTCCGAGGATCTCGGCGAGGCGGCGGGCCTGGGCGGCCTGGTCGGGCGCGTACTCCAGCGTGGTCTTCTTCCGTTCCTCCGGCGCGTTGCCGCCGTTCTCGGACTTGGTGACGCCCTCCTCGACCTGGAGCCAGCTCAGCGTCTGCTGGGCACTGCCCGGGGCGGCACCGCCGTTGAGGACCCGCACCCGCACCTCGGCGGCCGGGGCCTTCTCGCCCTTGAGGCGGGCGGCGACGGCCGCCTTCTCCTTCTTCTTCCGCTGCTTGACGTCCGTGAACGACACGTCGTTGCGGATGAGGTCGAACACCTGCCGGGCCTTGGCCTCGTCGAGGACGACGGTCGCCTTCACCCGCTCCGCCGGGTTGTCCTTCACCGGCACCGTGGTGAACGTCAGGTTCTCGGTGTTGAGCTTGCCCAGTTCCAGGCCGAGGTCCTTCAGCTTGTTGATGCTGTCCAGCTGGGAGTCGACGGTCAGCGCCTCGGTCCCGGCCTCGGCGAGCTTGACCATCTTCGACGGGCTGGTGAGGGTGTCACTGGACTTCAGCTTGCGCATCAGCGCGCTCAGGAACTGCTGTTGCAGCCCGATCCGGCTCAGGTCCCCGCCGAAACCGACCGAGTGGCGGGTGCGGACGTAGGCCAGGGCCGTCTCGCCCTCGATGGTGTGCGTTCCCTTGGTCAGCTTCAGGTGCGAGTCGGGGTCGTCGATGTCCTTGGCGAGGCAGACCTCGACCCCGCCCACCGCCGAGGTCAGCGTCTTGACCGCGTTGAAGTCCGCCACCATGAAGTTGTCCGGCGTGATGCCGGTCAGCTCGGTGACGGTGCGCATGGTGCAGCTGGGCGTCCGGCCGTCCTGACCGAGGCTGGTGTTGAAGCGGACCCCGCTGGTGCCCGGGATGACCTTCGTGCTGCCGTCCTCCTGTGTGGTCGGGCAGTCGGGGACGTCGACGATCAGGTCGCGCGGGATGCTCAACGCGGTCGCGTTGGTGCGGTCCTTGGAGACGTGCAGCAGGATCGTGGTGTCGGCGTGCCCGGGGCTCCCGGCGTCGCCGTACCCCTTGTTGCCCTTGCCGGTGCGCTTGTCGGTGCCGATCAGCAGGATGTTGATGGCCTTGTCCTTGCTGAAGCCGCCCGTGCCCGCGCCGTCGTCGGGGACCGAGGTGATGTTGTCGTTGAGGTGCTCCAGGTACAGGTACCCGGCGGCACCGGTGACGAGCACCACGAACGCCATGGCCCCGCCGGTCCACAGCAGGGCCCGCTTCGCCTTCCCCTTCCCCTTCTTCTTGACCGGCCGGCGTCCGCGCCGTCCCGGCGGCGGTTCCTCGGGCGCGCCCTTCCGCCGGCGGGGCGGCGGCACCTCGCGCTCGGGCGAGCGGCGGCCGGGGGCCTCGGTGGTCCTCGGCGGCGCCTGGGTCCGGCCGCGCGGCGCGGCCGGCGGCGCGCTGCGTGCCCGGCGGGGTTCGGGGACCGGCGACTGCGCCGCGGAAGGGCTCAGTCGCAGTTCGTATTCACCCGTCGTCGGGTTGAGCACCCACTGGTCTGCGGGGTCGATGTCGTCCGCCCGCCCACGGCCTTGCGCGTCCACGGTCGCCTGAATCCTCCGTCGGGGCCACGCGGCGCCTTTCCCCTCCCAGGCGCTCGGGTCTCGGTGTCACGGCGCGCGACCTCAGGACCGGTCCCGAGGCGCTGCGCACCGGGTCGGCTCACACTAACGGCACGGATCAGTCCAGGGCGACGCCGGTGACACATTCCACGCGTGTTCAAGCGGGCAATTCGCCCATTTCCTCGGACGGTGCCCGCCCGTCGCGGAGTTGTGGGTCCGCATTCCTCAGGTGCAGCTGTCCTCGGCGGCCGTGTTGCCGGAGAACGTGGGGGCGGGCGAGCTGTTCTCGGAGGCTTCCCCCACGGCCTTTCCGCCGGCCTTTTCGTCGGACTTTCCCGCACTCCGTGCGGGAGTGCGGCCCGAGTTCTCGCCGGAGGTGCCGGGTCCGCCGTCCCCGGCCGGGTTCCGCGCCGCTCCCCGCGCCACGACCAGCGGCTCGTCCCTGCGCAACCGCTCGAAGAGTTCCCGCGCGGCGGGCTGCACCAGCTGGTCCCGATTCGCGTCGTGGACGTAGGGCTCCCGCGGGACGGTGAGGAATTGCACCCGTTCCGTGGGGATGTCCCGCAAGCCGCGCACGAGTTCGTACAGACCGCGCAGACTCGCCAGTGCCGGATCGGTCGTGAGGGACGAGGTGGCCGCGTCCAGAACGGGATAGAGCTTCGCCGGATTCAGCAGAACGTCATTGCTGCGCACCTTGTTGACGAGCGCCCCGAGGAAGCGTTGCTGGCGTTCCATCCGGTCGGTGTCGCTTCCGTTCCCGAGGGACTTCCGGGCCCGTACGTAACCGAGCGCCTGCTCGCCGTTCAGGGTCACCCGCCCGGCGGGCAGGCTCAGTCCGGCGTCCTCGTCGTCGATGGGCCGCCGCAGGCACACCTCCACGCCGTCGACGGCGTCGACCATCTTCTCGAACCCCTGGAAGTCGACGACGACGTGGTGGTCGACGCGGATGTCGGTGAGCTTCTCCACGGTGCGGATGGCGCAGGCGGAACCGCCCACCGCGAACGCCTGGTTGAACATGGTGAACATCGGCCGGGTCCGGGTGCCGTCCGGGCGCAGGCAGCCCGGTACGTCGACCATCAGGTCGCGGGGCAGGGACACCGCGGTCGCGTCGCGCCGGCCCGCCGCCAGGTGCAGCAGGATGGCGGTGTCCGACCGCTCCGTGCCCGAGTCCCGGCCGTAGCGGGCGTTGCCGTCGCCGGCCCGCGAGTCCGAGCCGATGAGCAGGATGTTCCGGGCGTCCTTGACCAGAGCGGTCGGCCGTTCCTTCTCGTACCGGGCGAGTTCGGCCGCGGCGGCCTCGTCCGGCGTGATGTTGCCCTCCAGCTTGGCGTAGACGGCCCAGCCGGCGACGGCCGCCGCCACCAGCACGCCGACGGCCGACAGTGCGGTGATCCGGGTCCACCGCCGGCGCCTCGGCCGGTCCGGTCCGGCCCCGCTCGCCGAGGCCCCGGTGCCCGGGCCGAGCCCGCGCCTGGCCGGTCCCGGCCCGCCGGGGGACGCGTCTGCGGTGTCGCTCATGACCGGGTCCACCCCTCCCTGGCGCGCGGGGACGTCGTACGGACCGGACGCCGCCGGGCAGCAGCCGCCGCCCACCGCGTCGGCGGCGCACCGCGTGCGGTGCGTCCGGCGCGTCGCGTGCCGTGCCGTCGCTCACGACGATGACCCGGCCGGGCGGCGGCGCGCGGCCGGAACTGCGCCGAACGAGGGACGGAGCGGTGCGGACGGGTGAAAGGGGCGGCCTCAGGGTTTGGAGCGCGCGGCGCGGGGACGGGGCTGCTCCTGAGCGGGTGCGCGACGCGGGCGCGGGGCGTCCCCTGAGCGGGCGCCGGGGGCGGGGCCCGGGACCCGGAACCCGGCGTGCCCGGGACCCGGACCCCGGCGCGCAGGCGGTGGCCTACGGCTGGGAGGGCAGGCGCGCGATGACCGAGACCCGTTCGCTCTCCACCCGCTTGTCCAGGTCCTCGGCGGCGAGCCGGTCCAGGTTGCGGCACAGCACCACCGAACCGCCGGTCGCCAGCGGCCCGTACAGACCCGCGTTGAGCCCGTCCCAGGTGTCGTAGGCGAGCCCCGACAGGATGCGCGTACCCGGCCCGGTCAGTCCCAGGTCGGCGGCCTCCGCCTCGGCACGCTGCACCACCTCGGCGCCGCTGAACTCCCGTCCGGCCACGATCAGCGCCGGGTCGTCCGGGGAGACCGGCGCGTACGGCGCGAAACGGTCGCCCTGGCCGGGCACCTCCACCGCGTAGTCGGCGAAGCCCTCGGGGGGCTGCGGGAAGCGCCCGCCGAGCGGCCTGAGGGCCAGCGCGATCCGGGCGCCGCGACAGGCGCGCGCCGCCTCCAGCGTGTCCGGTCCGCTCACCACGACGTCGGCCGCGCCCGGATCGGCGGACGCCACGTCGGCGACCACGCCGACCGACGAGCAGGCCAGCAGCCACACGGCCGTCTGCCAGTGCGCGGGCAGCAGCAGCGCCACCCGGTCGCCCGGTTCCGCGGACAGCTCGTCCTGGAGGAGATTGGCGGTCTTGGCCACCCAATTGGCGAAGGTGGCCACGGACAGTTCGACGCGTTCGCCCGTGGCGTCGTCGTAGAACGTCACCAGGGGGCGGGCCGGGTCCGCGGCGAGCGCGGAACTCAGCAGGTCGGCGGGGGTACGGTCGCTGGCGTTCACCCGGGCAAGCGTACGCGGGCGGGCCCCGGGGCACCGCTCGGCCGGTCCACCGGTTCGGCGGAACGGGGCCCGACGGCCCGTCATGTCCGCGATGGACAGACATGTCTGACTGTGTCCAAGCTCAGGGGCATGCGTGGAATTCTTGCTTCCTCAATCGGTGTCACGTGTGCCGCCGCCCTCGCCCTCCCCCTCGCCCCGCCCGCCGCGGCGGTCGCGGGACCGGCGCCGACGGCTGAAGCGGCCACGCGCGCGGCGGGTACGGCCGACGCGGACGTCCCCGGCAGCACCCAGTCCCTGTCCCTCCGTCCGCTCGGCGGCGACCGCGCCGCGGGCACCGTGGTCCAGGGCCTCGGCCCGCGGACCGTACGGCAGTTCTCCCTCCTCGGGGTCGTCTGGGACGATCCCGCCGCCCACCTCGACGGCCTGGTCCAGGTCCGCACCCGGTCCGTCACCACCGGCGACTGGTCCGGCTGGCAGGACGTCGAGACCCACAACGCCGACCACGCGGCCGACCCCGGCACCCCGGAACGCGCCTCCGGCACCCGGCGCGGGGCCACCGCGCCCCTGTGGGTGGGCGCGTCGGACGGCGTCGAGATCCGGGTCCGCGCGACGGCCGCTCCCGCGACCGGCGCCCCGGACGGCACCCCGGCCGGCCCCGCCACGGCCCCCCGCAGCGCCGCGGTCCCGCTGCTCCCGGCCGGGCTCCAGGTCGAACTCATCGACCCCGGGGAGGGCACCCCGCCGCCCGCCGGACCCCTCGACGCCTCCCGGGCCGGGGAGACGGGCGCCGAGGCGATGGCCGCCTCCGCCGCCAACGCCTCCCTCGCCCCTCTGGGCGCCACCGAGATCCCCGCCCTGAGCCGCGAGCTGACCGAGCGGGAGCTCCTCTCCGACCGCGGGGCCGCCGCACCGGGCGCCCGGCAGGCGAAGCCGTACATCGGGCCGCGTCCCGCCATCACCACCCGGCGCGGCTGGGGGGCGAACGAGAGCCTGCGGGAGAAGGGCTTCTCCTACACCAAGAAGGTCAAGGCGGCCTTCGTCCACCACACCGCCTCCGGCAACACCTACACGTGCTCCCAGGCGCCTTCCCTCATCCGGGGCTTCTACCGCTACCACGTGGTGAGCCTCGGCTGGCGGGACATCGGCTACAACTTCCTCATCGACAAGTGCGGGCGCATCTACGAGGGCCGCGCCGGGGGAGTGGCCAAGCCGGTGCTGGGCGCGCACACGCTCGGCTTCAACAGCAACAGCATGGGCATCGCGGTCATCGGCTCCTACGGCGCCAGGAAGCCGTCGGGCTCGGCGGTGAAGGCCGTGTCCCGGCTGACGGCCTGGAAGCTGGGGCTGCACGGCATGAATCCCAAGGGGAAGACATACCTCACGTCGGCGGGTGGCAACCTCTACCGAAAGGGCAAGAAGGTGCGACTGAACGTGATCTCCGGTCACCGGGACGGGTTCAACACCGCGTGCCCCGGGGGGAAGCTCTACAAGAAGCTCGGCAGCGCCCGTTCCACGGCGGCCCGTTACCAGGGCCGCTGAGGCACGCGGAGCCGCCGGGCCGCACGTCCCTTCCTGCCGGAGTCCACGGCCGTCGCATGCGCGGTGGAACGGTCTGCATACACTGACCGGCCGAAAGACAGTTCGGCCGGTCCCGGCAGGAAGCAGAGACGACAGGTGACAGAAGCGATCCTCCTGGTCGGCGGCAAGGGCACGCGGCTGCGCCCGCTCACGGTGCACACGCCCAAGCCCATGGTCCCGGCGGCCGGAGTGCCCTTCCTGACGCACCAGCTGGCGAGAGCCAGAGCCGCGGGCGTCGAGCACATCGTCCTGGCCACGTCCTACCTGGCCGAGGTCTTCGAACCGCACTTCGGCGACGGCGCGTCGCTCGGGCTGCACCTCGAGTACGTGACGGAGGAGGAACCGCTCGGCACCGGCGGCGCCCTGCGCAACGTCGCCTCCCGCCTCCACTCGGGCCCCGACGACCCGGTGCTCGTCTTCAACGGGGACATCCTCACCGGCCTGGACATCCAGGCGCTGGTGCGCACGCACGAGACGACCGGCGCGGACGTCTCCCTGCACCTGACGAAGGTGACCGACCCTCGCGCCTACGGGCTGGTCCCCACCGACGACACCGGACGGGTCCTGGCGTTCCTGGAGAAGCCCCAGACCCCCGAGGAGATCGTCACCGACCAGATCAACGCGGGCGCGTACGTCTTCCGCCGCTCGGTCATCGACACCATCCCCGCCGGGCGCCCCGTCTCCGTGGAACGGGAGACCTTCCCCGGGCTGCTGACGGCCGGGGCGCACCTGCAGGGCATGGTCGACTCCACCTACTGGCTGGACCTCGGCACCCCGGCGGCCTTCGTGCGCGGTTCCGCGGACCTGGTGCTCGGCCGGGCCCCGTCGCCCGCCGTGCCAGGCCGCTGCGGCGACCGGCTGGTGCTGCCCACGGCGACGGTGGCACCGGACGCGAAGCTGGCGGGCGGCACGGTGGTCGGCGAGGGCGCGTTCGTGGCGGAGGGCGCGCGCGTCTTCGGCAGCACCATCCTGCCGGGCGCGGTCATAGAACCGGGCGCGGTCGTCACCGACTCCCTGATCGGCACCCGGGCCCGGGTCGGGGAGCGGTCGGTGCTCACCGGGGCGGTGATAGGGGACGGCGCGGTCGTCGGCGCCCGCAACGAGTTCCTCGACGGGGCCCGGGTCTGGTGCGACGCCCGCATCCCGGCCGGCGCGGTGCGCTTCTCCTCGGACCAGTGACCGCCCGGGGTCGGTGACGGCCCCGGGGCCCGCGACCAGGGGCGCGAGCCGTACGGCGGCCGGGGCCCGCGACGGGGCGGTGCACGGGCCGAGCGGTACACGGGCGGGGCGGCGGGGTCCTGCCTGTGCCTGTGCTCCGTACGCCCGTGCCCGTACGCCGCGTCCCCGTACCCGGTGCCCCGGACCGCCGACGGCCTCCGTCGTCCCGGTCGTCCCTTCCGTTCCGGTCGTCCGGGCCGTCCCGGCTACAGTCGGCCGATGTCCCCGTGGGGCATGCGCGGCGCCCGGCGTTCCGGGACCCGGCCGCTGAGCAGGATCAGGCGCGCCGCCCGGTGCCGCTGGCCCGCGTACGGCTCCAGCAGGTCCAGCATCACCGCGTCGTCCGCGAAGCGGTCCCCGGCGAGGGCCCAGCCCACGATGCCGGGCAGGTGCAGGTCCCCCACGGTCACCTCGTCGGGCGCGCCGTGACTGCGCTGCACGGTCTCCGCCGACGTCCACGGTCCGATCCCCGGCACCCGTTCCAGGCGCTCCCGCGCCGCCGCCGGCGGCATCCGCACCGCCTCCTCCAGCCGGGGCGCGACCCGTACCGCCCGCAGGATCGTCGACGCCCGCTTGTCGTCGACGCCCGCCCGGTGCCACTCCCAGGACGGGATCAGCGCCCAGGTGCGCGGCGGCGGCATCACGTACATCCGCTCCGGCGCCGGTCCGGGCGCCGGCTCCCCGAACCTGCGGACCAGGAGCCGCCACGCCCGGTACGCCTCCCCGGTGGTGACCTTCTGCTCCAGGACCGACGGGATCAGCGACTCCAGCACCAGTCCCGTCCGGGTCAGCCGCAGTCCGGGCCGCCGGTGCCGGGTGTGCGCCAGCAGCCGGTGGCGGGGCACGAAGGCGTCCGGGTCGTCGGCGGAGCCGAGCAGCTCCGGGAGGTGGTCCAGCAGCCAGTCGGCGCCCGGCCCCCACGCCTCGCCGCGCACCTCCGCGCCGCGCCGGGTCACCCGCAGCGTGCCCGGCCCGGCCGGGGTGAGGCTGGCCCGCCAGGCCGACCCGTCCGGCAGGGTCCGGAACGTCGGGTCGCCGGTGCCGCGCCGCAGCGGGCCGAGGACCAGGCCGAGGTCCAGCGGGCCGCCGGGCACCCAGGTGCGCACCCGCGCGGGCGCCGGCGCCTGCCGGGGTATCCCGGCGGCGGGCGCCACGGTCCGGCCCCCGCGCCCGGGCACGGGAGCAGGGGCGGCCCGCCCCGCGCCGTCGGGGCGCGGGGGCCGGGGGGCGAAACGTCCTGCCACGAGGGATTCCAGGGGACGGGGGCGGAGGTGCGGCCGGGGCCGCGCCGGGACCCTACGAGGGTAGGCGCTCGCGGGACCGGCTCACCTCACCTCACCGCACCTCGATGAAGGCGTCCGCGTCCCGCGCGGGCCGCGGCCCGGGCTCCCCGGCGGGGTGACCGATCGCCACCGCGCCCATCGGCTCCCAGTGGGCCGGCAGGTCCAGCACCTCGCGGACCACGTCACGGCAGAACATCGTGGACGACACCCAGGCCGAGCCCAGCCGCTCCCCGGCCAGGGCGACCAGGAAGTTCTGCACCCCGGCACCGGTCGCGACCACGAACATCTCGCGCTCCGCGCCGTCCCGCCGGGCGTCGCCGTAGGTGTGCGACCCGTCCATCACCATGCACGGCACCGCCAGGAAGGGGGCGTTGCGCAGCACGTCCCCCCGGCGGATCCGCCGGGCGATGGACTCCTCCGACCTGCCGTCCCCGCGCAGGTCGGCGATCCAGGCGTCCCGCATGGCGTCCAGCAGACGCGTCCGGGACTCCCGCGACGGGAGCAGGACGAACCGCCAGGGCGTGGTGTGGTGCGGGGCGGGTGCCGTCACCGCGGCGGCGACCGCGCGGCGCACCGCCTCGGGGTCGACGGGCTCGTCGGTGAAGCTGCGCACCGTGCGCCGCCCGGTGACGGCCTCGCGGACCGCCTCCGAGGTGCCGAGGCGGAACATGTCGTCGCGCGCGTCACGGACCAGGGCCCGGGCGCCGGGGCCGTCCTCCGGGGTGACCAGACGGGGCAGCCCGCGCACGACCGCCACCGGCAGCCCGGCCGTCTTGCCCTTCACCAGGTCGCCGGCGGCGGCCAGTTCGTCGGCGGTGGCGACGATCGTGGCGCTCAGCGGATTGCCGTGGGTGTCCTCGCCGCCGCGCAGGTCGTCGGTGACCCGGACCCCCGCGGCGCCGATCGCGACGTCGGTGAGCCCCGTCCGCCAGGGGCGCCCGAAGGTGTCGGTGACGAGCACGCCGACCTCGACGCCGAGGGCGTCGCGCAGGCCGTCCCGGATCGAGCGGGCCGACGCGTCGGGGTCCTCCGGCAGCAGCAGCACGGTCCCCGACGGGGTGTTGGAGGCGTCGACGCCGGCCGCCGCCATCACCAGGCCCTGCCGGTTCTCCACGACGCGCAGCGGGCCGCGACGGGCCACCACCCGTACGGTCTCCTCGTCGATCGCCGCCTCCCGGTCGGCGGCCTCGACGACGCGGCCCTCCGCCTTGGAGACGATCTTCGAGGTGACGAGCAGGACGTCCCCGTCGGCGAGGTCCGGCTCGGCGTCGGCGATCAGCCGGGCCAGGTCGTCGCCCTTGCGGATCTCGGGCAGGCCCGCGACCGCCCAGACGCGGTAGCCGGGCTCCCGGTGCGTTCCGGTCACAGGGCGCGCACCTCCTCGGCGAGCGTCAGCGCCTGGCGGGCCATGGCCGCGGTCGCGTCCACGTCGGTCATCATCAGCGGGACGGCCCGGCAGCGGATGCCGGCCGCCTCCACCCGCTCCACCGCGGCCGTGTCGGCGGTGTCGACCAGCCAGCCGTCCAGCAGACCGGAGCCGTAGTGCTCGGCGACCGCCGCCGCCGTGCTCTCCACGCCGACCGCGGCCAGCACCTTGTCGGCCATGCCGCGCACCGGGGCGCCGCCGACGATCGGCGACAGGCCCACCACGGGCACGCCCGCCTCGGCGATTGCCTCCCGGATGCCGGGCACGGCGAGGATGGTGCCGATGGACACCACCGGGTTGGACGGCGGGAAGAGGATCACGTCGGCCGCGCCGATCGCCTCCAGGACACCCGGCGCGGGCTTCGCCTGCTCCGCGCCGACCGGCACGATCGCCTCGGCGGGCACCGACGCCCGCAGCCGCACCCAGTACTCCTGGAAGTGGACGGCCCGGCGTTCGCCGGCGCCCGCGCCCTCGTCGTCGTCGGGGAGGGTCACGGCGACGTGCGTCTCCACCCGGTCGTCGGTCATCGGGATCAGCCGCACGCCCGGCTTCCACCGGTCGCACAGCGCCTCGGTGACCGCGCTCAGCGGGTATCCCGCGCCGAGCATCTGGGTCCGCACGATGTGGGTGGCGAAGTCCCGGTCGCCGAGCCCGAACCACTCGGGGCCGACGCCGTAGGCGGCGAGTTCCTCCTTGAGGTGGAAGGTCTCCTCGGCCCGCCCCCAGCCCTGCTCCTCGTTGATGCCGCCGCCGAGCGTGTACATCACCGTGTCGAGGTCCGGGCAGACCTTGAGCCCGAAGAGGTGGATGTCGTCGCCGGTGTTGCCGATGACCGTGATGTCCGCGTCCTGCGCGGCCTGCTTCAGACCACGCAGGAAACGGGCACCGCCGATGCCGCCTGCCAGAACCACAATGCGCATGGGGCAAGTCTGGCAGGCGTCCCCGACTCCGTGTCAGGCAGTCGGGAACCCGGGCAGCGCCCCGGACGCGTGGCGGGCGGCGGCGGAGGGCCGCCCGGCCGCCGCGGACCCGGCCGCGGGGTGCATCGGCATCTCGGTCAGGCCGGGGAAGTAGACGTGCAGGCTGACGGCCGGCTCCAGGGCGTCGTTGACGACCTCGTGGACGTAGCCCGGCGCGAACACCCGCTGGGAGCCCGGGGTCAGCACGCGGGAGCCGCGGGCGGTGCGCTCGGTGAGGGCGCCGTCCAGGACGGTGAGCACCCCGGAGGAGCGGCCGTGGTCGTGCCGCCCGCTGCCCTGCCCCGGCACCCAGGACAGCAGCCAGACCTCATAACCGGGGGTGCGGGCGGGATCGTGCGGGGGCCCGCCGGCCGACGGCGCCGGCTCCGGCGCCCCGGGCACGGCCCGCAGGCGGTGGTACCAGCGGGTGGTGGCGTCGAAGCGGACCAGATGCTCCCACTGGGCGCGGTCGGCGGCCAGGGAGCGGGCCAGGCCGACGAAGTCGGCGACGGTGGCGGGGTGTCGGCGCGGGGCCTGGAGCAGGTGGGGCACTTCGAGGATGTCGCCGGCGATCTGGAGGTCGCTGTCGCTGTTCATGGGTGCGGTGGTTCCTCGGCTCAGAGGCGGTGGCAGGCGGGGGCAGGCGGTGCGAGGACGGTGTCGCGGGCGTCCGGATCGCGGACGGCGGCGCGGGGCGCCCTGCGGGGGAGCGGGGTCACAGCGGCCGGGTCGGGTACGACACGGCAGCGGCGGCCGGAGCGGGGGAAGGGCTCAACAGCCGCAGGAGCGACAGCTACAGCGAACGGGGGCAGCACCGGGGGACCCGGCGGAGCGGGTCGAGGTGAGTGCCGAGTTCGCGAGCATGCCCACAAGGACAGCGGTTCACACCCCCACTGTCAACTCGACGCCCCGTTCGTGGGACGCGGTTCACCTCATCCGGTTCATCTCGCAGGTGAAAGGTTTGCTCATACGGATCCCGGGACACATGGTGCGCACGACCGGGAGCATGAACGTCGTTGTGATCCTGTGATCCGACTGTGATCAGGTTCGCTTCGTCGCGCGTGCCGGAACGAGTGCTTTCTGCCGGACGTCCTTCCCTGTGGAGGTTGCGCGCGGGGCGGGGTGCTTCGCGGGCCCAGTCTGTGTGTCAAGGTTTATGGCGATTTGAACACTTTCCGCTTGGCCTTGGTTCCGCAGAGTGAATAAGGGGCCCAATAGCAGATCTCGGCTTGACTCGCCCGGAGCAGCACACTTGTAATTTCACTCGTGTCGTTCAGCCGGGAACGGTAACGGCTGCATCACGGGGACGTGGAAGACGGACGAGGGGCGCACATGACCGAGCTGGTGCAGGAACTGCTGGTCGACGACGCGGAAGAGGAGCTCGGCTGGCAGGAGCGCGCACTGTGCGCCCAGACCGACCCCGAGTCCTTCTTCCCCGAGAAGGGCGGATCGACCCGGGAGGCCAAGAAGGTCTGCCTCGCCTGCGAGGTCCGCTCCGAGTGCCTCGAGTACGCCCTCGCCAACGACGAGCGCTTCGGCATCTGGGGCGGCCTGTCCGAGCGGGAACGCCGCCGCCTGAAGAAGGCCGCCGTCTGACCCTCCGCGCGGCACCTCCGCCGCCGCGGGAGCCCCGCTCCCGACGGCCGCGGGACCCCGCGCCCGGGAGGCCGCACCGCCGCCCCGGACCCGCCAGACCAGTACATACGTCACGATCGGCCCGTCGCCCGTGGGTTGTCCACAGGCGGCGGGCCGCTGTGCGGACCAGCCGCTAGTGTGGTCGCTCGTCCGAGACGCCCCGCCGCCCCCAGCGCGCACGGGCGTCCACCTCAGTCCACCGAACCGGGGCCCGTACCTCGATGTCCGTGCACAGCCACCCGGCAGCCGCCCAAGACGCCGCCGCCGCACCCGAGTTCCCGCGTCACGTGGTGACCGCGGTCCTCGTCTCCCACGACGGCACCCGCTGGCTGCCCCAGGCGCTCTCCGGGCTGCTCGGCCAGGAGCGGCCCGTCCAGTACGCCATGGGCGCCGACACCGGAAGCGCCGACGACTCCGCCCGGCTGCTCGGCGAAGCCCTCGGCGACGACCACGTCCTGCACCTCGCCCGGCGCACCGGCTTCGGCCAGGCCGTCGAGGAGTGCGAGCGCAGCGCCCCCCACCTCACCCCCGAGGACCTGCCCTACCTGAAGCGGCCCAGCGGCTGGGACCCGGTCACCCGCACCTGGCGCGACGACGCCTACGACCTGCCCGAACTGCCCCACGGGGAACCGGTGCAGTGGCTGTGGCTGCTCCACGACGACTGCGCCCCCGAACCCGACGCCCTCGCCCAGATGCTGCGGGTGGTGGAGAACGAGTACGAACTCGGCCGCGAGGACGTGGCCGTCGTCGGCCCCAAGCTGCGCGGCTGGTACGACCGCCGGCAGCTGCTGGAGGTCGGCGTCTCCATCGCCAACTCCGGCCGCCGCTGGACCGGCCTGGACCGCCGGGAACAGGACCAGGGCCAGCACGACCACGTCCGCACCGTGCTGTCGGTCTCCACCGCCGGCATGCTGGTCCGCCGCGACGTCTTCGAGGAACTCGGCGGTTTCGACCCGCACCTGCCCCTGATGCGCGACGACGTCGACCTGTGCTGGCGGGCGCACTCCGCCGGCTACCGGGTCCTCGTCGCCCCCGAGGCGGTCGTCCGGCACGCCGAGGCCGCCTCCCGCGAGCGGCGCACCGTCGACTGCGTGGGCCGCACCGCCGCCTCCCCGCACAAGGTCGACAAGGCCGGCGCGGTCCACACCCTGCTCGTCAACACCCGTACCGCCGCGCTGCCCTGGGTCCTGCTGCGGCTCGTCCTCGGCACCCTGCTGCGCACCCTCGCCCACCTCGTGGGCAAGGTGCCCGGCCAGGCCCTCGACGAGATCCGCGGCCTGCTGGGCACCCTGCTGCGCCCCGAACGCATCCTTGCCGGACGGCGCCGCCGCGGCACCCCGCAGGTCGACCAGGCCGAACTGCGCCCGCTGTTCCCGCCGCCCGGGGCGACCGTCCGCGTCACCGTCGAGCAGGTCGCCGGCAGCCTCGTCGGACGCTCCGACCCGGAGACCGCCCCGGGCGCCGGACGGCACGGCGGCGCCGTCGAGTCCGGCCCCGGCGGCGACGACGCCGACTTCCTGGAGGTCGAGCAGTTCGCCCGCCTCAAGCGCATCGCCCGCAAGCCGGCCCCGGTGCTCTTCCTGCTGCTCCTGCTGGTCTCCCTCGCGGCCTGCCGCCACCTCCTCGGCGGCGGCGCCCTCGCCGGCGGCGCCCTGCTCCCGGCCCCCGCCGACGCCGGTGACCTGTGGGCGCGCTACACCGACGCCTGGCACGCGGTGGGCACCGGCGGCACCGGCTCCGCCCCGCCCTACCTCGCCGTGCTCGCCGCGTTCGCGACGCTGCTGCTCGGCTCCACCGGCCTCGCCGTCACCCTGCTGCTCGTCGGCTCGGTGCCGCTGGCCGGCCTCACCGCCTACTTCGCCTCCCGCTCGCTGGTCGAGTCCCGCTTGCTGCGCGCCTGGGCGGCCGTCGCCTACGCCTTCCTGCCCGCCGTCACCGGCGCGCTCGCCGACGGCCGCGTCGGCACCGCCGTGCTCGCCGTCCTGCTGCCGCTCCTCGCCCGCGCGGGCATCGCCGCCGCCGGACTCACCCGGCCCGCGGACACCCGCGGCAGCTGGCGCGCCACCTGGGCGTACGCGCTGCTGCTGACCCTCACCACCGCCTTCACCCCGATCGTCTGGCCCCTCGCGCTGGTCCTCGGCCTCGGCGTCCTCGCCCTGCGCCGCCGCGACCTCGCCGGCTACGGGCCCCGCTTCCTGGCCCAGCTCGGCGTGCCGCTGCTGGTCCTGGCCCCCTGGTCGCTGTCCCTGCTGCCCTTCGGGTTCTTCCGCGAGGCCGGCCTGGACGCCGAACCGTCCCCCGCCTCCGCCCTGGACCTGCTGGGCGCGAACCCGGGCGGCCCCGGCACCGCGGGCGGCCCGCTGCTGCTGGGTGTGGTGCTCGCCGCGCTCGCCGCCCTGCTGCGGGCCGAGCGGCGGCTGGGCATCCTGACGGCCTGGGCGGCGGCCCTGGCGGGTCTGCTCTTCGCGGTCCTCTCCAACGGCTCCGCCTGGTCCGGCCCCGCCACCCTGGTCTACGGCCTCGCCCTGCTGGCCGCCGCCCTGCTCGGGGCCGACGGGGCCCGCGCGCGGGTCGCCGAGCAGAGCTTCGGCTGGCGTCAGCCGGTCGCCGCTCTGATCGCCCTCGCCTGCGCCGCCGGCCCGCTGCTGCTCGCCGCCGGCTGGATGATCCGCGGCGCCGACGGTCCCCTGGAGCGCCGCGACCCCGTCCAGGTCCCCGCGTTCGTCGCCGAGGAGAGCCGCACCCGCGACCAGGCCCGCACCCTCGTCCTGGACAGCGACTCCGCGGCCCGGGTCCGCTACATGCTGGTCCGCGGCTCCGGCGCCCGCATGGGGGACGCCGAGATCGTCGCGGCGGCCGGCGGGAACGGCACGCTCGACAAGGTCGTCGCCAATCTCGTCGCCGGGTCCGGCGCGGACCAGGCCGACCAGCTCGGCGGCTTCGCCGTCCGCTACGTCCTGGTCCACCGGGGCGCGCCCCGCGAGGTCGCCCGCGTCCTGGACGCCACGCCCGGCCTGACCCGGCTCAGCCAGCAGGAGGGCGGCGCCCTGTGGCGGGTCGACCGCGAGGTCGCCCGCGCGACCATCCTCCCCGCCGAGGACGCCGAGGACGCCGAGGACGCCGAGGACGCCGAGGACGCTGGGGACGCCGAGGGCTCCGCGAGCACCGGGGGCACCGGGGGCGGCGCGCGGCCCGTCGCCGCCGGACCCGTCGAGATCCACACCGAGATCCCGGACGGCCCCCAGGGCCGGATCCTGCGCCTCGCCGACACCGCCGACGAGGGCTGGAGCGCCACCCTCGACGGCAAGCAGCTGCCCCGCACCACGGTCGACGGCTGGGCCCAGGGCTTCCGGCTGCCGGCCTCCGGCGGCCGTCTCGACGTGACCTACGACGAGCCGTTCACCCACACCGCCTGGCTGTGGGCGCAGGGCCTGCTCGCCGTCGTCCTGGTCGTCATGGCCCTGCCCGGCCGACGCCGCGACATCGACGACGACCTGCCCGAGGAGCCCGCCGTCACCGCCGAGGACCTGGCCGGCGACGGCCGCCGCGCCCGCCGCCTGCGCGCCCAGGCGGAGGCGGACGCGGCACGCGAGGGCGCCGACACCGCCCCCGTCCCCGTCCCCGGTGCCGGGGACGTCCCCGCCCCGCCGCCCGAGCCGCCCGTCACCGTGCCGGCCCAGGCGGATCACGCCGCCTGGCAGCCGGCGGAGTACCAGGACCCCGCCCACGCCACCGCAGGCCGGACCGGCCCGGACACCCCGGGCGGCGACGGCCGGCAGCAGGCGTACGCGACGGACGAGTACGGGCAGCCGTACCGGCACGACGCCTACCAGGCCGACGGCCACTCCCAGGGCGGGTACGCGCAGGACGCCTACCAGGCCGATCCGTACCAGCAGGGCCAGTACGCCCCGTACGTCCAGGACGCCCACCAGCAGGGCCAGGGCCAGTACGACCCGTACGCCTACGGCGGCCCGCCGCAGCAGGCGCCGTACGACCCGTCGGCCTACGGACAGCAGGGCTACGGCCCGGCCGGGACGCCCGACTACGGCGCGCCCTACGACCCGCAGCAGCACGACCCGCAGCAGCACCACGACCCGCACGGCACGGGCCCCGAGCGCCCCGACGGGAGCCAGCAGTGAACCGCCCCACCCTGTCCCTGATCGCCGTGGCGACCGCGCTCGCCGCCGTCACCGGTGTCGCCGCGCTGACGGCCCCGGAGCCCGCGGCGGACACCACCGCGGCCACGGCCGCCCGCCGGCTGCCGGTGGAGCGCTCCAGCCTGCTGTGCCCCGCGCCCAGCACGTCGGACCTGGCCGAGACGACGTACACGTCCTTCACGCCCGCCACGGACGGCACCGGCGACCAGGGGGCCGCCGAGCTCCGCCCCGCCGGTGCGAAGGCCCCGGAGAAGGACCCCGCGGACAGGGAGGACACGGCGGACGAAGACGGGGATGGGGACGGGGAGCAGGACGGGACGGCCGGCGACGGCTCCGGCGACGAGACGTCGGGTGAGGGGAAGTCCGGCGACGGGAAGTCCGGCGGCAAGGACGCCGAGCCCGTCCTGAAGCCGAAGGAGCCGGGCAAGCCGGTCACCGGCGACGCCACCGGCGGTGAAGCGCCCGCCCTGGTCGGCACCGCCGAGGGCCGCTTCGCGCCCGGCTGGACGCTCCAGCAGACCACCGAGGTGGCCGCGGGCACCGGCCGGGGACTGCAGGGCGTCGCCTGCACCGCCCCGGACACCGAGTTCTGGTTCCCCGGCGCCAGCACCGGCACCGATCGCACCGACTACGTCCACCTCACCAACCCCGACGACTCCGCCGCCGTCGTGGACATCGAGCTGTACGGCAAGGACGGCGCCCTGGAGACGGTGGTCGACGACGGCATCACCGTGCAGCCGCACTCCACCGAGCCGGTCCTGCTGTCCACGCTCACCGAGGCCGAGGAGACCGACGTGACCGTCCACGTCGTCGTCCGCAGCGGCCGGGTGGGGGCGTCTGTGCAGGCGCTGGACGACGCGCTGGGCGGCGACTGGCTGGCCGCGTCCGCCGACCCGGCCGGCAGCCTGGTCCTGCCGGGCCTTCCCGAGGACGCCACCGCCGTCCGCCTGGTCCTCTTCACGCCCGGCGACACCGACGCCGACCTGAAGGTGCGGCTGGCCTCCCCCTCCGGGCCGATCACCCCGGCCGGCCACGAGACCGTGCAGGTGAAGGCCGGGATGACGACCGCCGTCGACCTCGGCGAGGTCACCCGCGGCGAGGCGGGCTCCCTGCTGCTCACCCCGGCCGACCGCTCGGTGCCGGTGGTGGCGGCCGTCCGCGTCCTGCGGGGCGAGGGCGACGACCAGGAGTCGGCGTTCATCCCCGCCGCCCGCCCGGTGGGCGCCCGCGCGACCGCCGCCGGCAACACCGCCAAGGGCACCGTCCTGGCCGTCACCGCCCCCGAGGGCAATGCCAAGGTCACGGTGACCGCGTCGGCGGGCAGCGAGGGCGGCAGCCCGGAGTCGAAGACGTTCACCATCAAGTCCGGCACCACGCAGCACCTCGACGGTCCGGTGCCGAGCGGCCTGAAGGGCACGTACGCGCTGACCGTGGAACCGGAGCCGGGCGCCGCGCCCGTCTACGCCTCCCGCACCCTCACCGCCCCCGACGACGGCGTCCCGGCGTTCACCGTGCAGCCCCTGCCGGACGACCGCGGCCTGGTGGCCGTGCCGCGGGCCGAGGAGGACCTGTCGGTCCTGCAGCGGTGAGCGGGTGCGGCGCGCGCCGGGAAGGGCGGCGCCGCAGGGGGCACGCGGGGTACGCGGGGCGGCGAGGTTCGGGTGGGCAAGGGCGTCGGTCGGTCCTCGGCGTGCCGAGGGTGTCGTACGGCCGGCCGTGGTGCTGGTCCGCCGTTCCTGGGCGGTCGTCAGTGTTCGCCGTCCCGGGGGTCCACCGGGTTCGGGCGGTCGTCAGTCCTCGCCGTACCGGGGGTCCACCGTCTCCGGGGTGAGCCCCAGGACCTCGGCGACCTGCTCCACCACGACCTCGTGGACCAGCGCGGCCCGCTCGTCGCGGCCCTTGGTGCGGATCTCCACCGGTCGCCGGTAGATCACCACCCGGGCGGGACGGCCGTCGAGAGCCGGGGCCGTGCCGCCCAGCGGCACCGACTCGTCGCTCCAGCCCGTACCGGCCCCACCGTCCGCGCGACCGTCCAGCCGGGGCACCTCCAGGACCAGGAAGTCGACGTCGGCGAGCTGGGGCCACCGCCGCTCCAGACGCTCCACCGAGTCCTGCACCAGATCGGCGAACACCTCCGCCCGGCTGGCCGCGAGCGGCACCTGGGGAGGTGCGATCGGACCGCGCATGCCCCGACCGTGGCGATCACGACGGCGGGGCCCGGGGCGGCCGGCGGCACGGGGCGTCACAGGGTTGTCCATCACAGTGCAGGGTAGTCGTCACGGGGCCCGGCCGCCCGACCCCCCGTGGCTTCCCGCCGCGCCGCGCGTCATGTCACCGGATGACCTTTTCAGCCAAGGTTGGGCTCGATTACGTATCCCCTCGGGACCATCTCGGTCTCAACAATTGATGACGTTTGTGCCAACCGGTGACAGCGATCAGAATCGTCCCGTGCCCCGGAACGACGCGTCGCGGCAGTTCGGCGAGGCGGGAGCAGTGGGGCGTGGGGGGCGTTTCACGCCACGACACGGTGGAGTGACCTGGTGGAGAGTCGTCGCGGCCCGCTCAAGAGTGCGGTACCGTCCAACATCGTGAGCCCTGTACGTCGCTGTTCGCGCACCGCCTGCGGCCGTCCCGCCGTCGCGACGCTGACGTACGTCTACGCCGACTCGACCGCGGTCCTCGGCCCGCTCGCCACCTACGCCGAACCCCACTGCTACGACCTGTGCGCCGAGCACTCCGAGCGCCTCACCGCGCCCCGCGGCTGGGAGGTCGTCCGGCTCCTCGACGGCTCGGCCCCGGCCCAGCCCAGCGGGGACGACCTGGAAGCCCTGGCGAACGCCGTGCGCGAGGCCGCCCGCCCGCAGGAGCGGGCCGCCGGAGCCGGTGGCGGGGGGCGTTCCGCGGACCCCATGGAGGTCGCCCGCCGCGGCCACCTGCGCGTCCTGCGCTCGCCCGACAACTGACGGCGCCGCAGCGGACAGGGCCCGTGGCCCAGGGGCCGTTGTCCCATGACCCAGGCTGGTGGCCCGGTCCCGTAGCCGAGGGCTCAGGGCTCATGACGGCGGACGGTCCCACCCCTTCCCGTCGGGCCGTCGCGTCCCTCCCCGGCGGACCGTCCAGCCCCTCCCTGTCGGGCCGTCGTGCGCCTCCCCGTCGGGTCGTCGCCCGTGGCCCCGCTGTCACTTCCGAACACCCCGGGTCGGTGTTCGAACCCTGCCGGTAGTTTGTGGGGGGTCCGATCGGACCCAGAGACTTCCGGAAAGGCTGGCCGTGGCTGCTGACCTGTCGCAGATCGTGAAGGCGTACGACGTGCGCGGAGTCGTCCCCGACCAGTGGGACGAGCCGCTCGCCGAGCTGTTCGGCGCCGCCTTCGCCCGGGTGACCGGTGCCACCGCTCTCGTCACCGGACACGACATGCGGCCCTCGTCCCCCGGGCTGTCCCGGGCCTTCGCCCGCGGAGCGGCGGCGCTCGGCGCGGACGTGACCGAGATCGGTCTGTGCTCCACCGACCAGCTGTACTACGCCTCGGGCGCGCTGGACCTGCCCGGCGCGATGTTCACCGCCTCGCACAACCCCGCCCGCTACAACGGCATCAAGCTGTGCCGCGCGGGAGCCGCCCCCGTCGGCCAGGACACCGGCCTCGCCGAGATCCGCGCCCTCGTCGAGCGGTGGAGCGAGGAGGGCGCCCCCGCGCCGGCCGCCCGCCCCGGCACCGTCCGCTCGCGCGACACCCTGGACGACTACGCGGCCCACCTGCGCTCCCTGGTCGACCTGACCTCCGTGCGGCCCCTGAAGGTCGTCGTCGACGCGGGCAACGGCATGGGTGGCCACACCGTGCCCACCGTCCTCGCCGGGCTGCCGCTCACCGTCGTCCCGATGTACTTCGAGCTCGACGGCACCTTCCCCAACCACGAGGCCAACCCCCTCGACCCGGCCAACCTCGTCGACCTCCGGAAGCGGGTGCGCGAGGAGGACGCCGACCTCGGACTCGCCTTCGACGGCGACGCCGACCGCTGCTTCGTCGTCGACGAGCGGGGCGAACCCGTCTCCCCGTCCGCCATCACCGCCCTGGTCGCCGCCCGGGAGCTGGCCCGCAACGGCGGCACCGGCCTGATCATCCACAACCTGATCACGTCCTGGTCCGTGCCGGAGGTCGTCGCGGAGCAGGGCGGCACCCCGGTCCGCACCCGCGTCGGCCACTCCTTCATCAAGGCCGAGATGGCCGCCACCGGCGCGATCTTCGGCGGGGAGCACTCGGCCCACTACTACTTCCGGGACTTCTGGAACGCCGACACCGGCATGCTCGCCGCCCTGCACGTCCTCGCCGCGCTCGGCGGCCAGGACGGCACCCTCTCCGAGCTGGTCGCCCAGTACGACCGCTACGCCGGCTCCGGCGAGATCAACTCGACGGTGGAGGACCAGACCGCCCGCCTCGCCGCCCTCCGGGCCGCCTACGAGGGCCGGGACGGCATCACCCTCGACGAGCTCGACGGCCTCACCGTCACCGCCGCCGACTGGTGGTTCAACGTGCGCCCCTCCAACACCGAACCGCTGCTCCGCCTGAACGCCGAGGCCCGCGACGCCGCCACCATGGCCCGCGTGCGCGACGAGGCGCTGGCCATCATCCGAGGCTGACGCACCACCTGGGCTGACGCGCTGCGGCTGACGTGCCGGGGCCGCGCGGCCCCCGCCCCGGGGTCGTGGCAGTGCAGGGGTGCAGTGGTGCCGCGGTGGCGGCCCGGTGCCGCGATCGGTCAGGTGCAGCCCGTCGTCCGCTGCCCCGTCGTCGGCTGCCCCGTCGTCCGCCGCTGCGCGGCTTGCTCGGCTCGACCTGCTCGGCTTGCGGGGCTTGCGCGGCTTGCGGGGCGCTCCTCCGCCGGGCGCGTGACGGCCTCGCCCTGCGGTGCCGCCCGGCCGCGGTCGGTGTGCCTCTCGGGAGCGCCGCCCGGCGGCGGACGCCTTTCCCTCCCGGTGCCGCACGGCCACCGGCCCGCCTCGTCGTCGTCCCGCACGGCGGCCGGCGGTCCCGGCCGCCGGGCCGGCCGCCGACCCGTCCCGGGGCGCCGCCCACGTCCCCGCCACCGGCGGTACCCTGACCAGGCACATCCCCATACGTGCGCCCGTGCGCGCCGCCCGTCCCGAAGGGAACCCCCATGCCGCTCGAAGCCGGCCTCCTGGAGATCCTCGCCTGCCCGGCCTGCCACTCCGCCCTCGAGGAGCGGGACGCCGAGCTGATCTGCACCGGTCAGGACTGCGGCCTGGCGTACCCGGTCCGCGACGGCATCCCCGTCCTCCTCGTCGACGAGGCCCGCCGCCCCGCCTGACCGGCGCTCCGGCGACCCGGCGCATCCGCGACCGGCGCCCCCGCGTACCGACGCCCCGCCGATCGGAGGCTCCCGCCCCCATGTTCGACGAATCGCTGCTCGACTCACCGGAGGGCCTCGCCGAGGCCGACCACCGCGGGCTGCTCCGCGGGGCCGCCGAGGCCGGCGCCCGCGTGCGTACCGCCGCCCGGTACGCCGCCGAGGCCGGCGTGGCCGAGCTCAGACCCGACGGGCGGCCCCGCGCGGTGCTCATCGCCGGTCCCGGTGCCGCCGCCACCCAGGCCGCCGACCTGCTCGGCACCCTGGCCGGCGCGGGCAGCCCCGTCACCCGGCTCGCGCCGACCGGCGTGGCGCCCGCCGCGGGCGCCCTGCGCTGGGAACTGCCCGGCTGGGCCGGCTCCGTCGACCTGCTGCTGATCGCCACGCCCGACGGCTCCGAGCCCGGCCTGTCCCTGCTCTGCGAGCAGGCCTACCGCCGCGGCTGCACCGTCGTCGCCGTCGCCCCCGCCCGCAGCCCGCTCGCCGACGCGGTGAGCGGCTCGCACGGCCTGTTCCTCCCCATGGCGACGGCCCCCTACGACCAGGACGAACCCCTCGCCGCCGCCGCGCCCGGCGTCCTGTGGGCCCTGCTCACCCCGCTGATCGCCCTGCTGGACCGCACCGGTCTGCTCACCGCTCCGCCCGAGGCCCTGACCGCGGTCGCCGACCGTCTCGACCGCGTCGCCGAGCACTGCGGTCCCGCCATCGTCACCTACAGCAACCCGGCCAAGACCCTCGCCGCCGAACTCGCCGACGCGCTCCCCGTCGTGTGGACCGAGGGCGTCTCGGCGGGCCCGGCCGGCCGCCGGTTCGCCGCCGCCCTCGCCGAACTCTCCGGCCGCCCCGCCGTCGTCGCCGAACTGCCCGAGGCGCTCGCCGCGCACAGCGCCCTGCTCGCCGGCCCGCTGGCCGCCAGCGCCGACCCGGACGACTTCTTCCGCGACCGCGTCGAGGAGACGCCCGCCCTGCACGCCCGCGTGGTCCTGCTCCGCGACCGCCCCATCGGCGGACTCACCGCGGCCCCCGCCGCCCGGGAACTCGCCCTCGGCCACGACACCCCGATCAGCGAGCTGGAACCCGAGGCGGGCGGCGAGCTGGAGACCCTCGCCGAGCTGATCGCCGTCACGGATTTCGCCGCCGTCTACCTGGCGCTCACCTCGGCACGCTGAGCTCACCCGGGACGGCCCGCCCTCCACCGCGTCCGCACCAGAACCGGCAGAAGGAACCCAGAACCACCATGGACCGCCTCGACAACACCATCCGCCCCTACGCCTGGGGATCCACCACCGCCATCCCGCGGCTGCTCGGCACCGAACCGACCGGCGAGCCGCAGGCGGAGATGTGGATGGGCGCCCACCCCGGCGCCCCCTCCCGCACCGCGCGGGGCACGCTCGCCGAGATCATCGACGCCGCCCCGGAGCAGGAACTCGGGGCCGCCGCGGTCGCCCGGTTCGGCCCCCGGCTGCCCTTCCTGCTGAAGCTGCTCGCCGCCGGCGCCCCCCTCTCCCTCCAAGTCCACCCCGACCTGGACCAGGCGAAGGCGGGCTACGCCGACGAGGAACGGCGCGGCGTCCCCGTCACCGCCGCCCACCGCACCTACAAGGACGCCAACCACAAGCCCGAACTGGTCTGCGCCCTGACCGAGTTCGACGGGCTGTGCGGCTTCCGCGACCCGCTGCGCGCCGCCGAACTCCTCGACGGCCTCGGCGTGGACTCCCTCAAGCCCTACGTCGACCTGCTGCACGCCCGCCCCGAGGACGCGGCCCTGCGCGAGGTGCTCACCGCCGTCCTGACCGCCGACCCCGAGGAGATGGCCCGCACGGTCGCCGAGACCGCCGCCGCCTGCGACCGCCTCGGCGGCGACTACGCCCCGTACGCCGGCATCGCCCACCACTACCCCGGCGACCCCGGCGTCGTCGCCGCGATGCTGCTCAACCACGTCCGGCTCCAGCCCGGCGAGGCCCTCTACCTCGACGCCGGTGTGCCGCACGCCTACCTCGACGGCCTCGCCGTCGAGATCATGGCCAACTCCGACAACGTGCTGCGCTGCGGCCTGACCCACAAGCACGTCGACGTGCCCGAACTCCTGCGCATCGTCCGCTTCGAGGCCCGCGACGCCGGCATCCTCCGCCCGGAGGCCGCACCCGACGGCGAGGAGGTCTACGAGACCCCGACCGACGAGTTCCGGCTCTCCCGGTACGTCCTGCCCGAGGGCGGCGCCGCCCACGACCTGACCCTGGACACTGCACAGATCCTGCTCTGCACCGCCGGCACGGTCCGGGCCGGCGAGCACGACCTGACCCCCGGCACATCGGTGTTCGTCCCGGCGGGGGAGAGGGCCGAAGTGACCGGCGCCGGAACCCTGTTCCGGGCCACCGTCGTCGTCTGACCTCCCGGTGACCGCGACCTGACGCGCCGTACCCGACGGGGCTGCAACAATGGCGCCCCGTCCCGGACGGGACACCCACGGGCGGGCGCCCACCGCGCCCGCCCGCACCCGGAACGCGGACCACGGCAGACGGCACACGGCACACGAAGGGACCACGCGGACACATGAGCGCGTCAGGCGGCACCAAGGCGATCGTGGCGGCACTCGCCGCCAACCTCGCGATCGCGGTAGCGAAGTTCGTGGCGTTCCTCTTCAGCGGCTCCTCGTCGATGCTCGCCGAATCCGTCCACTCCCTCGCCGACTCCGGCAACCAGGCGCTGCTCCTGGTCGGCGGCAAGCGGGCCCAGCGCACGGCGACCCCGGAGCACCCCTTCGGCTACGGCCGCGAGCGCTACATCTACGCCTTCCTCGTCTCCATCGTGCTCTTCTCGGTCGGCGGCATGTTCGCCCTCTACGAGGGCTACGAGAAGATCAAGCACCCCCACGAACTGACCCACTGGTACTGGCCCGTGGGCGTGCTGGTCTTCGCGATCATCGTCGAGACCCTCTCCTTCCGCACGGCCATCAAGGAGTCCAACGCCGTGCGCGGCCGGCGCTCCTGGAAGGAGTTCGTCCGCCACTCGAAGGCGCCCGAGCTGCCGGTCGTCCTCCTGGAGGACCTCGGTGCCCTCGTCGGCCTGGTCCTCGCCCTCGGCGGCGTGGGGATGGCCCTGCTCACCGGTGACAGCGTCTGGGACGGCATCGGCACCCTCTGCATCGGCGTGCTGCTCATCGTGATCGCCCTGGTGCTCGCCCTGGAGACCAAGTCGCTGCTGCTCGGCGAGTCGGCCGGCCTCGACGAGACCCGGAAGATCGAGACGGCCCTCGTCGACGGCGACACCGTCACCCGCATCATCCACATGCGCACCCTCCACCTCGGCCCCGAGGAGCTGCTGGTCGCCGCGAAGATCGCCGTGCGTCACGACGACACGGCCACGCAGATCGCCACCGCCATCGACGCCGCCGAGGCCCGCGTCCGCGAGGCGGTGCCGATCGCCCGTGTGATCTACCTGGAGCCCGACGTCTACAAGGCGGCCGAGGCCGCCCGGGGTGCCGACCCCGAGGCCACTCCGGGCGGACCGGCCCCGGGCCCCGCCGCCCACTGACGCCGACGTCCGCCACGGCGCGCCCCACGGGGAGCCGCCCGAGGGGGAGCCGCCCCGCACGGGAGGCAGACCTGCCCGGGTGGCTCCCCGCCGGCGTCTCCGGGCGCCGGACCTCCCCGGCCACCCGGTGCGCGCACGTCCCACCGGTCCGGCGCTGCCCCGCACCGCCCGCACCGCACCGCACCGCCCCGCTCCGCTCCGATCGGGGCGGGCGACCGTCGCGGGGACGACCCCGTCACTGACGCCTCGTGTTCGGCTTGATGTGTACGGTGACGGACTGGGGGTCGCCCGTGACCGCGGTGTAGCTTGGGACGGAGCCAGACGTCGCTGCTGATGGCGGTCGGGCGGTCCGCCTGCGGACCGGCCGAGGGAGAGAGGGCCTCCGACGGACTGCGCTGCGCGCACGCGGGCATGCCAGTGTCCTCCCCGGGCACCCAGGTGTCCGCCGCCGCGCAGACCAGCCGTACCCACCTCGACCCACATCCCGAGGAGCAGCTCGCAATGACGACTGTCGACAACCGACAGGACTTCAAGGTCGCCGACCTCTCGCTGGCCGACTTCGGCCGCAAGGAGATCACCCTCGCCGAGCACGAGATGCCCGGCCTGATGGCGATCCGCAAGGAGTACGCCGAGGCCCGCCCCCTGGCCGGCGCCCGCATCACCGGCTCCCTGCACATGACCGTGCAGACCGCCGTCCTCATCGAGACCCTGGTCGCCCTCGGCGCCGAGGTCCGCTGGGCGTCCTGCAACATCTTCTCCACCCAGGACCACGCCGCGGCCGCCATCGCCGTCGGCCCGGACGGCACGCCCGACAACCCGCAGGGCGTCCCGGTCTTCGCCTGGAAGGGCGAGACCCTGGAGGAGTACTGGTGGTGCACGGAGCAGGCGCTGACCTGGCCCGACAGCCCGACCGGCGGCCCCAACATGATCCTCGACGACGGCGGTGACGCCACCCTCCTCGTCCACAAGGGCGTCGAGTACGAGAAGGACGGCAAGGCGCCCTCGCCCGACACCGCCGAGTCCGACGAGCACCGCGTCATCCTCGAACTGCTCAACCGCACCCTGAGCGAGAACCCGCAGAAGTGGACCCAGCTCTCCTCCGAGATCCGCGGGGTCACCGAGGAGACCACCACCGGCGTCCACCGCCTGTACGAGATGCAGCGCGACGGCACCCTGCTGTTCCCGGCGATCAACGTCAACGACGCCGTCACCAAGTCGAAGTTCGACAACAAGTACGGCTGCCGCCACTCCCTGATCGACGGCATCAACCGCGCCACCGACACCCTCATCGGCGGCAAGACCGCCGTCGTGTTCGGCTACGGCGACGTGGGCAAGGGCTGCGCGGAATCCCTGCGCGGCCAGGGCGCCCGCGTGATCATCACCGAGATCGACCCGATCTGCGCCCTGCAGGCCGCGATGGACGGCTACCAGGTCACGACCCTCGACGAGGTCGTCGAGACGGCCGACATCTTCATCACCACGACCGGCAACAAGGACATCATCATGGCCTCGGACATGGCCAGGATGAAGCACCAGGCGATCGTGGGGAACATCGGCCACTTCGACAACGAGATCGACATGGCCGGCCTCGCGAAGGTGCCCGGCATCGTCAAGGACGAGATCAAGCCCCAGGTGCACACCTGGACGTTCCCCGACGGCAAGAAGATCATCGTCCTGTCCGAGGGCCGCCTGCTGAACCTGGGCAACGCCACCGGCCACCCGTCGTTCGTGATGTCCAACTCCTTCGCGGACCAGACCCTGGCCCAGATCGAGCTGTTCACCAAGCCCGACGAGTACCCGACCGGCGTCTACGTGCTGCCCAAGCACCTCGACGAGAAGGTCGCCCGCCTCCACCTCGACGCGCTCGGCGTGAAGCTCACGACGCTGCGTCCCGAGCAGGCCGAGTACATCGGCGTGAAGGTCGAAGGCCCCTACAAGTCGGACCACTACCGCTACTGATCCGACCTCCGGCCCGCCGCCGGGCGGAGCGCGTCCGAGCCGTCACGCCCGCACGCGCCCACCACCCGCGGCAGGTCCACGCGACAGGCCCCCCGCACCCCCGTGTCGGGGGGCCTGCCCGTGCCCCCGCCCGGCCTCCCGGCGCCCGTACCGTCGGCGTCCGGCGGTCCGGTGCCCGGCCTTCCCTCGCCCGGCCTTCCGGCGTCCGGCCGGGCGGCCTCCCGGCGCCCGGCAACTTCCTCAGCGGACCGACCCGTCACGACCCAGGACCGACCCCATGCCCCGCGGCCGCTACGCGCTCCACGATCCGCACGATCACACCCCCCTCGCCGACGAACACTTCCAGTGCGCCCCCGGGCCCTCCGGCTGGCGCTACGTCTCCCGGCTCACCACGCCGTCCGGCGGCGACCACGGCTCCGTCGACCTCGCACTCGACGAACTCGGCCGCCCCATCCGTCTCGAACTGCACGCCGGAGGCTGGCAGATCCGCGGCGCCGCCCTCGACGGCGTCACCTGGGTCCGCACCGACCCGACCGGAACCCACGCCACCGAAGGCAATGTGCGCGCCCACGCCTTCACCGGCTCGTCCCCGGCGTTCCTCGTCGCCACCGCGCGTCTCCTGCGCCTCACCCCCTCCGCGTCGGCCACCCGCGTCCGCCTCGTCGCCCTCACCGATCCGGTCCTCGCCCCCCGCACCGTGGACCAGTCCTGGGCCTTGGTGGACAGAGAAGCACACGCCACTGACAACGGCCCGCTGATCGTGGACGCGTACCAGGTCACCGCCCTGGACACGGGCGAGCGGCACACCGTGCACCTCGCCGGTGACGTCGTCCTCGCGGCACCGGGCATCGAGCTGGAGGACCTGGAGTCGCCGCCGTCGGTCTTCCCCTGACCGACGGGGCGCGTGCCCCGCCGCACTGAGGGACCGAGGTCCACGACCCCCACGGCCTCGCAGCCCGCGGAACCGCAGCACCGCGGTGGCACGGCGCCCACGGCCTCGGGGCCCAGCCGCCTCCGGCCGCCCCGGGCCCCGTCAAGCGGGGGGTACGAACCCGCCGGCGGACCGGCCTGCAGAGGGCGCGTCCGACGACGCGTCCGACGGCCCGGCGGGCCCCGGCGGCATCGCGGCCGACGACGCGGGAGCGGGCGGCGCCGAAGGAGAAGCAGCCCCGGGGGACGCAGGGGGCACAGGCGGCACAGAGGCCGGCGGAGACGCCGGTGCGGGCGGCGTCATGGGAGACGCGGACGGCGCGGACGGCGCACCGGGAACGGCCGGCGCGGACGCCGGGGCGTGCGGCGCCGCCGGGTGTCCGGGCGGGCCGTACGGTCCCTGGGCAGAGGCGGGCGGTGCGTAGGGACTCCGGGGCGACGCGGGCGGGCCGAAGGATTCCCCGTACCCGGCCCCGCCGCCGGGCCGGCCCTCCGCAGCCGGGCCGTGCGCGAAGGCACGCCGGGCCTCCCGCACCTGCCGCTCCTGCAGCACCGCGGCCAGATAGGCGGCCGGGGGCACTCCGGGCGGCGCCGGGGTCCCGGTACGGTCCGCCAGGTCCGAGGCCAGCCGCTCCGCCATGGCCCAACCGACCTGCGGGTCCAGCTGCTGCATCCGCGTCAGGTACTGCCGCACCGCCAGCCAGAGCCCGTCGGGCACCGCCGACAGGTCGAGCCCCTGGAACCGTCCGGCCAGCCAGGGCGGCGGGGGCGGCACGAACCCGGTGCGTCCGGCCGGCACCCGCTCGCGGACGACGAGGGTGCCCGCGAACACGTCCCCCAGCCGCCGCCCCCGGGCCGACACCAGCGAGGCGATGCAGGCCACCACCCCGAGCGTCATGAGGATCTCGATCACGCCGATCAGACCGCGCACCAGGGCGTGCCGGAACCGGATCGGCCCCCCGTCGTCCCGCACGACCCGCAGCCCGCACGCCAGCTTCCCCAGCGACTTCCCGTGCGTCAGGGTCTCGACCACGATCGGACCGCCCACCAGGACGAGCAGGAACAGGGAGAGGGATATCGCCGTCTGCGCCGCCTCGTCCAGCGAGGCGGTGGACATCACCACCACGATGGTCAGGATCACGTAGGCCGCCATCGCGACCACCAGGTCGAGCAGCACCGCCAGGGCCCGGCTGGGCAACCTCGCCGGGCGCAGCTCCAACGCCACCGCCTCGCCCGTCACCAGCTCACTCACGCCCGCCGCCCTTCCCTCGCATGCCCCTCACCCCGCCAGTCTGCCAAGCTGTTGCCGATCGCAGTACGACAAGCCCACCACGCCGACCGAGTCGATCAGCCGAGGAGCAGGCACACCGATGGACCTGGACGTCTTCGTCTCCGCCCACCGCGCGGAGTGGGACCGCCTCGACGCCCTGCTCCGGCGCAGGCGCCGGCTCACCGGTGCCGAGGCCGACGAACTCGTCGTCCTCTACCAGCGGACGGCCACCCATCTTTCCCTGATCCAGTCCGCCGCCCCCGACCCCCAGCTGACCGGACGGCTCAGCCAGCTGGTCGCCCGCGCGCGCAGCGCCGTGACCGGAGCGCGCCGCGCGTCGTGGCGGGACGTCACCCACTTCTTCGGCCACAGCTTCCCGGCGGCCGTCTACCGGGCGCGTCACTGGTGGGTGCCCACGGCGCTGCTGTCCACGGCGGTCGCCGCGCTCCTCGGCTGGTGGATCGGCACCAGCCCGGAGGTGCAGGCGTCCATCGCCGCGCCCAGCGAACTCCGGGAACTCACCCGTCCCGGCGGCCAGTACGAGACGTACTACTCCAGCCATCCCGCCACGTCGTTCGCCGCCCAGGTCTGGACGAACAACGCCTGGGCCGCGGCGCTCTGCCTCATCCTGGGCGTGTTCCTCGGGCTGCCGGTGATCTGGATCCTCTTCCTGAACATGCTCAACCTGGGGGTCGGCTTCGGTCTGATGGCCTCGGCCGGCCGGCTCGACACCTTCCTCGGCCTGGTCCTGCCCCACGGCCTCCTCGAACTGACCGCGGTCTTCGTCGCCGCCGGCACCGGCCTCCGGCTCGGCTGGACCCTCATCGACCCCGGCCCGCGCCTCCGCCGCCAGGCCCTCGCCGAAGAGGGCAGGGCGGCGCTCGCGATGGCCATCGGTCTGGCCGCGGTGCTGTTCGTCTCCGGTGCCATCGAAGGCTTCGTCACCCCGTCCGGCCTGCCCACCTGGGCCCGCATCACCATCGGCGTCGTCGCCGAGGTGGCCTTCCTGGCGTACGTCTATGTCGTGGGCGGACGAGCGGCCCGGTCCGGCGAGACCGGCGACCTCGACGCCTCGGAGCGGAGCGCCACCGTGCCCACCGCTGCCTGATGTGCATCCGGCACGGGGGAGCTGCTAGTGTCCTCTTCGCCCCGCGGGAGCCGTTGACACGGAGACTGTGGGGAGGTAGATTCGAACAGTTGCCTGGGGACGGGTAGCCGCAAGGCAGCCCTCCGGGACCACAACAGTGAGCATCTGTCTGCTTCTCGAAGCACTTCTTCCGAAGACTCTCGATGAAGCCTCTCCCGATGAATCGGAAAACGAAGGCCGGTCCGACCGGTCCGGAACTTCTGATAATGTCGGGTCCGCCGGAAAGGGAAAGCGCGAAAAGCGTTCGACCTGGAAAGCACCGAGGAAATCGGATCGGAAAGATCTGATAGAGTCGGACACACCGAAGGGAAGCGCCCGGAGGAAAGCCCGAGAGGGTGAGTACGAAGGAAGCGTCCGTTCCTTGAGAACTCAACAGCGTGCCAAAAGTCAACGCCAGATATGTTGATACCCCGTCTCCAGCATCAGCTGGGGCGAGGTTCCTTTGAAAAACACAGCGAGGACGCTGTGAACCATCGGATTATTCCTCCGGTGGTTCCGCTCTCGTGGTGTCGACCCGATCACGGGTACACATTCACGGAGAGTTTGATCCTGGCTC